>NZ_JBPWBC010000009.1:0-199895 GCF_051776965.1 Bacillus cereus group sp. BceL220 | reverse complement strand
AGCGTTCATCCTGAGCCAGGATCAAACTCTCCAATAAAGTTAGTTTGTCTAGCATCTAAAAATAAAAATTGACGTTTCACGTTGTTTGTTTCGTTCAGTTTTCAAAGAACTTGTCCGCCGCTTCAGAAGCGACTTCATCATATTAACATCTTCATTTTTCGATGTCAACTAAGTTTTTAAATTTCTTTTTTGTCGTTTTCTGCGTTTCCGCATCAGCGACGTTTATTAATATACCATCATGATTTTTAAATAACAAGTGTTTTTTATAAAAAACAAAAAAAAATTATCTATCCTACTTTCTTCTATAGAAAGAATTATTATCCTTCCTACTAAAAATAGTTATTCTGATTGTATACTACTACACTTCATTCAACCAAATTGCATTTCACAATACCTTCCCAGGTTTTCATTCTCTTCTATATTAAAGTTTATAATAATTATCCTTCTATAGAATAACGATATAACTTAGCCGTAAGAAAAAATCCCATCCACATTAAACAATTCCAATGCAAATATAAACTTAAGAATATTGTTAGAATTTTTTTACATTTAATTAATGAAAAATATCCATTTTTTGTTATATAGTAAGAAAGGATGTACTCAACTATAAATAAACCAATGGAGGAATTATTTTATGGATAGGTTAACAAAGTTTTCATTAAAAAACCGAGCTGCCATTATCATCATGATTTTTCTCATTTCCATACTCGGTGTTTATTCCGGCTCTAAATTACCTATGGAATTTTTACCAAGTATCGACAATCCAGCAATTACCGTCACAACCTTATCTCAAGGACTCGACGCTGAAACGATGACAAAGGATGTAACTGATCCTCTCGAAAAACAATTTCGCAATTTAGAACACGTCGACACCATTACTTCTTCTACATACGAGGGATTATCACGTATCGACATTGCGTATACATCAAAAGCAAACATGAAAGATGCAGCACGCGAAGTCGAAAAAGCCGTCAATACAATTAAATTACCTAAAGATGTAACCAAGCCCGTAGTTAGTCAACTAAACACTTCTATGATTCCACTCGCCCAAATTACTGTCCAGAAACAAAACGGGTTTTCAAAAGCAGATGAAAAACAAATTGAAAAAGAAATCGTACCACAACTCGAAAACATTGATGGTGTTGCTAATGTTATGTTTTTCGGAAAATCCACCTCTGAATTATCTATCGTACTTGATCCGAACCAATTAAAAAACAAAAACGTAACATCACAGCAGGTACTCACTGTTTTACAAGGAAAAGAAACTTCTACTCCAGCTGGGGCAATTACTGTTAATCAGGAAGAATACAACCTCCGCGTCATTGGGGACATAAAAAATGTAAATGACATTAAAAACATCACTGTGGTACCCCAAGTGAAATTGCAAGACATTGCTCAAATCGAAATCAAACAACACTACGATACAATCTCACATATAAACGGAGAAGAAGGCACTGGATTAATCATCATGAAAGAACCGAGCAAAAATGCAGTTGCAATTGGAAAAGAGATTGATAAAAAAGTTAAAGAGATAAATAAGGAATATAAAGATCAGTTTTCCATTAAACTTTTAGCCTCAACCCATGAACAAGTTGAAAATGCTGTTACTAGCATGGGAAAAGAAGTAATACTTGGAGCAATCGCTGCAACTCTAATTATCTTAATCTTTTTACGTAACTTCCGAACAACACTCATCGCTGTTGTCAGTATTCCATTATCTATTTTATTAACACTCTTTTTACTACATCAATCTAACATCACACTTAACATTTTAACCCTTGGTGGTTTAGCTGTTGCGGTTGGACGTCTCGTCGATGATAGTATCGTTGTCATCGAGAATATTTTCCGCCGTTTACAAAAAGATTCTTTCTCTAAAAATATTATTCTTGATGCAACGAAAGAAGTTGCCGTCGCAATTACTTCTTCTACTTTAACAACGGTCGCTGTTTTTTTACCTATCGGCCTCGTATCGGGAGCAATCGGAAAATTAATGTTACCTATGGTATTAGCAGTTGTATATTCTATTCTATCATCCTTAATCGTTGCACTCACAGTCGTTCCACTTATGGCTTTTTTACTACTCAAAAAAACAAAGCATCGAAAGCCAAGTTCTTCATCACGATATGTCGCTACGTTAAAGTGGTCTCTTTCTCATAAATTCATTATTCTACTTACTGCATTTTTATTATTTGCAGGATCAATTGCAGCCTATATATTACTACCGAAAGCAAACATAAAATCTGAGGACGACACAATGTTATCTATTAACATGACATTTCCAGCCGATTATAATGCTGAAGCTCAAAAACAAAAAGCATTTGATTTCGAAAAGAAATTACTTTCTAATTCAGATGTAACAGACGTTATTTTACGAATGGGATCTAGCGCAGAAGATGCACAATGGGGGCAAACAACTAAAAATAACCTTGCTAGTATATTTGTAGTCTTTAAAAAAGGTTCTGATATTGATCAATATATTAAAGAGTTAAAAAAGGAAAATAAAACTTTTGAGCCTGCTGAACTTGATTATATAAAAACAAGTTATTCAAGCTCTGGCGGCGGCAACAACTTACAATTTAACGTAACAGCTACTAACGAAGCGGATTTAAAAGAGGCGGCTACTATCGTCGAAACAAAACTAAAAAGCATGGATGATCTTTCTAAAGTAAAAACGAATTTAGAAGACTCTAAGAAAGAATGGCAAATTCATATTGATCAAACAAAGGCTGAACAACTAGGTTTAACACCAGAAATAGCTGCGCAACAAGTAGCATTCCTTATGAAGAAGTCACCTATTGGCGAAATTACAATTAATAATGAAAAAACTACTATTATGATAGAACATAAAAAGGAAAACATTAGTAAACAAGAAGATATTTTAAATATAAACATACTATCACCTACTAATGGACCAATTCCTTTAAAAGACATCGCAACTATTTCAGAAAAACAAACGCAAACAGAAATTTTCCATAAAGACGGAAAAGAAACAATTCAAATTACCGCCGAAGCTTCAAATGAAGATTTGAGTAAAGTAAACACAGCAGTAAATAAAGCGATAACCGACTTAGATTTACCTAGCGGTTCAAAAGTAAATATCGCAGGAGCTACTGAATCTATGCAAGAGAATTTTACAGATTTATTCAAAATTATGGGGATTGCAATCGGGATTGTATATTTAATTATGGTTATCACCTTCGGCCAAGCACGCGCTCCTTTTGCAATCCTATTCTCCTTACCGTTAGCTGCTGTCGGTGGTATTTTAGGATTAATCATCTCAAGAACACCTGTTGATATAAATTCCTTGATTGGCGCATTAATGTTAATCGGGATTGTTGTTACAAACGCTATTGTATTAATAGAAAGAGTCCAACAAAATCGGGAACACGGAATGGAAACTAGAGAAGCCTTACTTGAAGCAGGTTCTACTAGACTACGCCCAATTATTATGACAGCTATTACAACAATCGTCGCTATGCTCCCACTCCTATTTGGCCAATCCCAAGCAGGAAGTATGGTATCAAAAAGTTTAGCCGTCGTTGTCATCGGCGGTTTGGCAGTCTCGACTGTTCTTACATTAGTAGTCGTTCCAGTTATGTATGAACTATTAGATAAAATCGGGAGAAAAAGACGCTCCCGTAGGAAAATAAGCACTTCTACAGAAACACCTGATATTTAAAAACAAAAGACGTTATCTTCACAAATGAAGATAACGTCTTTTCTCTACTTAGTCATATAATCCATCATTTTTTCCACATATTGCTCTATAGGTTTACTAGAATCCACAATAAGGTATTCATTATTTAAAGGTCTTTGACTACCATTTAACCACTTTTCAAAACCTACTTCCGACTCCACCTTTTCAATTTGACTGATCATACGCTTACGTGTTTGCAGTCTCCTATTAATCTCTTCCATATCATTAAGATAACACTCAATATATTTATATTTCACACCATGTTTAGTTGATAATTTAATTCCTTTTTCAACCATTCCCTCATATAAACACGGACTATCCAATATAACACTATGCCCTTGTTCTAAATAAGAATCAATCAATACCCATTCGGCATCATACGCAAGCCCACCAACAATCGTTGATTCAATTCCTTTTACTTTTAATGATTTTAACAACGCGGATTTCAAAACATCATGATCTATAATTACAGCACCTGTTAATTTCGCTATATACTTAGAAACTGTCGATTTTCCTGACCCAGGAAAACCTGACATTTGCAGAAAAAACAAATTAAAACTCCTCTCTAAATTACATCTGTTCTTCTTTATAATTAACCACAAATTCAACAATCATTACATCCATTCCTTCTATATTAAAATACAAAAGAACCCCCTACTTATAAATAGAGAGTTCTTCTTTATAATTTATGCCGCTTTTACCTTTTTCGTTGCTTTACTTTTTCTTTTCGTTCCTGTAAAGCGCTTGTGTAATATAGATGCTATCAAGCGTGAAATAACATTGAATAGTAATACCATAATAATTAATACAGCTGCAGATTTTGTCGCAATCAACTTCGCATCTGGAATAACTCCTTCAGAATTTAATTTCCAAATGTGAACCGCTAATGTTTCAGCTGGTCTAAACGGATTTAAAGGATGCGCAGGACTTGAGAAATCCGCTGCTGAATTTAAAATCGGGGATGTTAAACCCGCTGTGTAAATTAATGCTGCCGCTTCCCCAAATATACGACCCGCCGCTAAAATAATCCCTGTAATAATTTGTGGTAATGACGATGGGATAATAATACGAGCGATTGTTTGCCACTTCGTTGCACCTAATCCAAGACTTGCCTCTTTTACATTATGAGGAACTTCTGAAATCGCATTTTCACAAACACGCGTTAAACCTGGTAAATTTAAAATAGTTAAAGCAAGAGCACCACCCATTACTGTGTATCCCCAACCTGTCATTGTAACGAACACTAACAAACCAAATAAACCAACAACAATAGAAGGTAAAGACGCCATCGTCTCTATACATAGACGAACAAAATTTAAAAAACGTCCTTGTTTTGCGTACTCTGCTAAATATATTCCAGCACCTAATCCAAGAGGAATAGATATAATAAGCGTTATAACAAGCATGTAGAAGGAATTGAATAACTGCGGACCAATCCCACCACCAGCTCTTGTATTGCTTGGTTCTCCAAACAAGAAATTAGGATCCCAAAATCCCCATCCCTTTTGTAAAATCTCAAATACTAAGAACACTAGCAAAGCTACAACTAAAGCCGCAACCGCATAAAAGATACCTGTCCAAACTTTATTTACCGTTCTTGCATTCATTATTATCGCTCACCTCTTTGCCCAATCGCTCGAATTACTAAAATAAACAGGAATGAAATAACAAGTAAAATCATCGCTAAAGTCCATAGCGCATTGTTCCAAGCAGTTCCGTTCAATGTATTCGTCATGTCCATTGTTAAAATACCAGTTAACGTCGCTGTCGGACTATATATTCCTTCTGGTAATTTAATCGTATTCCCGATTACCATTTGAACCGCTAACGCTTCACCGAAAGCACGCGCTAAGCCTAAAACAACACCTGTTAAAATCCCTTTTTTCGCAGCAGGAACAATCACTCGGCTAATCGCTTGCCATTTCGTTGATCCTAGACCATAAGAAGCTTCTAAATAATCAAATGGAACAGAACGTATTGCATCAGAAGCGATACTAGCAATAGTAGGTAAAATCATAATACTTAATACAACAATACCTGCAATTAAACTAAAGCCTACTCCCCCAAACGAATCACGTAATAGTGGTACTAAAATCGTAACACCTAATAATCCGTATACAACCGAAGGAATACCAACTAACAATTCTAGAACAGGCTTCAACACTTTATTTCCAAACTTTGGCGAAATTAAATTCATGAATATAGCAAGAGCTATAGCAATTGGTGCACTAATAATAACCGCACCTAACGAAACCACCGTTGAACCTACAATGAAAATTAAAGCCCCGAAGGATCCTTGATCAGCATTTGGATTCCATTTTGTCGATGTTAACATCTCAGTAAACGAGATACCACTTTGTGTAAAAGATTGAATACCTTTACCACAAATAAACGCAATAATAGCTAATGTAATTAAAACAATAAAAATACCACAAAACGTAACAAGTGATCTTCCTATATATTCACTTTTTACGTAATTAATTTGTTTTTTCCCCTTCATCACAGGACAGACCCCACTTCACAGATTGAAATGAACAGGACTGGCCTTGCAGCCAGCCCCATAAAACTTTATTACTTATTTAATTTAGACATTGGAATGTAGCCCATATCTTCTACTTGCTTTTCAAAGTCTTTACCTTTTACATAATCGATGTAAGCTTTTGTTGCTTCTTTCGCTTCACCTTTTGTTACCATATACTCGTAAGACCAGAATGGATATTTACCAGACGCAATGTTTTCAACTTTCGGTTCAGCACCATCAATTTTCACTGTTTGTAGTGCACCTTTTTTATCTCCAACCATGTAAGACATCGCTAAATAACTTACTGAACCTGGAGTAGAATTGATAGCTTGCTCTACTGCACCGTTAGAATCTTGTGTTGTACCAGTTCCATCATTAATTTTCGCGTCTTTCATAATCGTTTTTTCAAATGTAGCACGTGTACCAGATGAAGCCGGACGATTAATTACGTTGATTTTTTCATCTTTTCCGCCTACTTCTTTCCAGTTTGTTACTTTTCCAGTGAAGATATCTTGTACTTGTTGCACTGTTAAGTTATCAACTTTTACATCTTTATTTACGACAAGAGCGAATGCAATACCCGCTACCTTGTTATCTACTAATTCTTTCGCCTTTTCAGCATCTTTTATTTTATCTCCAGACGGAACATCTGAATTACCAATTTGTACTGCACCAGATGCTACTTGGTTAATCCCAGTTCCACTACCGCCACCTTGAACTTGAATAGAAACTTTTGAATTTTTCTCCATGAATTTCTTTCCAGCTTCCTCCGCAAGAGGTAGAAGAGCTGTAGAACCAGCTGCTGCAATCGTACCTGATAATTCTTGTTTTGTATTATCGCTTCCTTTAGCAGTTTCTTTACTAGTTGTATCTTCTGCTTTCCCACACCCAACTAATGCTCCTGCTACCACTAAAGCTGCTAAAGAAAATTTAATACCTTTTTTCATAACCATGTCTTGTACCCCCATTTGGATTATCACTTTTCGAATTCATTTTCTTTCGAACACAAATTCATTGTAGGACAACAATATTATGTGAGTGTTAAGCAATTTTTAATTTTAAGTAAATGACGATAATCATCCTCAAAAGCTAGGAATCCCAACATTTGTAGTTAAAGAAGCAAACAAAAACCACACTAACTATGCTGTAATGTAAATTTATTCTTAACAATGTAAATTCAATGTAAATGTTTTTCTCTCTTTTTCCCTTTTAGTTAAAGTTACATTTACAATTCCGCTGTATTTTGTAACTTTTTCACGCCTAATTTATGCACATTAAAAAGAATTTCAGTAATATTTTTTAGTACAACTAAATAAATTGGAACAATTCTAAAATTAAATGAATATTTTTAAAGTACTAATTGACAGCATCATCCAATGTAGTCTACTATATTACTAACAAAAAGTTTACCTAAGGAAACTTTTTAAACTAACACTAAAAATATAGAGAAGAGGTAACTTTTATGGTATCGGCTAATACTAAACCCCTTTCCGAGTTTAAAACAGGGGAGTTTGTACAAATTGAGAAGATACAATTAGAAGGAACTATGAAACGACGTTTATTAGATTTGGGATTTATCCCAGGGGCAACGATTAAAGTATTGCAACGCAGTCCACTTGGAGATCCGGTCGCTTATCAAGTGAGCAACACAACTATTGCACTGCGCAAAGAAGAAAGCTCCCTTATTTTCGGGGTATTAATAGGAGATGATTTCAGATGAGCAAACATCGTATTGCTTTAGCTGGTAACCCGAATACCGGGAAAAGTACATTATTTAATACTTTAACAGGTTTAAAACAACATACTGGAAACTGGACGGGAAAAACTGTTTTAAAAGCTGAAGGAGAATATGAACATAACGGAAGTAATTATACATTAATAGATTTACCTGGAACTTACTCACTATACTCAAATTCCGCAGACGAAGAAGTAGCGAGGGATTATATTATATTCGAAAAACCAGAAGTAACTGTAGTTGTCATAGACGCAACTGCTATGGAAAGAAATTTAAATTTAGCACTCCAGGTGATGGAGATGACAAATAATGTAGTCATTTGCATTAACTTAATTGATGAAGCCGAGAAAAAAGGGATTGTTATCGATGAAAAGAAATTAGCAAAATCACTTGGTGTACCTGTCGTTAAAATTTCAGCACGTAACCGAGTAGGTATTGGTCATTTGCTAAATGTTATTGCAAAAGTAGCAAATAAAAAACTAATTCCAACACCAATTAAAATTACTTACAGCGAAAAAATCGAAAATATGATTCAGGAATTAGAACCACAAATTTATAAAGTGTTCGGTGATACGTATCCAGCACGTTGGATTGCGTTACGTATATTAGATGGAGATAAAAATTTCTTAACTACACTTCAAAAACACCATAATGAACCACTTGTAAGGGAGGTCGTAATTAATGGAATCTCACTCAGCCAGTAAAGCTCTTCCATTAGACTATATTATTCAACATGCACAAACACTTTCAAAAGAAGATATACGAGATGATATAGTCGGAGATATTTACCGAACATCTGCAAGCATATGTAAAGAATCTGTCCAATATACAAATACTGATAAATTATATCGTTCCGAAAAACTAGATAAAATTTTCACATCTCCAATCTGGGGATTCCCAATTATGCTCGGTATTTTATCTATTATTTTTTATCTTACAATTGCAGGCGCTAACGTACCATCTGATATGATTGCCGAATTCTTCGGATGGGCCGAAGGATATTTAACATCTTGGTTCCAAGCAGCGCATGCACCTGAATGGTTACATGGCATTTTAATACTTGGTTTGTTCCGTGGTATCGGTGCTGTTATTAGCGTTATGTTACCACCTATGGCAATCTTTTTCCCTATGTTCGCGCTATTAGAAAACTACGGATACTTACCACGTGTCGCGTTTAATATGGACCGCTTATTCAAACGATCCGGCGCACACGGGAAACAATCTTTAACAATGGCAATGGGATTTGGTTGTAATGCAGCAGCCATTATGTCAACACGTATCATTGAATCACCACGTGAACGTATGCTAGCAATTTTAACGAACAACTTCGTTCCTTGTAACGGTCGCTGGCCTATGTTAATTTTAATGGCTTCACTATTTATGGCTGCTGGTTATACAGGCAGTATGCAAACATTGGTTACTGCTGGCGTTGTAGTTGGAATGGTTGTAATTGGTGTTATTATGACATTAACTGTTTCTTGGGTACTATCAAAAACAGCCTTAAAAGGGGTTCCAACTCACTACACACTGGAGTTACCTCCGTACCGCAAGCCAAAAGTTTGGAATACAATTGTTCGCGCAACACTCGATAAATCAATCTACGTTTTAAAACGAGCTATAGTTGTTGCTGCCCCTGCAGCTGCATTAACTTGGTTACTTGCTAATATTTTTATCGGTGACACAAGCTTACTTATGTATTTTGTAAATTTCCTAGATCCATTTGCTAAAATGTTAGGACTTGACGGGTTTATTCTAGCTGCATTCATTCTTGGACTACCCGCTAATGAAATTGTAATCCCAATTTTATTAATGTCTTACTTATCAACTGGGGCTTTAACTGAAATAGATGATTTTAATCAAATTAAAAATCTATTCCTAGAAAATGGTTGGACTTGGTTAACAGCGTTAAACACAATGTTGTTCTCACTTCTTCATTTCCCGTGTGGAACAACACTGGTTAACATATACAAAGAAACAAAAAGTGCAAAATGGACATTCTTATCGTTTGCAATCCCTACCGTTATCGCCATTGTTGTTACATTCCTCTCTACACAATTGGTACATTGGTTAGGGCTTGTATAAAACAAAGCATACATAGAAGGCATCCCCCTTCACATATGCTTTGCCCGAAAGAAACCTGAAAATCATTCAGGTTTCTTTTTTTGTACATCAGTATTCCACGGCTGCGCTCCATACGTTGTGAGTTTTTTATGAATGAAATAAATAGCCCCCGGCAGCACCGCCATTAATATCGTGCAACTAATTCCTAATCCAGTAAACAACTTTCATCACCTTATTTCACTCTTTTCGGTAAAGCTGAACCTGAATGTTCAATTGTTGGATGAACGTGAACAGTAATTTCAGCATTACTAAAGTAATTTTCGCCTTGATCCCAATTCTTACTTATTTTTGTCCATTCTTTATAATTATGTCTCTTATACACTTCCCCTAACTCTAATACATCTACCTTATATTTTTTTTGAACAAGCTTAATCGATTTTTGAATACGCTCCTCCATTTCTTCCGATATATCCTTCTCTAAACGCTTTTCATTCAAAACCTTTTTATGATCACTAAAGTGCAACTCAGCTATTGTACCTTCCAGAAATAAATGAATATTAAATTTCGGTTTTGTAGCATTCGTTGTGGATACTTTAATTTTTCGACGTAACTTATGAATTTCATATGTAATAAGTTGATTCTTTTTACGGATGGTAAAAAAACCTCCAATTTTTTTACCTATTATATAATTCATCCCTAATGTTTCTTCCCCACTCAAATTGCCTACACACTTATTATCCTTTCCACGAAACAATGCTGCACCGTTCATTTGTACTCCTTGCTTTGTTAGTTCCAGAATAGGCAATACAAAACTTCGGTTAGAGATCATCTTTTCCTGCACCTCACCAATTCTTGCAGCCTCAATCATTTGGGCATTTTTCGGAGGGTGTTCAGCTAACATATCAATATACTGCGCCGGTAAATTTTCAGGCTTGGCACTTTGTTTTAAAATAGCTTCGGCATTTTTATTAGAAACGAACAAACGAATATTTCTTCTCATCTCATGATCGCGAATATATACATCTAACGTATTTTGTAAAATGTATGGATGTGAAAGTAATTCTTCAGAGAAAATAATCACCTGTATATGAGGGAAAAATAATGTACGACTAATTTTTTTTGCGATTATTCTTATTTGTTCAAATACACTATCTGCTTTTGCACTAACATTAATATAATTTTCGCTATCCCCACCCCCTTGTCCGCCCTGTTGAGACAATTTACTAGGGAGTACCATCTGATAGGTCCCTTTCATAATTGGATTCGCTTTCTTCTCCTTCACGATATCGTAAGCCGCTCCTACTACAAATCCTCTTTCTTCTATCTCTTCTAACTCAGAACACCCACTCATAAATCCAGTTAAAGCCATAACCATTATAATTTTAAGAAGGTGTTTCATTGCCACCATTCCTTCTTTTTATTTTATATATAATTAAAACGAGCAAAGGAGCTAACACAACAAACCCCATATCTATCCAAGCTAAATAAGTCCCATAACTTGATAAAGTATTCAAACTACTAGGTATCATATTCACCATAAAAATAATAGGGGCACTTACGAAAATAAAAATATGTTTCTTCACTTTCGGAAACATAGCACAAAACAATAAAGATGCGACGTCATAATACATTGCTGTAGTGTTATAAATTGTAATAATCCAAGTCGTAAAAAAAATCGCATCAAACCTTTCTAAAAATCCTCCCCCAATTTCAATTTCTTTCCCTAATTCAATTGTTGGATATGTCAATCCACGTGTTGTCATATAAGTAAAAACGCTAATACAAGTTACATAAATTAAAATGTATGACAGTACGTTTACCATCACCGCTTTCGCGACTGCCATTGGCGCTTTTTTCGCTGTCTTATCATTTAGCAACACCGCATAAAATAAAGCCACTTCAAATCCAATAAACGTAAAAATAGAATTTTTAACTCCAACAGCATATTGACTTACTTTCGTTTGAAAAGCTGGTAGTAAATTATTTATTTCCATTAAATTTATATTCAATAAAGAAAGAAGTACTATCGCAATTAAAACAATAGGTAAGAATAAAACATTTAACCTTAATAAGGCTGCTCTTGATCCTGCTATTCCATAAATAACAACTAATAAGAAGAAGAAAGACAGTAGTTGTATCGGTGTATCACTAAATAAATACGTTTGAGAAATAACTGAAATCATTCGCGATTCATATGCTGTCAAAGCAGCAAACGTTAATACTAAAATACTACTAATTGTGTATGCAACAGGCTTCGTCAAATGCGCACTCGTATATTGAACAAAATTTTGTTTCGGAAATAAGATAGCCACTCTCGTCACAAACCAACCTAAAACTGCGCAGATCAATCCACCCAAAAGCAAGATAATCCAACCGTCCGAAAATAAAGTTTGGTTAGCGATATCTCTTGGCATAGACAATGCCCCTATACCAATAATGGTCGATGATACCGCAAACCCAATTTCCCGAGATCCAATCTCTTCATCGCCATACTCAAATGGTTTCACTTATTTTCGCTCCTTTGGACGTATTGTAGAATCTTTTGTTTGTAAGTACTCTGGTCTATCTTTCAACATCGATTTTGGCATGCGAATAAATTCTTCTTTCCAATCTTTATAAAATGCAGGAGCAATTGGAGTTGTATACGGTATACCAACACTTGTTAAATTTGTAATATGAATAGCAAGTGCGATCAGAGCTAGAATGATCCCATACAACCCAAAAGCCGTTGCAGCTAATACAAAGACGAAAAGTAAAATTCGGAACGTAATCGTAATACTATATACAGGAAGCGAAAACGTAGCAATCGCAGTAACCGCAATAATAATAACTAAAAACGGATTTACAATCCCTGCATTTACCGCAGCTTCTCCAATTACAAGACCTCCTACAATCCCTATCGTTTGTCCCATCGGTTTCGGCAATCGGATTCCAGCTTCTCGTATTAATTCCATAGTCAAGGCCATCATTAACGTTTCAATATATGCTGGAAATGGAACACCTTCCCTCGCACCTGCAATTGAATAAGCCAGTTTAGAAGGAATAAGTCCTTGATGATAAGATACAAGTGCTACATACATAGCTGGTAACAAAACCGCAATTATACCTGAACCCATACGTAAAAATCTTAATAACGTTCCAATCACCCAGCGCTCGTAATGATCTTCTACAGATTGAAAAATATCAACAAACACAAGTGGTGCAATAAGAGCAAACGGGGATCCATCTACTAAAATGGCCGCTTTCCCTTTCGCTAATGAGGCTATAATATTATCAGGCCTCTCTGTATTCAAAAACTGTGGAAATGGGGATAAATTATTATCCTGAATTAATTGTTCAATCGTACCTGTTTCCAAAACGACATCTGTCACTATTGATTGAAGACGGCGATCTAACTCTTTTACAATGTGAGGATTAATAATATCCTCTATATATACTAGGGTTACTTCTTTCTGCGATCGCTTCCCCATAATATAAGATTGGAACCTCAACTTTGGATCACGTAAACCGCGTCGGATTAACATTTTATTCACATTAATATCTTCATTTAATCCAACTCTCGGTCCGCGTATTAAATCTTCTGTCACTGGTGGTTCTAAACTTCTCTTCTCCCAAGCTCTACTATTAATAACGATAGCGGTTTGAATATTATCAATTAATATAACTGTATCTCCCGCTAATATCGCATTCATAATATCTGGAAACTTCTTCTTTACACCCACTTCTGCGATAGAAATAAAACGATCCAATAACGTTTGAACAACAGCTTCCTCATTTATAATTTCTTCGTATTGCAGTGTGCGAATGACATATTTATAAACATTATCCTTATCTGTCAATCCACATAAAAACACAACCGCACAACGTGTAAAACTCCCAGCAAGAGCAACTTCTCTAATTGTTAAATCATTAGGTGAACCTAACTCATCCCTAATTTCTTTCATAACTTCAAATAAGTTACCTTCAAGCTCTAACAATTTCCCCACCTAACTTCCTTTTCAACAAGTTTTTAGTTAGATTCCGCTAATAGAAGAAAATATATACAAAAAAGAGCTATCTCTTTGCAAAGATAGCTCCAATAAACGAATTACTTTTCTACTATTGTAGTGTTTTTCTTTATAAATACACCTTTTGTAAATCCACTAACTACAAACATCACAATCATATTAATTAACAATGCGACTATGCCCACATTCAAATCTTTTATATACTGCGGAAAACTCGGAAACATCGTAGCTATAGTTGAGCCAGATAAGGTAATATATGCGACCACTAATAGCCCAACTCCCATTCCTGCAATCGCTCCTTGCTTCGTAACAATTTGGCGTGGAAACAAGCTACATACAAGTGCAGGGAAAAGTTGCGTAACGATACTGTACCCCATTAAGAGAAGCGCTCCTATTGTTTCCCCTCCTTTAAATGTAAATAAAACTGCCACGAGCGTTACTACAGGCACAAATAATTTTGCCATCTTAGCAACTTGTCTATCTGAAGCAGATGGAACAATCGTTCGATAAATATTTTTTGCTAACAGTGTAGAAGCCGCCATAACAAGCATAGAGCCTGGAACCAATGCCGTTAATACTCCCGCACTACCAATAATCCCAATAAACCAAGGATCAAAAGTTTGTAAAGCAAGACGGACTAACGAAAGATCTACATCCGCTCCCTTTAACCCAGGAACTTGCAATATAGCAGCAAACCCTGCGAAAAATACGAAGAGTAACACTAAAGAATACAATGGCATAATTGCTGCATTTTTACGAAATACTTTTTCATTTTTTGCAGAAAAAGCAGAAGCAAATGTATGAGGCCACATATAGAAACCGAGGGCCGTTAATATAATAGTAGAAACAAACCAAGAAATACTCATTCCTTCTTCAGGTAAAGATAAAAATCCTGGTTTCGCTGCTTCTACAGCTTCAAACATCGGCTGAAATCCTCCATAATAATGATACGGTAAATATATACCTAAAAACATAACGATAAACAGTATCATAATATCCTTCAAAGCAGCCGTCCAAGCTGAACCGTGTATACCTGAAACCATTACATATATAGTTATAACAATGGCACCAATCCAAACCGCAACAACAGGTGATACCCTTCCGTAAGACGCTTCTGAAACGATAATTCCCAGTCCCTTTAACTGTAAAACAAGATATGGGATGATGGAAACAACACCAACAATTGAAACAATAAGTCCAAGCGCCTTACTTCTGTATTTCTTCGCAAAAAAATCCGACTGCGAAACAAGGTTATGCTCTTTTGCATACTTCCAAATCGGTGGTAATAAAAAATACGATAAAAGATAAGCTAAAGCGCCATAGCCTAAAATATAAAAGGTAGGTGCGCCTTTACTATATGCCCAGCCGCTTCCTCCTAAAAATGTAAACGTCGTATAAATTTCACCTGCCATAAGGAGAAAAACAAAAATAGTGCCAAACCCTCTTCCTCCAACTGACCATTGCTCTAAATTCATATCTTTTCCATGTTGTGCCCGAATCCCTAAAAATAGTGCGAGAAACAAAAATAAAATAATAATAAGTAATGCAGTCATTTTACATCCTCCTTATTAGCAGGATCAAACACGTACACAAGCCCCATACAAAGAGATGTAATAAACACTGATAATAATACCCAAAATAATAAAAAGGGCATCCCTAATACGTAAGGAGTAACCGAATTCGCAAATATTGGCCCAACTACTAAACAAAGAACTGGAATAAGCGCTAGGATGTGTATTTTCTTCATCTCATTCTCCTTTACTTATAAAATTCATAATGGCTGATACAAAGACTTCCACTCCAATCGGTAATGCATCTTCGTCAATCGTAAAACGAGGGTGATGGTGAGGATATATAATACCTTTCTCTTTATTTCCCGCTCCGATAAAAAAGAATGTCCCCGGTGCCTTTTGTAAAAACGCTGAAAAATCTTCTCCAGCCATCGTCGGCTGTAAACGAACAACTCTATCCCTTCCATAAAGTTGTAATGCCGTTTGTTCAATAAGATCTGTAGCTTCGTAGTCATTTACAACTGGTCGATATCCATATTCATATGAAAATGTATATTTCGCTCCGTAAGATTCCGTAATATACTTCACAATCCGCTCAATCTTCTTCTCTGTTTCACCTCGTAATTCATGTCTTAAACTTCTCACTGTCCCTTCAATCTCCGCTTGCTCTGGTATTACATTATGAGTTGTCCCCGCATGAAATTGTGTAACAGATATTACGAGAGAATCTAATGGATTCGTGAGGCGAGATACAATTTGCTGAAGTTGCGAAACGACTTGTGTTCCGATCGCAATACTATCCACCGTTTCATGAGGGATTCCAGCATGTCCACCTTTTCCCTCTATCTTAATTTTAAAAACATCTGGTGCAGCCATTGCAGGACCATAAATAACGCCTATTTTCCCAACCTCTAACGACGCCCAAAGGTGAGCACCAATAATATAATCCACACCTTCCATTACACCTGCAGCAACCATCTCCTCTGCACCACCAGGGAAATTTTCTTCAGCATGTTGGAATAGAAAACGAATCTCCCCTTTAATCTTCTCTCTTTCTTCTACTAACTTATGTACAACCCCAAGTAATATCGCTATATGTCCATCATGACCACATGCATGCATTACACCTTTATATGTAGAAATAAAATTAAACTCATTTTCTTCATGAATAGGAAGAGCATCCATATCGGCTCGAACCGCAACTGTTTTGCCCGGATGTTTACCTACTAACTTTGCCATCACACTATATTTAGTCGGCCGTGACACTTCTAAATATGGGAATTTCCGAAGTATATCGAACACAAACTGCGATGTTTTTTCTTCTTGAAAAGATAACTCTGGATACTTATGAAAATGCCTTCTCCACTCAACTAACTGATTTTTTGACAAAACAAATTCCTTTGCAACATCCATACCCCTTCACTCCTTCTTCACCAAGTTAAATGTTATTATAACGTGAATTGTTAACTTTTAAAAGAATCTTCTGAATTTTCCGCAATAATAATCCAAAAAGAAAAAGCCACCCAAAAGATGACTTTTTCATTATTATAAAATAGTAATTGCTTGTTTTCCCATTTGCTCCCAAGCTTTCTCAAATTCTGCTCGCGGAACAGCCAAACGCGGATTATTTTTAAGAGGATCATTTACATATACAAAGTTTTGATCATATCCAATTACTACTGCACTATGCTCATAATATGTAATTTTCACTTCACCTGAACTCGTATTCCATGTTTCAAAACTACTTTCAGCTAGCGGCTTAAACGTCGTATTAATAATGACCCATACCGGAGAACCAGAACTAATTACTTTATATATATCTTGCATGTCTCTACCTGTTAAATTAATTACTTTTTCAGGAACATATTTTTCTGCCAAATTAAAAATCGGTTGATTATATACACCATATCCAGGCTCTGCCTTTGTATAAATATTTCCAACAAACCCTTCGTAAGGATTTCCCCGTACGCCATTTTGTTCAAATGGAACGCGATGAATTTCGCTAGCAAGTTGCATCTTATCTACTTGTACACCTTTATATTGCAACAACATAGCTAAACTTGTCACTTCACATCCTCGAGGTAATTCTGGTAATTGTTTAATAAACGGAACATCCTCAATCATAGCTGCTTCTTTCATTTCAGATAGAAACTCTAAGCGTAGAACTTGCGCCTTTTGCATAATTTTATCTTTTCCTATAAAAAATGCAGCAGCAAGTATAATCCCAAAAACAAAAAGATATTTTAACTTTTTCATTATAAACAAAACTCCATTAATTATTATTTTACAGACACAACTCTTATCATTGTACCCTTCTTCTTACTAGTTTGCTAGAAAGATCATGTGAATTATCGCTCATAGAATTAATTATAAAAATTCTAATTATTTTTAATAAAAAGAAAAATAAATATACATTTCCAGAATATTTTGCTAAAATCAAAATTGTTAACATGGTGAAGATATCACCATGTTAACAAACATTCTTAGAGTATTTAGTCATAGTTCGTTTTTTTACATACTCCATTCATTTCATAGTAAATAAACCGAGTGTGTGTTGCATCCCCCACTAATGATTAAAAACTCAGAATAAAACGAAGTTCACACATTCAAGAAAATACGGGGTGAGGGGCATATGAATCAACAAATTGAACAAACAGATTTAAAACGAACAATGAAAAGTAGACACCTATTTATGATTGCACTCGGCGGTGTTATCGGAACCGGGCTATTTATGGGATCTGGTCAAATTGTCCATAATGCCGGACCTGGTGGTGCTATTCTTGCATTTTTAGTCGGTGGATTTGTTATGTATTTAACGATGTTATGTCTTGGTGAATTATCCGTTGCTATGCCAGAAGCAGGTTCATTCCAAAGCTATGCAAGCAAATTCATTTCACCTGGTTTTGGATTTGTTGTCGGTTGGATGTATTGGCTAAATTGGGCTGTTACAGTTGGCGTAGAGTTAACAACTGTAAGTATTTTAATGAAACGCTGGTTTCCAGACGTTTCTTCATGGATTTGGTGCGTTACATTTGCAGCAGCGCTCTTCCTCGTAAACGCTTTATCAGCAAAAGCATATGCAGAAGCAGAGTTTTGGTTCGCAAGTGTAAAAGTCGCAACAATTGTTATTTTCATCGTACTTGGTGGCGCTGTTATGTTCGGTCTACTAGACTTTAATGGAAAGCCAGCTCCAATGCTTCATAATTTCACTGAAAATGGCGGGCTATTTCCAAACGGTGCATTAGCTGTTCTTCTTACGATGATTACAGTAAATTACTCCTTCCAAGGAACAGAATTAATCGGAATCGCTTCAGGAGAAAGTGAAAATCCTGAAAAAACAATTCCAAAAGCAATCAAAAATACAATTTGGCGAACTCTCTTCTTCTTCGTCTTAGCGATATCAGTTGTTGTAGGTTTACTCCCGTGGCAAGAGGCTAATCTAGTCGAAAGTCCCTTTGTACTTGTATTTGATGTAGCCGGTGTCCCATATGCAGCAGACATTATGAACTTCGTTATTATTACAGCTGTATTATCCGTTGCTAACTCTGGTCTATACGCAAATTCTCGTATGCTGTGGGCGATGGCAAAACAAGGAATGGCAAGTCCAGCATTTACGAAATTAACTAAAAAAGGTGTACCGCTAAATGCATTAATTTTCAGCCTAATTTTCGCTAGCCTTTCCTTATTAACAAGTGTATTTGCGGCAGATACTGTCTTTCTAGTTTTAACATCTATTGCAGCGATGGCTGCTGTTGTCGTGTGGATGTCAATCGCCGCTTCACAGTTTTTCTTCCGTAGAAATTTCGTGAAAAATGGTGGCGACATAAATGATTTAAAATATCGTACACCGCTCTATCCGCTAGTTCCAATCGTAGCGTTCTCACTTAATTTCATTACATTTGTTAGTTTGGCTTTCATTCCAGATCAAAGAATTGCTCTTTATTGTGGCATTCCATTTATGATTATTTGTTACATTTTATACCAAGTTAAATATAAAAAAGTTGTCACACTTGAACAGCCACGAACTGTCACACAAGAAATAAACTAAATATACGAAATATTCAGCTATCTTTCTTATGATAAGATAGCTTTTTTCTATTTCTTGGATATCCTGGTATAACTTTATTTATCTTAAAATTTTCACAATCACGTTTTTCTCTGGAAAATAGTTTACAATGTAATCAAGTTACAAATGATATTCACCTTAAAAAGTGTGCATTTGTGTCTATTTTTTAACAATATATCAAAAACTATTGCCTTCTATAAATTAATAGGTTTATATTGTTTTATTGGCATAGTTTCAATCCAAGGAGAAAGGAGATTTTCAATCGTGCAACTAAAGAAAGCGTTTTGGAAGTTGGCTTCGCTTCTTCCGTTATCATTACTTCTGTTCCTCGGTGGCTGTGATAAAAAACTCGCAGTATTAAATCCGCAAGGACCTGTTGCAAAAGCACAGTATGATTTAATTGTTTGGTCATTCTTGCTTATGTCATTAATTATCGCAATTGTATTCATTCTGTTTACAGTCATCTTGATTCGTTATCGTGAAAAACCAGAGAATATGGACTATGAGCCACCTGAACAACACGGTAACACATTACTAGAAATTATTTGGACGCTTGTTCCTGTTATTATCGTTATCGCATTATCGATTCCAACAGTAAAAGCAACTTATGCTTCGGAAGAGGTTCCGAAAGAGTCCAAACATATTAAACCAGTTGAAATTTATGTTACATCTGCAAACTGGAAATGGTTATTCAGTTACCCAGAGGAAAAAATTGAAACCGTTAACTATTTAAACATCCCAGCTGGTGTACCAATTCAATTCAAACTGACTTCTGTCGGCCCAATGAATGCTTTCTGGGTACCAGAACTTGGTGGTATGAAGTACACAATGGATGGCATGATTATGGATCTTTATTTACAAGCTGACAAGCCAGGTTCTTACCTAGGCCGTAGTGCGAACTTCTCTGGTGAAGGATTCACACACATGGAGTTCGAAGTTGAAGCGAAAACTAAAGAGAAATATGACAAGTGGGTTAAAGAAGTACAAGAAACTGCTCCTAAACTAACAGAAGCTAAGTACAACGAAATTGTTAAACCTGGTGTAGTTGGTCGTATGACATTCTCTAGTCACCACTTAAGTTATGTAGATCCAAAATCACTTGAATATTGTGATTACAACTACTACAAAAACAAAAAATAATAGCTATTATTCCAACAGATTGGAGTGAACACAGTGAAGCTTGATGAATTCTTTGTCACAGGTGACCCGATTATTTACGGTGCAGACGCTTCTATCGTTCTTGTGACATTAGCAATCATTTTCGTACTAACAAAGTATAAAAAATGGAAATGGCTTTGGGACGAATGGTTGACAACTGTTGACCATAAAAAAATCGGAGCCATGTATATTATTTCTGCGGTTATCATGTTATTCCGTGGTGGTATGGATGGTTTAATGATCCGTGCACAGTTAACATTCCCAGAAACAACTTATTTAAACGCTGAACACTATAACGGAATCTTTACAACGCATGGTACAGTAATGATTCTTTTCATGGCAATGCCATTCGTTATGGGATTAATGAACCTTGTAGTACCATTACAAATTGGTGCTCGTGACGTTGCATATCCGTTCTTAAATGCTTTAAGTTTCTGGTTATTCTTTGTCGGAGCAATGTTATTCAACATCGCTTTCGTAATCGGTGGTTCTCCAGACGCTGGGTGGACTTCTTACTTCCCAATGGCAGGTACAGAGTTTACTTCAGGCGTAGGAAATAACTACTACGCAATTGCATTACAGATTTCAGGTCTCGGTACGCTAATGACCGGTATTAACTTCCTTGTTACTATCTTAAAAATGCGTACACCTGGTATGACTTTAATGAGAATGCCAATGTTTACTTGGTCAATCTTAATTACAACAATTATCATTATTTTCGCTTTCCCAGTATTAACAGTTGCTCTTGCATTAATGACATTTGACCGTCTATTCGATGCTCACTTCTTTACGATGGCGAGCGGCGGTATGCCGATGTTATGGGCCAACCTGTTCTGGGTATGGGGTCACCCTGAAGTATATATCGTTATTTTACCGGCATTCGGTATTTTCTCTGAAATCATTAGTACATTCTCACGTAAGCGTCTATTCGGTTACAGTGCGATGGTATACTCAATGGTTGCAATTTCTTTACTAAGTTTCGTCGTATGGCTTCACCACTTCTTCACGATGGGTGCAGGTCCAGCGGTTAACTCATTCTTCTCGATTTCGACAATGGCGATTTCGATTCCAACCGGGGTTAAGATCTTTAACTGGTTGTTTACACTGTATAAAGGACGTATCCGTTTTACAGTTCCAATGCTTTGGTCATTGGCATTTATTCCAAACTTCGTAGTCGGTGGGGTTACAGGGGTTATGCTTGGAATGGCAGCAGCTGATTATCAATACCATAACAGCTACTTCCTAATCGCTCACTTCCACTACGTATTAATCGCAGGTACAGTATTCGCTATGCTTGCTGGATTCACATTCTGGTATCCAAAAATGACTGGTCATATGTTAAATGAACGCCTAGGTAAATGGACATTCTGGATCTTTATGAGCGGATTCAACATCTGTTTCTTCCCAATGTACTTCTTAGGTTTAGACGGTATGACTCGTCGTATGTACACTTACTCTGAAAGTCTTGGATGGGGATGGCTAAACCAAATCGCATCTGTTGGTGCGGTAATGATGGGTATTGGCTTCCTACTTCTTTGCTACAACGTAATTTGGAGTGCACGTCACGGTGAACGTGACACAACTGGAGATCCATGGGATGGCCGTACACTTGAATGGGCAACTCAATCTCCTGTACAACATTACAACTTCGCGAAACTTCCTGAAATCAAAGAAGCTGATGCTTTCTGGTACATGAAAAAACGCGGAGAAACAGTTACACCAGCAGCAGAAGATATCAAACCAATTCACATGCCAAGTAACTCTGGTGTGCCTATTATTGCGTCTTTATTCTTCGGTCTTGCAGGTTTCGCATTAGTATTTAGCTGGTTCTGGCTTGCAGCAATCGGCGGCGTTGGTATTTTAGCTTGCTTAATCTATCGTTCATTCGATTATGATGATGGCTACTACGTAAGTGTTGATGAAATTAAAGAAACAGAACATATAGCATGAGAGGTGAAATGACATGGCGGCTTTAGATAAAAGCTTACCTTTGGAATATCAATCCGAACAAAGCAGATTGAATATCCTAGGATTCTGGATTTTTCTTGGGGCTGAAATTATGCTGTTCGCAACACTTTTCGCCTCTTATCTAGTCCTTGCTGGTCGTACGGCAGATGGCCCAACTCCAGCGCAACTGTTTGAACTTAAAACGCTTTTAATTCAAACATTACTACTTTTAACAAGTAGTTTCACATGTGGTATCGTAATTCACGAAATGCGTAAGCACAACCAAAAAGCAATGCTTGGATGGTTCATCCTTACATTACTTTTAGGTGCAGGTTTCCTATTCTTTGAAATCGAAGAGTTCATTATGTACATCGGTGAAGGCGCAACAATTCAAACAAGTGCTTTCCTATCTGCATTCTTCGTTCTTCTTGGAACGCACGGAGCCCACGTAACAGGCGGTATCATTTGGGCAACTTGTGTTATTATCCAAATTTTAAAACGAGGTTTAACACCAGTTACAGCTCGTAAAGTATTCATTATCAGCTTATACTGGCATTTCCTTGATCTAGTTTGGGTCTTTATTTACACACTAGTTTACTTGAACGGGATGGTGGCGTAAATGGCTCAAAACAACAATCAAGCAAACGGGCATGCGCATAGCGGATTCCCTTGGTCACACGTTTTCGGATTTATTTTATCGCTTGCATTAACGTTTCTAGCGTTATACGTGGCACTTTACACAACATTGCCACTTTCAACAGTCTTAACAACTATTATCATAATGGCTGTTGCGCAAGCATTGTTACAATTAATTATGTTCATGCATTTAAAAGAAGGAGAAGGAAGAGTTCAAATTCTTACAATGATATACAGTTTCTTCGTTGCAACTGCAACAGTTGGTTTAACTGTATGGATCTTCTTCTCAATGTAATGTACATGAAAAAGACTGCTGAGATTCCTCAGCAGTCTTTTTTTATCCCCTCCCCTATTACATCCACATTACGGAATTAACAACAGAATCATGAAAAATATACTTATTATGACAAATGTTAAGAAAAATCTTTCTTTATGAAATCGAATCCATATGCGTTGCTTTTCTACCTATTATATGGCTAAATAGGTACTATATTTATTTGAAGGGAGAGAACGCAATGGAACATCATACTTCTGTTCTATCACTTATGGTTGTCGTTGCAATCGCGTTTTTCGTTCCCCTTTTGTTACAACGCTTTAAATTAAAAGCACTTCCTGTTGTCGTTGCAGAAATTATTGCAGGAATCTTTGTAGGTAAAAGTGGGTTTAATATTATTGAGCCAGATATATGGCTTCAAGTTTTATCAACATTAGGATTTATCTTCCTCATGTTCTTAAGCGGTTTAGAAATTGATTTTTCTATCTTTAAACAAAAAGGGAAAAAAAATACGACAAACGAGCCAAATACATTTCAAGTAGCAAGCATTATCTTCTTATTTATTTTCATCTTATCTTATGCCCTATCATTACTATTCGTATGGCTAGGATTTGTAGATAATGCAATGTTCATGACTTTAATTATTTCAACTATTTCTTTAGGTGTTGTTGTACCAACATTAAAAGAAAACAACCTAGGAAAAACTGCAATCGGACAAATCATTTTATTAGTTGCTGTTATTGCAGACTTAGTTACAATGATTTTACTCGCTGTTTTCGTCGGATTAAATTCCGAAAGCGGCCAAAGTATGTGGCTCCTACTTCTTCTATTCGGTGCTGGTATTGTCATTTACTTTATTGCAAAACGCTTTAAAAACATTCCATACTTAGATAGTTTAAAAGCTGGTAGTGTACAAATTGATACACGAGCTGTTTTTGCACTCATTTTAATATTAGTAGGGTTATCGGAATCTGTTGGAGCAGAAAATATTTTAGGTGCCTTCTTAGCAGGTGTACTTGTATCGTTATTATCACCAAATGAAGATATGGTTGAAAAACTTGATTCCATCGGCTATGGTTTCTTCATCCCTATTTTCTTCGTAATGGTTGGTGTAAATCTAGAGGTATGGTCTATTTTCAAAGAACCTTCTAGCATGCTAATGATCCCAATCTTAATTGTAGGACTCTTTATTTCAAAACTCTTACCATCACTCGTCTTACGAAAATGGTATCCACGTAATATAGTACTTGGAAGTGCAATTTTATTAACATCGACACTTTCTTTAGTTATTGCGGCTGCACAAATTGGTGAAAAACTGGGGATTATCAGTCCAAGTTTATCTGCCTCTCTTATTTTAAGCGCAGTTATTACTTGTATTTTTGCACCTATATTGTTTAAAAAAATGTTCCCAAAAGTAGAAACACCAAAACCAAAAGTAGCTATTATTGGCGCGAGCAGAATTACCCTTCCGTTATCACTAGATTTAAAACGAGAAGATTATGACGTAACGCTATATATGATGCGTCAAAACAAAATAAATGATGAAGAAGCGAAATCGCATGACTTCCCTATCGTAAAATTAGATGACATCACAATCGCATCATTAACTGAACAAACAGCATTTGATGCAGATCGCGTCGTTGTTGCAACCAGTGATGATGAACAAAACTTATTATTGGCAGAACATGCAAAAGAGCTAGGTGTTGAACATGTTATTGCAAGTGTAGAAGATCCACTTCTACAAGAAAAAGCAACGCAAGAACATATCGCTGTATTCTCAACAATTAACTCTACACGTATTTTATTACGTGCGCTTATTGATAAACCTAGTCTCGTTCGCTTAATTACAACAGCAAACGAAACAGTACGCGAAGTTGAACTGCGCAGCAATAAATATAACGGCGTTGCGCTTCGCCGCCTCCCATTTTTAGGTGATGTGCTTGTCATTCAAATCTACCGCGGTAACAAAGCATTAATACCACATGGTGATACAAGACTACAACACGGTGACACATTACTTGTAACAGGTTCAAAAGAACATATCGATACACTAAAAAACATATTAGAGTAAAAAATGCCCCTCACATAATTGAGGGGCATTTTTTTAACTTCATATGGTAAAATGTTACTATCACATATTATGAGGATGGATTACATTATGTCTATTGTAACTTTAGCTCTCTTATTATTAGCGGAAGTACTCATCGCCATTATTCTCATCGGTGTTAGCATTGAAATTTGCAGCTATGGTTGGAAAAAATCAACTGGAGTTAAATACTCATGCCTTTTACTTTCACTCTTCCTCGGAACCGCTAGTATACTCGGCCTTCTAGCTGCACCTGCATACTTCTTTATACAACTTATAGAAAAAGGTTTATAAGAAAGGATGATAACATGATTACTGTGCAATATATTGATGCATCCGAGACACACTTATTACGCCAAGCGGTGTTGCGTCCAAATCAGTCCCTAGCAGACTGTAAATACTCTTCTGACTACGAAAAAGACACATTCCACTTAGGCGCCTTTATAAACGCTGAGTTGATTAGCATCGCTTCCTTCTCAAAAGAAATATATCCTGATTTACAAAATGGTATCCATTATAGACTACGAGGAATGGCAACATTACCTAACTTTCGGAACAAAAGAGCTGGAAGCTCCTTAATTCATAAGGCAGAACAAGTTTTAAAAGAACGAAAAGCAAACATCCTATGGTGTAATGGCCGAATTACTGTAACTGACTATTACAAGCGATTAGGCTTTCAGGAGCATGGTGAAATTTTTGAAATTGAACCAATTGGCCTTCATAAAGTTTTGTATAAAAAGATATAAGAAAGGCTTTCCTCAATATAGGAAAGCCTTTCTTATATTTCAATCTTCTCTTTTTATTTTTTTCATATATATGTATATAAACAAACTTGGAACTAAAAAACAAGCAAACATAATAAGTCCTGTCATACTAATTTCCTTTATCGAAATATCTGGTGTTACAACGATACAAATAGCTAAAATCCCAATAATAATACCCACCGGAATGAATAATAGCTTCATAAAATAACGACGCGACACTCCGCCCGTATGCTCATACACTTCCACTGAATTTTTCAGATTTAAAAAGTTAATAATTATTATCCCGCCCATAAATACCATTAATAAATCCGAAACATTTTCATATCCTGCCCCTTGCAAGACATAGCGGTAAAAGACGATAGCTAGTATGACGATATTTTGTAAGATGAAAGCTAATCTAATATGTTTTAACCCTTCAATCATTAAACGTTCATCTTTCACGATTTTCATCCTACCACTCCTTTTCCTCCCAAAACAAATCATTCAACGTTTTATCTACTGCATAACAAATTTTTAAACATAAATCTAAAGATGGATTGTATTTCCCCTTCTCAATTAAACTAATCGTTTGCCTTGTAACGCCTACTTTTTCTGCTAATTGTTGCTGTGTTAAATCTAACTGAACACGCGCGACTTTTATTTTACTTACAGCCATTCATGTTCCTCCTCTACCTCTATTGTAACATATATATTCCATTAAGTAATTTATATTTTACGAAATCAATTAAGTTTTCACCTTATCCCAATTGGTGCGGGCTAATACACAGTGAGGATATCCCCTACTGCCTATAGTTTCACTTTATTATACACAAAAAGGGAGCCTCCCATAAGAAGGCCCTCTCCTATATTTATATTATAAGAATAAATGACATCCAAATAAGAATGCAAATAAGTATAGTAATGGATGTACTTCCATCCCTTTACCCTTCACAATTTTCAAGACTGGATATACTAAAAATCCAATTGCGATTCCATTTGCAATACTAGATGTTAACGGAATACCTATAAAAATTAAAAATGCTGGTAACGCATCTTCAAATTCATTCCAATTAATATCTCGAATGCTTTGTGCCATTAAACTACCTACTATAATTAACGAAGGAGCTGTAATAGCGGCTACACTTGATAAAGAAGCAATAACAGGACTAAAAAATGCCGTTATAATTGTTAGACCAACAACTACAATCCCTGTTAATCCAGTTTTACCACCTGCAGCAATACCTGCTGACGATTCAATCGTCGCTGCTGTTGGGCTTGTTCCAAAGATAGAACCTGTAGTCCCGCCAATTGCATCTGCAATAAACGCTTTACCAAAACGCTTCTCTGTATTGTCTGTAATTAAACCTGCTTGTTTAATTAAACCAAGTAATGCACCTGTTGTATCGAATAAAAGTACAAGTAAAAATGAAAATACAACACCATATAATCCGTATTCAATTACATCTGAAAATGCATTGATTGGGTTTGAAACGATAATACCCTCTGGCAAATGAGGCATCGCCACAATTTTATCAGCAAACTTCAATTGCCCTGTAAAGAAGGCGATAACTCCTGTCACAATCATACTAATAAATAATGCACCACTCACACGTAATGTCATTAATACCGCCGCTAATATTAAACCAATTAAAGTTAAAATAACAGCTGGAGAATGAAAATCACCAATCGTAACTAAATTAGATGGATGATCCACGATAATTCCAGAAAGGCGCAATCCAATAAAAGCAATAAATAGTCCAATTCCACCTGCAATTGCATGCTTTAAACTATCAGGAATTGCTAAAATTAACTTTTGCCTAAACGAAGTAAAAGATAATAAAAGAAAAATAATCCCCGTCACAAATACAGCTGAAAAGGCAACTACATATGTAATCCCTTCTGCCTTCTGTACAACAGAATAAGCAAAATATGCATTCATTCCCATAGCTGGAGCAATAACAATCGGGTAATTCGCGAAAATCGCCATACCTACTGTTCCAACAACGGTTGCAATAATTGTTGCTGTAAACGCTTGGTCAAATGGTACACCTGCATCAGATAATATTTTTGGATTGATGACAAGAATATACGCAAATGTAAAAAAAGTTGTGATGCCAGCTAAAAACTCTTGCTTCACAGAAGTGTTATATTTTTGTAATTGAAACATGCTTATGTACCCTTCCTACACCTGAATTATTATCACACATTCTTTTTCTTACTAGTATGTGAGAAAATATAATACTTAATCTTAACAATCAATAAAAAGAAGAGTCAACATATTCCCTAATAGTTCGAATTTTAAGTTTAAGTCTGACAAGTACAGATGTAGTACAGTTCATTATGATTATTTTTGTAGCATAACAGATAGAAATGTTTTATAATTTGAAATAGTTAAATATTTAGTAAACGCATTCAAATATCGTTCACTCTACAAGGGGGAGTCTTCTTATGCAGCACACAAACAAATCTGGAACTTTAAATCGTGGTTTAAAAGAACGACATATTACTTTAATGTCACTGGGCTCAGCTATTGGCGTTGGGCTATTTTTAGGATCCGCTTCCGCGATTAAACTAGCCGGTCCTTCTATTTTACTAGGCTATATGATTGCCGGACTCGTTATTTTTTTCATTATGCGAGCTCTCGGGGAAATGGCAATTGAACAACCTGTTGCCGGTTCTTTTAGTAAATATGCATATGATTATATCAGCCCACTCGCTGGTTATATTACTGGTTGGAATTACTGGTTCTTATGGGTGGTTACTTGTATGGCTGAAATTACAGCAGCTGGCATTTACATGCAGTACTGGTTCCCAGATATCCCGCGCTGGACTTGGGCGTTACTTGCTCTATTGTTAATGAGCGCTTTTAACTTCTTATCGGTAAAAGTATTTGGAGAACTTGAGTTTTGGTTTGCTCTAATTAAAATTGTCACAATTATCTGTATGATAGTAGTCGGAGCTGGTATTATTTTATTCGGATTCGGAAACGGTGGTATCGCTACTGGTATTTCAAACCTTTGGTCACATGGTGGCTGGTTCCCAAATGGTTTTTCTGGGTTACTACTCTCCATGCAGATGGTACTATTCGCTTATTTAGGCGTTGAATTAATCGGTGTTACAGCTGGTGAAGCTCAAAATCCGAAGAAAACACTCGCAAAAGCAATTGATAACGTGTTTTGGAGAATATTACTGTTCTACGTAGGAGCTCTATTCGTTATGATGGCAATTTATCCATGGAACGAACTTGGTGAGAAAGGAAGCCCATTCGTATTAACATTCCAGCAAATTGGTATCGCAAAAGCAGCAGGTATTATTAATTTTGTCGTATTAACAGCAGCTCTTTCTTCTTGTAATGGCGGTTTATTTAGTACAGGCCGTATGCTATTTACATTAGCTCAGCAGAAAAAAGCTCCTGAAAGATTTGGTCGTTTAAATAAAAATGGCATTCCAAGCCAAGGAATTGTAGCAACTGCTATCGTTTTACTCATTGGTGTTATATTAAACTATCTCGTACCTGCAAAGGTATTTACATGGCTTACTAGCATTTCAACTTTCGGCGCAATTTGGACTTGGGGAATTATATTAGTCGCTCAAATTAAATTCCGTAAAAGCTTACCTACTCAAAATAAACAAAAGTTATCGTATAAAATGCCTTTATACCCATTAAGCTCATATTTCTCACTCGTTTTCCTTGTATTAGTACTAGGTATAATGGCGTATTCAGAAGATACACGAATTGCATTGATTGTCGGCCCAATTTGGCTTATCGGCTTAGCAATCGTATATTACATGAAAGGGTTTCATAAGATTGATGAAACACCTAACTCAAAAATTAGTTAAGCAAAAACCCCTTCCTTATTACTTGGAAGGTTTTTTTTATATCTATATAAATATTTCTCAACAAAATTCACGGTATTTTTACAATCTTTTAATATTTTTTATGTTTTCCGTCTTTATTTTTACAGAAAAATAAATTACATTATTAAAGCACATATATTTATTATTAGGGGGATTCTTCTATGAAGAATAAAAAATGGATTACATTTTCTTTAGCAACAGCAATTACACTAAGTATAGGGACCTCGTTCATACCGTCTACTTATGCCGAAAGCTCTGTAGACCCAGCTCCTGAAATTGCTGCAAAAGTTGTAAATCAAAACAATGGGAAGAAAGTATTATTCGATAATACACACGGTCAAACTGCTGGGACAGCTGACTGGGTTATTGACGGCGGCTTTTCTGACTTCGGAAACGGCATTGCAAAAAACGGTTATCACGTAAAAGAACTTCGTAAATCAACACCTATTACGTACGAAGACTTAAAAGGTTACAATGTATTTATCGTTCCAGAAGCTAATATTCCTTACAAAAAATCTGAGCAGGACGCTATGTTACAATATGTAAAAAATGGCGGTAGTATCTTCTTTATTGCCGATCATTACAATGCAGATCGTAATAAAAATCGCTGGGACTCTTCTGAAGTATTTAATGGATATAGACGCGGTGCTTGGGATAATCCAGCAAAAGGAATGTCTAATGAAGAAGCAAATTCACAAGCTATGCAAGGAGTAGAAAGCTCTGATTGGCTATCTGACAACTTCGGTATTCGCTTCCGCTACAATGCACTTGGTGATGTTTCAGCGAAAACAATTGTATCGCCTGAACAATCTTTCGGAATTACAAAAGGTGTTTCTTCTGTAGCAATGCATGCTGGTTCTACTCTAGCAATTACAAACCCAAAACTAGCAAAAGGACTTGTTTACCTTCCAGAAAATCCATCAAAATGGAATAACGCTGTTGATAGTGGCGTTTATAATGGCGGTGGTATTGCAGAAGGCCCATATGCTGCAATTGCAAAAGTAGGACTTGGAAAAGCTGCCTTTATTGGTGACTCTTCTCCTGTTGAAGATGCTACGCCAAAGTACGTTCGTGAAGATTCTGGCCAAACAAAGAAAACTTACGATGGTTATAAAGAAGAAAACGATGCGATTTTATTAGAAAACATCGTAAATTGGTTATCGAATAAAGAGACATTTACAAGTTTAGATCAAGTAAATGGTTTACAGCTTGATTCACCTACAGCTCTACAAACATTTGAACAGCCAAGCTTATCAACAGAACCACAACCTGAACCTTGGAGTGCACCAAATGCAGGTTATCAATGGTTTAATACAAATACTTTTAAACCAGGTTCATACGGTTATAACGGTGCGGTAACAACAAGCGACTACGTCGTTACACACCCTAGCATTCTACCAAACAATGAAATTTTCCAAATGAAGATTCAAGTAAACAACTTACTACCTAATACAACTTATAACAACTATTCTTTAGGTATATTCACTACTGGTGGAACACAAGTAGCAAAAATTCAAAATACAAACGGCACTTGGCCATCTGCTTTTGGATATAGTAGTGCCTTCTCTTTCACAACCAACAGCTTAGGCTCTGCTGAGAAAGTTGTAAATGTACAGATTGATTCAAATACAACTGGACAAGCAACTCTTCGTCTACGCCAAAATACAACAACGAAATATAATGAAACTGTAACGATTAATAAGAAATAATGAAAAAGGCAATCCATACATGGATTGCCTTCTTCTCACTTCTCTTCCTTCGAGAAAAACATTCTTGAAATAACGATACCTATACTACCGACGATTAGGAATAACACTGCCCTAATCATCATCGATACCTCTGGTAAGTCAAGTAGGAATAACTTCCCTACCGTTACTACTAATACGATTAATCCAGCATATAATATTTCATTCATCTGTCTATAACGGCCAAACCAAACTGCAAATAACGCATATATCATCCATAATAACGATACAGATACGCTAATTATACTTCCATCTGTAGAAAGAACTTCACCAATTCTAGTGATTGTAATAAATACAATGACCATTAACCAGTAGAGTGCTATAGAGTACACATACTTACCAAAACTCGCTAACACTTCTTTCGCCTGTCTCATGCAATAATAGAACGTTCCTATTAAAATAAGATGAGCAACAAAACCTGCCGAAATAAATTGATCAAACGGGCTAAAAATCGTCTGTATCATTCCAATTGCGTAAATCGTTGCACTAACATACAACTTTATCTGTTGTTTTCCTTTAATAGAAGTAACCATACCGAGGAAACCTTGTAACAATAGTACGATCGCTGCATTCACTAAACTATACTCGTATAAAATCGCTAAACTAAATGCTCCCATTGCGAAACCAAATAAGAGATTTGTAAATGTAGAATGTCTATTTTTCCTATATTCAAATACGAACATAGCGGCATGCACGAGTGCACTAATAATTAATCCCCATGTTGTAAAATCAGGTATTTTTGAAATAGCTAGTATAAAGAACACTGCATTCGCACTAAATATCGCCAAACGCGGTTCTGGTATAAAACTTCTCTCCGTAAACATATGCCAAAATAATAGTAAATGAATCAAACCATATACAATCGTTAACTGTATTTGCAAGTTCTCTAATAATATTGACATAACAGCAAAGAAGACAAAAAGAACAATGGCCGCAACAGCGTAAGAAATCATATATAAATATTTATAACGATTTTTCAATCCATACCATAATAAACTAAGTGTTAACACTGTCTCATATCCAAAGAAAATATAAGGATTAGGAGTCGTACTATTTAACAAGAATGGCACGAAGAACGCTCCTACCGCTACGAAGATAGTAAGGTATTCCGAGTTATATCTTTTCGCTAAATAAATCCCTAAAATAACCCATGCAATATTAAAGAGAAACGCGATACTTGCCGGAATAAATGCATACAAATAATGTGCCGCAAACGTCGTTAAAACAATCCCCGAAATACTTCCTCCAACCAATACTAATCCTAACGCCTGCCGCTCTCTTTTAATTTGAATATCTCCTATATAATACAAACCGATAGATAATGCGATACCAAACACAATTCGTATTGCTGGTGTTAATAAACCAGCATCTACCCCTGCTTTAAATAACCAGATCACTCCAAGCAACATAATACCGACAAATACACGCGGTAACCACGTTTGACAAAACTTAATAATATTAAATGGCTCTGGTTTAAAAGCAGATATATCTACTTGTTTTACCTCATATTCTTGCACAGGCTCTTTTATCGTAACTATTTCTTCTTTTGGCTTTTCCTCCATTACCGTTTCAATATATTCTTTCTTTTCCTTACTAACATGTTGCTGAGCGTTCTCTACTTCTATTTCCCTTTGCTTCACTTTTAATTCAGCAAGTGCTTCTTGAATTGTTTCAATTGCCGTTTCGAGTGCTTCTATTTTCTTATCCAAATCCTTCTTCATACGCTACCCCCTTATTCGTAACTCTCATTAAACCTATATATTACCAATTATCTTTATCATACTCTTAGTCTATTCATTTTCAATAGTATTTTTTCCAAAAAAAGAAAGATGCCTTCCCAAAATAGGAAAACACCTTTTTACTCATTTATTCTTATTTAGAACAATGCTAACGATGACACCAACACACACGCCTATAATAGCTGGAACTATCCACCCAACACCTTCTGTATAAAATGGAATGTATTTTAATACTGACGTCCACTGATTCATCATTACATTTTTATTTAAAATATCAATTGCACTAAATATCGCTACAAACCAAACAGTTACTGCATATACGTATGCATACTTCCCAATATACTTATGGAATAACCCTAGAATAATAAGCGTTAATGCAATTGGATAAATAAATCCAAGAATTGGTACTGATACTTTTAAAATTTGCGTTAATCCTAAATTAGCTAAGATCATACTAACAACGCTTACTATAAATGCCCACACTTTATAAGATACTTTCGGAAATGCACTCGCAAAAAATTGACTACAAGACGTAACAAGTCCAATTGAAACACATAAACAAGCGATAGTAAAAATAAGACCTAATAAAACGACTCCGCCCTGTCCAAATAATGTAATCATAACTTGTGCTAACACTTTCGCACCGTTATCAAATGTTCCTAATGAGCCACTAATTGCCCCCACATATCCAAGGATGACATAAATAATAGATAATAATAGTCCTGCTCCAATTCCAGCAATACTCATATATTTCGCTAAACCTTTATCATCTTCAATACCCTTTGCACGTAATGCATTTGCAATCACAATTCCAAAAATTAAAGCAGCTAACGCGTCCATTGTTAAATATCCATCTAAAAATCCTTGAAACATAGGAGCTTGTCCATAATTCCCCGCAGCCTCTTTCACGCCACCTACTGATGTAAACATACTTTTTATAAAAATAATGGCAATCATACATAATAATAATGGTGTTAAAACTTTCCCAAACAAACCCATTAACTTAGATGGTGATAAACTTAACCAATAAACAATACTAAAGAAAATAACTGTATAAAACAATAATACTCCGCTTCCTGCTTCAGGGAATAACTGACCTGGCCCCATTTCAAAGGCTAAACTTCCCGCACGTGGTATACCAAGCCCAGGTCCAATAAATACATACACGATACATGGAAAAATAATTGCAAATGAAGAATGAACTCTACCCGCTAACGTTTGAAAACTTCCTGCTTTTGCAATAGAGATAACACCTAATATAGGAAGACCTGTTGCTGATATAATAAATCCTACTAATGAAATCCACACATGTTCTCCTGCTTCATATCCAAGAAAAGGTGGGAATATAAGATTCCCTGCTCCAAAGAACATCGAAAATAACATAAGACTAATAAGTAAAATTTCTTTTTTCTGTAACAATTTCATTTCTTTCTCCTTCTTTAATTTTATCTCTTATGAAATCAATTCCACATATAAAAAAAGTACAATAACCTGCTTCCTTACAAAGAAAACATAGTCCATAGTCTATCACAAAAGAAACACCCCTTCTATAGCTATCCCCCTTTTCCAATTTCTTCTGAAAAATCAACCTTTATTGACTTATAATAGTTAATAAGGTAAAATATTAAATGTACAAAATTATTAACTTTGTTTTTGTTTGTGTCAGGAGGAAAATAAAATGGAATCAACGATACAACTAGAAAGAGAACAACAAAGAAAAAAGAAACATCCTCCAGGTTTATACTTACTCTTCTTTACAGAAATGTGGGAAAGATTTAGTTACTATGGATTACGAGGATTATTAACATTATATTTAACGACAGCTTTAGTAAGCGGTGGTCTTGGGTTTAGTCCCGCATGGGCACTCTCTATTTACGGATTTTACACTGGAGCCTGTTATTTCACACCAATGATTGGTGGATACTTAACAGATCGTTTTCTAGGTAGACGAAAAGCGATCACAATTGGTGGTATAACAATGGCAATCGGTAACCTTACACTATTTGCCTTGCAAAACCAATTAGGCCTATACCTCGGATTAGCGCTTATTATTATCGGTAACGGATTCTTCAAACCGAACATCTCTACACTGGTTGGAGAATTATACGAAGAGAACGATCCAAAACGTGATAGTGCATTTACCATTTTCTATATGGGTATTAACGTCGGGTCATTTTTAGCTCCACTCGTTTGCGGATTTTTATCAGAAAATTTATTCAAAACAACAGTTGATGGCGTTGTACATTACGGATTCCGTTACGGTTTCTTAGCCGCTTCAATCGGAATGATTATTGGACAAATTTTATTTACAACACTATCAAATCGCTTCCTTGGTAATATTGGTAAAAAACCAACTCGCGATTTACAAACAGCTGCTGGACAACCATCAGTAGGAGATACACCATTAACAAAAAAAGAAAAACAACGTACCGCAGTTATCGTCATTTTAACATGCTTCGTTGTCTTCTTCTGGGCTGGCTTTGAACAAGCTGGTAGCTCATTAACATTATATACAAACAAATTTGTAGACCGCTCTGTGTTCGGATGGGAAGTTCCAACATCTTGGTTCCAATCGGTCAATCCATTATTTATTATTTTGCTTGCTCCAGTCATTTCTGCATTATGGGCAAAACTTGCAACTCGCAAGCGCGGTGATTTAAAAATCCCAACTAAAATGGGACTTGGGATGATCTTGCTCGGTATCGGTTATATCATTCTCGTTATCGCTACATTAAAAACAGGTAGTGATGAACATAACATTACAGAAAAAGCAAACTTACTATTTATCGTCTTTACGTATCTTTTCCATACGTTAGGTGAGCTATTCTTATCACCTGTCGGACTATCAATGGTTAGTGCGCTTGCTCCGGTAAAATTAGCATCTTTACTAATGGGTGTATGGCTAGCAAGTTCAGGTATCGCCAACATTTTAGGCGGACAACTTGCAAGCTTCACAACTTCACTTGGATACGCTGAAGTATTCACAGTTATTGGCGCTGTGGCAATTGTATTAGGTTGTGTTTTATTATTAATTTCTAAGAAATTAGTGAAATGGATGGATTAAAAAAGATGAGGAATTTCTCCTCATCTTTTTTTATGCTGTTTTACCTTTTTCGATTGCTTGTTCGTACAGCTCTTTATGTTCTTTATATTCACTTGGTACGAAACTCTTATAGAAGAATGAGAACCAGCTGTCTCCCTTTTTATACCCTTCTTCTCGAATTTCCGCTGCTTTTTTATTCGATTTAAATCCTTCAGTAAACCATTTCTTTAACAATTCATTTCTTTCATACTTAGCAGGAACTTTTAAATCATAGTTTTCAAATGCATACTTATAGCCAGCTTTTTCTACTGCCTTTTTTGTAGATTTATAGCCTTTTTCATACGCTGTTTCATATGCCTTCACGTATACTTCTTTCTCTCTATTTCCAGGATTCTTTTCAGCTAATTCTTTCCCTGTCTTTTCCCCTAATTCAGCTTGCTCTTTTTCAATTTTTTCTACTCTTTCTTTATTCCCTACTTTGAACCCGTCTGCAAAGTTTACCTTAAACTCTGGAGCAACTTGACTATCGTCCATCGTCTCTTGTGCTAAACCTTGTTCTTTTCCTTTTTCAAAATGCGTTTTCTTCTGCTCTTCTAAAGACCATGCGGCTGCATAAGTCGCTTTAAACGCTTGTTTATATGCATCAGATTTTCCAGCTACATGCACTTCTGCATCATTTTTTCCTGCTTTAAAATCAGTTTCTCCATTCTTTTGACCTTCAAGTTGACCTTTTTCCATATCAGCTTGGCGCTGCGCTTCCTCTTGTTTACGTGCCTCTTCAGCTTTTCTTTGTTCCTCGGCTACACGTTGTCTCTCTTCTTCAGCTTTACGCTGGGCTTCTGCATTACGTTGTTTTTCAGCCTCAGCTTTACGCTGTGCTTCTGCAGCACGTTGTTTTTCAGCCTCATTATTGCGCTGGGCTTCTGCTTGTCTCTCAGCTTCTACAGCACTATTATTATTCTGGCTAGGAGCTGGGCTCGTTGCACCACTACTAGAAGCTGGTTTATTGTGATAATGATATTCCCCGTACTGTAATCCCCATTTCTCACAATTTGTACGACACGTATGTCCGCCATTAGCATCTGTACGCCCTGGATGCGCATAAGCTGAAATTGGAGCTACCAATAACGCTATACTCGTTGTTAAAAGAAGTTTCTTCACCTGTTGTCTCACTCTTGTTCCTCCCAAAATATAGAATTCTAACTTTATTATACATAAATAGAAGAATACTTAAATACCAACCAAAATATTCTATTATTTCTCAACATTAGTAAAAAAGAAGGTGAACTCTTTAAAGAGTTCACCTTCTTTTTTTACTTCTTCACCTTCGTTCCTACTAAATCACCAGCAACAACATAACGCTTAGAATTATCCTTTACAGATACACATGTAATAAGCGTTATCTCATCTTTCCCATGATCCTCTACAACTTCCCACTTATCAGGAGTTACTTCAGATACACCAGTAACCGCATACTCATATTCATTTTCATTGTCATACAAATAAATTTTATCGCCTTTTTTCAAAGAAGCTATATCACTAAATAAAACACCTTTTTTAGACATGTTATGTCCTGCTAGTGCGTAATTTCCTTTTCCCATAACTTGATTCTCTTTTACTGTCGCTGCACCTGATAATAAGTTTTTTTCAGTAGAAGCTTTCAAAACAGGCAGTTCTACTGAAACACTTGGAATCGAAATACGACCGATTACTTGTTTCTTATCTAATGATGCATTCGCTACTTCCGCCAAGTCTGGTTGATTAATTTTGGAAGCATCTACAAATTCCGTCTCATGCTTTTCATAATCCATCTTTTGAACAGCCTGCACATTTTCAGTCTGTTTCTTTTCAGCCTGATATCCATCATAAAATGGCTTTCCAATTAACACGCCACCTACAACAAATAGAAGGATTGCTACTATACTATAAATTCTTTGCTTATTCATATACAATTCCTTTCCCTTACAAAATCTTACTCTATATAAAATGATAAAATAATATCGTCATATGTACAAGTATTAGCTTAAAAAGAAACCTTCTTGCCGGTGCAAGAAGGTTTCTTTTTAAGCTAATTTATTTCTGTATAGTGATACGTGAAATACTGTCATTTGAATAAAGAAAATCGAAAATAGAATATATAATGGGTATCCAGGAAGATATTCATTAATAATAGGCGAAAAAGTTAAAAATCCAACTGCACAAGGTAACACAAACCATAACGATACAAATGTTGTTCGGCAAGCTTTATCCGTAATCGCTTTTTCACGTTCATCTTCTAGTGGAAATAATAATGGATACATCCAAAAAGATAAATTCTTATATTTTTTCTTTTGAATTCTATAAAAAATTGTAACTATAATTGCTCCAATAAATAATAAAATGAATGGTACTCCATTAAACCATACTTCAAATGGGAATTTCTCGTTTTTAATTATATCTGCTAACTCTGTAATGACACTATAAAATTCAACAAATGTCCAGCATGCTAAAGCAGTATAAAGCACGTTTATGATATAAGAAAAAACAATTCTATTCATCCTCTTCCCCCTCCTTATTTAAAACAAACACATCTTCCATCTTTAACTGAAACACATCACAAATCGTAAGTGCTAATAACAACGAAGGAACGTAATCCCCTTTTTCAATTGCTGCAATTGTTTGTCTCGTTACTCCCACCTTTTCTGCTAATACGCTTTGTGTAAAGTTAAAACGAGCTCTTAATTCTTTTACTCTGTTTAAAATGGTCAAATTTACCACCTCTTACCATTATTGTATGCTATCCTTAACAAAATGTAAACTCAACTTAACATTATCCTTACAAAAAAATCCAACTTTACGTATTGTAAAGTTGGATTGCATATTAATTTAAAATTTTAACTTTAACTGATCTTCTACCCCACTCATTAGCTTGAGCTGAATTTGGCATTAATAGATCAATGATATGCCCTTTTATTGCACTACCAGTATCTCCAGCAATTGCTGTTCCATATCCTTCTACATATACAGTAGAACCTAATGGGATAACAGATGGATCTACAGCAATTAATTTCATGTTTGGATTTGCAGTTAAATTATGTCCTAACTTAGATTTTACAGTTTCACCCGGTTTATAGCCGTTTTCAGATGGGTCAGCTGTATAAGCGGTTGCTGTTACGTAAAATTCTTTTCCACCTTGAGTTGGTTTCGTATCAGGCTTAGACTCTGTTTCTGTATTTTTTGCTACAGGTTCAGCTGGTTTACTAGCTTTTTCTTGCTTTTGCTTTTCAGCAATTTCTGCTTGCGCTTTCGCTAAAGCTTCTTGCTCTGCTTTTGCAGCCGCTTCTGCTTTTGCGCGCTCTTCTGCCGCAATTCTTGCTGCTTCTTGCTCACGAGCAATCGTTTCTTGTACTGTCTTCATATTTGATTCAATTTTAGCTTTTTCTTCTGCTGCTAAATTAAGTTGACTTGCAACCTCATTATATTTAGCTTGAACTGTTTGTAAGTTATCTTGACGTTTTTTCAAGTTATCTTGCAGTTCAGCTTGCGATTTTGCTAATTTTTGTTTGTCTACTACTAAAGATGCTTCTTTTTCGTCAATTGTTTTCTTATCTTCTTCAATTTGACGAAGATCTTGTTCTTGTAGACGTAAAATTTCTTTATCAGCTTCTAGAATAGTAGAAACTGCGTTCATACGTTGTAAGAAGTCTGCAAAGTTTTTTGACTCTACTACAACTTCTACTACTAAACTTGTATTTGAACTGTTTTGAACAGAAACCATACGTTTTCTCATAATATCTTTACGAGCAAGGACTTTATCCTCCAAAACGATAATTTCTTCCTTTTTTTGTTCAATCTGCTTATGTGTTTCATCAATTTTACGTTGAATAGCAGCTTGATCCTCTTTATTTTTTGCAATTGTATTATTTAAATTATGTAGTTCGTTTTCGATACCTTTAATTTCTTTACTAACAGCTTGCTTCTCTTGCTCTTTCTTTTGCATTTCTGCATCGTTTTGTTGCAATTGCTGTTGCATGTTGTTAAGTTTCTCGTCGTTTGACTCTGCTTTAACAGCGACTGTACTAGAAAGACCGATAATTCCTGCTAATACTAGACAGCTGATTCGCTTAAAATAGTTCATAATCCGACTCCCTTCTTATACAGTTATACATGATTTATTTTACAGTTTGTTTACAAAACGATTAAATACAGTTTATTTTTCGTGACAAAAAAAAGAGAATTATGAATAAAATGTAATAGATTCTTAAATATTTAACAATTCCTATATTTAAAAAATACAAAAGATGCTAAAATCCAAATATAGAGAAAATATAACTTTCGAAGGCGGTTGAAATAAATACATGTTTACTCAAAAGAAATCACTCCAACATACAATTGCTCAATTAGAAGAGCGTATACAAGAATTAGAAGCAGAATTAAAACAAAAAGATATTGAAAAACAAGAGACTATTTCTACTATCCACAATCGTGTACAAAGCGTTGTCCACGAGCACCAACTTGTAAATAACCAACACAATACACTCCAAAATTTAGTTCAACAATTAAGTTCATGTTTCGAAAATGTTTCAACACGTACGACACATTCCAATGAGTTAAATAATGAAATGTTGCAAAAGGAACAAAGCTTAATTCAGTCTATTGCAGAAATTATTGACTGCTCTAATGAAGGAAAAGAATCCGTTCACCGCTTACTTATTGTAATTAATAAATTAGGTGAACAATCCCAACGCACGTCTAATAGTATGAATCATCTAAGCGAACGCTCAAAGGAAATCGAGCAAATTGTAGAAGTCATTCAAAACATTGCAGCACAAACAAATTTACTTGCTTTAAATGCGAGTATTGAAGCCGCACGTGCTGGAGAACACGGTAAAGGATTCGCTGTCGTTGCCAATGAAGTAAGAAAACTAGCAGAAAGTACAGCAGAAAGTACAAAAAACATAGGCAACTTAACGAAAAAAATTCAAGAAGAAATTGAAAAAGCATACGATAACACAAAAGATAATTTACATTTAGTCGATGAAGGTGTAGAAATGAGCGCCGATACAAATGCTAGAATTGAAAATATTTTAGTTATGATTCAAACGTTACAAAATGGTGCTACAAATGTTATTAAGGCTATTGAAAACCAAAAATCTTGTAATGATGACATATTACGAGAATTCGCTAACACACAACAAATGTTCCAAAAATTAAATACTACTATTATGAATCATATTCATGATGCTGAAAAAGTCGATGTTCAATTGTCTAAAAGTCTTCAAGGAACAGTAAATTCTTAATTAAAAATAAAAATCCCTTATACTGCTATGAGGGATTTTTATTTTATTTCGAATATTTATTTCTTTTCAATATTCATCCATATCTTTGTTATAATGGAAAAGTTGTTTCTTTCAACTAATAAACAAGGAGGTTATTATGGAACAATTTTACTACGTTTTAAAATATTTAATTCTCGGTCTGTTCCAAGGACTAACAGAACCAATTCCGATTTCTTCAAGTGGTCATCTCGTTTTAGCACAACATTTGCTAGGACTAAAAATAGAAGGGTTTAGCTTCGAACTACTTGTTAATTCAGCTTCATTATTAGCTGTATTACTTATTTATAGAAATGATTTAATTCGTCTAACGAAGAATGGTCTCTCTTATATATTTACAAGAGCAGAAGACGCAAAATCAGATTTCTTCTTTATTATTTATCTTGTTATTGCAACCATTCCAGCAGGTGTTATTGGTGTTTTATTTAAAGATTACATCGATCAGTACTTAAAAGGTGTGAAGATGGTTGGGATTTCCCTTCTTATTACTGCTGTCGGCCTTTGGATTATTAGAAATTTACGCGGTCGTAAAAATGATGGCGACCTTTCTATGAAAGATGCAATCATCGTCGGATTAGCACAAGCTTGCGCACTGATTCCCGGAATAAGCCGATCTGGTGCCACAATCGTAGCAGCAATGTTACTTGGTATGAAGCAAGAAACAGCTCTTCGCTTTTCATTCTTACTATACATTCCTGTTAGCTTAGGTGGCTTATTGTTAAGCATTACAGACATTGCAAATGATCCAAATCTAGACACATTATTCGTGCCATATGTTGTTGCATTCATCGCAACATTTATCATGACGTATATTTCACTAAAATGGTTTATGAACATTATGGCAAAAGGAAATTTAAAATATTTCTCTTTCTATTGTATTATCGTAGGTGTACTTACTCTTATTTTCTTATAAAATGAAACTTACAAATTGAAAGCGAGTCATTCTATTACACTAGATGACTCGCTTTTTTATACCTTTATTAAGTTAAAATCTATTATTTACTTTGAATTTTCTGAATAGTATAATATTATTTAAGTTCACTATTATAGTAAAGCTATCTTTCCTACTATTATCGTAAAAGAGGTGTTTATATGTTTATTGTTACTAAACTCATTCATATTAAGTACGGATATGAATGTGAGCTTCTTTATGGGCTTAAACAATATTATCCTTCTCCCGGAACGAACGGTTGTATTAACATAGAGTTTTCACATGTTCATCGTACAAATGATAAGACAGAATATATGATTCGTATGTTATGGAAAACACAACAAGATTACCATACATGGCTTTCTCAAAGAGAAAGAAATGTAACTTTGAAGCGCAAAATACAAGGCTATATCCTTTCTTCCAAATCAAATGCTAGCTATGTACATTAACCCTCCTCTTTTTATTCCTTACGAGGGGCAAAATGATAAAGTGAAACTTTAATCAGCTCTCATCAATCGGGCTGTTCACAAATAACGAGATAAGGCCCCTCTTACTTTTCATACTGTAAGAGGGCTTCTCTTATGCATACACTTTCTTCTCTTGACAATACAAACGAATAACATGTTTATTTTGTTGAAATACATCATGCGTCAGACGAATAATAATAAAGTTTCTTTTTGTTTGATCATCATGAACAAAAATCTGTTCTCCCTCCTGAAAACGCCATGCACTTTCAAAAGTCGTAATATGATCCCCACTTACAGAAAAAAGTTCATATCGCATCTCTTGTACCCTCTCTCAACTTATATAATCATAATATCCTCATATTAAATTTATTATAACTTAATTCCTATAAAATTAGTAATTATTTCTATTTCGAAAGATTTTAACTTTGTATTTAAATATTTTTAGCGCTATAATGATAAACGAATTTTTATTGAAAGGAGTTTTACTTTGACTGCATATTTATTTCCAGTGAAAACAGCGTTTATTTTATTTCCCTTTTTAGCAATGTTTCTTTTAATCCCTTTTTTAATATTTAATTATCGAAAATACGGTTATTTAAATAAATGGCGCTCATTTATTTTATACTCATTATTACTTTACTTATTAAATGCCTATTTTCTTGTTATTTTGCCGTTACCACAAACGTTTGATACTTGTAGCCTACAACCGGCTAATACACAACACATGCAACTCTCACCATTTTATTTCATACAAGAGATTAGTAGTCATACATCGGCAGTTTTAACGAAACCAGCTACTTATTTCTACTTATTAAAAGAGTCTGCGTTTTTACAAGTTGCATTTAATGTTCTATTAACTGTTCCATTCGGTATTTACTTACGTTATTATTTCCGACGTAGTTTCTTACAAACAATTTGCATTTCCTTTTTCCTTTCACTATTTTTCGAGCTAACACAAGTGACTGGATTATACGGTATATACAATTGTGCATACCGATTATTTGATATCGATGATTTGTTTTTAAATACATTAGGTGGCGTAATTGGTTTTATCATTGCACCAATATTTACGTACTTCCTTCCGAAGACAAATGAGTTAGATAGTCATATTGATTTGGAAACGAAACCAGTCGGATTCATTCGTCGCCTTATCGCGATGCAAATTGATTGGATTTTCTTATCTATCGTTGTACCTGTCGTTAAAAACAAAGGAAATTCTTTCTTCGTTTCTAATATGCAATCTTACACCAATATGTATGAACTCATTTTCATTACGTGTTCAATCCTTATTTACTTTATTATTATTCCATACTTTACGAATGGAAAAACAATTGGGAAAGCATTGCTTCGCATTCACCTGAAAGGAAAATCAGATCGTATTACATTAAAAGAACTATTTATTCGCTACGGTATATTTTATTTTGCGTTAGGCGGAATCAATTACATTCTTTCTAGTAGCTCTATGTTAAATCATACAGAGCCTTTAGTATTACTCGTTACATTGTTATTCCTATTTATCATTAACGGCCTATTTATTATTCATGTTTTACTGCATGTATTTAGCCGTGATAAACTACTTTTTTATGAACATATTAGTCATACAAGAAATGCAATTACACTAAAAAAAGCTGACAAATAATTATTTGTCAGCTTTTTTATATACATAATGTGAAACTTTAATCAGTGGGGGTCTTACTGCCCGGCAAATAGCGGGATAAATAACTTTTCTGCATAAGGATTAAAAAACATTCCAAGTTCATCTAGAGACTTCCTCGCCTGTAAAAACGAATGAAACTCTGGATATATATCTTGTAATTGCTCATACGATAATGTATGCATTTTCCCCCAATGCGGACGCCCTTCATACTTTAGAAAAATTTTTTCCACTTCGCCAAAGTAAGCAGCATATTTCATACCTTTATACATATGAACAGCGATATACGCTGAATCTCTTCCATAGGCTGGACTAAGCCATATATCATCACCTTTCACATAGCGGCATTCGATCGGGAAGTGCACCTTATACTTTTTCTTTTCAATAATATTTGAGATTTCTTCTACCACAGTCCTCATATACTTTGAAGGAATGCTATACTCCATTTCATAAAATGGTACCGTACGTGATGTAGCAAATACTTCATAGCTCGGGCCAATTATTTTTGTGTTTGGTACAGCCTTAGCTGATAATCGACTCACTCCTTTACTTATAGAAGGAAACCATTTACACCCTTTAGATAGTAAAGAGAACATCCTATTTTCAAGTAACTCCACCTTTAGTTTATGCCATTTCAAATCACTGCCTTGATTCGTTGTTTCGTTCGTAAGTTTTACTTGTACTTCATCAGAATAAGGAAAAACGAAAAATTCAAAGTGACGATGCTTCTTATACTCTTCTAGTTTGTTCATTACAGTAGATAATGACTGTTTTTCACTTTCATAAACGAGTGAATACGCTGGAATAACCTTCAATTTTATCTTTACAATGATACCTAACATTCCAAGTGACAACTGAAACGCTCTCCAATATTCTACGTTCTCAGCTTCCGAACAAACTATACTCTCACCATTAGATAAAACTGCCGTAATCTCTATAACTTGTGTTGATAAACTCCCAAAGGTAATACCCGTTCCATGAGTCCCCGTACTAATCGCTCCTGCAATAGATTGTGAATCAATATCCCCTAAATTTTCTTGCGCATAACCTTTTTCCTCAAGTAACTTCCCTAAATCATATAACTTTGTTCCTGCCCACACTTCAGCGACCATCTTCTCTTCATCAATATTCACAATGCCCTTCAATTCATCTAAAGAAACTAAAACTTCTTCGGTTTGCGCAAGGGGTGTAAACGAGTGTCCTGAACCAACAACACGAATTTTCCGCCCCTTTTTTCGTGCAAGCCCCACTACTTCTACTACATCTTGTATACTTTCTGGATACATCGTATAATGCGGCGTTCCTCCTACATTCCCTGTCCAATTCCTCCACTTTTGTCCCTTTATAGAAAGCATTGGCCATCCCCCCGATATGTTGAATACTCCCCAACAATCTCTCCTTTTTTAACACGATACAAAAAAGGAAAGCGCTCACATAATTCACCAGCCTTACTATGACGAAACAAAATGGACTCTCCTATATCCACTCGTTCCTCGCCGTTATAAAAAATTGGCGTTTGTACCTCGCCAGCACCTTCTAAAGCTAATAGTTTTGCACCCTTCGGTCTCCAAACTTCAGGCTCTTTATCTTTTCCAACTGCTCCTGAAGCAATATATCCACCACCTAGGCAAGTGTAAATAAACGGGACTGGTTTACGCACAACTGGTAAGGCAAATCCGACCGCTGGATGAAATTTCACCTCTTTATAATAATCAAACAGCTTCGGAGAATAAAAAGCAGAACCTATTGTAATCTCTGAAACTGAATTATCTTTCTCAGTTGTTTTTATGCTTCCTGTTCCGCCTCCATTTACAAACCTTAGCTCAATACCAAGTTTTTGTATTGCTTTTACAATATATTCTCTTCTTTCTTTCACTTCTAGCACTGATTTCTGCTTTAAATACGAAATCACTTTACTTTTCAGCCATTGATTCGGTATATGGTCTCCCACCCCAGCAATTTGAGCTTCATAACCCATCACACCATCTAACATTAAATATGATGACCTTCTCACCTTTTCTACTACTTTCAACGCATCCTGCACATTTTTTACTGGGGATCTTTGTACACCAAAATGAAATTGAAAGAAACGACTACTCATATCAATATCCAAACAAACACGAAAACATCCTTTAGATTTCTCAGCAATTTTTTCTAAATACACAATATGCTCTTCACAATCCACCATACAAGTTATAATGAAACCTTTCTTTGTTAGCAAACTAATTTCACACAAAGCTCTTTCATCATAAGCAGGATATCCGAGCAATAAATCATTAAATCCTTGTTCTATTAAAAATAAAACCTCTCTAGGTGAAAAGCACATAATACCTTGAAATCGATCATTTGCAGCTAAAATCTTTTGCATAATCGGAACAGAACGTAACGATTTACTCGCTATACGAATCTTCTTATTTCCACTTAACTCTATAATCGATTGAATATTTCTATCTAAAGCCACTTCATCCAAAAATGCACACGGTAATGGAACTTCTTTAAAAATTCCTCGATCCACATTTTTCTCTCCTCTTTTCAATATGTCTTATACATATTGGAAAGAAAGTATGATTTTCCTGTTTGCAAATAAAAAAAGTTTCTTCTTTACGAAGAAACTTTTTGAAACTACTTCATAGAAATAGTCGCCTCTACTGGATAATGATCAGAGTAATCATTATACGTATATTTTTGGAACCACGATGTAACAGTCCATTGTGGAGATTTCGGCTGTAACACCTTATTCTCTATATACGATGGGTTCGCATGGTCTTTGCTTGCAATAATATAATCTAAATATTCGGCAGGACTATCAGGGAAATTATATTTTGCAATACTGTTTGTCGTTGCATCCCAAGTCGCTGTATGTCCAGTATAAGATGGTACAGAAGCGTTCAATGTTTTAAACATAGATGCATACTCTGAATCATTATTGTTCTCTGCATTTATCTTATTTACGTTCATATCACCACCAATTAACACATACTCATTATTTGGTATATTTTTATTTTTAATAAAATCTTGAATTTCTTTTAATTGATTCGTACGTACAGATGCTGGTGAAGTTTTTCCGCACATACTATCTTCAGCCTGCAAATGCGTCCCAATCACGTGAACGAAACGATCATTTTTCTTAATTTTCGTGTATACAAATCCTTTATTCGATAAATTATCTGGCCCGCATCCTTTTGCAAATACATATTGAATCTTTTCAGCGATTGGCCATTTGCTCACAATCGCAACGCCACCATCTTCAGGAGTTGAAGATGAATAGTTCCCTAACGTTTTATCCCATTCGCTTCCACTACTACGACCTAATACTGCTGTTTGATTTGGATATTCTTTCTTCAAATTGCCTAATAAACGATCTGAGGCACTATTATCAAACACTTCATTTAATATAACAACATCTTGATTCTTTATATAATCTGCCGCCCCGATTAAATCAGCACGCTCAGTTTGTCCCCAGTTTGGATATAAGTTTGTTGATAGCATATATACATTATGCGTCATCACTTTTAATGTATCATTTTGATTTGTAGATGCTTCTGCTTGAGCTGAAGTTCCGCTATATAAAGCTCCTAAACCAACCCCTAAGCTAAGTACACCTTTTAGCAATTTACCTTTCACGTTTCATACCTCCATGTATTGTATAGTCATAAAAAGGCCAAATACTCTATTCTGAGATTTGACCTTTTTCAAATACTTAACGATTTCCGTACGTATCAAACCAAAGCTGAATGTATCCAGCAGTAACACGTTGTGCATCCATTAAACGCTTACCTGTCATTGGTGTAACTTCAGCGCGCCATTTATCTGCATATTCTTGTGATACAGCTGCTCTTACGAACCAATCTTTCGTATTATCATTTACAATGCCAGCGTAATCTTGTTTCGCAACTACTGCCGCTCCATGAATCCAATCTTCTGGATTTGTACCTTTCCAGTTCCAATATCCATTTCCATCCGTTACTTTATAATTATCTTTTATCGTATCTACAAAGTTTTCATATTTAGAATGGAATCCTTGTGGATACGAAAGGTTCGTAAAGTTTGCCGCATGCATCGGTTGGTTTACATCCCCTAAATAGTGAAGAGATAATCCTAAATAGAAGAATGCTTGTTTCATATCTTTATTTTTGTAAGACTCACCAGCTAATTTAAAATATTTAGCTCCAGTTTCCTTTGCCTGCTTTGCATACGGAATATAAGTTTTCCCATTGTCAGGGTCATAGAAATGTGAAGCAAATGTGCTATTATCATAATAAGGATTTTCATAGTCAGCAGCATAAATACCGTTCTCTAACTCAGTACGCCATTCATTTAATAGTGCAACTCGATCTTGTTTTACAAGTGTTGTATTACGAGACATAATATCAATTGCACGGTTTACAATCCATAAATGAGAATTCACGCCTTCTTTATGTTTATCTTCAGCAGACCAGCGCGGAATAACTCCAAATCTCTGTCCCCCATCATTTTCATGAGCAAATGCAACACTTTGTAATGGAGCAACTAATGTAATAGCTGCCGCTAAAGCAAGTACTTTCTTTTTCATATAAAATCCTCCATTTTATAATTGAATTATTGTAAACATTTTGTTAGGATCCTATGATGTCGTCCGGTTAACCTATGACTAGAATATCCCACCTTTCACGAAATTTCTATCACTAAATTAAAATATGCAAATGTTCATATCATTATAACTTTATACACAGTGAATATAATGAATGAATACACTTTCATTTTAATAAACTATTATTAAGGCTTGTCTAAACTAATGTAAAAAAAGAGTAAAGCATACACATGCTTTACTCTTTTTTTCTATTCGATAATATACTTGGCAATTGTACATTAACTGCCAACTTATGTATAAATCCAAACACTAATCCGATCCCTATAAATATGTATAATATCGTAAATATCTTTCCGAAGTCAGTTTTGGGACTAAATTGTCCATCACCGACAGTAGTCAGCGTCATAACGCTAAAATATAAAGCATCCAGAGGACGTAACCCCTCCACTGTACTATAAAAGATTGTACCAGATATTAATGTCAAAATTGTTAATACGAATAACACTTGAAATTCTTTATCTTTCCATGCTCGCAAACAAGCTTTTAGCATCCGTTTCAATGTCAACATAAATGAAAGCATTAGACTTCCCCTTCCAAACAAAATACCTTTAGTTACAGGAAAGTCTATCACCTTTCTGTACAGAAAAAAAGTAGCCCTCTTCTATTTCTAGAAAAGGGCTACTCTTTTCGATTCTATCTTATTTAGGTGAAACAAGAATTTTCACTTGTGTTTTATCTTTTACAAGTGCTTCAAATCCTTCTTCAACAACTTGATCCACTGTAATTTTTTTCGTAATTAATTTCTCTGCTTGAATTTGACCAGAGCTAATCAATTTAATAACAGCTGGGAAGATGTGACGGTATCCTAAAATACCAATAACTTCTTTTTCTTTTAATACTAAGTTATTTGGAGTAATTGTTGCGTCTTTTTCCCATACACTAACAATTACAGTTTGTCCTTCGAAGCTTGTACTTTCAATCGCTTGGCGTAGTACAACTTCAACACCTGTTACTTCAAAGCTAACATTTACACCTAAACCATTTGTTAAGTTACGAATTTCAGCTAACACATCTTGAGTTGCTGGATTTAATACATAATCCGCACCTGCTAATTTCGCTAACTCTTGACGTTCTTTAGAAAGTTCAACTGCAATAACAGGAGTTGCTCCTGCTGCTTTAGCTGCTTGGATAACAAGAAGTCCAATTGGACCGCAACCAAATACAGCTACAGCTTCCCCTTCTTTTAATTTACTTTGACGTACTGCATGAACTGCTACTGCTGCTGGTTCTACAAGCGCACCTTGTTCATACGTCATTTCATCTGGAATGTGATGAACCATATCTTCTGGTACTACTGTATATTCAGAGAAACCGCCGCCTTCTCCGCCAAGACCGTGGAAAACAAGTTGTTCACAAACATTGTAATGTCCATGTTTACAAGCTTCACATTTACCACAAGAATAAATTGGCTCTACAACAACGCGGTCTCCCACTTTATGAGATGTAACTCCTTCACCAATCTCTATTACCTCACCACTAAACTCATGACCTAAAATAACAGGTGCTTTCACATGTGTTAATGGATGTTCTTCTGTTGGAATAAAAATAGGCCCTGCTAAATATTCATGCAAGTCTGTCCCACAAATACCACACCATTTAACTTTGATTTTCACTGTTCCTGGTTTTACTGTTGGTTCTGGTACTTCTTCTACTCGTACATCACGTTGATTATGCCAAAGTAGTGCTTTCATTTTATACATCCCTCTCTATGTATATACTTAACCTGGTGAAGTTTACAATTCTATTATAATACTTCTATCCATATATTTCAAAAAAACAATCACGTTCCCACTAATTTTTTACAAATAACGTTCAATATTTTGTCACTTTGTACTTTTTTCCACATCTGTTAATTCAATTTCATTGCAGGTGAAATTAGCATTGTGCCATAATAGCATAGGAGAGGTGAATATCGCTTGAAATATTTTATTTACTTTATCGTTATCGTGGCATTTTTAGATACATTTTCACAATTACCTATTATGAGTACTTTCGCTCAAAGCCTTGGAGGAACTCCTCTTATTATCGGGCTAGTTGTCGGTATGTACTCATTCGCTAATATGATCGGTAATATTATTGCTGGAGCCGCTGTCGATAAATTTGGTGCAAAAAAAATCCTTTATATAAGCATGGGAATTACGAGTTTCATAGTCTTGTTATACACCGTTGTTCAAAGTGGTGAACAACTATTAGTTGTGCGCTTTATGCATGGATTTAGTGATGGCTTTTTAATTCCTGCCGCCTTTACATTTTTATCAAAACAAACAAATGCAAAAAGACAAGGAAAAGCAATGGCTCTATCTGGTGCGGCTGTTGGAACAGCCGCAATCGTAGGACCTGCTTTCAGCGGTATTATGAAAGCAACAGCTGGCGTAGAGTGGGTCTTTATTACTATTTCTATTTTAATGGCTCTTGGTACGATCGTATCTCTATTCTTCTTACCAAATAACGTATCAAGAAAAGATACATCAAGAACGCAAATGATGAACAAAGAAGATATGGTTGAACTTTTAAAATCAGAACCGTTATTACAAGCATATATTGGTGCTTTCACATTAATGTTTTCACAAGGAATTGTCACTTATATGTTACCAGTAAAAGTTGAGGCATTAGCGCTTAAAGCATCCACAACAGGCATGATGTTAAGTGTATTCGGTATAACTGCTATCCTCTTCTTCTTGCTTCCAACAAATCGTATTTACGATCGATTTAATCGTTCGAAACTAATGCTAATCGGAATTGCAGTTATGGCATTCGCATTATCTTTACTCGGATTATTTGCTACAAAAGGTATGCTCTTTATCGTAATGATGATTTATGGAATTGGATTCGCAATCCTCTTTCCGTCTATTAACGCTTTACTCGTTGAAAATACTACAGACGATAATCGCGGAAAGGCATTCGGATTATTTTATGCCTTCTTCTCATTAGGAGTTGTTGCTGGCTCCTTTACAGTCGGCGCAATCGGAGCATCACCTAGCATCAGCTTCATTATCGGGACAGCATTTTTATTAACATTTGCTGGGATGATTTATGTAAGAAGCAAAGTAAAAAAGACAATGATGGGATAATCCATCGTTGTCTTTTTTTAATGATAAACCCCTATTCAACTTTTAACTTTCAACAAGCCGTATTTAATAAACAATATGGCATTATATTTTTCATAGAGATAATACAATGGATAACAAAATAAGAAGAAAATAAGTACAGTTGGTACACCGTCTATAATAGAAAAATATTTTACTAGTAATTCCTTAATACTCTCTCCAATCATAATAAATAGTGGAATGATACAAATTGCCACTAATATTAAACATGGTGTGATCCTCATTTCTTTTAATTTCACCTTACAATGTGGACACCTGAATGAAAAAGGATGCGGGAGATCCATAATATGTTGCGCAGTAATATCCCCTTCACACTGTGGACATTCAATTACTTCTTTCATTTAACTCACTCCTTTCTATTCATAAAAAAGAGCACTATCCAATAGCGCTCTTTTATTGCCGAATATATTACTTTTGTGTATAGCCAAGTAACAATGTAAATAAATTAAACTGTAAAGACAATACTACATTTCTTCTTTTACAAAAAAAGTGTATCAATACCAACGATACTTCGACAATTTCCTCGGAAATATTTCCTTTCCCCACATAATTTGATACACTACACATGAATAAACACTTGTATTACATAAACTAAAATAATAACTTACTGTACAAATTAAAAAGCACACTCTTCATATGAAGAATGTGCTTTTATGTTATTAACGTTTAATCCAAACAGCGCCTGCCGATTTATCTTCTGCCTGTCCAACAACTTGGAATTTAAGTCCAAGGTTTGGAACTTTCCTTCCTGCATCTGCAATTTGCTTGTTACTATATACTTTTGAATCATCAAAAGTTGTAACACCTTGTAATCCAGAATAGTTAAACTGACCACGTGTTAATGAATTTACACTCCATGCTGGTGTTTTATCAAATGAAAATGCAGCATCTGCAATTTGCATGCCCGTATTACCGTATGCTGGTTTTCCGTTTAAATTACCAACTAGCGCTTCTGGATGAGAATCTACAACACCAAGGAATCCTTCACCTGGATGCACCCCAACCCAGTTATCTTTGAAACTATCATCTGCATACCAAACGACAAGACCTGTATTATACACTGGACCTTTTCCTGCTTTTAAACCATTATCTGATCCCGCATAGTTTCTCCACTCTAAGTAGTAATAATGAGCTTTCTTCTCTGTCCCATCAGAAACAACAAAACCATTTAAATTCATTTTAGACTGTCCTTCTGCATCATCAGAAAATACAACTTGTCCATCAACAGTTACATTTACATTGTCCATCGCAAAACCTTTATATGTTACAGCCGGATCTGTAATATAGTCTAATTGTAGTTTCACTTTTTTTCCTTTAAATTGACTTAAATCATATGATTTATCAATCCATTTCCCATCTGTTGTATCTTTATCTCCTTGGACTACTTTTTCTCCAAGTCTATCAATTAATGTTTTCGTTCCATCTTCTGTTACTGCATGTACTTCGACGAAATCGCACTCTGCTTCTAACTCATAATTTGCTTTATAATTGAATGTTGCATTTGTTCCTTTCGTTAAATCAAAGAATGGTGTCTCTAACGTTGTATGCATATCATCGCCTCTTGTACTATAATATGCATGCTTTCCAAACTCCGGTTTAATCGTTTCAACACTTTTACCTGGTAAGTTAACACGTACAACGCCTGGACGATTTGATTTCGTAACACTTTGATCAATATAGGTAGGAACTCCCACACCACTCTTAATTTTATCGTAATCTACTTCTAATATTTTTGCCCAGTTGCCACCCATATTCTTTTGTAAGAAGTCTTTATTTTGTGGTGAAAAACTTGTCGGCTCCGTTCCTGCGATTTTTCCTGTCCAACTACCTCCACTCATTAATGACCAAGCTTCGACAGGTGAACCAGTTCCAGTATATTTCGTGTCATATTCATCTGGTAATCCAAGATCATGTCCAAATTCATGCGCAAACACACCTACAGCTCCATCTTCTGGTTCAATTGTGTAATCATGTGCTGCTACTTTTCCACCAAAGTAATCTACTTTTGATTTTGTACCTTCAATCGCTACTGGATCTACTGCTAATTTTGAACGATGTGACCAGATCGCATCATCACCTAATTTACCACCACCTGCTTCTTGACCAACACCAGCATGGATTACCATTAAATGATCAATTACACCATCAGGTTCATTTTGATTCCCATCCCCGTTTGTATCATATCTATCAAACTGATCAAACTGAGATAAATCTAGTCCTTTCTCAGCAGCTGCATGCAAAGCTTCTTTCACTAAATCACGTGCACCTTTCGGACCTTTATTATCGTGACCACTGCTACCATCAGCTCCATAATCAGATGCTTTTCCTGGAACTGTTAGCCACTCCGTTACATATCCGTCTGTCGTATAACTACCACCAGACTGCTCTTCATAGTATTGTTTAAACGTTTTTACTTTTGAACCATCAAATAATGTATAAGGCTCCTTACCGAACAACATCTTTTGATAATGTTCTCTACTAAAGTCTTTCGAATACATATAACCTGGTGTTTGATCAATATTATTATGTTTATAATCACTAAATTCAACGAGTAGCACTAATACTTTATCCGATCGAACAGATCCTTTATATGGAGCTTGCTTTGCTTTTGAAGTTGGAACTTGCCCATTTAATTGCTTTTTATTTGGTTCTGGCTTTTGCTCAAGATTAATATTTTTTTCAGTCTTTTTTACATTTTCCTTTTCTTCCATCTTTTTCTCTTTTACTTTTTTTGTGAAATCAGACGTTTCTTGTAAGTGAGCATCTGGAAGAATTTCTTTGTTCGCCTGATCTCCTTGTTTCTTTTCAATATATTGCTCGACAGCCTTTTTCGTCTCTTCTTTAGAAGATGCTGGATTAATTGTTCCTCTTTCTTTCAAAGCTTCCGCTAAACGATCTTCTTGAATTAAATTGTAATCAATTGGCGTTGTAGACACATTCTCTTTCTCTTTTGCTGGCGTTTCTGCATATGCTAACGGCGCACTCATTACAGATGTGCATCCGATAATTGCCGCAATTGCTAATGACGATAACACTTTAAATGGCGCTTTTCTTCTCATTCTATTTCTCTCCTTTTATAAAACTTAAAATTCAGATAAATCGGTGCATTTTTGTCGAAATCTCTGTTTACTACCCTCCCTATATAAAAAGACATAATTCTATAAACATTAAACTTTCTGTTATAGAATCATGCCCTCCAGTTTTCTGGTCAGACCCTCTATCTATTTATCCCTTGGTTCAACTAATAATCAGTGTGCTGATGAACAAAGCCCCCACTGATTAAAGTTTCACTTTATATCGAAATATGAAAAATAAAGAGTTATGTGATATATATTAAATATCTTATATAACAAATTTAAAAGACAATATGCAAAATTGCATGAAAATTCTTTTAAATAAAAAAGAATCCTAGTCAATTAAACTAGGATTCTTGATTTTCTATTATTTCTCTTGTGTTTTTTCCCAATCAGCTAAGAATTTCTCAATTCCTTGATCTGTTAATGGGTGCTTCACTAATGAAGCAATTACGTTTGCTGGGATTGTTGCAATATGTGCACCGTTTAATGCTGCATCAGTTACGTGAACGCTGTGACGTACAGATGCTGCAATGATTTCTGTTTCGATGCCATGAATTGCAAAGATTTCTGCGATTTGACGAATTAAATCCATACCGTTATGACCGATATCATCTAAACGACCTAAGAATGGTGAAACATATGTTGCACCAGCGCGAGCTGCAAGTAATGCTTGAACTGCTGAGAATACTAATGTAACGTTTGTACGAATTCCTAAATCTGAGAATGCTTTTACTGCTTTTAAACCTTCTGTTGTCATTGGAACTTTTACAACAACGTTTGGAGCAATCTTCGCTAATTCTTTTCCTTCTTCAATCATTTTATCAGCTTCTAAGCTAATTACTTCTGCACTTACAGGTCCTTCTATAAAGCTGCAAATTTCACGAATACGCTCATGGAAATCTACGCCTTCTTTTGCTACAAGTGATGGGTTTGTCGTTACTCCAGCTACTACGCCTAATGCATTTGCCTCTTTAATTTCGTTAATGTTTGCTGTATCAATAAAGAATTTCATTTGTTATTCTTCCTTCCTAATTTTCATTTTATATTTATTTATTTTTCTTAATAAGCTCTAATTCAATCGGAATAGATTTGTCCACTTTTTTACCTTGTGTTATCTCTTTTGCTGTTTGCATCGCCTTCTCTCCGATTAATTCCGGTTTTTGAGCGACTGTTGCAGCCATACGCCCATCGTTAACCGCTTTCACAGCATCTTCTGTTGCATCAAATCCAACAACTACCACATCTGTTTTTCCAGCAGACTTCAATGCTTCAAGTGCACCTAATGCCATCTCGTCGTTATGCGCAAACACGGCTTTAATATCATCATTTGCTTGCAAAATGTTTTCCATAACAGATAATCCTTTCGCTCTATCAAAATCAGCCGCTTGTTTTGCAACTACTTTTAAAGACTTATCGGCTACGTTATGGAATCCTTTCCCACGTTCACGAGCAGCAGACGATCCAGGGATTCCTTCTAACTCAGCAACGTTTGCTCCTTCGCCGACTAATTCACGAATGTAATCACTAGCCATTTGACCACCTTCGATATTGTTAGAAGCAATGTGAGAAACAACCTTACCTGAATTCGCAACGCGGTCTACTGTAATAACAGGAACATTTGCTGCATTTGCCGCACTTACCGCTGAAGCAACAGCATCTGAATCGGTCGGATTAATAACAACTACATCGACACCCTTTTGAATTAAATCTTCAACATCGTTCGTTTGCTTCGCTGCATCATTTTGCGCATCAACAGCAATCAATTCGATGCCGCTATCTTTCGCTTTCTTTTCTGCACCCTTTTTCAAAGTTACAAAGAAGGGATTATTTAAAGTTGAAACAGAGAATCCAACTTTAATAGTTTTATTTCGACCTTTATCGCTAGAATCCTTTGCCCATTCTGGTGGTTCCATTGAACAACCAGCAGTAATGACCATAATACATGCAACGAGTATAAGTAACCATTTCTTCATGAACTGTCCCTCCATTACGCTTCTTTTCGGCGATCAATTAATACAGCTAGTAAGATTACAAGTCCTTTTACAACTTGTTGGAAGAAAGAAGATACACCTAATAAATTTAAACCGTTATTTAGTACACCGATAATTAGTACACCGATGAATGTACCAACAATCCATCCTCTTCCCCCAGAAAGACTTGTTCCACCTAATACAACTGCTGCAATTGCATCTAATTCATAAGAAGTACCTGCAGTCGGCTGTGCAGAATCTAGTCGTGATGTTAAGACAATACCTGCAAGCGCTGCCAAAATTCCGGAAAGACCGTAAATCATTACTTTAATTCTCGTAACATTAATACCTGATAGTGCTGCTGCTTCTTCATTCCCACCAATTGCAAATGTACGACGGCCAAATGTCGTTTTCTTCAAAATGAAGTACAGTACTGCGAAAGCGATCATCATTGTAACAGCTGGTACCGGAATACCAAGAAAATAACCGCGGCCAAACATTTGGAACATTAAATGATCACCAAGACCAGTGATCGGACGTCCGTCCATATAAACAAGCGTCAACCCACGAAAAATAGTCATTGTTGCTAAAGTTGCAATAAATGGAGCTACTTTTCCTTTCGCAATGATGATACCGTTTACAATTCCCATTACAAGACCTGCTAATAGTCCAACTGCCATTGCAAGGAACGGATCCATGCCACTTGCCATCATTCCAGCAACAAGTGCACTTGATAATGCTAAAATAGAACCTACCGATAAGTCAATACCCCCTGTTAAAATTACGAAGGTCATTCCGAATGCAATAAGCGCATTAATCGATACTTGACGCAGTATATTAAATAAATTTGGAATTTCAATGAACGCTGGATTTAAAACTGTAATTACGACGATAATTAATACTAAACCGATTAAAGAACCGAGTTGTTGTAATACATTCCCCTTCTTAGCCATCCTTACTCTCCCCCTGTAGCTAGTGCCATAATAGACTCTTGTGATGCCTCATCTTTCCCTAAAATGCCGCCGACTTTTCCTTCATGAATAACAAGAACTCGATCACTCATTCCTAAAACTTCCGGAAGCTCAGATGATACCATAATAACGGCATCGCCTTGCTCAGTAAGCTTATTCATGATAGAGTAAATTTCTTTTTTCGCTCCAACATCGACACCTCTTGTTGGCTCATCTAAAATGAGTAATTGCGGATGAATGCCTAGCCATTTTGCGATTACAATCTTTTGCTGATTTCCACCAGAAAGAGATTTCACTGCCTGCTCTCCGCTAGATGCTTTCACATTAAGAAGCTTCATCATATCCTCTGTAAACTGTTGTTCTAGCTCGTTGCTTAGAACACTTCCCTTTGAAAGACTTTCTAAATTCGGTAAAGCTAAATTTTCTCGAATTGAAAAATCTAACACTAATCCTTCAGACTTTCTATCTTCTGTAATGAAAGCAATTCTTTGTCTAATTGCATCTATCGGACTATCAATCTTTACTTCTTGTCCATTTATAAAAATTTGTCCAGAATCTAAAGGTTCATAACCAAATATCGCTTTCATAATATCAGTGCGACCAGCCCCCATCAAACCAGCTACACCAAGGATTTCACCTTTCCTCACTTGAAACGAAACATTTTCAAATTTCCCTTTCTTCGTTCCGTTACGCATTTCAAAAATGACATCACCAATTTGACTATTTCGCTCTGGGTAACGTTCACCAATGCTGCGCCCCACCATCATACTCACTACTTCATCAAATGATGTTTCTGAAATTAATCTCTTTCCAACGTATTCTCCATCACGCAAAATCGTAATGGCATCACATATTGAGAAAATCTCTTCCATACGATGCGAAATGTACACGAATGAAACACCTTCTTTACGTAACTTATTGATTACTGTAAAGAGCGTTTCGATTTCACGATCCGTCAGTGCCGCAGTAGGTTCATCCATAATAATAACGCTCGCGTTTGTCATTAACGCTTTCGCAATTTCGATAATTTGCTGTTGTCCAACCGATAGTTCCTCTGCTAACATAGCACCTCTTACATGCAATCCTAGCTCTGCTAGTTGCTGCTGCGCAATCGCGTTCATTTGTCGAGTGCGTAAAATACCTGTTTTCCCATACATTAACTCTTTACCAAGAAACATATTTTCAGCTACTGTTAAATTCGGCAATATGTTTAGTTCTTGATGTATAAATGCGATGCCGTACTCTTCAGCTTCTTTCGCATTTTTAAAGGTGCGCTCTTGCCCATCAATCGTGATTGTCCCATCATCTTTTTTGTATACACCTGTTAAAATCTTCATGAGCGTTGATTTACCCGCTCCATTTTCCCCCATCAATGCATGGACTTCTCCTGTTTCAATCATAAACTGTGCATTCTTCAAAACAGGATTGCCATTGAACGCCTTTGAAATGTTTTTCATTTCAATATGCATTCCCATCACTTCCCTTTATTAAAAAATCACGCCTGCATGTAAAATTACATTTGCATAAGGCGTAGCCTCGCCTGTACGAATAATCGCCTTCGCTTTCTTTGTATGCTCTTTAAATTGTTCATGAGATACATACTCAAATGCTGGCTCTATTAATTTTTGCTCGATCTCTTTATTTACTTCCGCATTATTTATAATGACTTCTTCTGCTAACGTCACTTTTTCGATTGCCATATCATCAGCTACAACTTGTAACACCTCTAAAAAACTCGGTTTTCCAATCTCAACAGCTAAATCAATTCGTTTTACTCCATCCGGAATCGGTAACCCGCAATCAGCAATTACAATTGTATCTGTATGCCCAAGTGAAGCAAGGACTGCCGCAATTTCACTATTTAATACACCATGCTTTTTCATCCAACAATCACCTGCACTTCACGTACTCGATCTCTCGTTGGCATACCGCCCTGTGCTCCAAGTTTCGTCACAGAAAGACCACCGGCAATATTCGCGAAACGAATTGCTTTTTGAAGTGTCTCTCCTTCAGAAAGTGCAACTGCTAACGCACCATTAAATGTATCACCAGCTCCAGTTGTATCCACTACATCAACAGCAATGCTAGGAACATGTACAATCTCCGTTCCATTATGGAAACGAACACCGTTAGAACCTTCTGTCATCAATAATTTATTTGGATACTTCGCCAATAAATCTTCAATTGGTGATGTAAAATCATCTAATACAATGCGGCACTCATGTTCATTTGGCGTAATATAAGTTGCCTTTTCTAAAATATCTTCTGATAACACTTGTGCTGGCGCTGGATTTAACATAACTGGAATATTATGCTCCTCACAAATAGCCAATACATATTTTACTGTTTCAAGTGGAATTTCTAGTTGCAGAACAACCATATCTGCTTTTATAAGAAGGTCTTTTGAGCGATCTACAACTGACTTATTTACAAGAGCATTTGCTCCTTGTACGACAACAATACTGTTATCTTCTTCTGCTAAAACGATATGAGCAATTCCTGTCGTTCCATCTGTAACCGGTACCACATAGTCGATAAAAACACGTTCGTTCTCTAAATTTTTTCTAACTACCGTTCCGTAATCATCATTTCCTACCGCTCCAACCATTGCTACATTTGCTCCTAATCTAGCTGCAGCAACCGCTTGGTTCGCCCCTTTCCCTCCAGGGATTGTATGAAACGCTTCACCAATTACTGTTTCTCCTGCTTTCGGCCGTTTTTTTGAAACAGCCACTAAGTCCATTGAAATGCTACCTACTACTGCAATATTTGGCATCTGTTTCATCTCCTTACTTCGTTGTATTTCGTTCAATAATTTTAATCGGTAGACGATAGTGTTTCTCTTCTAATGCATTTCCTTCCATTTGCTCTAACAACAACTCTGTTGCAATTTTTCCCATCTCATATATCGGTTGTGCAACTGTTGTAATAGATGGATACATCATTTCTGTTAAAGAAATTCCATCAAATCCGATAATTTGTAAATCATCTGGAATGGCAATCCCCTTTTGAAGTGCAGCCTTTACAATACCAATCGCAATTAAATCATTCCCAGCAACAATACCATCAATATGCGGGTATCCTTCTAATAATTCCATCGCTACACGCTCACTATTTGCTGGATCAAACGTACTCTCCGCAATCATATACGAAAGATTATTTTGCGTAATAACGTCTACAAAACCTTCAAAACGTTCATTTGCAGTACTCACATCACGTGGACCGCGAATATGTGCAATATGTTTACATCCTTTATCTAGTAACAACTTTGTCGCAGCCTGACTTCCTGCATAGTTATCTGCATATACAGTAGGAATACGCTCATTAAACATACGGTCAATCGCAACAACCGGAACAGATAAATTCATGTAATTAACACTATTTTGTGGATTCGTTGCTACAATAAATCCATCTACATTATTTTGTCTAAGTACATCAATGTATTGTTTCTCTTTTTCTAAACTTTCATCAGAGTTACAAAGAACAACTGTGTAACCTTGTTTATGTGCTACATCTTCTACGGCACGTGCAACTTCTGGAAAGAACGGATTCACGATATTTGGAACAACTAAGCCAATTAAACGAGACTTTTTATTATACAGTGAACGCGCTACTGTACTAGGCTTATAATCTAACATCTCAATTGCACGCTCTACCTTTTTTAATGTATCTTCGTGAACATATCCATTTTTATTTAGAACTCTGGAAACGGTCGCAACAGATACTCCCGCTAATTTCGCAACGTCTTTAATCGTACTCATTCTCTTTTCTCCTCATTTCATGTAACCGTTTACAGAAAATAATATAACGTATTTCTAAAAATACGTCAATCATTTCTCACTAAAAAGCTTTTAAGGTTATACTCAAAAAAGCACCGCCATAAGGCGATGCTTCTTCATTACGAGTATGATACAGTTTTTTCTTTTTCTTCTACAGCAGGCTCTTCAGCATCTTTTTTACGATCTGATAGTTTAATTTTTTGTAAGAAAATCGTAAAGATGGCACCTACTACGATAAATACTAATCCTGTTAAGAATACAGTATGAAGCGAGTCTACTAAAGAGTTTTTCAAAATAGGTACAATGCTGTTAGCAAACGCTTCTGGCATTTGTTTTAATGCCTCTGGGCTAAATAGCATCGAATATAAACCTTGTGGATCTGTGTGAATCATATCTTTAAATTTCGTTACCATTTGTCCCGCTTCTTTCGGGAATGTATCTAATACAGGTACTAATTTATTTGTTAACGTTGTACCTGAAGTGTTATTCATAATTGATCCTAAAATTGTAATACCAAATGTTCCACCAATTTGACGGAAGAACTGACTTGATGACGTTACGACACCAAGGTCTTTTTTCGGGAAGCTTTCTTGTAACGCTAATGTTAATGTCGGCATTACAAGACCCATTCCTAAACCGATAACCATCATATAAGAAGTAGCTGTAAGCTTCGTTGTGTGCATATCCATCGTTGTTAATAACCAGAAACCACCGGCCATAATAAGCATACCTGCGATAATTTGTGGTTTTACACCAACTTTTAATACAAGTTGCCCACCGATAATACTCATTACAATCATTGTAATCATCATTGGAGTCATAATTGTTCCTGATTCAGCAGCACTTACTCCTACAATACCTTGCATGAAGAATGGTACGAACATAATCGCGCCGAACATTCCAATACTCATAAAGAATCCAATCGCATTCAGTATTGTAAATGTGCGATTTTTAAAGAAATGCATTGGTAAAATCGGCTCTTCAGCTTTCGTTTCAACAATAACAAAGCTAACGATACCAATTACAGCTAGTGCGAATAAACCGATAATTTGCCAAGAATCCCATGCATAATCTTTTCCACCAAACGTTAGCGCAAGCAATAAACTTACAACACCTAGAATCATCGTAAAGATTCCAGCGATATCAATTTTAATTGGTCCTGTTTGTTTATGTGATTTTAATCCCATTGCAATAAAGATTGTTGCTAAAATACCAACCGGTAAGTTAATGTAGAATACCCATCTCCAGTTCACTGCATCTACAATCCAACCACCAACTTGCGGTCCAATTACAGAAGCAAGACCGTATAACGCACCAAAAATACCTTGCCATTTCGCACGTTCTTTTCCCGTGAACATATCTCCAATAATAATCATAGCCATTGGCATCATAATACCGCCACCAAGACCTTGAATACCACGGAAAATAATTAATTCTGTCATACCATTCGCCATACCACATAACGCCGAACCAATCATGAAAATAACTAGCCCTGTTATATATACGTTACGACGACCAAGTAAATCCGCTAATTTACCTGCAATTGGTACAACTGTCGTTGATGTTAACATATAAGCTGTCGTTAACCATGTCATTAAACTTAATCCGCCTAGGTCACCGACGATACGTGGCATTGCTGTACCAACAATTGTTCCATCTAATGCAGCAAATAGCATCGCGATTACTAAACCGATTAACAACAACTTTCTATTTTGATTTTCTTGTTGCTCCATGTAATCTCCTCAATTCCTCTTAGTTATTCTCTTTTTTCTCTTGTGTCCCGCAAATAATGGTTTCTAACTTCTCAAAGAGACGTAATAAATCTTCTCTTTCTTGCAACTCTAAATGTGAAAAGTATTTTGCAATATGCTCGTTGCGAGCTGTCATTGCCTCTTCTACTCTAGCTTTCCCCTTTTTCGTTAACTCGATGATGACAACACGACGGTCATCTTTGTCGTGATAGCGTTCTACAAGTTCTTGATCGATTAGACGATCAATCATCACTGTAATCGCGCTAGGCTTCACATACATCTTTTTTGCTAATGTTGTCGCTCTTGAAGCCCCATAATGATCTAAAATCTTTAAAATATAAAACTGCGGTGGTGTAAGTCCTGTTGCTTGCATTTGTTCTAATAACTCCGTCTGCATTTTCTTTCCAATCGAAAAGGCAAGAGCTTGAATTTTATCGATATGCGTCATATCATTTGGCATGTTATCCACCTCTTATTTAAACAATAAAATATTTAACGTATTTAAATATTAATCCCGCGAACAAAATCCGTCAATACTTTTATTTATAAAAACGTTTACATTTTTGTCACAAAGTTGTATAATTTTCGACGAAGTTAATATTGACAGTCACGGAGAAACGGAGTACACGGCTATGAATCATAAAAAAGGAAACTTTTTTATATTTCATGGCCTTTTTATGTTCTCTGTCTTAAAACGCTTCGAATTAATTAGGGGAGGATTTTCATTTTATGTTTTTCACACAATTATTTAAACCTGCGCCCCACGCGGAACGCTTACCAGCTGATCGCGTTGATAGCGAATACCGTAAATTACGTTTACAAGTATTCTTAGGTATCTTCATCGGTTATGCAGGTTACTACTTTGTTCGAAAAAACTTTTCACTAGCAATGCCATACTTAATCGAGCAAGGCTTTAGTAAAGGGGAACTTGGGGTTATCCTTTCAGCAGTATCTATCGCTTACGGATTAAGTAAATTCTTGATGGGTATCGTATCCGATCGTTGTAATCCTCGCTACTTTTTAGCAGCTGGGCTATTTTTATCAGGTATCATTAATATTATTTTCGGCTCATTTTCTTTCATTACAACGAGCATTATACTTATGTTTGTACTTCAGTTTTTAAATGGATGGGTACAAGGTATGGGCTGGCCTCCTTGTGGCCGTACGATGGTTCACTGGTTCTCTATTAGCGAACGTGGTACAAAAATGTCTATTTGGAACGTCGCTCATAATGTCGGCGGCGCGCTTATGCCTTCTCTTGTAACATTAGGCTTATACTTCTTCGCAGATGACTGGAAAAGTATTTTTTACTTCCCAGGTATTCTTTCAATTTTAGTTGGTATTTATGTATTAATTACAATGAAAGATACGCCTCAATCTTGTGGACTACCTTCTATTGAAGAACATACTGGAGAATATCCACCAGATGAAAAAGTAAAAGACCGCGAACGCGAGCTTTCAGTAAAGGAAATTTTATTTAAATACGTATTAAACAATAAGTTTTTATGGTACATCGCTATTGCGAACGTTTTCGTATATTTCGTACGTTACGGCGTTGTAGACTGGGCTCCTACTTATTTAGTAGAAGAAAAAAGCTTTACTCATAGTAGCTCACGTACTGCTTACGCTCTATATGAATGGGCTGGTATTCCAGGTACACTTCTTTGCGGATGGATGAGTGATAAACTATTTAAAGGTCGTCGTGCACCTGCTGGTATTCTATTTATGGTCGGTGTATTTATCGCAGTTCTTGTTTACTGGTTAAACCCTCCTGGTAATCCAATGGTTGATAGTATCGCACTTGTCGCAATTGGATTTTTAATTTACGGACCGGTTATGTTAATTGGTCTACACGCTCTAGATTTAGCACCAAAGAAAGCTGCTGGAACTGCAGCAGGCTTAACTGGATTCTTCGGTTACTTAGGCGGAGCAGCTTTCGCTAGTGCCGCTATGGGCTTTATCGTAGATGCATTCGGATGGGATGGCGGATTCATCTTATTACTTGCATCTTGCGTACTTGCAATGTTCTTCCTTGCTCTTACTTTAAATACAGGGTCAGTAAAACAAAAGCAAGCTTAAGTACAAATATTATACTTATCAAAAAAAGAGAGACCATTCTTTCCAGAATGCCTCTCTTTTTTCTACATATAAATCTTTTTTCTTACAAAAGATTTATTTTCCTCTCATATATATGTTAGCGTTTCCAAATCACTTCAATACCTAATACAACTGCATTCCACTTTTATATAAAAAGATTTTTGAATACTTTTTCAACTTATCCTTGTCAAACATTGTCAATTTATATTAAAATAACAACATACAAAATATTTAGTCTTTTCAGAAAAGATGGAGGGATAGCCATGAAGAATTCACTTCTTCGTATTGAAAACTTGCAAACTTCCTTTCGTATACAAGATCAGTATCATGCAGCAGTTGATAATGTATCCTTAACTGTTCATGAAAATGAAATTGTTGCTATCGTTGGTGAGTCAGGATGCGGAAAAAGTGCACTTGCCCTTTCCATTATGCGACTGCATAATGAAGCAAATACAAAATTACAAGGGCAGCTTTACTATAGAGATAAGGACTTACTAAGCATGTCAACCGCCGAAATAAATAAAGTACGCGGTTCAAATATCGGAATGATTTTCCAAGAACCTCTTACAGCACTCGATCCTCTTATGACAGTTGGAAAACAAATCGAAGAAAACTTAGACTACCACACAAGCCTTTCAAAAGTTGAAAAGAAAGAACGCACCTTAGAACTACTTCATCAAGTTGGTATTCCAAAACCAGAACTTACATATAAACAATACCCACACGAATTATCTGGCGGAATGAGACAAAGAATTGTTATCGCAATTGCAATTGCTTGTAAGCCAGGGCTCATTATTGCAGATGAGCCAACAACTGCACTTGACGTAACCATTCAAGCGCAAATTTTAGATTTATTACGTTCCATTCAAGAACAAACGAAAATGGGCATCATCTTAATTACACACGATTTAAGCGTCGTGGCCGAAACCGCTGATCGTATCGTCGTTATGTATGCAGGACAAGTTGTAGAAACAGGAACAGTCGAAGAGATTTTTAATAACCCTCTTCATCCATATACTCGTTCCTTATTAAATTCAATCCCGTCTGCATCTGCTGAAAAAGAAAAATTACATGTTATTCAAGGCGTTGTACCGACATTAGCTAAGTTACCTCGCACAGGTTGTCGATTCCAAGCACGGATTCCATGGATTAGACCTGATCAACATGAAGAAAATCCCGTTTTACATGAAGTAAAACAAGACCATTGGGTACGTTGCACTTGCTACAAACATTTCAACTTCCAACATAAGAAAGGAGATGACGTAACTCATGGCACTGCTTAAAGTAGAAGATTTAAAAGTACACTTTCCAATTAAAGGTGGTGTTTTCGGCCGTACATTAGATTACGTTCGTGCTGTTGATGGCGTAAGCTTCGAACTACAACCTGGCGAAACATACGGAATCGTTGGGGAATCTGGGAGCGGCAAATCAACAACTGGAAAAGCAATTATGCACTTAACAAAAGCGACAGGCGGTAGCATTCATTTTAATAATAGAGATTTAACAAAATTAAGTCGCTCAGAACTAAGAGAACAACGAAAAGATATTCAGATGATTTTTCAAGATCCTTATTCATCCTTAAACCCGAAGAAACGTGTTATGGATATTATCGCTGAACCACTTCGAAATTTTGAGAAACTCTCACCTGATGAAGAGCGTAGAGCTGTTCAAGATTATCTTGATAAAGTTGGATTAAATCCTGAGTCCATGTATAAATACCCACATGAATTTTCCGGTGGACAAAGACAGCGGATTGGTATTGCACGCGCACTTACACTAAAACCGAAGCTTATTATCGCAGATGAACCTGTATCCGCGCTTGACGTGTCGGTACAAGCTCAAGTTTTAAACTTCTTGCAAGATTTACAATCTGAACTCGGACTAACATACCTATTTATTAGTCATGATTTAGGTGTAGTTCGCCATATGTGTGACCGTATCGGTGTTATGTATCGCGGACGCATTGTGGAAGAAGCAACTAGTGCTGAAATTTATAATAATCCACAGCACATCTATACGAAGCGCCTAATATCAGCTATTCCTGATATTCGTCCAGAAAACCGCGAGCAACAACGTAAATTGCGTCGTGAGGTAAGCGTTGAGTATGAGAAATCATACGAAAGTTATTTCAATGAAAATGGTCGTGCTTACGATTTAAAACCAATCTCGCCAACACACCGGGTGGCATTACCTTAAGGGAGTGATAAAACATGTGGAAATTTATATTACGCCGGGTTTTAGTTATGATACCGCAATTATTCATATTAAGCGTACTCGTCTTTACACTGGCTAAGGCAATGCCAGGTGATGCATTAAGTGGCGCTGAACTAGCAAACCCAAAAGCCGATCCAAAAGTGCTCGAAGAACAACGTGAAAAACTAGGTTTAAACGATCCTATTCCCACTCAATATGTAAGGTGGATTTCAAATGCTGTACAAGGGGATTTCGGTATTTCTTACGCACATAAAATAAAAGTAACAGATATTATCGGGGAACGTCTTGGCAATACCATACTGTTAGCTCTTCTTATTCTTATTCTTACTTACTTAATTGCTATTCCACTTGGAGTTATAAGTGGACGTTGGAATGATACGTGGGCTGATCGACTCATTACGCTCTATAACTTTTTAGGATTCGGTACACCACTATTTATTTTCGGGTTAGTAATGTTATTCTTATTCGGCTTTTTATATCCAATTTTCCCTACGAGTGGTAGCGTTGATCCACAAGTTGCAACAGGATCATTTGATTACTATTTAAGTAAATTCAATCATATGATTTTACCAGCTTTATCTGGGGCATTAATTGGAACTGTAGGAACTGTACAATATTTACGAAGTGAAATTATCGATACGAAACATAAAGATTTTGTACGCACAGTAAAAGCAAAAGGTGTACCAGAATCTAAAGTATATTCCAGACATATTTTAAGAAATTCATTTTTACCAATTGCAGCATTTTTAGGATATGAAATTACAGGTTTAGTTGGAGGCTCTATTATTCTAGAAAATATTTTCGGCTATCCAGGAATTGGACAACTATTTTTCCAATCTATCACTCAACGTGATTTCAGTGTCGTAACTGCTCTTGTATTATTTACTGGATTCGCAACGCTACTCGGGACTCTTCTTTCCGATATTATTCTAAGCATCGTTGATCCACGTATTCGTATTGATTAATGGAGGTGAAGAAACGTTATGTTAGCAAATCCTGAAAAACAAACTGAAGTCATTCATTACGAAAAGAGCCCCTCTGGTTTCTCCATTATGTGGCGAGAATTTCGTAAAGATAAACTAGCAATGTTTTCTCTATTCTTTTTAGCTTTAATATTAATAGCCGTTTACGCAACTTCATTTATTATGAAGCAAGAAGATATCGTCCGAGTCGATTTATTCGCTATTTATGACCCTCCTTCTGCTGAACATTGGTTAGGAACTGATTATGGAGGCCGTGATATTTTCGGACAATTAATTATTGGTACACGTAACTCCTTTACGGTTGGTTTAGCCATCACTCTTTTAGCAACCCTTATCGGTCTTACGACGGGACTAATTGCTGGCTATTTTGGAGGAGTTGTCGATAACATCATTATGCGTTTTATCGACTTTATGATGATTTTACCATTCTTAATGATTGTTATCGTGTTTATCTCACTCGTTCCAACTTTCAATATTACGACATTTATTCTCATAATGACCGCTTTCTTATGGGTCGGAAAAGCAAGGCTTATACGCTCTAAAGTATTGACTGAGAAAGAACTTGATTACGTATCTGCATCAAAAACATTAGGAACACCAAATTGGAAAATAATCTTCCAGCAAATATTACCTAATTTAAGTTCTATTATTATCGTAAATATCACATTAAATCTTGCTGGTAACATCGGAATTGAATCTAGTTTAACTTACTTAGGCTTCGGTCTACCAGAGAGCACACCAAGTCTTGGTACACTTGTAAGTTACGCAACTAACCCAGATGTATTACAAGAAAAGTGGTGGATTTGGTTACCCGCATCAATCATGATTTTAGTGTTGATGCTGTGTATAAATTTTATTGGTCAAGCGTTAAAGCGTGCGGCTGATGCGAGACAAAGAAAAGGATAAGGGGTGGAGAAGTTATGAACAAACCAAAACTGTACAAAGTATTAAGTACACTTGCTGCTTCAACATTATTACTATCTGCATGTGGGGGTGCTGATAGCGGTAGTAAAAAGGCAAACACAAAAAAAGTAGAAACAAATAAATTTAGTGCTGCTGTAAAAAATGACGGTAAAGAAATTAAAGACGGATCATTAACTTATGGACTCGTTTCAAATTCACCTTTCGCTGGTGTTTTAAGTAGGGTATTGTATGAAGTTGCTCCAGATTCAGAGATTATGGATTTCTTTGATGAACAATTATTAGCTACAGATAAAAACTGGGAAATTACAAATGACGGTGCTGCAACTTATACAATTTCTGAAGATAAAAAAACAATTACAATTAAAATTAAAGATAATGTAAAATGGCACGATGGTAATCCTGTAACAGCTGAGGATTTAGAATATTCTTACTTAATAATCGGTAATAGCAAATATACAGGTATCCGTTACGATACACAAATGCAAATGATTGAAGGTATGGAAGAATATCACAATGGAAAAGCTGACAAAATTTCTGGTATTAAAGTAGTCGATCCAAAAACAATTTCCATTACTTATAAAGAAGTAAACCCTTCACTAAAAACTGGTATTTGGACATATCCTACACCTAAAAAATATTTAGGTGATGTACCAATTGAAAAACTAGCTGAATCAGATAAAATCCGTCAAAATCCAATTGGATTCGGTCCATTTAAAGTGAAGAAAATCGTTCCTGGTGAATCAGTTGAGTATGAGCGTTTTGATGATTACTGGGGCGGCAAACCTAAGCTAAAAAATGTAACATTAAAAGTTGTAAATCCATCTATTGTTAGTGCATCTCTGAAAAAAGGTGATATTGATATTGCAGCAATTACTGCTGATCAATATCCGAACGTAAGTAAATTAAAAAACACACAACTAATTGGTAAAACTGACCTTGCTTACACTTATATCGGATTTAAGTTCGGACATATGGACAAAGCAAAGAATGAAGCTGTAATGGATAACGATAAGTTCAAAGACGTTCGTTTACGTCAAGCGATGGCACATGCAATTGATAGAGAAAAATTAGGAGAGAAAGTATATCACGGACTTCGCGTTCCAGCTAACTCTCCAATTCCACCATCTATGCCAAAGTACCATAATAATGATGTTGGTGCGTATAATTTCGATGTAAATAAAGCGAAAAAACTATTAGATGAAGCTGGGTATAAAGATAAAAATGGTGATGGATTCCGTGAAGATCCAAAAGGTAATGAATTGAAGATTAACTTCTTAACTAGTAGTGGTAGTGAAACAAGTGAACCGCTGGCTAAATTCTACATTCAATCTTGGAAAGATATCGGCTTAAAAGTAGAACTTGTTGATGGACGCTTACACGAATTTAATGCTATGCGTGATATGATTAAAAAAGATGATCCGAAGGTTGATATTTTTGCCGGTGCTTGGAACACTGGCTCTGACCCTGACCTTTCTGGCCTATGGGGCAAAAATGCCGGATTCAACTATCAACGCTGGGTAAATGATGAAAATACGAAGTTATTAGAAGCAGGATTATCAGAAAAAGCTACTGATGAAAAATATCGTAAAGAAGTATACGATAAATGGCAAAAATTAATTCATGACGAAGCACCGATGATTCCAATTCATTACACATTTGATTTAACAGGTGTTAATAAGCGCGTAAAAAATTATGATGTCAACACTGAAGTGAATCAAATAACTTCACATTGGAAAGACGTTACTGTAACAAGTGAGAAGCCAGAAGTAGAAAAATAAACATAAAAATAGCTCTTAGCATTTACATACATGCTAAGAGCTATTTTTTATTTTCATTGCTTTTCCTACTAATGATAACAACCAATTCCTTCCCTACTCTAATATTAAAAGATTTGATGAAATACCTTTATTAAAACAGCTAACGTAACAGATCCAGCAAATCCCCCTAAACAAATTAAGCTTACCCCTTGACTATATGACAAATTTTGAAATGATTTCATTGCTTCCATCCTCCCTATCTCCCCTTTGATACTTTTATTTTACCAATGGGAAAAATTTCATAACATCGATTTCTCTAACAACTAACTTACAAATTTGTAAGTTAACATCTTTTCAACTTATATATCTAGTATTTCCACAAATGAGAGTTATTTATACATAAAAAAGACCTCAGCTATACTAAGGTCTTTAGTTACATTTTATTTTATAATCATCACCGGACATTTCACTCGTTTTGCTATTTTATGACTTACACTACCAAGTACCATTTCTTGCAGTGTATTTAATCCTCTACTTCCCGCTATAACAAGATCTATATCTCCTGTATTTACATATTGAACAATTGTATCTCCAGGATCACCATGTAATATCGTAATTGTATAAGATATGTTCTCTTTCTTTAATAAAACTTCAATCTCTTTTAATTTATCTTTTCGACTAGCCGATATTGTTTCTAAATCTGTTTGACCTTGTATAATATCTGATTTTGCCGTTCTATTATCTACTACGTACACAACTTCAACATTTGTTTCTTCGCTACATTTCGCAATATATGTTGCATGTTCCGCTGCTCGAAGTGCATGTTCAGAACCGTCACATGCTAATATAATTTGTTTGTACATATGCTGAATCCCCTTTTCGTTATCCTACTCGTATTATATAATAAAGCCCCCTAAAAAGGAGGCTTTTAACTAGCAATTCTTTTATTATAAGTAGCTAAATTTGCAACAAGTTTTGAGCTACGTTCATTTAATCCTGTTATACTTACTTTCACACCACTTTGCTCATACTTTATGATAACTTTATCAATTGATGCCACCGCTGAATCATCCCATACGTGCGCATGAGTAAAATTCATTTCAATTTCTTTTACATCTTCATTAAATGAAAAATTTTTTATGAAATCGGCTGTGGATGCAAAGAAAAGTTGACCGTGAATTTCGTATATTTTCTTATTTTCAATATATAAATGTTTCACGTGAATCTTTGCCATATTGAATGCAAATAACACCGCACTAATTACTGTTCCGATAATTACACCTACTGCTAAGTTATGTGTAATTAGGACAATCACAACTGTTACGATCATAACAAATGCGTTTCCTTTTGGTACTTTATGAATCGTTGTTACAGAGTTCCAATCAAACGTTCCGATTGAAACCATAATCATAACCGCAACTAAAGCTGCCATCGGAATATGAACGACATAATCTCCTAAAACGAATAGTAATACGATTAAAAATCCGCCCGCTACAAATGTTGATAGGCGACCTCGTCCACCTGATTTAATATTAATAACAGATTGACCGATCATTGCACATCCTGCCATTCCTCCGAAGAAACCAGCGACGATGTTTGCGATCCCTTGTCCGCGTGCCTCTTTATGCTTATTACTTTCTGTATGCGTCATATCATCTAAAACTGAAGCTGTTAATAAAGACTCTAGTAAACCAATAATTGCAAGCATAACTGCATAAGGTAAAATAATCCCTAATGTTTCTAATGTAAATGGCACATCAGGAATACTAAAGAACGGTAATTCTTTCGGTAGGCTTCCCATATCCCCTACTGTTTTCAACTGTAATCCGCTCATAAGTGCAATACTCGTCACAATAATAATTGAAATAAGCGTAGAAGGTACAACCGTTGTAATACGTGGAAATAAATATATAATTGCAAGTCCTAATACAACGAGTGCATACATTTGCCAAGTTGCATTTTTAAAATGCGGTAATTGCGCTGTAAAAACTAAAATTCCAAGTGAATTTAAAAAACCACTCATAACAGATTTCGGAACAAACTTCATAAATGAGCTCAGTTTGAACACGCCAAAAATAATTTGGACAATACCTGTTAATATTGTTGTAGCAAATAAATATTGCAAACCATGATCTTTAACGAGCGTTACCATTAATAATGCCATTGCACCTGTTGCAGCTGAAATCATCCCAGTTCTTCCGCCAACAAATGAAATGGTAACTGCAATACAAAAGGCTGCATATAGTCCAACTGTCGGATCCACGCCTGCAATAACAGAGAAAGCTATCGCTTCAGGGATTAACGCTAAAGCAACGACAATTCCTGATAACACGTCCCCTCTCACATTAGAAAACCAATCATTTTTTATCGTTTGAAACAAAATACCACTCCTCTACTCCTTTATAATTTGATTTTCTCCATAAGAAAATCTAGCCGACTGCACGAAAGCTATTATATAACGAGTAGAAGATTTTTTACTATGTAAAAGTTTCCTAAAAAGATGTTACCTTCGTAGCTTCTTTTTTAGGAAACTTTAAATATACTATCACCTATTGTTGATTTAACGTACAATGATTTCGGATTCTACAGTATGTCAAATGAAGAGAACTTTGTTTGGATGGATGAAAAATGCACATGTAATTTAGTTCATTTAATTGAATAATCCAAGGATCAAGATATTAGCTACCAAGGGAATTCATTTAAAGTTCTATAGATATTTCCACTTCATATATGAGGTTTAGTTTGGATAGTTTAGGATTAGAGGAGTTTATGCTAATTTAATGAAAATAGTAAGAGCACTCTTTCGAGTGCTCATTTTATGCAGATACAGTTGCTTTATCCTTACGGAATATACCCATTAACCCACCGATTAATAATAATACGCCTGGTAATAAGTAAATTATAGAAATACAAATAAATCCACCGATAGCAGCCACAGTCATCATAATACCGCCAACCTTCGCTTTACTTCTTACCATAACAGATCCAACAATTCCTAAGATTGATAGAGCCACAGCTCCCCAACCTAAACCAATAACAGTATTTGCTCCATCAGCTTCAAAAGCAGCTCCCATACCGCCGATCAATAAAGCAACAAATGCACAAATAATACCAAAAATACCTCCAATAAGACCTAATACAAATTCAGCTGTTCTTTTCATTTCAATCTCTCCTTATTTAGCAACTTCAAATTCAAATTTCACTGATTTCTCGTCAAATGTAAATGTAGGTTTAAATGTACCAACAAACTTATCGCCTTCTGGTACATCAAATAACATTTTGTTTGTAATTTGGTTACCTGGCGCAATATTTTCGTTTATAAACGTATTGTCCCCACCAAAGTACTCTTTGAATTGGTTGCCGTTAGTATCAGCAACTTTCAACTCAGAAGTTCCAAAATATATATCTTTTTTGCCATTATTTTTAGCGTTAAAAGCGATTTCTAGTACTTTCCCTTTTTCAGCTTTTATGTATTCGTTAGGCTCAACGAATTTAGCTGAACTGAAAGTAAGCTGTAGACCATTAACTTCTACCGTATCTCCAATTTTATAAATCTTGCTTTCAGCTTTTTCCTTTTTATCTTTCTTTTCAGCCTGTTTAGGAGCATCGTTTTTACTCACTTCTTTAACTTCAGTTTCACCACAAGCAGCTAAACTAAAAGCAAGTGCACCTGTTAAAGCAATAGTACCCAATTTTTTATACATTCTTTTTCCTCCGATTATGTAAAATGTAAGATTTCCGAAACTATCATAACAGAAACAGTTACAACTTTTTTGTCATATTTTGTCGAGAAAAATAAAAAAAGACGCTATATCAGTAGCGTCTTTTCTCATTTCATTAATGTCCACCGTGTCCTTGACCACTTTCCTGAACAATTTCTAACCTCTCATCTAGTATTCCTTGTGTTTCAAATGAAATATCACTCGTACTTCCTAATAAGAAGCCATGATTATATGGTCCAAGTGTTGGATCATCTTTAAACTTCGGCTGAATAGTAGCAAGGAAATCATACACTGGTTGTGAAGCTTTCCCTTCTTCTAACAAGACAACAGGTGCGTGTTTACCCATATGTGAAAAAGGTGCCCCAGCAACTGCTAAATCTGGTGTTTTGCTTGAAACAAATGATAAACCGTGACCAGGTTTTGTGAATCCCCAGCCAAATTTTGTTTTTTCATCTTTAAACTTCGCAAATGCGATAGAATTTTCTGTTGGAGTCTCACCGCTAATACGCGTTACTTTCCCGTATTTGCTTAACTCTTTTTCTACTTCTTTTGAAACGATTTTTTCTGGTCCTAGTACATATATATTTGCTTTATCTTTTCTCATCTTTAATGCCTCTATTGTCGCTTCTGGCACTTTATTCTTTTCTGTATAGAGTAGTGGTTCCGGCATATGAGAAATCCAGTTTACAGCGGGGGTTGTATATAAACGTCCTTCTTCTGCAGACGAACCGATAATAACACTATTTGGGTAGCTTCCTGTTATATCGGCATACTCCTTATCAACATCTTTAGCAAATATAGCTGGGTTCGTTTCTTTTATTTGTTTTATTTTATAACCTTTTAATTGTTCAAGCGCGCTAGTACCTACATCCCCCATCACCATAATTTGTGTTCCATCTTTCGTTCCGATTGGATTTAATCGTTTTATTTCTTTTAACGTCATTTCTGGTATTTTTTCTTTTTCTATAAATAAAATCGGTCCGTTATTCGGATGATGAATAAGGTCTGCACTCGCAATACCTAATTGCCACTCGCTCACTGGTACTAAAATAACAGCACCTGGCTGGTTCTCTTTATGGGTTGCTGGCCATATCGTTTGCGAAGTTAACACTGCCATTTGCAGGGGATCATTTGTATTTAACCTCGTCACATTTTTTAAACTTGTCGTTAATAAATCATTCGATGCCCCTTCGTTCATTTCTTTTGGCGCCGTTACCTCCTGATTCATTTTCATTTCCTTTTGCTCTGTTTTTTTCTCTTTTGTAGATTCATGGTTTTTATGGTCTGTATTCGTTTGTCCGCATGCAGCAAGACCAACTGCTGTAATTATTGTTATCCCAAAAATTCGGGTCATTTTTTTCACTATACCGCCTCCGTATTAATCATTTTTGAGCCAATATGATTACCTAAAATGTAATTTCAACTCCACAATAACAAGCAATTCTGAAGAAATTATGCAGACACATCATAATCTGCACCATTTCTTCATGATTTTGCATTACACTTTAAGTAACGATTATAAATATGGAGGGCTCTCTATGATTGATATACTGCTCGTAGACGATGAACCGAGAATGCTTGAATTATTAACTCTTTATCTTACTCCAATTGGATATAACTGCGTATGTGCGAATTCAGGAGAAGAAGCTATTTTACATATAGAAAATCAAAACTTTAAATTTGTTTTACTCGATATTATGATGCCAAAGATGGACGGATGGGAAACGTGCAAAAAAATCCGATCTTTTAGTAACATTCCTATCATTATGGTTACAGCTCGTGATCAAACAGTAGATGTCGTTCAAGGATTAAAACTCGGAGCCGATGATTACGTAACGAAACCTTTCCATGAAGAAGAACTTTTCGCAAGAATTGAAGCCGTTTTAAGACGTACAAATGAACATAAACAAATCCAATATCACGGTATTGTATGGGATGAAACAAAACACTTCGTTTCTGTCCATAATGAAGAGCTCCTTCTCACACCAATTGAATTTTCTTTACTCGGATTATTTTTACGCCATGTGAACTACGTATTAAACCGTGATCAGCTCATCGAACGAATTTGGGGGTTAAACACAAATACAGAAGATCGCACAGTCGATTCACATATTCGCAATTTACGTGATAAATTGCGAAAAGCACATTTCCCTATTGATCATCATTTAAAAACTGTTTACGGAGTCGGATATCGATGGGTTGATACTCTAGATTAAGGAGCAAAGCAATGAAGCGAATTTCTATTCAGCTCGGATTTTATTTTTTGATTGTTACACTTTTAATCGAAAGTGTTCTATTTGTCTCGCTTTATTATAGCCTTGTCAACAATAGAGTAAATGAAGAAATGACAGCTTTATTAAAGCGCGGAAATAGTCACAGAGATGTCCTTGAAAAGTATTTTGATAAGCAAACAATCTCCCATGTTGCACTAATGGAATCCGAAGCCGAAACTACTGTTGTTATTACAAATGCAAATAAGGAGGTACTAGCTAAATCCAATGAAATAAATACTACTATAAAAAAGCATATTGAAAAGATGCAAACACGGACAGATCATGACGGAGCAATTATAGAGAATCATTGGAAAACATCTAATTATATATGTACAGTTAGCCCCATTGTAGTGGCTGGAAAAACGGAAGGCTACGTATATATGTTTCTCGGGACGGAATCAATCGAGGAAATGGTTAACGGGCTAACAAGACAATTCATTATTGCCGGAGTCATTACGTTTCTACTAACAGCCATCACCATCTTTCTATTATCACGTTTATTAACAAAACCATTGTTACACATGAAACATGCCACTGAAAAAATGAGTAAAGGCGATTTGTCCGTTTCGTTAACGACTACTCGAAATGATGAAATTGGTGAACTAGCATCATCTATTCAAACGCTCGCAAATGATTTACATTATATGAAAACAGAGCGAAGTGAATTTCTAGCAAGTGTTGCTCACGAATTACGAACACCGTTAACATACGTAAGAGGTTATGCTGACATTGCTTTAAAAGAAAGCACCTCTCCTGAGCAACGTTTGCGATATTTATCGATTATAAAAGATGAATCTGATTACATTACAAACTTAGTTCAAGATTTATTTTCACTTGCACAAATGGAACAACATAACTTTTCTATTCAAGTAAAGGAAGTGCATTTACACACCTTCCTTACTCGTATAGCTGAAAAAGTAAACGCCATGTATAAAGAAAGATACATTAAAGTTTCTTTCTCTTGTTCTCCTACACTGCTAGTAAACTTAGATGAACAGCGATTTGAACAAGTTATAGTAAACATTTTAAATAACGCTTATAGACATTCAAAAGAACATTCTCATATAAACATTTCTATTACAGAAGAACATAAACGTATCTCCATTACAATTGAAGATGAAGGCGAAGGTATTCCACCTGAAGACCTCCCTCACATTTTCGACCGCTTTTACCGTGTCGATAAAGCAAGAACACGCGCTACAGGTGGAACTGGCTTAGGGCTCTCTATCGTGAAGGAGATCGTAGAACTACACGGCGGGACGATTACTGTCACGAGTGAAGTTGATCATGGATCTTGTTTTATAATTTCATTACCATCCATAAAAAAACACGACTATCATCAATAGTCGTGTTTCTTTATCCCGCATTAACGGGCAGTAAGACCCCTACATCAAAATTCAGCGGAAGCAAAGAAGTTAGGTGGGGGATCAACTGCCCGTAAAAGCCCGATTGGTTCAACTAATAATCAGTGGGAGATGAACAAAACCCCCACTGATTAAAGTTTCACTTTATCATTTTACTTTATAATATAAATTTACAAATTGCCCAAAACGTTTCGTATCCGTTAAAGTTAAATTAATTTCCGGGTTCTTGTCTTGAAATAACGGAACTCCAGAACCTAATATATGCGGTGTAATTGTAACAACATATTCATCAATTAAATTATTCTTAAAGAACTCTCTCAGTAGACTCCCTCCACCGACCATCCATATTTTAGATCCTTCTTGCTCTTTCAACCTTTTTGTAAACTCCACTACATCTTCATTTACAAACTCCACGTGTTCGTTTGAACCTTTTTCTGAGTTAGAAAAAACATAACATTTTTTATCTAAATACGGGAATGGTTCTATATGCTCTACTACATAATCGTACGTTCTTTTTCCCATAATTATTGTATCAATCGTTTCGTACATTTCTGTATAACCGTTATCTCCCTCCCCTTCGGTTTCCATTAACCACTGTAAATCATCATCTTCTTTCGCAATATATCCATCTAAGCTCGCCGCAATAAATAAAACTATTTCACGTGACATATCTTTTCCTCCTTGCATCTCATCTTGATAACATATGATGTAAACAATATACTAACAATAAAACACGACAATTTATGTCATGTTTAAAAAGAAAAAAGGTGATACATTTGTCAAAAGCTAAACGCTTATTAGATATTCTTATATTTGCTTCTGCGAAAAAGACATTTACAGCTCAAGAAATAGCTGATGAATTTAATATTTCCGTTCGTACTGTCCATAGATACATTTTAGATTTAGGTGATATGGGATTGCCCATTTACGCTGAACAAGGTCGCAACGGAGGATATAAAGTATTAACGAATAGAGTAATTCCGCCTATTTTATTTACGGAAGAAGAAGCAGTCTCCATCTTTTTTGCCTTTCAATCTTTAAGCTACTATAGAGACTTGCCTTTTAATACAGAAATCAATTCTGTTACTCATAAACTATATAGCTCTCTACAACATGAGGCGAAAGCGAAAGTTGATAAAATACGTTCTTATATCTCCTTTTGGAATCCGAAGAGAACAATTGAGACCCCACTTTTAAACAAAGTGTTAACAGCGGCTATTGAAAATAAAAATTTACACTTTCAATACGAATCTAAATCAGGGATAAAAACAAAACATGTTCATCCGATTGGTGTATATGCTCACGACGGGTTATGGTACTTACCGTCCTATGACTTCGGTAGAAAAAAAGTATTACTGTATCGCGTTGATCGTATTCTCTCAATATTATCGATGGAAGAAAATACAGATACATTCATGAATTTAGAAGAGTGGTTTGCCTCTAACTCTAACGTAGTACACAATCCTACTCAGTTACATGTTTTACTGACAACAGAAGGCGTACGCCAATGTAAAAGCGTTCCTTATCTTGAGGAATTCGTTATAGTAAACGAGGATGGGACAGGATATATAAATTCAACAATTGATAAAGGTGAGATTAACTTTATTACTCCTTTATTTTATAGACTTGGAAACGATGCAAAAGTTTTAGAACCGAAAGAATTGATAGATGGTTTACGTATACGCGCAAAAGAAGTTTTACATATGTATGAAGACGAAAAAAGCTGCTAAATATAAGCAGCTTTTTTGTTCAGTTGTTACTATTGACGAATATCAAACCACCAACGATGTTTCGCATTCATATTTTCAGTGTCGCCAGTCCCTCTGTAATTAAAAACATCCAAAAAGATTGAATCTAGTTTATCTTCATCTACAAAATAACCGAAGTTAACTTTTACCGTTTCTCCTGGTCGGATATTGCCAATATTGTAGAAGCTTTTCCCATCTCCGTGAGGCTCTAAATAATCAACTTCTCCCGTCATAATACGCGTTGCATCCATTCCCTCTTCTTTAGCGTATTTCCATGCATTCCCTTCAAATTTAAGCTGCTTTATGGATGGATGCATATAGATTTCTTCTGTCGCCTGTTTACCAATATTTCTCACTGTTGTTGTCAAGTAGACAAATTTAACATTAACTAATTGCGAATCTACTAATGTATCAATTGAATCTTTACCATTCCCTAATTTATATACATCCCGTCTGTACGATAGCAGTTTTCCCGTCTGATCTAAAGCCTTCTTCTTGCTTAATATCCCTAGGCCAAGTTCATTAAAGTTCTCTTGTTTAAAATCTTTAATCGAATCAAAAACTTCAACTTTTTCTATCACATATTCAATTTGGCTGTTATCCATAGATATCGTTACTGGAACCTTTTGCCCTATATGAAATAGTCGTTTGCTATCTTTTTTCAAAGGAATCACTTTAGGTTTTTTAGGTTCATCTGCTTGGCTAAAATACTTTTTATCATAATTTGATATATGTGATGCCTTTTCTTTTGACGTGGGCTCAAGTGAAATATTCCCTAAGACATCTATCATTTGTTCTTCATTTATATCTGATCCAATAAAACTTTCTAACATAATCCCTTCTTTCTCAAAAAAGAGAAAGACCTTCCTATCAAACATTACATTGTTGTTTCCAGTTTCTTTATGAACAATTACTGCTTTCTTGCCACCTATCTCTTTTTCTTCGTAGCTTTTTGAATATAAAGTTTGAAAGTCCGCATTTTCCCCTACTCTCCAAAGACTAAATGAAAAGCCTCCATTTGCGTCGTTATCTTTAAATGAATATTTCATAGCAGAGTCATCAATTGCTTCCATATTTTCTGGCAATTTACCAATCTTCAACTTATACCACTTATCACTCTTTTTCGAGTCCTTGTTTGTTACTGAAACATTTACTTCGTAATTTTGTTTTTGGACAATCATATTATAGACTTTCACTGCACCAAAAACGGTTGTCGGCATACCAATCAATAAGCAGGCAGCAGCGATTAACACACGATGTCTTTTACGCTTTTTCTGTGGTTGTCCATCTTTCAGCTTCATTTCCTCCATAAACAATTTCTTTTTGCGCGTATATGTATGTGAAAATTCATGTTGTTCTTCGGATTTATCAAAATCATCTAAAGCAATTTTTTCAGCAAGTTCATATATTTCTTTGGAGTTCTTTGAATTCGTCATGTTGTATACCTCCTATCATATTTTGGACTCGTTTTCGAGCGCGTTCAAACTGCTTGCGGACATTAGCCTCCGTAATCCCCATTACACTTGAAATTTCTTGATACGTTAAGTTATAGAAGACTTTGTACTTAAACACCTGTCTGTTAGATTCATTTAACTCGTTTAGCAATGTATCAATTTGAACCTCAGACATTTTACGTTTTTCCCACTCTTCAATATTTTCATCTACTGCTTCTATTGATTCTCTTTCATATTCTTCTAAAAATGTTTCATGTCGTTTATTTTTCCGGTAACTATCAATCGCCTTGTTTTTCGCGACCCTCAAAATATAGCGTTTAAGCTCTTCAGTGCTCAAGCTATGGAGCTTTTCCAAGTTCTTATAAAGAGTAATAAACGTCTCTTGAACCGCATCTTCAGCCTGTTGAATATTATTTAAAATAGAATAAGCTACATAATAAATTTTTTGTTCATACAACTCATATAGCTCTTCCATCTTTTCATAATCGTTGTTTGTAACTTTCATATAATTCCTCCTCTCACTCTATATAACGAATGAGCACTGTAACTTTGTGACACTGCAAAATCTTTTTATAGATAAAATTTAATAATAGAATAAGCAAAAGCCCAATTTCTCTATTGTAACTAAGAAATTGGGCTTTTTAATATTAGAATTTTCCTGACTGTATCTCTAAGAAAAATTCTTTTACACCTTTTCAATATGCAGTATTTGCTCTATCGCTTCTTTTAACAAATTCTTTATCTCTTCAAAGTTATGATTCTTCTTTTCCTCCGGTTGCACCGTATAAAACTCAGCAAACGAACGCTCTTTATATCTTGGTACGACATGCATATGGTAATGTGTTAACTCGTTAAATACTCCACCATTTTGACAAACTGTAATTCCATCTGGTTTATATAATGCCTTAATCGCTTTTGCAATCAGCTTAGAAGCATCCATAATTGATCTTGCTACAACGTCATCTAATTCGTCTACTTCTACAACATGCTGCTTTGGCACAATTAAAGTATGTCCTGGGTAGAAAGGCGCATGATCTAAAAAGCAAGTTACATAATCATCTTCATATACTTTATATATTTTTTCCTCTTCGTTTGCTAATTTACAACCTAAACAGTCCACTACACTTTCCCCTCTTTCTAAAAACATAAAAACGTGAGAATACGGCTCTCACGTTTTTATGTTTCATTTTATTAGTTCAATTGTTTCCGTAACCTTTATACTATCTTTTACAGATTGAACAATCGTACAATTTTTCACTGCAAGCTGCAATGCTTTGTCCAACTGCTCTTCTGTAATGTTTTCCGCTTTAATTTTATAGTGCAAATGAACACTTTCAACTGGTTTGGATAAAGCTTCACTTCTACCAATTTCAGTTTCGATCGTAAACGTATCGTATGTAATACGTTTCTTTTCTAAAATTGTTCGAAAGACAATTGCACTACATCCTGCGATAGAAGAAACGAGTAATTGTAACGGTGAATACCCGTTTTCTTTTCCAATCGCTAATTGAGCGTACGATAAATCTGCCTTTATATCATCGTGTTTGATTGTTAGTTTCATTTGTTTTGTCCATCTCCACTTTCATCGGTTTCTGCTGTTTCTTACTCATATAATAATAATATATATAGCAGAAAATGATAAATGGAATACCGCAGTATAACGCCATTCTTTGTTCAGGAATAAACGCTAAACTAATAACAACGATGCTATTTGTAATTAAAGCTAAAATTGGAACAATCGGATATAGTGGTGTTCTATACTTTAAGTCCTCTAACTTTCCTCCGCCTTTTATATACTGACTTCTAAAGCGAAGTTGCGATAGAGCAATAATGATCCAACTTGAAACAGCCGATAAACCAGCTATCGATAATAAGTACATGTATACTGTATCTTCTGCAAGGAAACTTGTGAATAGGGATAATCCAGCTACCGCAATCGTTACGACTAGCGCTGTAATTGGAATACCACGTTTATTTACTTTCTTGAAAGAAGTTGGTGCCATTCCTTCATTTGCAAGTGACCATAATATACGTGTCGCTGCATATAATCCAGAGTTCGCTACAGATAATAACGCAGTAATAATAACGAAGTTCATAATATCAGCTGCATATGGAATACCGATTTTATCAAATACAACTACGAATGGACTTTCAATTACGCCTGCTTCCTTCCAAGAAATTAATCCTACTAAAATTGTCATTGTTAAAATGAAGAATAACATAATGCGCCATACTGTATTACGGATCGCACGTGGAATTGTTTTTTCTGGATTTTCACTTTCTCCCGCTGCAATTCCGATTAACTCTGTTCCTTGGAACGAGAAGTTAACTGTAATCATTGTAAGTAATACGGCAGCTAGTCCATTCGGGAAAAGTCCACCATCGCTTACAAAGTTAGAGAAAAGAGGTGCTGCTTCTTTTCCGTCATATGATATAAATCCTAATAATGCACTACCACCAAGAACAACAAATGCAAGGATTGTAATTACTTTAATACTAGAAAACCAAAATTCTAATTCAGCGTAGCTTTTCGCTGAGATAGCATTTGACGCATATAGAATAACGCCGAATACAAGGCACCATACCCAAACATCAACATTTGGAAACCATCTTTTCATCATTAAACCGATTGACGTTAATTCTAGTCCTACTGTTACTGCCCAGCCAAGCCAGTATAGCCAGCCGATCATAAAGCCCGTTCCTGGTCCAATAAACTTCGTTGCATACTTTTGGAAAGAACCTGAAACTGGCATTGCTACCGTTAACTCTCCAAGACAAAGCATTGTTAAATACATAATAAATCCGCCTACTAAATATGAAAGGATGGCCCCCCCTGGTCCAGCCTGATTAATAGTGTAACCTGAACCTAAGAAAAAACCAGTTCCGATTACACCACCAAGTGCGATCATAAATAAATGTCTACTCTTCATCGTACGATGTAATTTCTCATTCGTTGGTTGCTGCATCTAAATCCTCCCCCTACCATACCCCTATGTCTTGTTAAAATTTTCTGATAATAAAAATATACACGAAAGCGATTACATTTTCTATATAAAATTAAAACTTTTCTGATAAAATAATATAAAAAATCTAATTATTGCAAGATTTAGATTCTATTTAGAGGAAAATAAGGATAAACAAGGAAAAAACTCTTACATATATTGTAAGAGTCAACGAAGTTCTAACCTTCTCGATAAAATTGATAAACTATAATTTACGATAAAATACATACAAGCTACTACTATAAACGTTGGAATCATATAATTTACATTCTGCCCGCTAATAATTTGAGCATTATGCATAAGCTCTGGGAGTGATATAACAACCGCTAGCGACGTATCCTTCAGCAATGAAATAAACTGACTGACAAGCGGCGGGACCATTCTCCTTAATGCTTGTGGCAAAATAATATGCCAAAGCGCTTGCACATACGTTAATCCTGAAGATCTTGCGGCCTCAATCTGTCCTTTTTCAATAGATAACAGACCACTTCGAACAATTTCAGATATCATTGCTGCCTCAAATATTGTTAAAGCAACAATTGCAGCTGTTATAATTTCTAATTTCAAGCCTGCTTCTGGAAGTGCAAAATACGTGAAAAATATAATTAACAGTAGTGGTAAGTTTCGAATCACTTCAACTACAACTCCTAATACTTGTGAGACGACAGGTATTTTCGTGTAGCGCAATATACCGATTACACTTCCAATAATAAAACTAAGTACAATTGCTACGAGCGCTACCTCTAATGTTATAAGTAATCCTTTTAATAAAAATAGAATATGATCTCCTGTAATTGCTCCCTTAAAATCCATTTACACCGCCTCCTTTGCCAAGCGTTTTTCTAAATAACGCACTAGCATACTGAGCGGAATTGTTAATATTAAATAAAACATCCCGACAAATATATAGACATCAAACGTAACAAACGTCTTCGTTGAAATTAAATCTCCTTGATACATCAAATCCGTACCAGCGATAATTCCGAGTATGGAAGAGTTTTTTACTAAATTGAGAAATTGATTTCCTAAAGGAGGGATTACGATTTTCATCGCTTGAGGTAAAACGACATGGTACATTGCTTGCGTATAAGTCAATCCTGAGGAACGTGCTGCTTCCATCTGACCTTTCGCAACTGATAGAATACCAGCGCGAATAACTTCCGCAATAAACGCTGCCGTATATACCGTAAGCGTAACTGTTCCTGCTACAAAACCATTTAAAGTAATTCCTATTACAGGTAAAGCGAAATAAAATATAAATGCAATTAATACGAGTGGAATATTTCTTACAAACTCTACAAAAGCTGATCCTACCCAATTTAAAATACGAATCGGTGCAATACGCATTACCGCCAAAATTACTCCTAAAATAAAGCTTCCTATTAATGCAATTACACTAGACATAACTGTATACTTAAAGCCTTCTAAATACATATCAATGTTATTCGTTAGTATAGAAAAATCAGGCACATATTCTCCCCTCTTTCTTTACAAGAAGAGGATGAGCATCCCTCATCCTCTCACTCTTATTATTTATTCCAATTAAGTGTCACTTTATTTTTCTTGTTTTTGACCAATCCATTTCTCATACAATTTATCGTATTCTCCATTCGCTTTCATATCTTTTAGCAAGCTATTAATCTCTTTCGTTAAATCATCTGCACCTTTTTGCACTGCAATTCCGTACGGTTCATCCGTGAAAATTTTCCCTACAACTTCATAATTTGAATCTTGTTTTGCCATACCGTAAAGAATTGCATTATCTGTCGTTAAAACATCACCTTTTCCTGCTTTTAACGCCGTAAATGCCTCACTGTAATTTTCAAATTCTAATACAGTCGCTTCTGGTGACTTTTGACGAATGTTATTTGTAGATGTTGAGCCTTTTACAGCTAATACTTTCACACCTTGTTTTATATCATCAATACTCTTAATATTGCTTCCTTTTTTCACAAGTAACGATTGCCCTGCTTTAAAATATACATCTGAAAAATCAACTTCTTTTTTACGTTCTTCCGTAATTGTCATTGTTGCGATAATTGCATCAATGTCACCGTTTTTCAGTAGTGGAATACGCGTTTTAGACGTTACTTCTTTTAATTCTAGTTTCTTTTCATCTCCAAGGATTTTTTTCGCAAGCGCCTTTGCGATATCAACATCAAATCCTTCTACCTGCCCTGTTGAAGGATTTTTCAAGCCAAATAAGTTCGTATCATTCTTCACTCCAACTACTAGTTTCCCGCGCTTCTTAATTTGTTCAACAGCCCCGCCTTGCTTCGTATTCGTTTCTTTCGCCTCATCTTTTTTACTTCCGCACCCAGCAACGACAAGTACGAATAAACATGAAAATACGATTAACGTAAACAACTTTTTCATTTTAAGCATGAAATTCCTCCTTTAATGATTTAACACTCTTCTTAAAAATAGACGCGCTCTTTCTTGTTCAGGACTTGCAAAGAATTGCACTGGTGTTGTATCCTCAATGATTTGGCCATCATCCATAAATAAAATTCGATCTGCTACTTCTCTTGCAAATCCCATCTCATGCGTGACGACGACCATCGTCATCCCTTCTTTAGCTAGCGTTTTCATAACATCAAGTACTTCCCCGATCATCTCCGGATCAAGAGCAGACGTAGGCTCATCGAACAGCATAATTTCCGGTTGCATCGCAAGTCCTCTAGCAATTGCTACCCTTTGCTGTTGTCCTCCGGATAGTTGATGCGGATATACATTAGCCTTCTCCGGGATTCCTACTTTCTCTAAATAAAACATTGCTGTTTTTTCTGCTTCTTCTTTGGAAACTTTATTTACTTTAATAGGTGCTAGTGTAATATTTTGAAGAACCGTTTTATGCGGGTATAAATAAAAATGCTGAAAAACCATCCCGATATTTCGGCGTAATTCATTCATATCTGTTTTTGCATTGTGTACCTCCGTATTTTGTACGATTAATTCTCCGTCGGTAATTGTCTCTAGCTGATTTATACACCGAAGCAACGTGCTTTTTCCTGATCCTGAAGGACCAACTACTACTACCACTTCGCCTTTTTTCACTTGCACATTAATATTTTTCAAAACTTGAAAGTTGCCATAATATTTATTTACGTTACGAAACTCTATCAACATACTCACCCCTTCCCCTAACAAAGCATGTACATTCTTTTTATATTCAAAAACAGTCCCAAAAATAACTTTTAGCTTCAATTTGTCCATAAAAAAAAGCAAAGAGTTTCCCCTTTGCTTCTTCATTTCTATTCTGTTAAGATACTTCTTCTTTCTTATCTTTCCCGTACTCATGCTCCCAGAAATCAGCATTTTTAATTCCTAATTCCTGCGGATCAAATACTGGATCTTTCCCTTCTTTTTTCTGCTTTTCATAGTCTTTTAATGCGATCAATGCTGGTTTTTGTAGTAGTAAAATCGCGATAATGTTAACCCATGCCATAATCCCTACACCAATGTCACCTAAAGCCCATGCTGTTGCAGCTGTTTTTACACAACCATAGAATACGACTCCTAAGAATACAAATTTTAGTACGATGGACATCCAAGGACGGTCTTTATCACGATTTAAGTATGCAATATTCGTTTCTGCAATGTAGTAATACGCCATAATTGTTGTAAACGCGAAGAATAGTAAAGAGATTGCAACGAAACCATTTCCAAATCCAGGAAAAACAAATTCTACTGCTGCCTGTGTATAACCAGGACCCGGCTGTGCACCATTTAATTTATTGACAATAAAGTTTTTTCCGCTTGCATCAAATACGTTATACATGCCTGTAATAATCATCATAAATGCTGTTGCTGAACAGACGAATAATGTATCAATGTAAACGGAAAATGCTTGTACTAACCCTTGTTTAGCTGGATGTGATACTTCAGCAGCTGCCGCCGCATGGGCCCCAGTTCCTTGTCCTGCTTCATTGGAATAAATACCACGTTTTACTCCCCAAGAGATTGCTAAACCAATAATTCCACCAAAAGCTGCTTCTAATGCAAATGCACTTTTTAAAATTAACATGAAAGCATCTGGTAATTTTTCAATATTCATAGCAACAATGACGCAAGCTACTAAAATATAACCAAGCGCCATAAATGGCACTACAACTTGCGCTACGTTAACAATTCGCTTAACTCCACCAAAAATAATAAGCGCTAATGCCGCTACTAATACCGCTCCAGATACAGAAGTATTAATACCGAAAGCTGTTTCCAAACTTACAGCAATACTATTTGCCTGAACACCCGGTAACAGCATCCCCGTTGCAAGAATTGTTGCTGCAACGAATACTAATGCATACCATTTAACCCCTAACCCTTTTTCAATGTAATAAGCTGGACCACCACGGAATTGCCCTTGATGCTTCGTCTTATATATTTGTGCAAGTGTCGATTCTACATAAGCAGAACCTGCTCCTAGAAAAGCTACCGCCCACATCCAAAAGACAGCTCCTGGACCACCAAATGCAACAGCCGTTGCAACACCCGCAATATTTCCTGTTCCAACGCGCCCTGATAAAGAAAGTGCTAACGCCTGGAACGAAGAAACACCAGCATCCGATTTTTCTCCTTGAAATGTAAGCTTCACCATTTCTCCTACATGCCTTACTTGTAAAAACCTCGTTCGAATGGAAAAATATAAACCTGCTCCTAAACATAAATAAACAAGTGCTGGACTCCAAACAATATTATTGATCCAACTTACGATAGCTTCCAACATTCCCCCTCCTCTTTTTATAAAGAATATTCAGAATATATATAAAATTATAAGTGTATACCGAATCTAGGACAATATTATTTTAATAAAGTAAACATATTTTTGTATAAAAAAACAAAGTATATATTTGTTTTATATACTTTGTTTTGAACTAAATGTATTATATATTCACAATTGCTTCTTTTTCGATAATTCTTCCGTATAGCTCTTCCGATAATTTCAAGAAATTATCAGGCATATCTTTCCCTTTAAACTTCTTTTGAAGCGTTCCATATAAACCTATATCACGTAAGCGTAAAAATAGTGGTAACGATTCATACCAACTATCCGCCAGCCTGTGCTCATATTCGTATCCTTTTCTTAACACTTGTAACTGTTTACGAGCGAATGTCGTCTTCTCCTCCACTGTCCACGGTGTAAAAAGGACCGAGTAATAAAGAACCATTGCCAAATCATGAATGAAGTAATTATAGGCCGCATCATCAAAATCAAAGATTGTAAGCTCTTTCCCATCATAATGGAAATTACCTGGATGAATATCGCCGTGCATAAGGCCGAATGTTTCTCTTCCAATTGGAAGAGTCTTTATTTCCCCCATTAATACAGCAGCAACCTCTTTCACTTTCTCATCTTCTAATTCATTAGCAATTCCACTTTCGTCTTCTTCCCACGTATCACGGTAGTCTGTTTTAGGATAATCCATTGTAAGGCGATGCAGTTGTCCAATCGCTTTTCCCCACGCTTCAAAGAGAGGCTCGCCCCAATAAGGCGATTCTTCTCCTTTTACTTGCTCACCTTTTGCATATGTAAATAAGGAAGCGAAAAAGAAAGTCCCATCCTCTGCTCTAATCTCTTCTACAAGATTTTGAGACTTTGAATGAAGAGGTCCTGCTACCTTTGCCCCATTCTCCGCAACATATCGTAAAAAATCTAGTTCAGCCTCTACCTCTTGTTTAGAGCGATGAGAAGAATGTGTTAAACGTAATACGTAATCTTCATCATTATCACCCTTCGCCTTAAAAATATAATTCTCAAAATCCCCAAGTGGCTTTTCTTCTACTGTTACATGAAACAAACCCGCTGCTCTTTTTAAAATCTCTTTCGTAAAAACACGTTCTACAGCTATTTCCATATATATCCCTCCTATATATCTTCTTAATTCGACACAAATGTGAGAAGTACTGCTATGAAATTGAATAATGCATGGGCAATCATAGCCGATAAAATAGAATTTGTTTTCTCATATAACCAAGCAAATACTACTCCACTTAAAAAGTTCACCGGTAATGTGTTATATGTTGGAATATGGACAACGGTAAATATTATGGAACTTATAAACATACCGCCCCACATGCCATATCGATCACGAAAAAATGTATAAAAAACACCTCGATATAAAATCTCTTCATAGATTGGTGATATAATTGCTGCTCCAATTACCGCGATACAGAATGAATAGATTGATTTATCATTTTGGACCGTCTCCGTCTTACTGTTCTCAAAAGAAATACCCATTTTCTCCATTATCACTAATACAGCAATACTAGCTACAATTAAGAAAATAACCGCTCCAACTGTCCATAAGAGATTTTTCCATGAAAGCTTCCGAATTCCAATATCTTTCCACGAGAGTTTATACCTTTTTATACAAAAAAGATAAACTACAGTAGTAAATATCACTGCCATTATAAATCCCATTAATACCCCAGCATATAATGAGTTACCTATTATTTTTAAAGCATAGTCATAAAAAAGAGATTCAACAGTTACTGGAACAATAATAAATACAAACACAAATAAATATAAAACTTCTTTCCATCCCCACATATGCCTCAAAGTCATTTATATCATCCCCTATATCCTATTTTCTATAGTATAAAAGATGACGTAACGTAACTTTCAAGCTGCTTTTTCAAAAATAATCCAAGCATAAATTTCTCACAAAAAGCAAAAATTAACAGAAGTAACTTTATACTAAAAGAGGTGGAAATTATGACAGAGCAAAAAGAACAGCAAGAGAGTAAAAAACAAAAGCATATGTTTCCATCACTCCCTGAGAACATTAATTACATTGAAAATAAACTTTCTCATTCTGATGATATAAAAAAATTAGATCTCCCTTTTCAAAACGGAAAAGGAATAATCATATATATCGAATCTTTAGCAGACCCAAATCTAATTCATCAATTAGCTCTTGAGCCATTATTAACGCGATCGGATTTATCTTTAGATAAAGCTTTTTCTACATTAAATATGAAAAAAGAAACGAATTTAAATTATGGTGTGCAGCTTTTATTACAAGGTAAATCTTTATATTTTCATGAACATGTCGAAAGCTTTTGCATTTTTGAAACGGCTCTATCTTTAAAAAGAGATATAACAGAGCCTGATAATGAAGGTATTGTACGTGGACCGCATACTGGTTTTGTAGAAGATTTAGCAACGAATTTAGCCTCTATTCGTAAACTCATTAAGAGTCCAAATGTAGTTGTTAAATATTTTACACTCGGTGAAGAAATGCACACGAAAGTAGCTATTGCTTATATGCAAAACATAGCTAATGACGATTTAGTTACAGAAGTAAAAAGAAGGTTAGAAACGATTAAGACAGATGCACTTATGCCTCCGGGATATATACAAGAATTTATAGAGGATACGTCTTTCTCACCATTTCCACAACAATTAAATACAGAGCGACCAGATAGAACTGTCGCTAATTTAATGGAAGGCCGAGTTGCTATTTTATCTGATGGAGATCCCACAGCGCTTATCGTTCCTGTTACGTTATTTGCTTTCTATCAATCACCTGACGATTATAATAACCGCTGGATTGTCGGTTCTTTCGTCCGAATGATTCGCTTAGTGAGTTTCTTGATTGCTTTTCTCTTACCAGCTATATATATCGCAACCGTAGCCTTTCATCCTGATGTATTGCCGCTCGAACTTGTGTATACAATTAAAGCTTCATTAGAGAAAGTACCACTTCCTCCTATTTTTGAAGCTCTCTTAATGGAATTAATCTTTGAATTATTACGGGAAGCTGGTATTCGCTTACCAAGCCGAGTTGGACAAACAATCGGTATTGTAGGTGGTTTAGTAATTGGTGATGCAATTGTAAAAGCTGGACTTGTTTCTTATACGATGATTATTGTTGTAGCTTTAACTGCCATCTCATCTTTTCTCGTTCCATCAAACGATATGAGTTCAGCAGTTCGAATTCTTCGTTTTCCATTAATGATTCTTGCTGCTATATTCGGATACGTCGGAATATCATTCGGTCTAATTATAACTTTCGTTCATTTATGTCAATTACATTCATTTCATACGCCATATCTTTCTCCTGTTGCCCCGATGCGGATAAAAGATATGAAAGATTCTTTCGTAAGACTTCCAATTTGGTCGTTTTGGGAACGACCACATGATCCAAAACCGAAAAAAATGCAACGACAACATGTAACGAGAGAGGATGAGGACGGTGACAAACACGCAAAGTAAAATTTCGCTCGTTCAATTTACCTTTTTCGTTATTCAATGCCAAATCGGAGTTGGTATCCTTTCTCTACCTAACCGTCTTCACCCAATAGCAAAAGGAGGTGGATGGATTTCCGCTCTCGTCGCTGGGCTTGCAATTCAACTTATTATTTTACTTATGTGGCTTTTCTTAAAGCGATTTCCTGATGCAGATATGTATGAAAGCGTTTGTATGCTATTTGGTAATAAGTTTGGAAAACTATTAGGTTTTGCTTATGTTTTTTATTTTACGCTTATTGGTATGACGGTTATGTTGAATGCTTGTAATGTCATTAAAGTATGGATATTACAAGCTACTCCTTGGTCTGCCATTCTCATGCTATTTACAATAGCTTGTTGTTATGTAGCTTATAACACTTTTAAAGTCATCGTACGATTTTATGTCATGGCCTCTATCCTCATTATTCCAATGGCCCTTTTAATTGCCCTAGGGCTTTCCCGAGCTGATTTTTCTTATATTTTTCCCATTACAGAAGCCGGCTGGTGGAATATAATTCAAGCATCCAAAGAAACAATTACAGCCATGTATGGTTTTGAAATCATTCTTATCGCTTTTCCAAAAGTAAATGGCAGTTCTGTCGCAAAACTGAAGGCCATTTCTATCGCTAATGGATTTGTAACACTTTTTTATACTTTTACTGTTTGGATTTGCTTTATCGTATTTAGTCCAAAACAAATTGAGCTTATTCCAGAACCAGTTGCTTACTTATTACGTTCCTTACATATTGGGATTATAGACCGGACGGATTTACTATTCATTCCCATATGGATGATAACAGTTGCAGCTTCTATTGCTAGTTATTATTGCGCTGCTTCAATCGGAGTGGGACATATATTCAATCTTGCTAATCATAAAAAAGCTGTTCCAATCATTGGTATTATTGCTTTTAGTGTAGCCTTATTTATAGATACACCTGAAGAATTAAAAGTAATCTCAACTTTCACTGATAAGTTCACGTATATTTTTATTGTTGTCCTCCCTCTTTTATTTCTACTTTATTCTGTGATACGAAATAAGAAAGGAGAACAGTATGTTCACAAGAAAAGTTAAATTACTTTCTATATTATTTGCTAGTTCCCTCCTTTCTGGCTGTTGGGATCAAGAACCATTAAGGGAAGCAAGGTTAGCTTATAGTATTGGATCTGATATTACGGAAGAGAATAAACTCCAGCAAACAATCGAGCTCGTAAAAAGTTCAAGCGGAGAGCAATCTTCATTCGAAAATGAAATACATTCAGCAACGGGGCATAACATAAGGGATACAAGCGATGCCCTAAAAAAAAATGTGACTGGGAATATTCGTTATTTTAAATATGGTGTTCAATTACTAGGAACCAAAATCCTAAAAAAAGGTATATTACCTTATTTAGATGTCAGCTTTCGGGACCCAACAAACCCAACTGCTTTAGTAAAACTTATTGCAGTAGATGGTGAAACATCCGAGATACTAGAAAAAAAGAAAGTAGGAAATTTACTAATTGGAGATTTTCTAAAGAAAAAAGTGAAAAGCTTAGAAGATATGAGTGTATTTCCAAAAGAAACTTTAGAGACAGCTGCTACAAAAATGTTAGATCCCGGTAAAGACTTTACCCTCCCTTCTATAAAAATAAAAGGAAAAGAAGTAATTACAAACGGTCTAGCTTTATTTAACAATGATAAATTAACTGGGCATTTACCTTTGAAACAATCTGTTTTATTCGTATTATTAACCGGAAAAATGGGAACAAGTGCCCGTATAACCCAGAAGCTTACTAGCGATGAAGCAGAGAAAACATCTGATTATTTAACAATGGAAATTAGCAATCGAAAGTTAAAACGAGACTTAAAAATAACAACAGATAAAAAAGGAAATGTTTATGCTCACATTAAGCTCCAACTAAAAGTTATAGCGCTTGAAGCTCCGAGAGATAATCTTTACAAAATGGATGAAAGAAAAAAACTAAATAAAGAATTGTCTAAACAACTTACGAAAGAAGCTAAAAAGATAACGAAAAAGTTACAAAAAGCAAACTGTGATGCTTTCGGTATCGGCAGACACCTTATCGCCTATCACCCTGACTTATGGAAGAAGAAAAATTGGAATAAAGATTATGCAAAAGTAAAATTCAAACCTGAGGTAGAGGTAAACATTTTGTACAGTGGTGTCCTAAAATAAAAGGTTGTATGCCCATGCGGCATACAACCTTTTATTTCGTATATCGATACACAATTGATTCATATGGTCTTAAGTTAAGTTTTGCAATATCCTTGCTGGCATCTTTATAATTCGACAGTAGTACTTCTTGTTTCATTCCATCTAATTGAACGTGCGCTGGTACAGAGTACGTTATTTCTTCTTCATAGAAGTTATTTATAACAAGTAGTACTTCACTTTCTGTAGTACGAGTATATGCCCAAATTTTAGGATCATTTTTATCCAAAATAGCATATTCTCCTTCAGTAATTACATCATACGTTTTTCTAAGTTCTATTAACTTTTTATAATGATAAAATACGGACTCTTTATCTTCTAATGCCTTCTCTACGTTTATTTCTTTAAAGTTTTCAGCCGCTGAAATCCAAGGTGTACTTGTTGTAAAACCACTGTTCATCTCTTCATTCCACTGCATTGGAGTGCGCGAGTTGTCACGAGATTTTTGCTTTAAAATCCCTATAATCTCTTCTTTTGATAGCCCTTCTTTTAGCTTTATATCGTATATATTTAACGATTCCACATCACGATATTGCTCGATGGACTCAAATTTAGGATTCGTCATACCGATTTCTTCCCCTTGATAAATATAAGGCGTTCCTTGCAGCATGTGCATGGCTGTCGCTAACATCTTTGCAGATTCGTTTCGGTACTTCCCGTCATCACCAAAGCGTGACACGATGCGAGGCTGGTCATGATTACACCAAAATAACGCATTCCATCCTCCGCCTTTTTGCATTTCAATTTGCCAGTTAGACATAATCTCTTTTAATTTAATAAAATCAAACTCTGCTTTCGTCCACTTATCACCATTCGGATAATCTACTTTTAAATGATGGAAACTAAACGTCATGCTTAATTCATTACGCTCAGGATTAGAATATTTAATACAATTATCAATTGTCGTAGATGACATTTCTCCAACTGTAATTACATCTTTTCCTTCAAAAACATTTCGGTTCATCTCTTGTAAATATTCATGAACACGCGGACCATCTGTATAATACTTGCGTCCATCACTTGTCGCAGTACTACCTTCATCGTTTAAGAAGCATTGGTCTTTTGAAATTAAGTTAATGACATCTAATCGGAATCCTGTTACTCCTTTATCCAGCCAAAAACGCATCATATCATATACTTCTTCACGAAGTTTTTCATTTTCCCAATTTAAATCAGCTTGTGTTTCATCAAATAAATGTAAATAATATTGCTCCGTCTTCTCATCATATTTCCAAGCAGATCCACCAAACTTAGACTGCCAATTATTTTTTTCATCACGCCAAATATAGTAATTACGATATGGACTATTTTTATCTTCCTTCGCTTCTTTAAACCACTTATGTTCAGTCGAACTATGATTTACAACAATATCAAGCATAATCTCAATGTTACGTACTTTCGCTTCTGCTAAAAGTTCTTCAAACTCTTCCATCGTTCCGTAAGATGGATCAATGCTGTAGTAATCACTTACATCATATCCATTATCATTTTGTGGTGATTGGTATATCGGTGTTAACCATATATAATCCACTCCGAGTTCTTTTAAATAATCTAGTTTCTCTGTAACACCTTTTATATCCCCGGTTTCTCTATTGTAATAACTATTAAAGCTCTTCGGATAAATTTGATAGACTACACTTTTATGCCAATCTTTCATGTTTAACTTCCTCCTACTTCTGTTTGACTCTTTTTGCAAATAACCATGTTAAAGTAAATGGGATTACAACTGCAATAATCATTCCTACAATAAACATTGGAATCGATTTCGGAATGATAGAAATAAATGCTGGCAATCCGCCAATTCCGATAGCAGGTGCTAATACACCATTTAATGTAATGAATATCGCTGCCACAGCAGACCCTATAATCGCTGCATAGAACGGGAACTTATTTCGTAAATTCACACCAAACATCGCTGGTTCTGTAATACCGAAGTATGCTGAAATGGCTGATGTTGATGCCATACTTTTATCATTTTGATTTTTAGAAATCCAGAACATCGCAAGTGCCGCACTACCTTGCGCAATGTTAGAAAGAGCGATCATCGGCCAAATAAATGTACCGCCATGTTGTGCAATCAATTGTAAATCAATTGCAATAAACATATGATGCATACCTGTAATTACAAGCGGTGCATATAACGCTCCAAATAATACTGCTCCAACTACTGGTACTGTTTCATATACACCTACTAATCCTACTGTTAATAAATCTCCAATATGACGTGTAACTGGACCAATAATTCCTAATGCTAACACACCTGTCACAACGATTGTTGTAATTGGTACAACTAATAATTGAATTGCATTTGGTACATGTTTCTTTAAGAAAATTTCCACTTTACTTAATACAAATGCTGCTACTAAAACAGGTAAAATTTGTCCTTGATATCCTACCTTCTCAATTTGGAACAGTCCTAAAATATTGAAGTACTCAATCTTTTGACCCTCTAAACCAGTCGCTGCTTTTCCATAGTCCCAAGCGTTTAATAAGGCCGGGTGCACAAGCATTAATCCCATAACAATCCCTAGTATTGGACTACCACCAAAACGCTTCGTTGCTGACCACCCGACAAGTGCTGGTAAGAATACGAATGCTGTATTGGCCATCATATTAATTAAATCCCAAAGCCCGCCTAAGTTCGGATAAACATCTAATAAATTTTTCCCATCAAAAAATAAGTCCTTTGCCCCTAATAGATTGTTAATACCCATTAGTAAACCAGCTGTTACTATCGCTGGTAATATCGGCATAAATACATCCGAAAATATTTTCACAAACTTTTGAGCTGGATTTAACTTCTGATTTCCAGAGTCTTTTACGTCAGCTACAGTCGATTCTTTCATACCTGCAAGCGTTATCAATTCAGCGTAAACACGATCTACATCCCCTGGACCAATTACAACTTGAAATATACCAGCGTTATGAAATGCTCCTTTCACTAATGAAACAGACTGTAATTTATCATTATCTATTTTACTTTCATCTTTTAAAGCGATACGGAGCCTCGTCACACAATGTGCAGCTTGTTCAATATTGTCTTTCCCACCAATATACTGCAACACTTCCTCTGCTGTTTTACGATAGTCTTTCCCCATATTCCCGTCCCTCTTTTCTTTTTTTGATACCGTTTACAATTACATATTAACTCGTATATATAAGTTAGTCAACACTCGTATATACGAGTTTGTGTTTTTTTTATAAAAAAAAGAGATGAAACAATATTTTGTTCCACCTCTTTACTTCCTGCGTGCCACATCCGAAAAGTGAAAAATATCTAAACGGTGGCGTGATTCTGTATATTCAAACTGACTTCCATCATACAAATGTGTAAAGTTTTTCACAACGACAACATAGTCTGTTCCATTTAAATCTAAATACTTTCTGTCATCCTCTGTACATGGCTGTACTTCAATTACCCTCTGCGAATAACTAATGTGTAGCCCAAGCTCTTTCTCGATGTATTTATAAATCGATGCTGTTGCAATTTCTTTCGTTAATCCTGGAATAAACTCAGATACAAAATGATTTATATCTAAAATTACTTTTTCTCCATCAATATTTCGTACACGTTTAATATGGTCAATCTCTGTTTTTTCTTTTACATTTAATAATTTCGCAATTTCTTTTGTGGCTTCTTCTTTGCCCATTTCCACAACTTCTGTAATACAATGACGTCCTAAACGTTCATTTTCTTCTTGGAAACTTACAATACCGCCAAAATTAAATTCAATATTCTTTCGCTTTAAAACAAAAACACCTTTTCCATGAATTTTTTGCACATATCCACGCTCTTGCAGTAAATCTACCGCTTTTCTTACCGTTCCTCGGCTTGCCTCATACTGCTTCATTAATTCTGTTTCTGATGGGATTTTGCATCCCTCTTTTAATTGTTTATTATCAATAGATTTACTGATTTCTGTATAAATTTGTTCATACTTACTCATCATCTACAATAGCCCCTTGTCACCTTCTAATTCTATATGTATTATAACATGCTTCACTCTTCTGCCAATCTCTCACTTATTTTCCAGTACAAGAAAAATATAGGTAAATATTTAATCTTTAAAACGTATTTTTATAAAAATTTTTATATTTTTCTTTTCATTCAAAAAAACATGTAGTATACTAACTTCAAAATCAGAGGAGAAAGGGAGCAAAGAACTATGCTTACTTATACAACAACTGTAGTTACATTTGCACAAAAACATCATCATCATACGTAACCCTTGAAACCTAGCGGAAAAATTACGCGTAGGTACAAGGGTTATTCCCGTTGTACCTACGCTTTGGCGAAAGAGCCATGTAGGTATTTTTTTATCTACATGGCTCTTTTTTTATTGTCAAAAAGCTAGTAAAAAATGATGTTTAAGCAAAACTTACTACAAAGGAGTTAACAAAAATGGAAACGAAAAAATGGGGATTATGGGTTTTAACAGCATTTGTTATCGGGAATATGGTTGGCGGTGGCGTATTTATGCTACCAGCAAATTTAGCACAAGTATCAGGTCCGATGGGTTCTACACTCGCATGGAGTATTACAGGACTTGGCGTATTTATGATTGCACTTGTATTTGGAAATTTAGCGATTCGGAAACCAGAATTAAAAGCTGGACCACAAAGCTATGCTCAAGCTATGTTTCCTTCAAAAAAAGCTGGTAAAGTTGCAGGATATAGTATGGCATGGGGATATTGGGCTGCTAACTGGGCTGCAACAGCATCTGTTATTATTTCCTTTGCTGGATATTTATCAACATTCTTTCCAGTTTTACAAAGTAAGCAAATTCTTTTTTCAATAAATGGATTTTCACTGGAACTCGGAAAAGGATTAACTTTCCTCGTATGTAGCCTTATGCTTTGGGGAATTCAATATATTCTTTCTCAAAATATTGATCGAGCTGGAAACATGAATCTACTTGCTACCATTGCAAAAATTATCGGATTTACAATGTTTATTGTAATTACATTATTCATTTTCAACGCCTCTAATTTCGGAGACGGTCAAACCTTTATGAATGAAGCAGGACAATCAATCTCATTAGGTGGACAAATCAATTCAGCTGCTATTGCAACACTCTGGGCATTTATCGGTATTGAATCAGCAGTTATGCTTTCTAATCGTGCAAAATCACAGCGCGATGTAAAAAAAGCTACGATTTTCGGATTAATTATCGCTCTTCTTATTTACATGTCAATTACTTTACTTACAATGGGAGCTCTTCCGCAAGATGCTTTAAAAGAGTCTCAAAAACCTTTAGTAGACGCATTAAATTTAGCAATTGGAAATAAAGGTGCATATATAATGGCTTTACTCGCTCTTATATCTTTATTTGGATCTACAGTTGGCTGGATTGTTGTTAGTTCAGAAGTACCTTACCAGGCAGCAAAGAATGGACTTTTCCCTAAGTTTTTCGGGAAAACAAATAAAAAAGGTAGTCCTTCAAAATCATTATTGATTACAAATGTAATGACGCAAATCTTCTTATTTTCAACGATTTCTGGTACTGTTTCAGAAGCGTATAGTTTCGCTATCGTCGTAGCAACATTAGCCTATTTAATTCCATACCTTGTTTCTACTCTGTACCAATTCAAACTGGTTATTACAGGAGAAACGTATGATATAATGCCTGGTTCTCGAATAAAGGACGGGATCATCACTACATTAGCATTTATATACTCAATTTGGGTTATCAAAACAGGAACTGCTGACTTAAAAACGTTCTTCTTAGGAATTGGATTGTTCGTATTAGGTCTTATTCTTTATCCTGTACTAATGAAAGACTCACAAAAAACGGATTAAATAAAGAGAAGCTGCTGGCTTCTCTTTTTTATTAAAAATCTGTAATTAACTTTTCTTTTAGCTCTCCTACAGATAAAGGTTTCGCATAATAAAATCCCTGTACATAATCACAGCTCATTGATTGTAACAAACTCTCTTGCTCTACTGTTTCTACCCCTTCAGCAACTACTGCTAAATTTAAACTATGAGCAATTTCAATAACGGATTTTACAATCGTTCGTTCTGGTTGTGCGTGATCATAATGAAATTCACGAATAAAATTACGATCAATTTTTACAATATCCAGTGGTAGTTGTTTTAAATAATATAAGGAAGAATAGCCAGTTCCGAAATCATCCAAAGCAATTAAAACACCCATATTTCTTAATTCTTGTAATGTAGCAATAATATAATCAAAATGGCGAACTGCAATGCTTTCCGTTATTTCTAATATTAAACGGTTCGGAGGAAAACCAGTTCTCTTTAAAATGCTACGTACTGACAAAATAAAACGTTTCTGCATTAATTGTTGTATAGATAAATTCACAGATAACTTTAGTCCTTCTTGGTAATTTGGCAATGTTTTAAACAATCGGCATGACTTTTCTAATACCCAGTCTCCTAGCTTTATAATAAGTCCAGACTCTTCAGCAACAGGGATAAATTCGCTTGGTGAAATAGGTCCGTCTTCTGTCATACAACGTACTAGAGCTTCTATACCAGAATATCTCTTCGTTTTCAAATCAATAATAGGCTGCAATGCTACATCTAACTCTTCATCACGAATTGCCTTTTGCAAAGCAAACTCAACTTTCATTCTACGATTTATTTTCGCGCGTAGCTCATCTGTAAAGAAACATGCAGCGTTTCTCCCCTGTTCTTTTGCACTATACATAGCTAAGTCAGAGTTTTTCAATAAAGTTTCCACATCTTGTCCGTCTTGTGGATAAGAACAAAGTCCTAGACTAGCTGAAATGTATACTTCATGGCCTTCAAGCATAAATGGTGCCTGGAAACATGACAACACAGATGTCGCTAACTGACTCATATCATCTTGTCTATGATTTTTTGTTAACAGCACAAATTCGTCGCCACCTAGCCTAGCCAGAACATCTTTCTCTCCTAGTACATAATGCAACCTTGAAGCAACTTCGCTTAAAAGTAAATCTCCTATCATATGACCTAACGTATCATTTACTAATTTAAAACGGTCCAAATCAAAGTAAATCATACCAAATTCTTTTTTATCTGCAATCAATTTATTAACGGTCGTTATTAATTGTAAACGGTTAGGCAAACTCGTTAAAGCATCGTGATAGGCAAGTTCCCTATAACGACTTTCACTTAGCCGTAATCTATGTTCCGCTTCTTTTCTACTACTAATATCATTTCGAATTGCGATAAACTGGTATGGCTCTCCTTTTTCATTTAAAAATGGAACAATTGTTGTTTTGACCCAATAATATGTACCATCTTTTGCTCGATTCCGAATCTCACCTGTCCATACTTTCCCATTCAAAATACGTTTCCATAAGTCTTGAAAAAAGGTTTTTGGATGATGTCCTGAATTTAAAATACGGTGATCTTTTCCAATTAATTCTTCTCTTTTGTATTTAGAGATTTCACAAAATTTATCATTTACATATGTAATAAGACCTTTTCGATCTGTAATTGCAACAATTGAAGACTCATCTAATGCTAACTTTAAATCTCGCAATGAAGAGTCATATAATGCATGACCTCTCTGTTCTAGCATGCGCATCTCTCCTTGCTTCTATCTGACTAAAACACAACCTGTTTCTCTTCATAGAAATAGAGATATTTCATTTTCTAATACTAGCCCATTACATAAATTATCTTTTTAAATAGACCGATTAAAATAACATAATATTATTTGTAATAAAAAGCAATATTATACCGTTCCAATTATAACTAGTAGCTTCTCATCTCCCTAATTATTTCGCGCCTTATTATACTGCAATCCCTTTAAGTGGCTCTATGCAAGCCTTGTTTCCAACTAATACCACTCACATCTGATCTCTTTGTTTTTAATAACGAAATAGAAATTAGAACATACTACATAACTATTCACGAATAATAATATAAAACTCTACATCAATGTATATGTTTTTGAATTACAATAACAAAATATTAACATATTTTCACCTTAATTTTGGAAGTATTTTATAAATAAATACCGTATTAAACTAAAAAAGAGGATAGCCTCTTTTTTAGTTTAATACGAATATGGGATTTGCTGATAACCTGGGTATGGCATTGGATACGTTACAGGGTATGGTGATGGATAAGCTACTGGATATGGAGCCGGATAATATCCTCCACTTGTTGCACCTGTTAATGCACCCGCTGTCAGTCCGCCTAACACTCCTCCTGCAAAGCTTCCAGGGAAAAATCCGCCTCCCCATGAACTACCACCACCCCAGCCCCAGCCGCCTCCGTGATGATGATGGTGATCATAGTGATTGTGTCCTCCATGGTGATGATGTCCGCCGTTATGATTGTGTCCTCCATGATGATTCCGATAGTACAATCCATTATTTTCTATATAATTCATGTTTCTCCGCTCCTTTTCGATTTTTTCATTTTCATATGCGTTAAGAGTGAGATAAAAAATGGGATAGTACACTGTATGTAGGACAAATGCGGAAAGTATAGGTGAAATGTCTATATTTTGTAAAAAAAGCAAAACACCTTATAATAAAGATGTCATATTACATCTTCTATTTAAGAAGTCTATATTGAAAAAAGATTAGGGGAATTATATAGAAATGAAGAAGCCTATCGTTCAATTACTATTAATATTTACAATTGTATCTATCGTTCTGTTCCTATTAAATACATCGTATATCTCGTTATATACATTTGTCGGTGCTCTATGGTCCATCACAATCGTAGGAATTTCATTCGTTATTTTTATAGAAAATAGATCTCCACAAAGTACATTAGCATGGTTTTTAGTATTAGCACTTCTTCCTATTATAGGTGTGCTTTTATACGCTATTTTCGGACGCAGCCGCTGGAGAAGAAAAAAACATCTCCATCGTTCAGAAGAACAAAGAAAATTATTCCGTGAAATATTAGAAGGAAGAAGACTAGAGTTATTACTCACAGTCCCACTAAATGAACGTTCCTTACATTTAACAGAAGTCATACAAAAATTTGGGGGCGGTCCTGCCGCAGATAAAACAACTACAAAACTTTTAACAAACGGAGATCAAACATTTTCAGAAATTTTGCGAGCTATAGAGCAGGCAAAACATCATATACATATTCAATACTACATTTATAAATCTGATGAAATTGGTACAAAAGTTCGAGATGCTTTAATACAAAAAGCAAAAGATGGTGTTATTGTACGCTTCCTTTATGATGGCCTTGGAAGTAATACGTTAAGAAGACGATTTTTACAACCTATGAAAGAAGCTGGGATTGAAATTGTAGAATTTGACCCTATTTTTTCAGCTTGGTTACTTGAAACTGTCAATTATCGTAACCATCGAAAAATTGTTATTGTAGATGGAGAAATTGGTTTTACCGGAGGACTCAATGTCGGTGATGAATATCTTGGTCGTTCAAAGAAATTTCCTGTTTGGCGTGATAGTCATTTAAAAATAGAAGGAAAAGCATTATATAAATTACAAGCAATCTTTCTAGAAGACTGGCTCTATGCCTCTAGTGGTTTAAATACTTATTCCTGGGATCAATTCATGAATAGACAATACTTCCCAGGTAAAGAGATTTCAAATGCAGAAGGTGCTGTTCAAATCGTAGCCAGCGGACCAAGCTCCGATGATAAAAGTATTCGTAATACATTATTAGCTGTTATGGGCTCTGCAAAAAAATCAATTTGGATTGCTACACCCTACTTTATTCCAGATCAAGAAACTTTAACATTATTACGCTTAAGTGCAATTGCCGGAATAGATGTACGGATTTTATATCCAGGTAAAAGTGATAGCATCATTAGTGATCAAGCATCTCAATCCTATTTCACTCCGCTTTTAAAAGCTGGTGCTTCTATTTACAGTTATAAAGATGGTTTTATGCATGCAAAAATTGTACTCGTTGATGATACAATTGCAACTATTGGAACAGCAAACATGGATGTACGTAGCTTTGAATTAAATTACGAAATTATTAGCGTACTTTATGAATCAAAAACAGTTCACGATATTAAACGTGATTTTGAAGAAGACTTTAAACATTCAACTGAAATTAAATGGAACTCTTTCCAAAAAAGAAGTATAAAAAAACGCATATTGGAGTCTTTCATGAGGCTCATTTCTCCTTTACTGTAAGCAATCAACTTCATCTTGATTGCTTTTTCTTTTCCCTTTATCCTCCTTCCTTTTCTTTGCATACCATATTAAAACAAGTTATCATAAGATGTATTACTTTATGAAAATAATGTTAGGTGGGAAATACATGTTAGAACAATTTCATATACATTCTGATTTAAAACAACAGCTTTCTACGATTCATGAAAAGAATAAACAAGAAGCTGGTGAAAATGCACATTTAATCGGAACGAAAATATATAAAGCGTCTGATAATAGCATTATTGAAGATGCGATTACAGCACTTCTTCTTGGCAAGAACATTCTATTAAAAGGACCGACTGGTAGTGGTAAAACAGTACTAGCGGAAACTCTTTCTTCTTTATTCCAAAAACCAATGCATAGCATTAACTGCTCTGTCGACTTAGATGTAGAAGGTATTTTAGGATACAACACACTACAAACGAAAGATGGTGCATCTGAAGTTTCATTCGTTAACGGTCCTCTTATGAAAGCAATGAAGAACGGTCACTTCCTATATATTGACGAAATCAATATGGCAAAACCTGAAACTTTACCGCTACTTCACGGCGCATTAGATTACCGTAAAATGATCACAAACCCATTTACACAAGAGGTTGTATACGGTGATGACGAATACCGTGTAATTGCTGCGATTAACGAAGGTTACGTTGGAACAAGTGAACTAAATGAAGCATTAAAAAACCGTTTCGTTATTATTGAAGTTCCTTACATTCAAGGTGACACATTAAAAGAACTATTATTAGCAGAATCAAAATTAAATGATGTTGCAACAATTGAAAAGTTTGTTGCATTTGCAAGCGACCTTATGCCTTTAGCTCGCGATGGACGTGTAAGTGAAGAAGCAGCAAGTATTCGTGGTATTATCGACGCATGTGATTTAGGTGTATATATTCCTGTTATGCGCGCTATTGAACGAAGCATAATTGCAAAACTTAATGATGAAACAGAACAAATGACTGTCCGTGAATTAGCAGAAAGTTATTTCTTTGAGGGATAATTTATGAGACAAATTTTTAGTGACAAAAAAATTGATGCGTCGCTGTTTCTACAAATGGAAAATTTAATGTATGCCCTTCTAAAAGAAGACGATGCCTATCTTGAATATGGCTATAAAGCATACTACGACGAAATTGAAAAGAAAGTTGTCATTAGTCACTTTTGGGATGATCGAAAAGAAGAAGATACAGTAATCGGATTAAAAAGCGAAGTGTTCTTAAAAGCACTTGGTAATAAACATTACTCGGACATGACTTTAATTCGTTCGTATGCGATTGAATTGCAAGAATCGCCCCTAAAAAAGTTTTTAACACAATTATTTGTTCTATTAGAAGATTTACGCGTTGAGGAAATCGTAAAGAACTTACGTCCTGGCACGAAACATATTTTTAAACGCCGAAAAGAAATGTACCGCAATTATTTCGGCTCTCAAAATGAAATAAACCGCGTTCGTAATTATCACGGTGATCGTCTATTTTGCCTATGCTATCTTTCATTAACGAGCGATAAATATGAAATGTTTAATAATGAATATTTTGAGCAAATTGAAGCGATTTTACATGAAACATTCCAAGCACGTAATACAGAAGATATTATGTATATCGTTGAGAAAATTCGCTATCGCTTAGAGGCGCTTCTTGAAAGTGATATGCTTAACAACTATTTCGGACATGCTCCACTTTACTTATCTGTTCTTGCAGACGAAAAGAACTGTCGCGTCGAAGATTTAGCAAATGATGATACGCAGCTTATAGATGACGATGAAAATAAAAACAAAATGGATGAAAGTTTCTCCACATGGCATCGTGAGAATAAAAATAACGAAAACGAGAACTTTTTACGCTTTGAATTAGAAAGCGGAACAAAAACAAACATGATGGGCGATACTGCTCGTGAATCAGAAGATGGCGACCAAGCACTTGGTTCTGTACAAGGTACTTCTCAAAAAAGTACACAATCCAACTTTGATGGCGCTGATACAGAAGAAGCAAGGGCTTCACACGCTTCTAGCCAGGACGACGGTGCATATGGGAAGTATAATGTAGGTGCTTCTCATACATTTAAAGAAGCTCGCAAAGTAAATATTGATGAGAAAAAAGATTACCAAGCTATCAAATCAGTCGTCAATAAAGATGTAAAAGAATTAAAGAAAATTATCGAAAAAACGATTGAAAATAAAACGAATGCGAATAGTGATAAATATTACGGAAGACTTCGTAAGAAATTCCTTCGTATTTATACCGAAAAACAACCGCGGATGTTTTATAAAAAAGGACAAGAGTCACAAGAACTCGATGTTGCATTCCAACTGTTAGTTGACTGTTCTGGTTCTATGTATAACAAAATGGAAGAAACGAAGAAGAGTGTTGTACTATTCCATGAAGCTTTAAAATCTTTAAAAATCCCGCACGCTATTAGCGGATTTTGGGAAGATGCCTCTAGCGCTAAACCTGAAGATAAGCCGAACGTTATTCATGAAGTTATAAATTATAAAAACTCAACGTTACCAAACGTTGGTCCAGAAATTATGCAACTTCGTGAAGAAGAAGATAACCGCGACGGATATATTATTCGTATCGTTTCTGAAAAACTTGCCAAAAGACCTGAGAAACATAAATTCTTACTAGTCTTCACAGACGGTGAGCCTTCTGCGCTAGACTATCAACAAGACGGAATTTTAGATACGCATGAAGCTGTTAAACTCGCGCGTAAAAGTGGTATGGAAGTAATCGGTATCTTCATAGAAGAAGGCGAAGCGAAAGAAGCAACTTATCAATTGATGAAAAACATTTATAACCATCACTTCTTAGTTGCAAATCATGCTGAAGATTTACGATTGAAGATTAAACCATTGCTGAAAAAACTATTACTGAAGACGATTGAATAGAAAATAGGAGCCTTGTGGCTCCTGTTTTTTCGTTCAATTACTTTGTTTCTGGTTGAAACTTGTATGGAATGGCTACTTCTAACAAAGATTCAAATCCTCCGTCATAGTATGGGAAGCGCTCATTCGCAATTGTTCGATCCACCCACTCTATTGCAGAAATTTCACCTTCATCTTCCGCAATAAGTTCACCTTTTACTACATTCGCTCGGAATGTAAAAAATAGCGCATGATTCCCTGATTCTTCAAAGAATTTTTCATTGATCGCAACAAGTCCACCTAACGTAGCAGTTAAACCTGTCTCTTCTTTCACTTCTCTCATTAGTGCTTCCTCTAATATTTCACCTTTTTCTACAGCCCCGCCTGGCAATGACCAAACGTTTTGTTCTACATTATGTACCATTAATATTTTATCTGTTTCTTCGTCATGTATTAGTGCATATACGACATCAACTCTTTGCATGTTGCATTTCCCCTTCAATTAACTCATCCATTGTAAATAAGGAGTGCAACTGCAATCCATCTTCTAATAAGTTATCTCTTCCTTCTTTTGTTCGTTCAATCACACCTAGAACATGATTAACTTTCGCACCTAGTTCTCTTAAATCTTTCGTGCTTAATAATATTTGACCGCCTGTCGTAATGACATCTTCAACAACACAAACATTTTTCCCAGCAATATCAACACCCTCTGCCAACTTACATGTGCCGTACTTCTTCGCTTCTTTTCTTACAAATACGACTGGTATACCTGTTTGTAAAGATAATGCCGTTGCTACTGGAATTCCTCCCATCTCTAAACCAGCGAGTGCTTCTGTATCAGGAGGAATGAGCTCTTTCAACTGTTTAGTAATTTCTAATAACAGTACTGGATTAGATTCAAATAAGTACTTATCAAAGTATTGATTTGATACTTGTCCTGATCGAAGTTTAAATGTTCCCGTTAAACGTGACGTATTGTAAATTTCCTTTGCTAACTCCCATTTCTCCGTTCCTTGTCTCCCCTTTACACACAAATTAACTCATTCTATCACATTTGTAATTATTTGCATATTCCCAAAATACAAATAAAAAGAGTCGATTCCTAAGAATCGACCCTTCCTATTAATTCATCACTAACTCAGCTGCAAGCTTTTTTTTTAACTTAGCCAGCATGTCAGTTGTCATTTTATCTAAATCGTATTCTGCTTTGAAGCCCCACTCTTTCATTGCTGCTGTTGCGTCAATAGAGTTTGGCCAGCTATCAGCGATTGTTTGACGAGCTGGATCTACTGCATAATCCATTGTAAACGTCGGAATGTGTTTACGAATTGACGCTGCAATTTGCTCTGGCTCGAAGCTCATTGCTGTAATGTTAAATGCATTTCTATGCACTAGCTTACTTGGATCAGCTTCCATTAATGAAATGATCGCTTGTAAAGCATCAGGCATATACATCATGTCCATGTACGTTCCTTCAGCAATGTATGAGGTGTATGCACCTTTTTTAATCGCCTCATAATAAATTTCAACTGCATAATCAGTTGTTCCGCCTCCTGGAGGAGCTACGTAAGAAATTAAACCTGGGAAACGGACACCGCGCGTATCTACACCAAACTTTTGATAATAATAATCACATAGTAATTCTCCTGCTACTTTGTTTACCCCATACATCGTAGTAGGACGCTGAATTGTATCTTGCGGTGTATTATCTTTTGGCGTCGATGGACCGAATGCACCGATAGAACTTGGCGTGAAGAACTTACAGTTTAATTCACGAGCTGCTTCTAGAGCATTTACAAGTCCACCCATATTTAAATTCCATGCAAATAACGGATTTTTTTCTGCTGTTGCTGAAAGTAAAGCTGCTAAATGAATAATTGTATCTACTTCATTACGCTTTGCGATATCATGTAGTTTTTGTCCATCTGTTACATCTAACGTTTCAAATGGACCAGACGTTACTACTTCACTGTCTGTTTCACGAATATCTGTTGCAATAACATTTGATGCGCCGTATACATCACGAAGTTTCATTACTAGTTCAGAACCAATTTGCCCTAAAGAACCGGTTACTAGAATTTTTTTCATTTTCCCCACTCCTCATTTGCAAGCTATTCAAAAGATGTCGTTACTTAAATGATGCCCATTTCTTTCCCTACTTTTTCATACTTACGAATTGCTTCATCTAACATTTCTTTCGTATGAGCTGCTGTAGGCATATTACGAACACGACCTGTTCCTTTTGCTACAGTTGGGAACACGATAGATTTTGCGTATACGCCTTCTTCATTTAGACGTTTACTAAATTCTTGTGTTAATACTTCGTCCCCAATAATACAAGGTGTAATTGGCGTTTCACTTTCCCCAATGTTAAAGCCAAGTTCTTTTAACCCTTGTTTTAAATAGCGACCGTTTTCCCATAGACGATCATGTAACTCTGTGCTTTCCATTAAGATTTCAATTGATCTCATGCAAGCTGCCGCATCAGCTGGTGTTAATGCTGTAGAGAATAAGAATGGACGTGAACGAACTTTTAACCAGTCAATTAAGTTTTGTTTCCCTGCTACATATCCACCAATTACCCCAATTGCTTTTGATAATGTACCAATTTGGAAATCAACTTTATCAGAAAGACCGAAGTGCTTTACAGTTCCTGCACCTTTTCCAAGTACACCTGAACCGTGTGCATCATCTACGTATGTCATTAAATCTAACTCTTCTGCAATCTCAACAATTTCTGGTAGTTTTGCAACATCTCCATCCATTGAAAAGACACCGTCTGTAATTACCATTAATTTATTGTAAAGACCTGATTCTTTCGCCGCGATTGCTTTTTGGCGTAAATCTTCCATATCAGAATGTTTATAAACAATAATTTTTGCTTTTGATAGACGACTACCGTCAATAATAGATGCATGATTTAATTCGTCTGAAAGAATCGCATCATTTTTATCCATAACAGCTGAAATCGCTGCCATATTACAGTTAAATCCTGATTGATAAGCAATTGCTGCTTCTGTATGTTTAAACTTTGCAATTGTTTCTTCTAACTTAATATGCAAATCTAAAGTACCGTTAATTGTACGAACAGCCCCTGCTCCAACACCGTACTTATGAATAGCACCAATTGCTGCTTCTTGCAAACGGCTATCTGTTGCTAATCCAAGATAGTTGTTTGAAGATAAGTTAATATATTCTTTTCCGCCAATTGTAATGATTGGTCCATTTGAACTCTCAAGCGGATCAATTACGTTATAAAGCCCCTTTGATTTTAAATCCTCTAAATTTTCTTCTAAAAATTTCGCAAGTGTTTTACTAGACATCGTGAAGCCTCCCATCGTTCATGTAAGCGGATTATTGTCTTAATAGTTCTAATAATCCCTCTACTAGCTTAACACGTTTTCAGAATTTATTATAGAAAAATAGTTTAAAGTAACCGCTTACAATTCTAGATTATATATGATTCATTACAATAAATCTATCATTTACTTTTCATATTTGATAGAATTAAAAAAATATTTAGGGAGGCTTCAAACATGGCATTTACAGAATCTGATGTATACAATAACACAGCATTTTTCGAACAATATATGAAACGAAGATACCGAGAAAATAGCCCAAATGAATCCATTGAAAAACCAGTATTCTTTCAGCTCATTGGTCATGTGCAAGGAAAACAAATTCTCGATTTAGGCTGTGGTGATGCTAAGTTTGGTGCGGAATTATTAGAAAAGGGATGCTACTCTTACACCGGCATTGAAGGCTCCGAGCTTATGTATGGAAAAGCTAAAAAACAACTAGAAAATAAAAATGGATCTGTTCATTTTTTAAACCTCAAAGATTATACCTATCCCTCTTCCACTTTTGATTTAGTAACCTCTAGACTCGCCTTACATTATATTGAACATCTTGATATCATTTTTCAAAATGTGTTTCAAACTTTAAAAACAAATGGCACCTTTACCTTTAGCGTTCAACATCCCGTTATTACTTCTTCATTTGAAAGCTTACAAACAAGTAGTAAAAGAACGAGTTGGCTCGTCGATGATTATTTTAAACTAGGCAAACGGGTTGAACCATGGATTGACCAAGAAGTTATTAAATATCATCGTACAACGGAAGAGTATTTCACATTATTACAGCAAGCCGGATTTACCATTACATCATTAAAAGAAGCTACACCAAATCCAACCTATTTTCAAGATGAAGAAGAGTATAAACGTCGCTTACGTATTCCTCTCTTCCTCTTATTTTCTTGTACCAAATAAAAAAACGATGACTCACTCATCGTTTTTTTTATCTCATTGCCTGAGCAACTTCTTTAACTACACGTCTTCCTCTTCCGTGAGGGATACAAAGCGGTGTTCCAAACAACGGATCCGTACTAATTTGACACTCCATTCGGAATACATCACGTACTAGTTTCTCATCTACCACTTCTTCAGGTTTACCTTGTGCATATATTTGTTTATCTTGAATTGCTACAATGTTATCTGCATAGCGGCATGCTAAATTCAGATCATGTAATACCATAACAATTGTTCTTTGTTCTGTTTCATTTAATTCGAATAATAAATCTAGCACTTCAATTTGGTGAGTCATATCTAAGTATGTAGTTGGCTCATCCAGTAAAATGATATCTGTATCTTGTGCAAGTGTCATTGCGATCCAAGCACGTTGACGCTGCCCACCTGAAAGAGCATGCACATCACGCTCAGCAAATTCTGTCATACCTGTTGCTGCAAGTGCCTTCTGTACCATTTCCTCGTCTTTTTCTGACCATTGCTTCAGCCATGTTTGATATGGATAGCGTCCTTGCTTTACAAGTTGTAATACTGTAAGTCCTTCTGGTGCTTGTGGTCCTTGCGGTAAAATCGCCATTTGACGAGCAATTTGCTTCGTTTGCATACTTTGAATTGCTTGATTATCTAACAAAATATCACCATTTGTTGGCTTTAATAATCTGGCTAGTGAACGTAATAAAGTTGATTTCCCGCAACCGTTAGAACCGATAAAAATTGTAATTTCTCCTTTTGGAATTTCTAAGTTCAGCTCATCAATAATAATTGTTTCACCATAAGACAACGTCAAGCGTTTCGTCTCCAATGCTTTTTGCATATTCATCTCCCTTTATTAATTCCGACTTTTATAAAGTAAATAAATGAAATAAGGTGCACCAATTGCTGATGTAAATACCCCTGCTGGAATTTCAAGTGGTGTGAAAATTGTACGCCCTATTAAATCTGCAGCAAGTACTAGAATTGCACCGACAATAGCTGCAACTGGGAGTAATGCACCGTATAAAGAACCAACTAATCTTCGTGAAATATGAGGTGCCATTAAACCGACAAATCCAATCCCTCCGGCAAAAGCTACCGCACCACCAATTAAAGCTGTACTAAGTAATAACATAAATACACGCGACTTCGTTAAAGGAACCCCAAGTCCTACCGCTATATCATCCCCTAGCTCTTGTGCATTTAAATGCCTAGCTGCGATAAATGATATTACTGTTAAAATGAGAACCCAAGGCGCAAGTACCATAACATTTTGCCAAGAAGAGCCGTAAACGGTACCCGTAATCCATACATTCGCTTGGCTCGCTTGATAAATTGGTGCTAGCAACATAAATAATGTTGTCGCCGCCTTCGTTAATGCCCAAAATCCAACACCAATTAAAACGAGACTAATTGGTGATAATCCATCATTTTGCCATGCAAATAAGTATACAAAAACCGCTACAATCGTTGCTCCTGCAAAAGCTGCGAGCGGCATATAATGAATACTTACCGTTAGTGCATTATTTTTATCACTAAATAACGCTAAAAATAATACAACTGCGACACTTGCCCCGCCCGTAATCCCGATGATATCAGGAGAAGCAAGCGGATTTCGAACGAGCCCTTGTAAAATACAGCCCGCTACCGCAAGCGCAATTCCTACGAGGATAGCAATTAAAATACGTGGCATACGAAACTTATTTACAACCATATTTGACATTGCATCGCCATTTCCGGTAATTGCTTGCCATACGTCATAAGGAGCAATTTTCATGTCTCCCATACCTGCGCTCGCAAAGAATAATCCTATTAAAACAACTAGTAAACTTAACAAGACGAGACAAGCTCGTTTATACATTAAAAACGAGAGCTCGCCTTTTCCTATACGAAACGGAATATATTTCTTCATTTGCTAAGCCCTCTCTTACGTGCAATATAAATAAAGAACGGTGCTCCAATAAATGCTGTCATAACTCCTACTGGTACTTCTTGTGGCATAATGACATATCTTGCTGCTATATCAGCCAATATTAGTAGTATTGCACCTAACAATCCGCTATAAGGCACTCTCCATCTGTGGTCAACTCCAACAAGAAATCTAGCAAAATGCGGAGTAATAATTCCAATAAATCCAATTGGGCCAGCAACCGCAACTGAACCACCAGACAATAGTACAATAATAAGTAACACGAATGATTTCATTAAAATTGTTCGTTGTCCAAGTCCTTTCGCGACGTCTTCTCCCATCATCAATGTATTTACTTTCCCTGCCATCATAAGAGATGCAATCCATCCTATTAATAAATATGGGAATACAGATTGTAAAATTTCTAACTTTCTCCCTTGCACAGATCCAGCAAGCCAAAATAATACCTCTTCAAGTGCTTTTTCATTTAACACAAGTAATCCTTGTGTTAATGATGAAAATAACGCACTAATTGCGACCCCTGCTAACGTTAACTTAAGAGGAGTAGTCCCTTCTTTTCCTAAAGAACTAGAAGCAAATACAAGTACAGCTGCAACCGCAGCTCCTAAAAAGGCAATCCATGTGAAAGCTGATAATGATGTTACTGAAAAGATTACAATTGCTACAACTATGAAGAACGCAGCACCTGAATTTAATCCAATAAAATCTGGAGAAGCAAGTGGATTCTTAGTTAAAGTTTGCATAAGACAACCCGCGATGGCTAAACTAGCACCAACACTTGCTGCTATAAGTGCCCTTGGAAGGCGCACATTTTGAATAATAATATGTTCATTAGAACCATTAAAATGGAAAAAAGCATCTAGCGCTAATTTCCAGCTCGTATTTGTATATCCGAAAATAATACTTCCCCAAATACAAATAACGACTGCAATGATTCCAACAAATAATCCAATCCATTTTGCTTGATTTGTTTTTAATAACATGCAGCGTTTCCCCTTCAATGTATAATGATACGTTGTAAGTGTATTTCAACTTAATTCTTATTGTCAACGGAAATGAGAATTATTTTCAACCATATGTATTGACAATCAAAAGATAAAGGCTTAATATCATGCTTGCTATTGAAAAATATTCTCAACATGTAGGGGGTACATAATGAATTTCATGCGAAAAAAATCGTTTACAGTATTTGTATTTTTACTAGCATTTTCAATGCTTTTAAGCGCTTGTGGAAAATCAAATAACAAAGAAGAATCTACAAAAGAAGATAATAAAAAAGAAGTGGTTACTGTAGAACATGCAATGGGTAAAACAGAAGTTCCTGCTAATCCAAAACGTGTAGTTATCTTAACAAATGAAGGAACTGAAGCTTTACTTGAATTAGGTGTGAAACCAGTTGGTGCTGTAAAATCTTGGACGGGTGACCCATGGTATCCACATATTAAGGATAAAATGAAAGATGTAAAAGTTGTTGGTGATGAAGGACAAGTTAACGTTGAAACAATTGCTTCTTTAAAACCAGACTTAATTATCGGTAACAAAATGCGTCACGAAAAAGTGTACGAACAACTAAAAGCAATTGCACCTACTGTGTTCTCAGAAACATTACGTGGGGAATGGAAAGATAACTTCAAATTTTATGCAAAAGCATTAAATAAAGAAAAAGAAGGTCAAAAAGTTGTAGCTGATTACGAATCACGTATGAAAGATTTAAAAGGCAAACTTGGCGATAAAGTAAATCAAGAAATCTCTATGGTTCGTTTCATGCCTGGTGATGTTCGTATTTATCATGGCGATACATTCTCTGGTGTTATTTTAAAAGAACTTGGATTTAAACGTCCTGGAGATCAAAACAAAGATGATTTTGCAGAGCGTAACGTATCTAAAGAGCGTATTTCTGCTATGGATGGTGACGTATTATTCTACTTCACATTCGATAAAGGAAATGAGAAAAAAGGATCTGAACTAGAAAAAGAATATATAAACGATCCTCTATTTAAAAATTTAAATGCCGTAAAAAATGGTAAAGCATACAAAGTCGACGATGTTATTTGGAATACAGCTGGCGGTGTAATGGCTGCTAACCTACTATTAGATGATATCGAAAAACGCTTTGTTAAATAATTTTATTCTAACCAGCTCTCTCTTTGATGGAGCTGGTTTTTTCATTTCACTGAAGTGTCACATTATTTCATTTTGTATTTTTATTCCCAATATGTTATATTATAAAAGTAAATAGAATATATTTTCTTTATATCAGAATAGATTTTTTAATCTAAATTTTCTGATTAATCACTATTTTATTTTCTTTTAGAATTCAATTATTACATTTGAAAACGCTTATCATCTCGTTTTCAGGGCAAAATACAGTAACGGTTGAAGAAAAATAGAACTTTTTTAGAAATTTTCTTTCTATTTCCATATAATTCTATTGACTTCTAAATATTTTGTAAATTAAAATGATTACATAAATATCCGTTATACAGGATTAGGGGGAAACAAAAATGGATGCAGCTTTAAAATTAGACAAAGCTGGAGAGCAACAATCACCAAAAAAACATCCACCAGGGTTATACTTGTTGTTCTTTACAGAGGCATGGGAAAGATTTAGTTATTACGGAATGCGTGGCTTATTAGTTCTTTATTTAACAACGAGCTTAGTAAGTGGCGGTTTAGGATTTGATAAAGCAGTTGCAGTTCAAATTTACGGTATTTTCACAATGCTTGTATATTTCACACCTATCATTGGTGGTTGGTTAACTGACCATTTCATTACGAAACGACACGCCATTACTATTGGCGGTATCATCATGGCAATTGGTAACTTTGTACTATTTTCAATGAATACGAAAACTGGACTATTTTTAGGATTAGGATTATTAGTTATCGGTAACGGATTCTTCAAACCAAATATTTCGACTTTACTAGGTCAATTATATAGCGACAACGATTCTCGTCGTGATAGTGCTTTCACTATCTTCTACATGGGAATTAACTTAGGAGCTCTTATCGCTCCATTCATTTGCGGTTACTTCACAGATTACAAATATGGATTCTTAACAGCTTGTATCGGTATGATCATTGGACAGGTTGCTTTTAATTTCTTAGCACCTCGTTACTTAGGAACAATTGGTACAACTGTTGTAGGTAAGAAGTCTAAAGAAAAAACTGCAAAAGTAATTGAGAAAAAACCTTTAACAACACAAGAGAAAAAACGTACAGCTGCAATTTTAATTTTAACTTGTTTCGTTGTATTCTTCTGGGCAGGCTTTGAACAAGCTGGTAGTTCTTTAACACTTTACACAGATAAGTTCGTAGATCGTACAATTGGTGGATTTACAATTCCAACACCTTGGTTCCAATCTGTAAACCCACTATTCATTATCTTACTAGCATTACCTGTTTCAGCTTTATGGATTAAACTTTCAAAAACAAAAAATGGTGATTTAAAAATCCCAACAAAAATGGCCCTAGGTATGATTTTACTAGGGATTGGATATTTAGTTCTAACTTTAGCTGTTTTAAAAACTGGTAGTGATGAAGGTAACATTACAATGAAGGCAAACTTACTATTCATTGTATTCACTTACATGTTCCACACAATCGGTGAATTATTCTTATCACCAATCGGATTATCTATGGTTAGTGCAATCGCTCCTGTTAAATTAGCTTCTTTATTAATGGGTGTATGGTTAGCTGGTACTGGATGTGCAAACTTCTTAGCAGGACAATTAGCTGCTTTCACTCAATCTTTAGGATATTTAGAAGTATTCGCGAGCATCGGTGTTATCGTAATCGTACTAGGATTAGTACTTCTTATGTTCTCTAAGAAAATTGCACATATGATGGAATAACAAAAAGACGCTTCTAAAATTAGAAGCGTCTTTTTTATTATTTCTCCTCTAAAGCTGTCACGTCCACATGAACGCTCTCACCAGGATTAGATACATCATACACTTGAGCACTCCCCTTCTGCTCATCACAGCTCTCAATCCATACTGGTACGCCCTCATATGTAACGTCAATTCTACTTGAAGAAGATAAGATTTGTTTCACACGTTTCACATCCATACTAATATCCCTCCTTTTGCTTACTACACTCCTTTCTATTTTTTCTTTTCCTTTTAGAATATATTCCGTAAAGCAGCATGTTGATTGATAGTCATTTCTTCCTCACATGCTAATATTTACTCTCTCGCTACCTTTCTGACAAATAAAAAAAGACGTATATTCCACACGTCTTTTTCCATAATATTCAAATTTTAAGAAAATAATGTTTTTACTACCGCACTTACTTTATCATTATGGATTTGGTAATACACTTCTAATCCTCGTCTTTCAAAGCGCACTACTTTATTTTGCTTTAACTTCGTTAAATGTTGTGAAACCGTTGATTGCGGAATTTCTAATACTTCCTGTAGTTGTGTTACATTACATGTTCCTCTTTGCATAAGTTCCATTACTAGACGTAGACGAAGTGGGTGAGCTAACGCTCTTAACATTTGTACATCTTCTTCTGAAATACGACATTCGAATTGATTTTGGCTCATAAAGTTCCCCTCATTTTCGTTTTTATTTGCGTTTTTATGTTCTTTTTATTTATTTATATATCTGTTCTTATATTTCCTGTTACGACATAACTTTATCAACCTATAAAGCCGAAAAATTTTTCCATTTTCATCAACAAAAATTCAGGAAAAAATCCTTGTTGATTTTGAATATTATACTATATGATATAACGAAAAAGCAAAATAATGGCCTACGAATACTTTGCTTGCAAACGTTGTTTTATCAGGCTTTTTGTTATATTTTCACCTCATTGAAATGCACAGTAACGGTATTGTAAAATACCGTCTATAATTGATAACCTATCGTAATGTAGTTGAACTATAATTAACCTCTTTGTTACGCTAAAAGGAATTTTCAGTAAAAAGAGATGATGTGATATTAAAAATTTGTTTCTTATTTTTTATTCGTATTGCAAGCGGTTGGATTGTTGTGCAAAACTTCCTATTAAATCCACTCACCGTTCCCCCCTCACTAGATCAGACAGGACAGATAATTGCATATATTAAACTTTATACTCAATATAAAAGACGGCATCTAATATACACTTATAGGAAACATGCCATCTGAATAAGCAAAATAATATGCAAATAGTTTATACAACACACTTAAATTCATTTGAGTGTGTTTTTTGTCTACTTTATGAACAAAGCTTTTCTTTTAACACTATTATGGAATAATTATACTTTTTTACGTTGACAATAGTGTTGAAGGAGAATATACTAAGCATGTAAGTTGATTGTGAATAGTTTCACAAATAATGTGAATTTCTTCACATATAATAGATAGGAGTTGTCATTATTATGAGTACTTGGACACAAATTTATGACCCATTAAACAATATTTGGTTATCTGCACTAATCGCAGCACTTCCAATCTTTTGTTTCATCATTTGTTTAATGGGATTCAAAATGAAAAGTTACATGGCTGGTCTTTATAGTGTGATTGTCGCTATTATCCTTGCAATATTTGTTTATAAAATGCCAGCAACAGTAGCTGTAGCATCTGCCGGGTTCGGTGTTTTATCTGGATTTTATCCAATTTGTACTATCGTTATCGCTGCAATTTTCCTTTACAAATTAACTGTTAAAACAGAGCAATTCAATATTATTCGCGATAGTATTTCAAGCATTACAAATGATCAACGTTTACAAGTATTATTAATCGCTTATTCTTTCGGTGCTTTCTTAGAAGGCGCAGCTGGTTTAGGGGTTCCAGTTGCTATTACAGCTGCACTACTTGTAGGTATGGGATTTAACCCATTAAAAGCAGCAGGTATTTGTTTAGTAGCTAATATCGCTGGTGGTGCTATGGGTGCTATGGGTATTCCAGTTACAGTACCAGCACAATTAACTGAACTTGACGCATTAACTATCGGTCGTCAAACTGTTCTTATTTTACCTTTCATTAGTATCATCTTACCTTTCTTACTTGTTTCAATGGTCGATGGAATTAAAGGTATTAAAGAAACTTGGCAAGGTATTCTTGTAAGTGGTGTTTCTTTCGCAATTACTCAGTTCCTTGTAACTTACTTCTTAGGCGCAGAACTTACTAACATTTTCGCAGCCGTTGTAAGTATGATTGCTCTTGCATTATTCTTACGTGTTTGGCAACCAAAATCTTCTACTAAAGAAGAAAAACAAGAAACTAAAGTATCACATACATTCAATCAAATTTTATATGCTTGGTCTCCATTCGTATTCTTAACTGCATTTGTAACAATCTTTAACTTAAAACCGATTAAAGCTTTATTTGCTCCAGATGGTGCGTTAGCAAACTTAGTATTTAACATTCAGTTCCCTGGTCTTCATAATGCTGTTATGAAAACTACACCAATTACAAAAGCTGATACACCTTTCGCAGCTGTTTTCAAATTCGATGTATTCTCTTCTACAACTACTGCGATTGTACTAGCAATTATCGTTTCACTTATCGTTTACCGCGTAAAAGGTAAAATGGTTAAAGAATTAATGATTGAAACAATGAAAGAATTAAAAGCTCCAGTATATACAATTTGTAGCGTTATCGCTTTAGCTTACGTAGAGAACTACTCTGGTATGTCATCTACACTTGGACTTGCATTCTCTTCTACTGGTAATGCATTCCCAGTTCTTTCTCCAATCTTAGGATGGATTGGCGTATTCATTACAGGTTCAGTAGTTTCAAGTGGTTCTTTATTCGCACCACTTCAAGCAGTAACAGCAGACCAGTTAAACATCGTTCCTTCTACACTCGTTGCCTTAAACGTAGTAGGTGGTACAATGGCAAAAATGGTTTCACCACAATCTGTAGCAGTTGCTTGTGCCGCAGTTGGACTAGTTGGGAAAGAATCTGCTCTATTTAAAACAGCAATGAAATACAGTTTAATCTTCTTAGCTGTTATTAGCTTACTTCAATTAAACGCTGTATTTAATATCTTTTAAAAATAAAACACCGATCCAAATGGATCGGTGTTTTTCACATTACATTTTTTTATTTTTTAATAAAGAAGCTCCAGCAATTTCAGGGTGAGTCATTTCGAATGGATCTAAAATAATATCCAATTCCTCTTCTGTCAGTACACCATGTTCTAAACATAACTCCCTAACAGATTTTCCTGTTTCAATTGCTTCACGTGCAATACGAGATGCTGCTTCATAACCAATATGAGGATTAACTGCTGTAATAATTCCAACACTTTTCTCAACATATTGCTTCAGCAATTCTTCATTTGCTGTAATTCCTTCAATACAATATTCACGGAATACACGGAATCCATTATTCATAATACTTATAGATTGAATTAAATTAAATACAAGCACAGGCTCCATTACGTTTAACTCTAATTGTCCTGCTTCTGATGCTAAGCAAATTGTATGATCGTTTCCGATTACTTGGAATGCGACTTGATTAATTACTTCTGCCATAACTGGATTTACTTTACCTGGCATAATCGATGAACCCGGCTGACGTGCTGGCAATTGAATTTCAGCTAACCCAACACGTGGCCCAGACGCCATAATACGAAGATCGTTTGCAATTTTAGACATGTTCATCATACATACTTTAAGTGCTGCAGATACTTCTGTGTATGCATCTGTATTTTGCGTTGCATCAACTAAATGCTCTGCACCAACAAGTGGGAATCCACTAAACGTTCTTAAATGTTTTACCACTTGTTCAATATACGTAGGATTTGCATTTAATCCTGTACCAACAGCTGTCGCCCCCATATTCACTTCATATAAATGTTGACGAGACTGTTTAATTCTTTTTATATCACGCTCAAGCACTCGGCTATACGCTTCAAATTCTTGTCCAAGGCGAATTGGAACTGCATCTTGTAAATGTGTGCGTCCCATTTTAATAACGTGATCAAACTCTTTTGCTTTTTTACGAAAAGCAGAATGAAGTGCTTCCATTGTAATAAGAAGCTCTTCTAACATCATAAGAGTTGCAATATGAATCCCTGTTGGAAACGCATCGTTCGTTGATTGGGCCATGTTCACATGAGTGTTTGGGCTAATTTTCGCATACGCACCTTTTTCATACCCCATGCGTTCTAACGCTCTATTCGCAATTACTTCATTTGTATTCATATTAATAGAAGTTCCGGCTCCGCCTTGAATAGGATCCACGATAAATTGATCATGAAACTTTCCATCAACAATTTCTTGCGCTGCTTCTGCAATTTCATGTCCAATGTCTTTAGCTAAGTAACCAGTATCTATATTCGCAAGTGCCGCCGCTTTTTTCACAATTGCCATTGCTGTAATTAGTGATGGATGAATGCGATATCCTGTAATTGGGAAGTTTTCTACGGCACGTAATGTTTGTACACCATAATAAGCTGCATTTGGTACTTCTTTTTCACCTAAAAAATCTTTTTCTATACGTATATCCTTCGTTGCTATCATTTTTATCACCTATACTTTTTCATTCTAAATCCTTATCCAAAAAATCCGCCCTCTAAAAACACGAGTATCATTCAGAAGAATTTTTCAGTATCCACCTTCACTATATAGCACCTTTTTTGAAAGCGCAAACATTTATTTTTCTGTATATCCTTTTTATTAAAGTTTATAGAAAATCATTCTTCTACTTTCCTTATTTCCACTCGTTTAATTTGATGCATATCCTTTTCAAGGACTTTAAAATAAAAACCGTGTTTCTCAATAACATCTCCTTCAGCAACGATTTGTTTTTGTACCATAATCCAGCCACCAATTGTATCTACATCATCAGCAATTAAATGTATGCCAAGCAAATCATTTACTTCACTAATAAGCACTTTTCCCTCTACGATTTTATACCCTTCACTTACATGCTCTATAGGTGGATTCTCATCTTCATCGTATTCATCTCGAATTTCTCCAACAATTTCTTCTAAAATATCTTCTAGTGTAACAATCCCTGCTGTACCACCATATTCATCATACAATACAGCTAATGGAATGTGTTTTCTTTGCATTTGTAATAGTAAATCATGAATTGGAATATTTTCTAGCACTTCAATAACTGGCCTTGTATATGGCATAATCGAGCACTCCTCGTCCCGATTCCCATCCATATAACGAATAAATAAATCTTTTACATTAACCATCCCAATAATTTCATCTTTATCTTCACCAAATACAGGATATCTCGTGTACTTTTCTTGTGCGATTACTTTAATATGTGTTTCAAATGGTTCGTCCTCATATAAGCCTACAACTTCCGTACGAGGTACCATAATTTCTTTTGCTACTCTATTATCAAATTCAAAAATATTATTTACATATTTAAATTCCCTTTGGTTAATCTCTCCGCTCTCATAGCTCTCAGATAAGATTAACCTTAATTCTTCTTCTGAATGAGCTACTTCATGTTCAGAAGCTGGATGTAATCCGAATAAACCAGTAACAACCCTCGCTGAACCATTCAAAGCCCAAATAAACGGATACATAACTCGGTAAAAATAAATAAGTGGTTTCGATAACAATAAGCTAACTTGTTCTGCTTTTTGTATAGCAAATGTCTTTGGAGCAAGTTCCCCAATGACAACATGTAAAAATGTAATTACTGCAAAGGCAATAATAAATGAAACTGTACTGGAAATTGCAGGTGAGAATTGTAATTTTAAAAACAACGGCTCGAGTAAATGTTTAATAGTTGGTTCCCCTAACCACCCGAGCCCTAAAGCAGTAATTGTAATACCTAGCTGACAGGCCGATAAATATTCATCTAAATTTGAAGTTACCTTTTTAGCTGCCAGTGCACCTCGTCTTTTTTCGCTAACGAGTTGATCAATACGACTGCTACGTACCTTAATAATTGCAAACTCAACAGCCACAAAAAATGCTGTTAACCCAATAAGAATGACTACCATCAATAATTTTAAAATATCCACATATGTCCTTTAGCTTTCTTAGCTAAAGTTACACCTCCTTTTAAAAAGAAGTTTCACTTTAGTTTCTTCAATTATTGGAAAGCAACTCTATATAAAATCCACCAATTTTCAAACCTCATACAATTCTAAAGGTAAACCATCGGGATCTTGGAAAAAGACGAATTTCTTCTCCGTTATTTCATCAATACGGATCGATTCTGTCTCAACACCACATTGATTTAAATGCTTCACAGCTTCTTCTATATTTGTAACAGCAAATGCTAAATGTCTAAGACCTGCTGCTTCTGGAAAACTTTTGCGCTCAGGCGGATTTGGAAATGAAAATAATTCGATTTGATACTCTTCTCCTACACATAAATCTAATTTATAAGAATCTCGTTCCTTTCTATATACTTCATTCAGTTCTTTGAATCCTAATATTCTAGTATAAAAATCCTTTGACGTCTCATAATTCGAACAAATAATTGCAACGTGATGCACTCTACATATATTCATACTCTCTCTATTCCTTTCTTTACCAAAGATGCATATTCTCTCTTGAAATGAAAAACATATATAGCAGAATATCTCTTTTAGGGGGCTTATCATGAAATTCATTACTTTTTTCGTCGGACTAATTGTTGTTTTCTTGCTCGCTTATATTGCTAGCAATAATAAGAAGCATATTAAATTTAAACCAATTTTTATCATGCTTATTATACAGTTAATTTTAACCTATTTACTACTAAATACAGAAGTCGGCCTCATACTAATTAGAATCATTTCCAGTTTGTTTACCAAGCTACTCGAGTATGCTGCTGATGGAATAAATTTCGTATTTGGTGGTCTTGCAAATAAAGGTGAAATGCCATTTTTCCTTAATGTATTATTACCAATCGTCTTTATTTCTGTTTTAATTGGTATATTACAACATTTCAAAATACTACCATTTTTTATTCATTGGATCGGGTACTTTCTTAGTAAAATAAATGGTCTTGGGAAATTAGAATCTTACAACGCTATCGCCTCTGCCATTGTCGGCCAATCAGAAGTTTTTATTACAGTGAAAAAGCAATTAGCTCAAATTCCAAAACACCGTCTTTATACACTTTGTGCCTCTGCTATGTCAACCGTATCTATGTCTATCGTAGGTGCCTATATGACAATGATTGAACCTAAATATGTAGTAACTGCACTCGTTCTCAATTTATTTAGCGGTTTTATTATCGTACTCATCATTAACCCTTACGACGTTAAAGATGACGAAGATATTTTAGAAATCAAAGGTGAAAAACAAAGCTTTTTTGAAATGCTTGGAGAATACATTCTTGATGGTTTTCGTGTAGCCATTGTTGTCGGCGCTATGCTCATCGGATTCGTCGCATTAATTAGTTGTATTAATGACCTGTTCCTCATTATATTCGGTATTACGTTCCAACAATTAATCGGCTATGTATTTGCACCTATCGCATTCCTTATCGGTGTACCAAGTTCTGAAATTGTCGCGGCTGGCAGCATTATGGCAACGAAGCTTGTAACGAATGAATTTGTTGCAATGATGGACCTCAGTAAAATTTCTAATAGCCTTTCTCCCCGTACAGTTGGTATTATTTCTGTTTTCCTTGTATCTTTTGCCAATTTTTCTTCCATTGGTATTATTTCAGGTGCGGTAAAAGGACTAAACGAAGAACAAGGAAACGTTGTTGCGAGGTTTGGCCTAAAATTACTATATGGAGCTACTCTCGTTAGTATTTTATCTGCAATTATCGTAAGCATTATGTTGTAATTAGGTAAAATTTTATCATTTTCTTATCCCTATCTTTTGTATACAATAACGAATAGGTGTCTTATAAATAATCAAGACATCTATTTTTTATACATGTACAATCGCTTTTATTTAGCGTAAAATATTTTTTATGTGTTTGAATACACTTCTAAATGTATACACTTTGATAGTTTTAAAGGAGAAAAAATGATGAAATCCGACATGAACAACAATACGCGAGCCAAAAAAGGACGCTCAAAGAAAAAACGCCTACTTTGGTTCCTTCTTATTCCATTACTAATTGTAGCACTTGGAGCAGGAGGCTACTCATTCCATATATACAGTAAAGCAAAGTCCGTCTTAAATAATGCTTATGCTGAACTAGGTCGAGGAGATAAGTCCAGTAAACGTGAAAAAGCTGTTAAACCTATGACCGACAACATTTCCGTACTTATTATGGGTGTTGATGAAAGTGAAATTAGGGAAAAAGGTTATGGAAAAGCAACTCGAACAGATGCGTTATTACTTGCAACAATTAATAAAAACGATAAATCCGTTAAACTTGTAAGCATTCCACGTGACTCACGCGTCTACATTAAATCACGTGATAAATACGATAAAATTACACATGCTCACGTATTCGGTGGTGTAGACAGCACAATTGATACGGTAGAGAACTTTTTAGATGTTCCAGTTGATTATTATGTAAAATTCAACTTTAAATCCTTTATCAAAATTGTTGATTCTCTTGGTGGTATTACTGTGGACGTTCCAGTTGAGTTCACAGAGCAAAATAGTAAAGATGAAGCAGATGCAATTCATCTAAAAAAAGGACGTCAACATTTAAATGGAGAAGAGGCACTGGCACTAGCTAGAACTCGTCATATCGATAGTGATTATATGCGTGGCCAACGACAACAGCTTGTATTAGAGGCCATTGCTGAAAAGGCACTATCTCTTAATTCTATTAATAAAATCGGTGGCCTACTAGACGCTGTAGATAAGGATTTAAAAACCAATTTAACGTTTGATGATATGATGACAATTACAAAAAATTCAATGGATTCAAATTTAAAAATGGAAAAAATGCAAGTAGAAGGTACAGATAAATATATAGGCGGTATTTATTATTACGTTCCAAATGAAAAAAGCGTCGATACTATTTCAACTACCCTTCAAAAACATCTCGGTGTTACGAATAAAAATGAACATAAAAAATTATAATAAAAAGGCTGCTAGATCTTTCTAGACAGCCTTTTTATTATATTTTTCAACATATTTTTCATACACATTGTGACAAGAAGTGACAATTATTACAGTGATGTAACATTTTTTATGAAAACATTACACACACAGTGAAAATAATAGTATACTAGTACGTACATAATGTTATTTTCATCATTTTTATACAAAAAATGTAATACATATATTTATACATAAATTTCTGGGGGGAAATACATGAAGCTAAGTAAAATACTGATTGGTTCTGCAATTGCTGGGGGCATATTACTTTGTGTAGGCGGTGTTGGGGGATATCAATATGTATCCAAATTAAATAATCAATTAGATACTACTGCATTACCAAATACTACATTTGAAGGTATTTCTCTCGAAGGAAAAAATAAGAAAGATATTCAAGCAATTATTAATAAAAAGGTAAATGAGTTAGATCAAAAATCCCTTACCTACATATTCCAAAACGATAAACAAACTTACACATGGAAAGATTTGGGGATAAATTATAAAGAGAAAGATATTATTGACAAAATCTTCAAAGAACAAGAAGGAAACGTAATGAATCGTTACAAAATGCGTAAGCAAGCTGAAAACGGTGAATTAAAACGTGACTATAAATTAACACCACAATTAAATGCAACAGCTTATGAAACCTTTATAAAAGATAAATATAATGAAACATTAAAAAATCCTGTTAATGCAGAATTGAGTATTGAAGGCTCAACAGTAAATGTTAGTCAAAGCCAAAACGGAGAAAAAATTGATAAAGGGAAACTAAACGGTTTAACAAACGAAGCTATTACTACTGGTAAATCAGATGTTACATTGCCAGTTACATTTATAAAACCAGAACGTTCTACAGAAGACATACAGAAAATGGGTATTAAAGAAGTCATCGCTGAATATTCTACTCCAATGGCCGGCCGTAACGGAAATCAATCATTTAACGTAAATAAGTCAGCCAATACTTTAAGTGGGGTTATTGTCGCACCTGATGAAACGTTTAGTTTTAACGGCCGCGTTGGCGTAACTGATGCTGCACATGGTTATAAATCTGCAGCAGTATATTCACAAGGTAAAGTAATACAAAGTGCAGGCGGAGGAGTTTGCCAAGTCAGTAGTACATTATACAGCGCAGCTTTAAGGGCAGATTTAGGCATTGTTTCTCGAAGCAATCATTCTATGCCGGTAAATTATTTACCACTTGGGCAAGATGCAGCAGTAGCAGATTATGGTCCAGATTTAAAATTTAAAAATAATACGGGCAATCATATTTATATTCAAGCATTTTCAAATGGAGGTAGTATTACTACACGCATTTTCGGTACAAATACTGGTAAAAATGTTGAAGTTTCTTCTCAAGTAATTAGTAGGACTAGTGATAAAATCACAGCGGTTACGTATAAAAAAGTAACACAAAACGGGGAAGTAATATCAAATGGACAAATTTCAAAAAGCGTATATAAAAGCGCTCCAAAAGAATAGATAATATCCACCGAATAGCATAAAGAAAAAGGCGTGATTATATCACGCCTTTTTCTTTTGCAGTAATAGTAAAAAAGTTTCAAGATGGTCTTTCGTTTCTTCTAAAGACCACATACGATTGCCTTGCTTCGCAGCTAATACACACGCCTCTTCCCACGCGTTCTTTTTCTTCATATTTATTAATTCATCACGTAATTTCAAAACAATTTCTTCGTCTTCTTGTTCAATAAACTCTTCCATCACGCTTACTATTTCATCCTCATGAACACTTAACGTACAGTACGATTTAAGAAAGTATTGTAATGTCGTATACATAATGTACTCCCCCTTCTTATTTATCAGATGGATAAGAAGTAATAATCTTAAACCCTAATTCTCCTGACTTATCTCTTGCTAAAACAGTAACAGTTTTTACCAACTTGTCTTTTACACTCATATTTTTCTTTATTACCGTTTTTCCAACCGGGAATGAATGTGTTGTATTTAGTACGAGACGAGCCTCTTTAGAATTTTTTAACCAGTCTTGAATTTCCTTATCATGCTGCTTCAAACTATCTTTTACAGCTTTCGTTGCTGTTTCCTTGTCATAGTATGTACTTGCTGCTGATACTTTATCTGTCTTCAAGCGATTCTTCAAATCTTCTTCTGATTTGCCTACATGTCTTTCAATCGTATGACCATTTTTAGGTGGCCCTTCCATTTCATCTAAAATATTATCACTAATTTTTTCTACTGATGTCGATTGATTCCCTGTTTGTTTCTCTGTTTTTTGTTCTTTTCCTGCACATCCACTTAAGATCAGCATTAGTGCCAATAAACCACTCAAGAAAAGACTACTTATTCGTTTCATCATATCACCTCTTTCATGATTATTATCGCAACTTCACTAAAAGTCAATTTCACAACGAAAAAATCTATCAGTTTTCATTTTTTTCATCTATTTTTCCATATTTACCCGCGTAATTTCATCAATCCTCTATTTTTCGACTTTTATAATATATACCCCCTATATTTTATGATTATTTCCCATATGAAAACACTGATAATATAACTATAAAACTCTTTCATACAAAGGTTTTTATAGTGTTTTTCAAAATATTTTAAAATACCCCTGTTTTTATATACCTAATACCCATATAAGGTATAAAGACTCCTTCTTATCAACGTTTTTCTACATTATGTAAATTTACCCTTGCCTATACAAACGAAATATGGTGTAATGCAAAAAAAGATAAAGGATTTTAAACAATGGCTGAAACGATTCAAAATTTCTTAACAGAATACTATTCAATCGCAATTCCACTTAGTATCTTAATTAACATCATCATTAGTCTTTTAGGCGTTATTCCTAGCATCTTTTTAACCGCCATTAATATACAGCTCTTCGGTGTAACAAATGGCACAATCATTTCGATCACAGGTGAGGCCTTAGGGGCTATTATCTCGTTTTATATTTACCGAATAGGCCTTCAAAAGTTCACTCACGATAAAGTAAATAAGTACCCAAAGGTAGAGCGTCTTCTTTATGTACAAGGTAGAGAGGCCTTTCTACTCGTTCTATCGTTTCGATTGATACCTTTCATCCCATCAAGTATCGTGACTTTATTTGCAGCTCTAGGGAAAATGTCATTACTCTCCTTCAGTATTGCCAGTACAATAGGTAAAATACCGGCATTATTGATTGAAGTATATTCGGCATATCATGTTATGAACGGAACAAATGAAGCGAAGTGGATTGTAACAATCGCAGGTTGCATTGGATTGTTCTATTTGTGGAAAAAATGGAGAAAAAAATAAAGAAGGAGCCTATGCTCCTTCTTTATTTTTGAAGTATTTTATTAATAGCTGTCCCTTAAATCCTTAATTTACACCAACAGCACTAAATGATTGCTTCACTGCATTTACTTCTGCAGAGCTAGCACCATATAAATCCGCTGCAGCTTGTACTGCACCAGCACGAGCTTGGCTAAATGTAGTAGATTGCGTGAAATATTGTGTGTTTGCACGGTAATAAATTGCACCTAACTTATCTTTACCAATGCCCGTTACAGTTACACCCGAATGCGTACCACCATTTGCTAATAAATAAGCTTGTTTGTTAATGATACCACTGTTTGTATGAACCCCACCGTTATCACTAGTACCAGTGTAACGCTTAGAATAATGGTCTGGGTCACCATATTTCGCTGGATCACTCATAGAGCGAAGCGCATCTCCTGCTTTACCAGGCGTGTAAATATCTTCACCAATCTCCCAATCTGGGTTACGGTTATCATAGAATTCTACTAAAGTACCAAAGATATCAGAAATCGCTTCATTTAACGCTCCTGATTCATTTTGATAAATTAAGTCCGAGCTATTTTCCGTAACAGCATGCGTTAATTCGTGACCAATTACGTCAATTCCACCAGATAATGAAGTGAATGTTACACCATCTCCATCTCCGTATACCATTTGTGAGCCGTTCCAGAATGCATTATTATACTTACTTCCGTAATGAACTGTTGATTTTAACGGTGCCCCTGCATCATTAATAGAGTTTCTATTAAATGTAGCTTTATAATAATCATATGTTTTACCTGCATAGTAATGAGCATCTACTGCCGCTGCATCATACGCTGCATTGAAAACATTATCTGCATCTAACCATAAAGTTCCTGGCAATGTAGTACGATTTTTCGCATCATATGTGAAAATCGTTGCTCCGCGCGTATTATCTTGTAAGTAGTAAGATGAGCCAGATAATGTTGTATTGAGTGATTTCGTATCTCCTAATACACCTTTACCAGTTCCTACTTTATTTGTTCCTGTTACAGGTTTTACTACTGCTTTCGCATCCTGTTTAGGAGCCTCTTGCTTAATTGGTGATTTATCTTCATTTGCTACATGATCCAATTTATTATATTTATTTAATACTTTACCGCTGTCTGCTTCAATGAAATAGTAGTAGTTTCCTGGACTTGGATCTAAGAAATTTAGATTTACAACATATGCATATGTTGTTTCTTCACCATTTTGATATACATATAAGTCCGCTTTTGGTTCTACCTCATATTTCGGTGTTACCCCTAAATCTTGCTGCGCGATTTCAATTGCTTTTGCGCCTTCAATCTTATTTTTATTTTTTAACTTTTCCTTTTTGTCTAAATCAGGTGCAACTGTTCCAGACAATACTTTTAAAGAACCGTCTTTACTTACGTGAGCTACTTGAGTAGAACCCCATACAGGTACTCCTTCGTAAACTTGTTGCATACGTACTACTGTTGAATCAGTTACAGCATCTTTCTTCACTTGTTTCACTTTGAAAGAATCTTGCGCACTCTTTTCCCCTAGCTTGTAATCACCTTTTGCTGCGTTTAAGTAATCAAACACAACAGATTCTGCTTTCTTACCAGTCGCTCCAGTTAAATCACCAGAAATAAACTCAGGTGACTGTACTGTCTCATTGTACTTCTTCGTAGAGAGTACATTTTTAGAATCCGCAAATGCAGAGCCTGTCCCTCCAAACGTTGTAACTGCCATTCCTGTCGCTAACACTAACGCTAAACTTTTCTTTTTCATGAACCTTCCCCCTAATAAAAATTTTTTTGAAAAAGAGTAGTTTCATATTAGCATTATGTTTCCACTATTAATATACTAAAAATTCAATTAATTTATTTCTCAAGTTTTGTAGAATTTTGAGGAACAAATAATGAAAAAACCCTTTCCGGTTGGAAAGGGGTTTCTTCATTATGAATTAATTTGTTCAACGGTTTTAGCTTCTTGACCAAGGACATCTGGTTTCCAAGCATACTGAATATCTAATACTATCGCCGCAATTGACATAATTACAAATGTTCCTACAATAAACTTTTTCATAATCTCACTCCTTTTTATTCTTCTAATAATTTTATTGCTAATTTATAATAATAATTACTTTCTTTAAAATCTGCGCATTCTTCTAAGTACTCCGCCAACTCTAAATATATAGTTTTCAAATCTTTTATATTGTTTTCAGCTTTAAAAAAAGGAACTACCTCTGTTTCCAAAAACCTTTTATAAGTATCTCTTTTTTCAAAATACTTATATTGTAAACTTAATAGTAAATATAACATTCCTTTGTATCTTTCAGCTTTCTTTGCAGCAAAAATACCTTTTTCAATCCATTTCTTCGCGTCTTCAAATTCTCCCAATTGAATACATTGTAAGGATAGTTCATACATAGCATCAATATAATTCATATCCTCTTCTTTTTTATACTTTAAACATTCTATATAGTACTCTTTTGCCTTCACATAATTCTTTTGACGGTAATACAAATAACCAATATTATTTAAAGCGATTGACATAATATTATCTTTATCCGCAAAAGAATTTGCTTCTCTTAGAATATGATTATAGATTTCCATCGCTTCATTATATTGTTTTTTTCGAGTATAACTAAATGCAATTAGAAATTTACAATTAATTATATTTCTAAACTTATACTCACTCTTAAAGCCTTCTAACGCAACATTGGCAAAGTATAAAGTCATGTGGTCTATTTCCATCTGACTATATGTGAGCGCTAAATTATAATATATCCCCGTTTCATAATAGCCCAGTGCCTTCGCCATGGTTTCCGTTTGCAGTAAGTACTCCAAAGCCTGTGTATATTTATACTGTAAAGAATATAATAACGCCCTACTATACGTATAAAGCATTTTTTGAAATGGTGAATATTTTTTATACACCTTTTTCAACTTATCCAATTCTTCTTCAAGAGCTACTAAGTCCCTTTTCATAATTAAATATCGCGTATACAGCAGTTTATAATAATTTATAATTTCAAAATCCAACACATGCTTCATTTCACCTTGCAACTCTTCATATATACGTTCTACTTGTTGCTTGTCTAAATGAACTAGTGCATTTAACCATTCATCTAGCTTCCCCTTCACATCTTCTTCTACATCTCTCAAATCCGTCACGGCAATTTCTAGTCTTGTGCAGAGCAATTGTAGAATTTCTTCTGATGCTTCGATCTTTCCATTTTCAATCTTACTTAAGTATGAGACAGAACAAATGCCCTGACATAATTCTTCTTGTGTCATTTTTTGCTGAAGCCGTTTGTAAAAGACTTGTTTGCCTATTTTTTCTAATGTTTGTTGCATTGTCCTCCTCCATTCTCATTACCCCATTACTCTAATAATACATAAAATTTGGAGAAATATAAATTGATAAATATAAATTTTCTAAAAAATATGCATAATTTCATTTTTTTCTCTCTTGACTTCACTTCAATATCTCTTCTTTGCTACGAATGGTGAAAAATTGGTATACTATAACCAAATTATGGAGGTGTTCTCGCGATGACTCATTATAAAGACGATAGTTATGCCTTACATACAGACCTATATCAAATCAACATGGCTTATACATATTGGAAAGATGGTATTCATAATCGCCGTTCCGTGTTTGATTTATACTTTCGAAAGCTTCCATTCGAGAACGGTTATGCTGTTTTTGCTGGCCTTGAGAAAATTGTAGAGTACATAGAAAATTTCAGCTTTACTGAAAGCGATATCGCTTATTTAGCAGAATTACAATTTGAAGAAGAATTCCTTCATTATTTACAAAATATGAAATTCACTGGGACGATTCGTAGTATGCAAGAAGGTGAAGTTGTATTTAATAACGAGCCTTTATTACGCGTTGATGCACCACTCGGTGAAGCACAAATTATTGAAACCGCTCTCTTAAATATTGTGAATTACCAAACATTAATTGCAACAAAAGCAGCCCGTATGAAACATGCTGCAAATAATGATGAGCTTTTAGAGTTCGGCACAAGACGTGCCCACGAGTTCGACGCTGCCCTTTGGGGGACGCGTGCTGCCTTTATTGGTGGTTTCTCCTCTACAAGCAATGTTCGTGCTGGGAAACGCTTTGGGATCCCTGTAGCTGGCACACATGCGCACTCGTTCGTTCAAGCATATCGCGATGAATACGTCGCATTTAAGAAATACGCTGAAACTCATAAAAAGTGCGTCTTTCTCGTTGATACATATGACACATTGAAATCTGGTGTTCCAAATGCAATTCGTGTTGCAAAAGAATTTGGGGATCGTATTGATTTCTATGGTATACGTCTTGATAGTGGTGATATGGCTTATTTATCGAAAAAGGCACGAAAACTACTAGATGAATCAGGGTTTACAAATACAAAAATTATCGCTTCTAGCGATTTAGATGAATACACAATTATGCACCTTAAATCTCAAGGAGCAAAAATTGACGTATGGGGCGTTGGGACGAAATTAATTACGTCCTTTGAGCAACCTGCATTAGGGGCTGTTTACAAACTAGTTGCGATTGAAGATACTGACGGAAAATTAAATGATACGATTAAAATTTCATCTAATCCTGAAAAAATTACCACTCCAGGACTGAAACGAATTTATCGTATTATCAATCGGGTTAACGATCATGCAGAAGGCGATTATATTGCGTTAGATTCTGAAGAACCTGGAAAAGAAGAGCGCTTAAAAATGTTCCATCCAGTTCACACATATATAAGTAAATTCGTAACAAACTTTGAAGCCCGTGAACTCCATAAAGACATTTTCGTTAACGGTGAAAGAACATATGAACTACCAAGTATATTAGATATTCAACAATATAATGAACAGAGTCTCGCTCTATTTTGGGAAGAATACATGCGAACTTTAAATCCCGAAGAGTATCCTGTCGATTTAAGCCAAGAATGTTGGGATCATAAAATGAATTACATTCAAACTGTTCGAGAACAAGTTGAAAAAAACATACAAAAGTAAACAGAGAAGTTTCTCCTTCTCTGTTTTTTTCAATACTATATGGATATTTGTAAAAAATATATTAAAATAATAAGACGAATGTTTTTTTATTTGCAAATTTTAATATTATACTATTTAAAAGTAAAATAATATTTGATATTATTTTATTGAATCAATTTCAACAAAATCACTAATAAAAAAGAGGACGCAGGTTGCGTCCTCTTTTTATAAATCCTTCACTCGTAATACACGCATTGCATTTAACACTGCAAGTAGTGTCACACCAACATCTGAGAAAACAGCTTCCCACATTGTTGCAATACCAAAGGCACCAAGTAATAGAACGATCCCTTTTACACCTAAAGCAAAGATGATATTTTGCCATACTATACTTCTTGTGCGTTTTGCAATTTTTACAGCTGTCGCAATTTTCGAAGGCTCATCAGTCATAATAACGATGTCTGCCGCTTCAATTGCTGCATCTGATCCTAAACCACCCATCGCAATACCAACGTCTGCACGGGCTAATACTGGTGTATCATTAATACCGTCACCAACGAAGGCAATTTTTTCTTTTCCGTGCTTCGCTGCATCAATTTTTTCAATCTCTTCTACTTTTTGTTGCGGTAGTAATTCCGCATGAACTTCATCTAAGCCTAATTCTTTACCGACAGCTTCACCAACTGTTTTTGCATCACCAGTTAACATTACTGTCTTTTTAATACCTAGTTCTTTTAACTTTTGAATCGCTTGTTTCGAATCCTCTTTCACCTCATCAGAGATAACAATATAACCTGCATATTTTCCATCTACAGCAACGTGAACTAATGTACCTACTGTTTCTGGTTGTTTAAATTCAATATTTTCTTTTCTCATTAATTTTGCATTACCTGCAAAAATTTCTTTTCCTTGTACTTTTACAACTGTACCGTGACCAGAAATTTCGTTATAATCATCGATTATTTTTTCATCAATTGATTTTCCATATGCCTTTCGAATAGATTGGGCAATCGGATGGTTAGAATACACTTCAGCAAATGCCGCATACTCTAATAACTCTTCGCTTGTAGTACCTTCACTCGGTTCCATTTTTGTAACTTTGAAAACACCTTTTGTTAATGTTCCTGTTTTGTCAAAAACAATATATTTTACATCATTTAAAGCTTCTAAATAGTTACTACCTTTTACTAACACACCACTTTTAGATGCACCACCGATACCTCCAAAGAATCCAAGGGGAATGGATACAACTAACGCACATGGACAAGAGATTACTAAGAACACTAAAGCTCTATAAATCCACTCAGAGAATGTAGCCCCTTCTAAAATAAGCGGTGGAATAAACGCCATGATCGCAGCTGTAATAACTACAACTGGAGTGTAGTAACGCGCAAACTTCGTAATAAAATTTTCTGTTGGTGCTTTTTTACTGCTTGCATTTTGAACTAAATCTAAAATTTTCGATACAGTTGATTCACCGAATTCTTTTGTAACTTCAATTGTCAACACGCCGTTTTGGTTCACAAAACCACTTAATACATCATTTCCAACTTCAACTTCACGTGGTACAGATTCACCAGTTAATGCTGAAGTATCTACCATTGATGTTCCTTCAATTACTTTTCCGTCTAATGGTACTTTCTCACCTGGCTTAACGATAATATAATCGCCAATTTGTACATCTTCTGGTGATACTTGTTTCGTTTCATTCCCAATCTTTACATTCGCATAATCAGGACGAATATCCATTAATGAAGTAATTGATTTTCGAGAGCGGTTTACCGCAATGCTTTGGAATAGTTCTCCTACTTGATAAAATAGCATTACTGCTACGGCTTCTGAATATTGCTGAATTGCAAAGGCTCCTACAGTTGCAATTGCCATTAAGAAGTTTTCATCAAATACTTGGCCGCGAGTTATGTTTCTTACCGCTCTCCAAACGATATCTCCACCTATTAATAAATAAGCAAGGACGAATAACGGAATTGTTACCATTTGTGGTAAGCTCGCTAATGCAGCAATTGCTGTCAAAATTCCGCCGACCACTAATCTCCCTACCATCTTTTTCACGTTTGCTTCACCATGATCGTGACTATGTCCGTGGTCATGACCGTTCTTCTCTTCACGAACAACTTTCACATCTGGCTCTAACTTTTGAACGACATTTGTTATATTTGCTACAGTTGCTTCTAGTTCTCTTTTATTCGCAACTTCTACTCGTAGTTTCTTCGATACGAAATCAACAGTTGCTTCTGAGACAGCTGGCATTTCCTTCACTTTATTTTCAATTTTCATTGCACAGTTCGCGCAATCTAAACCTTCTAATATAAATACTTCTTTAGCAATTTTATTTTTTTGCTCTTCTTGCACTTTAATATGCGGTTCTAATTTTGTAACGAGTTGTTTTGCTTCCGTAACAACTTCGTTTTCTTTATTTTGTGCTGTTTCTAAGATCATTGTCTTTGTTGCGAAGTTTACAGAGCAAGAATTTACTCCTTCTATATTCCCAACACCTTTTTCAATTTTCATTGCACAATTCGCACAATCTAAACCTTCTAACATCAGTTTCTTTTTCACTAACGCTTCAGCCATCGTTCTCCCTCCTCGCGTTCTTTTTATTCTTCTTCGTTTACGTGTTCAAACGCTTGCTCGAAGATATGAATTACGTGCTGGTCAGCTAACGAATAATAAACAACCTTTCCTTCTTTACGATTCTTCACAAGTTTCGCTTGCTTTAACACACGAAGCTGATGCGAAATAGATGATTGTGTCATTCCTAATAAATAAGCTAAATCACAAACGCACATTTCAGCTTCAAATAGCGCATGTAATATTCTCGTACGTGTACGGTCACCTAATACTTTAAATAGTTCTGCTACTTTACTTAAACTTTCATCAGTTGGAATTGTTTGTTTTACTTGCTCAACAACTTCTTCATGAATTATCGTTTGAGAACATGTCTCTTGTGGTGTTTCTACTTTATTTCCAGCCATTATAGCTCACCTCTTTAATTGAACATATGAACAATCATTCATATATCTTATACTCTTATTATATGAGCGCCTACTCATATGTGTCAATGAAATCTGAATTTTTTTATGAACATTCCGTTCATATTTTAATAAGTCATATACATATTTTCCGCATCCTCTATATTCTCATACAAAAAAGGATGTACAATTCGCACACCCCTTTTTACTTACTTTTCATTTTTCACCGCATCCACAATTAAAGAAACAAATCCTAACTGATTATCCCGATTTCTATGGTCAAAACGTTTCGATCGATAAATAAATCCATCTTTCTCATTCCAATCACTATAGTGGAACTTACCATTCTCACCACAGTATTCCAAAAGCCTCACTTGAAAACCTGCTGATTCAAACATGGACGTGATTGTTTTGTAGTTATGAACAATTTTATGGCTTGCTGCAGGATGATCTAATGGACCAGGTCCACCTACTTGTACCCCTTGCTGATATTCTTCATCTGGAAAAAATGCATCTGGTACTGCACAACGAATATATCCATTCTCTATTAAAAATTCATAACAAATTTTTGCAGCTTCAATTCCTTCTTCATATGATAAATGCTCCCATACATGTTCTGCCAAAATTACCGATAAAGAATTAGGTTGAAATTTATCAAGCCAGGTTTCTCTTCGTACTAAATTTAATTCTTCTTCATTCGTATGTAACCAACCAGGGTTATTATTATACCCCTCTGCTCCCACAACAACTTTCGTTTCTTGCATTTTGCTCCCACCCTTTTTCATATTCCGACATAAAAATTCAACAAAGTAATATACATTCCCTTTATTTCAACAAAAGAAAAAGCCTTGCGCGCTCCCTAGACGCACAAGGCTTACTGTGTTATATCCCTTTAATTAGCTTGTTCTAAATTATCCTGCGAACTTCCATCGTCTTTTAAATGACTATGTTTTTTCGAATAAACAAAGTATACAACTACTCCAATCGCTAACCAAATACCAAAGTATATCCATGTTGTTAACGGTAAATTTACCATTAAGAATAGACAACATGCAATTGAAATAATCGGTAAGATCGGTACAAGTGGTACCATAAATCCACGTTGTAATTTCGGGTGCGTTTTACGAAGAATGATAACAGTTACACCAACCATGGCGAATGTTAATAACGCTCCAATATTCGCTAAATTCGACAATTCTTTTAAATCGATAAATCCAGCAATTAAAGCACTACCAATTCCTGTTAACCAAACTGAAAATGTTGGCGCTTCAGTCTTCTTGTTAATTTTCGCAAAAGATTTCGGTAATAAACCGTCACGACTCATTGCAAAGAATACACGTGTTGTCGCATAAATGTAAGCGAAAATTACAGCCATAATACCGATTACAGCTCCAATAGCAATTACACCAGCCACTTTATCTTGTCCTACAACTTCTAACACATATGCCATAGCTTCAGGTACATCTAATTCCTTATAAGAAACCATGCCTGTCATAACAAGACAAACTACAACATAAATGATTGTACAAATGACTAACGAAGCAATAATACCAATTGGTAGATCACGTTGTGGATTTTTTACTTCTTCAGCAGAAGTTGCTAATGCATCAAATCCTAAGAAAGCAAAGAATACTGCTGCTCCCCCTGCGAACACTCCACTTAAACCGTAAGGTGCAAATGGTATCCAGTTTTCTGGTTTCACGTAGAATACACCAACTGCAATGAATAAAACAACAATACCAATTTTAATTAATACCATTATGTTATTCACACGCTTACTTTCTTTCGTACCTCGTGATAATAACCAAGTTATCACTAACGTAACGATAACTGCTGGTAAGTTTACCATACCACCTTGCGCTGGAATCGTTAGCAACGCTTTCGGAATTTCAAGTCCCAGTCCACTCACTAAATTATTGAAATAACCCGTCCATCCGCCAGCTACTGCGGCAGTCGTTACGACATATACGGATAACAATGTCCATCCCATTAAATGAGCAACAAACTCACCAATTGTTGCATACGAATATGTGTACACACTACCTGAAACAGGAAGTGTAGATGCAACTTCTGCATAACATAATGCTGCAAATCCACAAACAATTGCTGCAATCATAAATGAAAAAATAACTGCTGGACCAGCATCTCTTGCTGCTACTAATCCAGTTAATACTAGAACTCCTGTACCAATTATCGCACCAATCCCTAGCATTGTTAGGTCAAATGCCCCTAGCGTTTTCGTCAAAGTTTTACTTTTACTTTCCCCTAACAATTGCGTAACGGATTTCTTTTTAAATAGGTTGGCCACGATGTATGCCCCCTTTTACTAAGAAGAGCTAAGAGGTATTATCTCTTAGCTCTTATCATGTTGTATTATATATTGTTCGATTTTGTTTTGTATAATGCTTCTATTAGCAAGATACTGTTTCTGCTTCTAATAATTCTTTAGCACCTTTGTACTCTACACCGTGAGCTTCTGCAACTGCTTCAAATGTTACATAGCCATCTAATGTGTTAATACCTTTTAGTAATGCAGAGTTGCCTAGGCAAGCTTCTTTGTAGCCTTTGTTAGCAATTTGTACTGCATATGGTACTGTTACGTTTGTTAATGCAAGAGTTGATGTACGTGGAACCGCACCTGGCATGTTTGCAACTGCATAATGAACAACGCCGTGTTTTTCGTAAGTTGGGTTATCATGAGTTGTAATACGGTCAGTTGTTTCGAAAATACCACCTTGGTCAATCGCGATATCTACAACAACAGAACCTGGTTCCATTGATTTAATCATTTCTTCTGTTACAAGTTTTGGAGCTTTTGCACCTGGGATTAATACTGCACCGATTACAAGATCAGACTCTTTTACAGCTTCTGCAATATTGTAAGGATTAGACATTAAAGTTTTTACTTGGTTTCCGAAAATGTCATCTAATTGACGAAGACGTTCTGCGCTTAAGTCGATGATTGTTACATCCGCACCTAGTCCAACTGCAATTTTAGCAGCATTTGTACCAGCTTGTCCACCACCGATGATTGTTACTTTACCACGTTTAACTCCTGGAACACCTGCAAGTAAGATACCTTTACCGCCTTTGTTTTTCTCAAGGAATTGCGCACCAATTTGTGCAGCCATACGACCAGCTACTTCACTCATAGGTGCAAGTAATGGTAGAGAACGGTTTTCTAATTGTACTGTTTCATATGCAATCGCAACAACTTTCTTCTCAATTAACGCTTTTGTTAATTCTGGCTCTGGAGCTAAGTGTAAGTATGTGAATAAGATTAAGCCTTCACTGAAGTGTTTGTATTCGCTTTCAATTGGTTCTTTAACTTTCATAACCATTTCCATGTTCCAAGCTTCTTCAGCTGTATCAACAATTTTTGCTCCCGCTTCAACATATTGAGCGTCTGTGAAACCAGATCCTAAACCTGCACCCTTTTGAATGAATACTTCGTGATTGTTACGAATTAAATGTACAACACCTGCTGGTGTCATTGCCACACGGTTTTCGTTGTTTTTAATTTCTGCTGGTACCCCAATACGCATAATGAAATGCCCCCTTATAATTAACAGAAAAAAGAGATTCTTTTTTCTTTTTGTAATAATTAATAACTTATGTCCTTATTCTAGCATAACTTAAAAGTTATGAAAACGCTAACATATCATTTTTCTAAAGTTTATATATTTAGAATAGTGTAAATATATAAAACATTGATTCTATTAGGGGTTTCGTGACATTCCATTATCTTTCACTCAATTTTTATTATACTTCTTCAAAATAAACAGTAATCATTTATTATTTGACAATAATGTAACAATGTAAAAAACTAAGCGATAACGTATACATATACAGTTATTAATTTACTTAATACTTTAGAGATATATTCTTTTCACAAAAAAACAGCTGCTAGCATTTAGCTAGCAGCTGGGTAACTTATAAATAATTTTAAAAACAAATCATCTGTCGTTTCAGTAATTTTATCAAACAGATCACTTTCTTCCGCTTCTTGCTCTTTTAACATCTTAATTGTTTCACGTGCATCTTCAGGGTAATCAGTTATGATACCATCTACGTTTAACTTATAATATGCCTTTAAATTTTCCATATCATTTACTGTCCATACGTAAATTGGTTTGTTTAACTTCCTTGCTTCTTTTACTAATTTCTTATTTAACATATATTCTTCTGCTACGTAAAAGTCAGCCTTCACATTCTTTAAGTTAGCTCTACTTGCATACAATATATACCCTACTTTTATATCTGGATTTGCACGCTTAAACTCTTTAATAAGCGGATAGTGTAACGTTTGAATTACACATTGCTTCTCAAATTCATTATCTTTAATCGTTTTTAAGACTTTGTTTACAAAGTCTTTTTCGCCCCCATGAAGCTTCACTTCTATATTAAGTTTGATTTTGCCATTTGCTAGCTTAATGATTTCATCAAGTGTACTTATTTGTCCTGAAAGTCCATCTTGACTAAGGGTAAGCTGCCTTAACTCAGCCATCGTTAAATCTGACACATGCACATTTGCATTTGCGAGACGTTTCAGCTTCAAATCATGTATAACCGCTAGTTCACCGTCTTTCGTTTGTAATACATCTATTTCAGCGTAGTCTGCTTTTGCATCAATAGCACCTTGCACAGCTTCTTTCGTATTTTCTACGCCTTTTGATATATACCCGCGGTGCGCCATAATAATCGGTTCTTTATACGAATTTGAAATAAACGTTACAATGAAGGCAACGACCATTCCCGCAGTAATAATCCCTACAATGTATACGCCAATGAATTTCCAACGATGTTTTTGGAAGAAACATTTATCTGCTTTCGTTTTCGAATAATCTAATCCTTCTTCTAATAAAACATCTTCAACCGGTACCTTTTGTAAGTATAATCGCGTAATCGCCATAATATAAAATGGCGTCACGATAAAGCTGAATAAATACAATGTGCTCGTTAAAAATACAGAAATCGTTGATTCAGCTAATAATGCAAATGTTCCTTTCGGGTTTGTAAATTCATAAACACCCCATAGGCACAATAAATATATTCCCAAAAATACGACATATACAATTCCAATTGAAATAAAAAATCCTACTAAAAAGAGTAGTACTTTAAAAAAGCTTTCCTTTACTAAATTTGCACTTTTACGTGCTGCCACGCGAAATGATTTTTGCTCTAAAACAACAATAGGTAGAACGAAAATCCATCGAAGATTCAAATACGCGACTACAGCAAAGAACGTGTAATAACCAACTTGCCCCATCGTTGTCTTAAACAGTTCTCCTGTAATAAAGTTAGGAATTTGAATTTGCGGGATTAATGCCGTTTCATATCCCATATTTAAAAGAGGCAACAATACGACAGCATATAAAATAAATCCCGGTAAGCAATATGTGAAAAGAGTAGGTAAATACGTTACCGTTTTATATAAAATCGGACGTAATTTCACCTTCTGTCTTTTATGAGCGAAATACGAAATAATAATAAGCACCGCAAATTCCGTAAAGATAAGAAACAGTGCTAACAATGATAAAATTACGATTGCTAAGATGCCATAAGGCGTCTTTAAAAACGCTAATAATTCATCATTTGTCGCATTTGCATAACCACCAAAATACAATAACTTATTAAAAATAATTCCAAATAGCGGAACAAACACAATCGCTGCTAATAATTTATAAGCAAGTTGAAAAGTTAATACATTCCAAAAAGCAAATTTAACTGTTTGAAAGGAATGTCTCATTACTCCTGGTATAGATAGTTTTTTACGGTGTTGCATATATTCCTCCAAATTCTAAAACGGTATTTGAGATGGATTCCATATTTCCAGTTCTAATCCATCTTTTTAATAATAATATATTCCGCTTAACATGAACACTCTTATACATATAATGAAAAAAGTGATGGCTACTTCCCATCACTTTTTCATTTATTCTATTTTTTCTCTAGCCCTTGTCCAAATGCTTTCAAGAAGCTAAAACCGAATGTAATAGCTCTATTGATATCTGGATCTTTTAATACTTTAAAGAAATCCATCACTTTTGTTTTTTTGCCACTATTTAATTCATCTGTTGCAAATTGCAATCCTGTAACTAAACTTGACGTAATTTGCTTCGTTATTTCTGGGTCAACTGAAGATAACGCTTCTCCTGCCCCCATCATATTATTTAACGCATTTTTAACGGGTTCACGATTTAATTGCTCCACAGCGATTTTTGAAACATCTTCCTTCGCAGCAAGTAAACTAATTGCCGCATCTAATATACCAGCCTTCTGCAACTGTGCTAAAAGCTGCATCGTTTCTTCTACTGCTTCACGATTATTAGATAGCTCATTTAGAAGTTCATCTGCTACTTGCTGTTTCTGTTCTTCCTCTGTTACAACTTTCTTTTTAATTACAGTAATTTCTTTCGCCACTCTCTCCGCCCCCTAGTCCACAAGTGATACGTATTGTTTTCTTTGCCATTTTTGCTGGATTTCAACACCGTTTTGCGGATTACGCTTTTTATCTCTCGGGTTTGAAGATGGTAACGGACGATTCCCTTTTTCACGTAGTACACGCATCTTTACCATCGTTTGTTTGTACGCTGGTGTACACGTATAAAGATCTGTCGCCGTTCCAGTTAAAATATTGATTGCCTCTTCATTTACCGTTGCATGCATCGGTAAATATAGCTCTTTCCCCGTTACACGATCTGTAACAAGTGCCTGTACTTTAATTTTCCCAAATGGTGATGCTAATTCTACAAGACCACCATCTTTCACATTGCGCTCTAGGGCAAGTTCAGGCGAGATTTCAACGAACACTTCAGATACTTTAGATAAAATACCAGCCGATTTATTCGTCATATTCCCTTCATGGAAATGTTCTAACATACGACCATTATTTAAAAGTAAATCATACTCATCTGGCGCTACAACTGGTGGTACCCATTCATCTAATGATAGACGAGCTAGTTTATCTGGGAAGTTAAATCCGTCCACATATAATAGTGGTGTATCGCTGCCATCATGGCTACCCCAACATAAACTATTCCATCCTTCTAAACGATCGTATGTTGCCTGAGAATATAAAGGTGCAAGCGATGCAATTTCATCCATGATTTCACTTGGATTTTCATAATTCCAGTCCCCGCCAAGTGCACGAGCTACTTTTTGTAAAATCCACCAGTCTGGCTTTGAATCACCAAGCGGCTTCAATACTTCATATAATCTTTGAATACGGCGCTCTGTATTCGTAAATGTTCCCTCTTTTTCTAAGCTTGGTGCTGCCGGTAAAATAACATCAGCAAAACGAGCTGTTTTCGATAAGAACATATCTTGAACAACAAGGAAATCTAAATTCGCTAAAATATGTTGTACATGGTTGGCATTCGAATCTACTAAAGCCATTTCTTCACCCATAACATACATACCACGCAGTTTTCCTTCATCTGCCGCAAGTAACATTGCAATATTATTTAAGCCTGGTGCTTTCGGAATTGTAGTACCGTATGCTTTTTCAAATTTCGCACGGAGCGCATCATCTGAAACTGCTTGGTAACCTGGAAGCCAGTTTGGTAATGTTGCCATATCACAAGCGCCTTGTACGTTATTATGTCCGCGTAATGGATATGCTCCTGCACCAGGACGACGATAATTACCCGTAACAAGCAATAGATTTGAAATTGCTGCTGAAGTTGTACTTCCTCCAGTATTTTGAGTTACACCCATTCCCCAAAGTACACAAGTACCATCTGCTTCATATACCATACGAGCCATTTCTTTCAGATTTTCTTTCGAAATCCCCGTAATTTCTTCTGTATAATCAAGCGTATACTTTTCTACCATTTTGCTATATTCATCAAAATTCTTCACATTTTCAGCTATGAACTTTTTATCGTGCCAATCTTGATCAATAATATATTTCGTAATACCAGCGAGCCATACATAATCAGTTCCTTGGCGCGGATGAATGAATAAATCCGCACGCTCTGCCATTTCATGTTTACGAAGGTCCGCCACAATTAATTTTTGGTTATGTAATTTATGAGCACGTTTTACACGCGTTGCAAGTACAGGATGTCCTTCTGTTGGATTTGCTCCAACGATAATGACAAGGCCTGCTTCCGCAATATCCTTCACTGTTCCAGCGTCCCCTCCCATACCGACAGTTTTAAATAAACCATCTGTTGCTGGAGATTGACAATAACGGGAACAGTTGTCTACATTATTCGTTCCATATATTTGACGGGCTAGTTTTTGCATAAGATAATTTTCTTCATTCGTTACTTTCGAAGAAGAAATAAATCCAAATGCATCACTTCCATATTCTGATTTAATATGCTGCATATTGGATGCAACAACTTCAAGAGCCTCTTCCCATGAAGCTTCAACAAACATATCTCCTTGGCGAATTAATGGCTTTGTAATACGATCTTCACTGTTTACAAAATCCCATCCAAATTTTCCTTTTACACATGTGGAAATACCGTTAACCGGCGCATCTGAAACAGGCTGTACTTTCAAAATGTGGCGGTCTTTCGTCCATACTTCAAATGAACAACCTACACCACAAAATGTACAAACTGTTTTTGTTTTATTCACTTTCGTCTTACGCATCGCAGCCTCTACTTCTGAAACTGCTAAAATACTACTATATCCAGGCTCTACATCCTTTACAAAATCAATCATCGGATCTAACACATCTGGTTTCAATCCAGTCATGAATCCGGCTTCACCCAGCATTGTTTTTTCCATTAACGCATTACATGGACATACTGTTACACACTGTCCACAACTTACACAAGATGAGTCATTTATACTTACACCATTGTCCCATATAACACGTGGACGGTCTAAGCTCCAATCAATCGATATAGTTTCATTCACTTGTAAGTTTTGACATACTTCTACACACTGCCCACAAGCAATACATTGATTTGGATCATATCGATAAAATGGATGTGACATATCCACTTCACACGCACTTACTTTTGGCTCATACGGATATTTCTGTTCCTCAATTCCCATCATATGTACTGTATTATGGACTTTACAGTTACCATTATTGTTATCACAAACGGTACAATACAGTAGATGATTCTCTAATATTCGATCCATTGCCTCAGTCTGTGCCTCTTTTGCACGCTGGGACTGCCTTTCGATATGCATACCGTTCTCTAATTTCGTTGAACAAGCACGCAATAACTTTCCATTTACTTCTACAATACACGTATCACAAGTTTGAATTGGATCTACTTCTGGTACATGACAAATTTGAGGATGTTCCAAATTACTCTCGTTAAATAATTGTAGTATCGTCTTTTCACCTGATGCAGAAAATTCTTTACCATCGACGGTTACACGGACTGTCTGTTCTGCCATAGTTTCCCCTCTCCTTACAACCAACTGTACAACACAATTATGAATCCGTTTTCAAAACCGCATTACTGTACATATTTTTGAAACGCTCTACCCAAATACTTTCTTATGAAGTCGATTCTAGATGTTATAAGGTATAACTACGAAAGCTTGAAAATATCACTATTCTACAGTTCTATTATATCGTACATATACAATAATAACCAAAATAATCTGTGATCTTCTTGTTAATAGGTGTTTTTATTTTTCCCATTGTTTTATGATAAATGTGGGAGAGAAATACATATAAAAGGGGAATTAAATATGGGGCCTACGCAAGAGACTTATACAATTGTACGTTATCAATCTGGTACATTTTCAAAACAACTTGACGAGATTGTTACAGAATCTCCTATTACTATTAAATTGAATGGTGAAGAATATGTAACAGTCGTATGCACACCAAATTATATTGAAGATATGGTAATTGGTTTTTTAATTTCTGAGGGGATTATTTCTTCCTATAACGATGTTGAAGAACTATGGGTTCAAAAAGATAACGGAATTGTCCATGTAAAATCATCAAAAGTGAATCCGCTCTATCGAACTTTATATAATAAACGATACATCACTTCTTGCTGCGGAAAAGGTAGACAAGGTTTTATTTTCGTAAACGATGCGGCAAAAGCAAAAGACTTACATGATATACATGTAAAAATTACTCCTGAAGAATGTTTTTACTTAATGAATACTTTACAACAATCTTCCACTACCTTTCGCCAAACTGGTGGTGTTCACAATACCGCGCTATGTGATCGAAATAATATCCTTCTATCAAGAATGGATATCGGAAGACATAATGCATTAGACAAAATATACGGTCATTGTTTACGCAATGATATATCTGTTAAAGGAAAAATTATCGCATTTAGCGGACGTATTTCATCCGAAATTTTACTCAAAGTTTCAAAAATCGGATGTGAAATTGTTCTATCTAAATCTGCCCCAACAAAACTAGCATTGCAACTTGCTCACGATTTAGGCATTACAGTCGTAGGATTTATTAGAAATGAATCTTGTAATATTTACACACATCCACATCGAATTGATGGTTATCAATCGAATAACTAAAATAACTCCTCAATCGAGGAGTTATTTTAGTTATAAAAATGTAACATATTAAACACTTGAATAGTTAATAAAGTTAATATATAATTTCATTACATAATTAAAACAAAACATTGTAGCATATATCTTTTCATTCTTTTACAAATTAAAAGAGACTTCTAACAAAACGCATACACATTCTTATAAAAGTAATGGATTTATTTTATTTAAAATCGACCAAGGAGGTTACAACGATGGAAATTCGCTTATTAACGACAGAGGACGCAGAAATATATTTAAAAGTTTGTATGGAAGGTTTAACGAAGAACCCGGAAGCTTTTAGCTCTTCTTATGAAGATGTTCTTAAACATGAGGATCCTGTAGCTGCTATGGCAAAACGATTAAGCAATCCGGATAAGTATACTCTAGGGGTCTTCAAAGATAACGATTTAATTGGTATCGCTACTTTAGAAACAAAGCCTTTCATTAAACAAGAACATAAAGCAAAAATTGGCTCCGTTTTTGTTTCCCCAAAAGCGCGTGGCCTTGGAGCAGGACGAGCTCTAATTAAAGCAATTATTGAAAATGCCGATAAATTACATGTAGAACAACTTATGCTCGATGTTGTAGTTGGTAACGATGCAGCAAAAAAATTATATGAGTCATTAGGTTTCCAAACTTACGGCGTACAAGAGCGTTCATTAAAACATAACGGTCAATATTGGGACGAGGAACATATGGTTCTGTTCTTAAATGATTAATACTTCAATATAAGGTGAAACTTTACTCAGTGGGGGAGTTTTCCAAAAACATCTTTCTTAATAAGAAAGATGTTTTTTTCATTACAACAATGTAATCTTCATGTCACCTTTATCGATCGTACCAAACCTTTCCATTCATTATACTAAAAATATAAAGTGAAACTTTACTCAGTGGGGAACTACATCCCACGCTGATCGCATGTACTTGATATGTAGAGGAGAATGTGACATGAAACAAAACAAACGAGCTATGCTTTTAATATTTACTACAGCAATTGTAACTTCTGGATTAGCAATTTTACCTTGGTTTATTATATGAACACTCCCCCTAACAATGAAAAAAGCTGATTGCTTCTTAAGAAGCAATCAGCTTTTTTTATATTATAAAATCCCCAAAATTTTATTTACGCAACTTATAATAATAACCATAGATACGGCAACGCACATGACAACCGTATTACGATCTTGCTTTTCTTTTTTTGAAATTTCTTCTTTTGAATTCATGTGTATGATCTCCTTTTAAAAAAAGTGTGAGATAGGAAATTTTTCTTATCCGATGCGAGGTGAATACGAAAACCCTCTCTATCTCACATACACAATAGAATGGAATTGTCATTTTATAAATAAAATGACATGACGTTATGTCGCAACATAGGGTATTTTGTGTCGCTACGTTTTCTATTATAAAAAATAGTTGTGCAAAACTAGTGCATTTTTTATGTCAATTACTCTGAGCGAAAAAATCAGCCCTCCATTCAATCACATAAAAAGAGTTTTTTATTATTTTCATGTAAACTATACAAGTAGAATGAACAGTTTGGGGTGCACAAGATTATGGTAAAAATTTTATTAGTAGACGATGAAGAACGTATGTTACGATTATTAGATCTGTTCTTAAGCCCTCGCGGCTATTTTTGTATGAAAGCTACCTCTGGCCTTGAAGCACTAAAATTAATCGAACAAAAAGAATTCGATATTATTTTATTAGATGTTATGATGCCAAATATGGATGGATGGGATACTTGCTATCAAATTCGTCAAATTTCCAACGTTCCTATCATTATGTTAACAGCTCGCAACCAAAACTACGATATGGTGAAAGGCCTCACGATGGGCGCAGATGATTATATTACAAAACCATTTGATGAGCATGTATTAGTCGCGCGAATCGAGGCTATATTACGCCGTACAAAAAAAGATGGCTTTGTTAGTTTCAATGGTATTGAGTGGGATAAAACGAAACATACTGTCACAGTTTATGATGAAAAAATCTCGCTAACTCCTATCGAATTTTCGTTACTCGGGCTATTTTTGCAAAATACAAACCGTGCTTATAGCCGAGATGATTTAATCGAAAAAATTTGGGGCTATGAAACAGATATCGAATATAGAACAATTGACTCACACATTCGTAATATCCGTGATAAACTACGCAAAAAAGGATTTCCGATTGAAGATTACCTAGAAACGGTCTATAAAGTCGGATATAAATGGAAAAGTGAATAATTACTTCGGTCAGTGGGAAATCGTATACCACTGACTCTTTATTATGAATAAGGTATGGTGAAAAAATGAGTAAACTTTCCCTTAAAATTGGGACATACTTTTTAATATTAGCTTTATGTATTGAAACAATTGCTTTCGTATCTTTTTATAAAAGCCTTTCAAAAATGCGTATTGTAGAGGAAACAGATGCTCTTTTAGAGAAAGGTAATCGCTATAGTAAAAAAATTAAAAGCCGCGAGAGACGGGATGAATATTATAAAGAAATGAAACACGCTGAACATAATAAAAATCCTAAACGTCCTGTGTACCCTGAGTTCGATATTACGAATGAGGCTGCACACTTAGTTGAATCGGAATCAATTTCTAACTCCGATATAGCTATCATTATTACTGACCATAACGGCAAAATTATTTCCACCTCAGAACCCGTAACAAAAGATATGCAAAAACAACTTACTTGTAAAACAGAAACTGTCCCAGACGGCGGCTTAGTCGTTGAAAGGAACTGGAAAAAATCAAAGTTCATCACAACAGTAAGCCCACTTAACACAACAAAGTTTCAAGGAAAGCTATATATGTTATTAAAAACATCTTTCCTAGAAAATATGTTGCTTAAACTCATGAACCAATTTCTTATCATTAGCGTTTTAACAATTATTTTAACAACAATTTCTGTCTTTGTTTTTTCACGCGTTATTACAGAACCACTTGTAAAAATGAAAAGAGCGACAGAAAAAATGTCAAAATTAAACAAGCCAATTCAATTAGGTATTAAACGAAATGATGAACTCGGTAGTTTAGCAAAAACAATTGAAGATTTATCGAGTGAACTTACGTATATGAAAAAAGAGCGCAATGAATTTCTCGCTAGTGTCGCTCATGAACTATTAACTCCATTGACCTATATGAAAGGTTATGCAAAGGTAGCAAAGAGAGACTCTTTAACAAAAGAGGAGCGAGAAGAATACTTACAAATCATTGAGGATGAAACGGATAGTGTAACCGATCTCGTCCAAGATTTATTTATGCTTGTACAATTAGAACAACACCAATTTGTTATAAAAAAACAAAAAGTACTTCTTCAGCCATTTTTAGAACGAATGGTAGAAAAAACAAAAACAACATTAACAAATAAGCAAATGCAGCTTCATGTATATTGCAAAGATGATTTAGAAGTTTGCATAGACGAAAGACGTATGGAACAAGTTATGTTAAATTTATTACACAACGCTTATCAACATTCGCCAGAAAACACATCTATTACGATACGTGTACTCATGAAAACAGATTCTTTTACAATAAGTGTACAAGATGAAGGTGAAGGTATTCCTGAAGAAGATATCCCGCATATTTTTGACCGCTTTTATCGTGTCGATAAATCTAGAACACGAGCTACAGGCGGAAAAGGTATCGGGCTAGCTGTTGCAAAGGAAATTGTAGAATTGCATAACGGTTCTATTCTAGTAACAAGCCAATTAGGAGCAGGAACAAACTTTATAATTGAACTACCTTTTGAGTAATATGCGTGTGAAAACACCAGTAGTAGTAAACACTACTGGTGTTATTTTGTTCATAAAAACAGCTGATATAAGCTAAGCTTTTGAAATTATTCTTATTTCAATATAAAATAAAGGTACATTTGCAAAGATTTGGAGGGTGATATAATTGGATATCCATGTATTAACAAAAGACGAAGCAGAAATTTACTTAGAACTTCGCGTAGAAGGATTAAAGCAAAACCCTGAAGCATTCAGCTCTTCTTATGAAGATATTATTAATAAAGAGTGTGCGATTGAATATAAAGCACAAAAATTAGCACAAGATGAAAACTATACGCTAGGTGCATTTAAAGATGGAAAATTAATCGGGGTTGCAACACTGGAAACGAAACCATATGTAAAACAAGAACATAAAGCTAAAATCGGTTCTGTATATGTATCTCCCAAAGCGCGCGGACTTGGAGCAGGAAAAGCACTTATTAAAGAATGTCTTGAGCTTGCTAAATCTTTAGAAGTAGAACAAGTTATGCTTGATGTTGTTGTTGGCAACGATGGAGCGAAAAAACTTTATGAATCATTAGGTTTTAAAACATTCGGTGTACAAGAACGTTCATTAAAATATAACGGACAATATTGGGACGAAGAGCATATGGTCTTATTCTTAGATGAAAATAAATAATAAAAAACATCCTCATGTTTGGAGGATGTTTTTTACTTTCTTGTAAACCATGCCGTGTGTAATAATTGAATCGCTTTCGCAATTTCTTCCTCTGATAATATCGCAAACCCAAGTAAAACTACATTTTCAGGTGCAGTATCGTCTTTATAGTACGTAGACACAGGATATATTTTGATACTATGTTTCGCAGCTTCTTGAATTAATTCTTCTTCCCGCATTCCATTATGCACTTTTAATAAAATGTGTAATCCCGAATCTTCTCCTATCACTTCAACACGATTAGAGAAATACTTCTCTATTTCAAAAACAAGTCGATCTCTCTTCTTTCGGTAGACGACACGCATTTTATGAATATGTTTTTCCCAATAGCCTTCATTTAAAAATCTTCTAATCACTTCTTGGTCCATTCTTGAAACACTTTGTGTATAAAATAAATATTGCTGTTGATACTTTTTAATTAATTTCTTCGGCAACACCATATAGCTCATCCGTAGCGATGGCAATAATGCTTTAGATAGCGTCCCCATATAAATAACTTTCCCCTCTGTATCTAACCCTTGCAGCGCCGGTATAGGCTTTCCAGAATAGCGAAATTCACTATCATAATCATCTTCAATAATATACCTGCTCTCTTCTTTCTTTGCCCATTGTAAAAGCTGCACCCTTCTCGTAATAGGCATAATCATTCCATATGGAAACTGATGGGAAGGTGTAACAAATACAACATTCGCATTGCTATTTTCTAAATCTGCAATACAAATTCCATCTCTATCTAAAGATAACATTTGGACTCTTGCTTCTCCCTGTTCAAAAACAACCATCTTCCTATGATACCCTGGGTTTTCAACTGCATAATTGCTTCCCTTTAACAATTGAAACAATAGTTTCACTAATATTTGTGTTCCCGCTCCTAATACAATTTGACTAGCTGAACAACGCACACCTCTAGATTCATACAAATAATTCGCAATCTCTTCTCTTAAGCTTGCTTCTCCTTGAGGGTGTCCTAGAAAGAGAAGTTCGTTATTATGCGGCTGCCATACTTCATTTACAATTTTCCGATACATATTGAATGGAAAAGCATTTGTATCAATTCCTGTTTGTGTAAAATCAAATTTATAACTCTTCTCCTGAAACGGTACTTCTTCTATTCTATCTCCGCTATCCTCTACATGAACCATTTGCTCAATCTTGCATACAAAATAACCTTTTCTCGATATCGACTCAATATAACCTTCTGCAAGTAATTGTTCGTACGCTGCCTCTACTGTATTTTTACTTACTTGTAAATGTATCGCTAACTTTCGCTTAGCCGGTAATTTCGTAAAAGGGACAATCGATCCATCTTTAATCTCTTTTTTTATATACTCATACAATTGCACATACAATGCCTTTTTACTATTCATATTTAAATTAGGCGTTAATTCTAACATAATATCTGACCCCTTAATAAAACTAAAATCTGATACTTTTTATAGTACCAGAAGTTATATATAATTCCTTTTATCATGTCACACATAAAAAATCAAATACTGGAGAGGAGAAACATGATAATGAACAATGGTAGACGTATCGGACTCATTATGATTATTACAGGGGCTACATTATGGGGATTATCTGGTCCAATGATTCAGTGGCTATTTCAACATACTAATGTATCCTCAATTGATTTTTTAACAATTCGATTGTTGCTTGCAGGAATATTTATTTTGTCTTTCTTACTTATAAAGAAACAAAACATATTTCAAATTTGGAAACACCCTAGATATTCTATACAACTTATTATTTTTTCTATTCTCGGCATGCTTGGTGCGCAATACGCCTTTATCGAAACAGTTCATATTAGTAACGCGGTCACAGCAACACTATTTCAATTTCTAGGTCCTGTTCTTATAACCATGTATGTTGCATTTGAACAAAGAAAATTCCCTGCTTCCATGCAACTATTCGCAATTATAGCCGCGCTAATAGGAACATACTTTATTATTACAAATGGCTCAATTGAAAATGTTGTTTTATCTAAAGAAGCTATTATTTTTGGACTATTAACAGCAATTGGATTTGCATTTTATACCCTTCATCCGGCTTCTCTCATTAAAGAATGCGGGACAACTGTAGTAATTGGTTGGGGGATGTTAATCGGAGGAATTGCACTACTTATTTATAATCGTTCATTCGGGTGGAGTCACTTTTCACAAACCCTTACACTAAAAACTTTTTCTATGCTTATTCTTATCATTATTAGTGGTACCCTTTCTTTCCTTCTATATATCGGTAGTCTTAAATATTTAGCAGCAACAGAAACAAGCATTTTATCTAGCATTGAACCCCTTGTAGCTGCCATCGTTTCAATTACTTGGCTAAATGAATCTTTTGGAACATATCAATTATTAGGCGGCGTATGTATCGTTCTGTCCGTTATTTTTTTGACGATGCCTCAAAAAGAAACCGAACCAACCTATACAACTGAACAAGTATAAAGTGAAACTTTAATTAGTGGGACTATCTCTCACTGATTATTAACCTACACCAATCGGGCTTTTACGGGATAAAAAATGTCAAAAGAGGTCGTACAAAACTTACGACCTCTTTTTATACTTTAAAGGAATTGTCCCGCCTTCTAGCAAATACAATTACACTAACAATAAAAACTAGGAGTGTGGCACCATGAAAAAAATCGGAACTATGCTACTTCTCTCCTTCCTCATCACTGGATGCACACCAGCACAACCTGATTCAAAAGCATCTAAAACTGAAGCTGTCGCAACGTCATCCAATCAAGTGAACGCACCTTCCTTTTTTCATCTTAGTGTTTTAAAAGATGTAAATTGGGAAGAAGCCCCCTCATTCATAGACGGAAAAATACCTTTAAAAGGCATCGAAGGAAAAATCGCAATGGCTGATAGTCCTATTATCGCGAATGAACAAAATGAAATAATGTGGTACTTTCTAGATTCTGAAATACCAACTGGAAAATTGTCTATTATTGCGCTAAAACAAGGATCTGTAACTCCGACACCAGTACTCTTTCAAAAAGAAACTTCCAAACAAACTTGGACCACTTCAAATACAATCGATTCTACTGCAAACGAACTCCCTCTCACTATGTCACTACCTTCATCTGGATTATGGTTATTAAATATATATGTGAATGAAAAATATTATGATCAGTTTGTAATCACTGCTGAGTAAAGTGACAAAAATAAACCACTTTCTTACAATAATGTAATTTCTACGTCATGTACTTCGATAGTTGAATTATCTCTCTTCTCTTATACTTAAAGTAAGAAATGAAACGAGGAGAGATGAGAGATGAAAAAAATGATAGAAGTAATCGTAGCAGTAACTGAGGTTTTAGTGAATGGTAAACAAGTTGCAATGGAATTAAATAAATAGTGAAGAAACATAAATAATTCTACACTTCTTCATTATTTTGATTTCTTATCTCAAAAAAGCAGTGCCTTTTAGGCACTGCTTTTAGCTATTAATAACTTGGTATTTTCGTAATTTGCGCCACGCCCGAATCAATAGCTGCTTTCGCTACTGCTTCTGCAACACTTGGAACAACTCTTTTATCTAATGGATTCGGGATTACATAATTCGCATTACGTTCTTCGTCAGTAATGATGTTAGCGATCCCATATGCTGCCGCTAATTTCATCTCTTCTGTAATATCAGTTGCGCGCACATCTAACGCACCGCGGAATATTCCGGGAAACGCCAATACATTATTTACTTGATTCGCATAATCCGAGCGCCCAGTTCCTACTACAGCTGCCCCAGCCTCTAATGCATCCTCAGGGAAGATTTCTGGAATTGGATTCGCCATTGCAAACACAATTGCTTTCTCATTCATCGTCTGTACAAGTTCTTTCGTTAATACGTTAGGAGCAGATACGCCAATAAAAATATCAGCTTGGTGAATCGCTTCTTTTAACGTTCCACGCACATGTTCACGATTTGTCTTTTTGGAAACTTCAATTTGTGCTTCGTTCATCCATGTTTCACCTTCACAAACAATACCTTCTAGGCTAACTAACGTAATGTGCTTTGCACCAGCCTTTAATAATAATTTTCCAATTGCAATTCCTGCCGAACCCGCACCGTTAATAACGATTTTCACATTATCCATTTGTTTGCTAACAACTTTTAATGCATTAATAACAGCTGCTAAAACGACAATAGCTGTTCCATGTTGATCATCATGGAATACAGGAATATTCGTTTCTTCTTTTAGTCGTTTTTCAATTTCAAAACAACGCGGTGCTGCAATATCTTCTAAATTAATCCCTGCAAATGTAGGCTCTAAATTTTTTACAAGGGTAACGATTTCATCTACATCCGTTGTGCCTAAACATAATGGGAAAGCATCTACATTCGCAAATTTCTTAAATAAAATACTTTTTCCTTCCATAACAGGCATAGCCGCTTTCGGTCCAATGTTTCCTAAACCAAGTACCGCTGTTCCATCTGAAACAACTGCCACCATATTGCCACGTGCTGTATAGTCATACACCGTTTCTTCATCTGCCGCAATTGCTTTACAAGACTCCGCTACACCTGGTGTATACGTCAGGCTTAAATCATCCGCTGAATTTACTTCTACTTTACTTGTAATTTCAATTTTCCCTACTAATTCTTTATGCAATAACAATGATCTTTCATTAATTTGATTTGCTAACATACTTATAATCTCCCCTTAATTTGACAAGCTAGCTATATGAATATAGCTAGCTTGTTTGATCATGAAAACATTTTTAATAATATTGTCGCCGTTACAACCATTGCCGCCCCGCCTAAACGAGTTGAAATTTGCGCGAACGGCATTAATTCCATACGATTTGAAGCAGATAAAATAGCAACATCTCCAGTTCCGCCTAAACCGCTATGACATCCAGTTACAATCGCCGATTCAACTGGATACATTTTCATCACTTTCCCTACAAGAAAACCTGATGCTACCATTGTAAGAACAACCGATGCGCACACAACAACATATCCTACCGAAAGAACTGCTGCTACGTCTTTTAACGGAATATATAGCAATCCTAATCCAACCATTAAAGGCCAAGTTAAATTCTTCGAAATAAATTTATATAAATGGAATGCTCCTTGCTCCATTTTTGCTGGCATTAATTTAAAGTATTTCACAAGTGCTGCTGAGAAAATCATAATGATTGCCCCAGGAATACCGATGAACTTAGAAGCAAATCCTCCGAAGATGAAGAACGTACACGCAATTAATAAACCTGCTCCCATTAATGAGAAGTCAATTGGTTTCTCTGTATTTTGTTCTTTTAATAATTCTGCTTGATTGTCCGTTTTCACTAATACACCGTTACCACTTAGCTCCGGTTTCTTCTCACCTAAACGCTTCATATACCCTGCACTTACAATTGCGAACATATTTCCAATAATAGCTGCTGGAATAAGCTGTGATACAAACGTTGCTGACGATTCATTTAAAATATCACTATAAGCTAGCGACAATGGTAAAATCCCTTCCCCGATACCACCACTCACAATTGGTACGATGATAAAGAAGAATGTGTGCTTCATTTCAAATCCAAATAATGAACCGACCAATAACCCTACTGCTACAGAAACTAACGTCCCTACTACTAAAGGAATAAACATGCGAACGAAACCTTGTACTAACACTTTACGGTTCATTCCTAAAATACTTCCGACTACTAAACAAGAAATATATAAATATAAAAAGTTCGATTTTTTCATTAACATAGTCGCAGCTTCCATTGAAGCTGGATTCATCCAGTTAAAAAATACAAGTAATGATGGAATAAATAACGAAAGTATTGCTGGACCGCCGATATTTTTTAAAATTGGAATTCTCATCCCAATATCGCCTAAGAAAATCCCCATGATCATAATAACTGCAAATCCACCAATCATATCTGCTGGCAATTTATTATATACAGATGCCCCATAAATAATAGCAGCCAATACTACATATAACGGTAAAGGTATAACACCGATTTTTACATTCATAATTTTAGAAGCGAAAGATTCTCTTTGTACTTCATTTCCTTCAGAAAATGATACCGCTTCCACATTCTTTTGAATTCCCATATGGCACCCCCTCGTTTTCTTAATAACAATATTAAAACGCTTTCAATAGTAAAAATAGTTTTTGTAAGTTTTGTAATTGATTTTGTAATTAAAAAAAGTATAAGCGACTTATACTAAGTCGCTTATACGTAAAACTCTATTTTCTTTTGATCAACACATCTTAATTTACTTACAGGTCTTCCCACATGTTGGTACATCATTTCGTTTTCTAACACCCCAATGTCAGTCAGAAACATTACATATTTTCGAATAGAAACTCTTGAAATTCCAACTAATTGTGCCATTTCATCTGTTGTAAACGCCCTTCCATTCAACGACTCGATCTTCTGCCAAATTAATTGCAATGTTTGCTTCGTTAACCCTTTCGGAAGCTCTTTCGTGACAGTAGGCTCCCTTTTTTCTTTTTGTAAAATTAACGAATCTAATTCCGATTGACTAATTTTTTGTTGTTCTTTCATGAAAGTAAGTTTTTCTCGATATATAGTTAATGCCTCTTTAAATCGTTCAAATGTAAATGGTTTAATTAAATAATCTACTACGCCATATTGTAATGCTTTTTTAATACTTCCCATATCATGTACAGCTGAAATCATTATAATATCGATTTCTTTTTCTTGGTTCCGGATATACATTAAAAGCTCAAAACCAGTCTCTTCAGGCATAAAAATATCAAGTAATACTAAATCTACTCGTGATTTCTCTAATATTTCTATCGCCGACTTTACTGAGTTAACTGCTTGAACAAGCTCAAACCCTCCTACTTGCTCTAAATAATGCGTATTTAACATTGCTACCATCGGGTCATCTTCTACAATTAAAACTTTAATCATATTTGCCTCTCATCCCTACCTTTAGGTATTTCAATTGTTATCGTTGTTCCCTTTCCTACTAATGAATGCATATGAATTTCCCCATTTATTCGCTGTATACTTTCTTTTACAAGATACAAACCATAACCGCGGTTATCTCCCTTTGTGGAATAACCTTTCGTAAATAATTCCTCTATTTCTTTTTCTTGTATACCTTTTCCCGTATCTTGCACTGTAATAGTTAATATATCCCCTTGTTGTATCTTAACTTCAACTTGTCTCTGTTCACAATTCGTAACTGCCTCTAATGCATTATCAATTAAATTTCCAACAATCGTAATAAGTTCATGGATAATACTTTCATCATCTATTTCCGGCATATAAGAATCTTCACTTATAATTAATTTTATATTTTTCTCTCTAGCATAGCTGAGCTTCCCGAGTAAAAAACCAGCAAATACTGGACTTTTTATTCTTTTCATAACTCCACCAATTTCATATTGATGCTCTGATACCATGCCGCTTATATACTTCTGTAATTCTTCATACTGTTTCATATGTGTAAGCCCTAATACGACATGCATCTTATTCATAAACTCATGAGATTGTGCCCGTAATGCTTCTGCATATAGTCTAATACCAGTTAGTTCCTCTGCTAGTTTTCTAATCTCTGTTTTATCACGAAATGTTGCAATTGCACCAACTATTTCTCCTTTTACATATAAAGGAACTCGATTCGTCACAATCGTAATTCCGTAAATATTTTGTTCTTCGTTTAATTGTACTTCTCCCGTTTGCAATACTTCTTTTATACGTGAATTTGGCATATACAACTCAACATCTTTACCGATAAAATCTTCTTCAAGTCCGCTTTTTTTAAATAGACGTTTCGCTTCATTATTAATTAACGTTACTCTAGCCTCTTTATCTACAGCAATAATACCTTCCTTTACAGATTGTAGCATCGTATTTCTTTCTTCAAGGATTTTTGCTATCCTGTGCGGCTCAAGACCGAATAAACTTTTCTTTATATGTCTAGCTAGCAATATTGCTCCTATAATTCCGACTAATACACCAACTCCGACACCAATATAAATGATATGTCTACTTTCCTTAACTCTCTCTTTTACATTATCTGCTGAAATACCAACAGCCACTGCTCCAAGTTGTTCACCTGTTTCGGAAAATATTGGTACAAACACTCGCATGGAAATACCTAAAGTTCCTTCTGCTAACGATACATGTTCTTTTCCTTTCAATACAGGCCCTTCATCCCCGCCAATAAAATGATGACCTATTTTTTGAGGATCTGGATGAGATTTTCTTATTCCATCCATGTCCATAACTACAATAAATTGAACACCTGTGTTTTTTAATATCCTATTTGTATACGTTTGGATTGCAGAGGTATCTGCTTTCCCAACCAAGCCATCGATTACAATCGAATCATTCGCCACAATGTGTGCAATTGTTTTTGCTTTCTCTGCTTGGCTATCCTCCGTCGTCCGTTCTACATTATGACTAATTAATATATCTGTCACAAGTAAAGAAAAAATTACAACTGTACAAACTAACAATGTAATCGTTTTCCACAAATTCCATAGTCTTTTTCTTTTGTTCATCCCGTTAATGACTCCCCTAATTGCTGAATAGAAAAATAAGTAAGGTGATATTATTTTCACCTTACTTATCTGCTATTATTATACTTTAAATTTACTAGTCATCGCTTGTAGTTCTTCGGCCATCTCAGCTAAGTTTTGCGAAGCTGAACTAATTTCTTCCATGGAATTAACCTGTTCTTCTGTTGAAGCTGCAACACTTTGCATACTAGCTGTATTTTCTTCTGCAGCAGCTGCAATTTCATCAATAGCATTTGTCACTTCATTTGCATCTCCAGCAATTCTCTTCGTTGTTTCTACCATTTGATTAACTTGAGAAACAATATGTGTAGTAGAACTTAAAATTTCCGTAAAACTTACTTTCGTTTTTGTTACAACATCAAGGCCTTGTTGAACTTCTCCATTCACATTATCCATTGCCTTAACAGTATGTTCAATATCCGTCTTAATTTCTGCGATTAAATTTGCAATCTCTCCAGATGACTCTCCTGATTGCTCTGCTAATTTTCTAACCTCATCTGCTACAATAGCAAATCCTCGTCCCTGTTCACCTGCTCTTGCTGCTTCAATAGCCGCATTCAAAGCTAATAAGTTCGTTTGAGTAGCGATGTTTTGAATTGCTTCAGAAATAGCCCCTACCTGCTTTGATTTCTCATCAAGAAGTTTAATAATAGCATCTGACTCGGATACCGATCTAGAAATAGACTGCATTTGTTTTGCGGTTTGTTCAACTAAATCTTCTCCCTCTTCAGCTCTTTCTCGCGCATGTAATGAGGAAATAGAAATTGACTCTGCGCTTCCAGTTACATCTTGAATTGCTGTATTTACTTGTTGCAATGTAGCCGCACCTTCTTCAACACCTTGACTTTGTGATTCGGCCCCACCTGATACTTGTTCCATTGCAATTGTAATTTGGTCTGTCGCATCATTTGCTTGCTGTACGCTTGCTGTTAACTCTTCTGCCGATGCTGCAACATGTTCTGCTGAAAAGCTAATTTGGGTAATAACATCTTGTAAAGACGTAGACATTTCATTAAATGAATTCCCTAATTTTCCTATGTCATCCTTGGAATGGATTGTAATTTTCTCTGTTAAATCTCCGTTACTAATTTTATATGCCGATTCAGCTATTTTTCGTAATGGCCTTGTAATAGACTTTGTAATGAAATAAATTAATACACTACCAAATGCAATAGCAATAGCAATGACAATCAAAGTCTTATAAAACACTGGACTGGCAGATTGGGTAATTTCTTCATCGAACATAACGCCAACTACTTTCCAGCCCGTTTTCTCATTTGTTGCAAAGATTAAATTCTTTTTATCATCTTGTTCTGTATAAGACACATTTCCTTGTTTATCTTCATAAATTGGTTTAATCCAAGGATCAGTAACTTTTGCACCTGGTTTTCTAGATGGATGACTAACAATTTGCTTATTTTGATCTAAAATAACTGCATAACCTTTTTCACCAATGTTAATCATTTTGGAAATTTTTAAGATGTTATCTAAGTTTAAATTAATTCCTATAACACCTTTACCATCTTTTACTTCTTTCGCAATCGTCACTACCATATTTTTTGTAGATGCTGACTGATATGGCGCAGTAACAATTACTTTCCCTTTATTTTCATGTGCTTCTTTATACCAAGATCTATCTGTTGGATTATACCCATCAGCCATTTGAATAAATGGTTCTCTTATAAACTTTCCCGTCTCTGTTCCAATATAAATACCTTCTACTTCTGGATGAAGCTTTATATATTGTGCTAACTTCGTTCTTACTATTTCTTCTTGTCCATTTGGATATGTATCCTCTGTTAAGATGTCTGCAAAGTACGTCGCATCAACAAATTTCTCTTCTATATTTTGAGAAATAACAGTATTTAAAATCGAAATATTCTCCTTTGCTTTATCTGTCATTTGATGTTCAAAATTTATTTTGGCAGTTTGATATGAAACACCACCGATAATAATTCCTGGTATAGTTAAAATAATAAAAAATGAAATGATTAATTTTTTATTGATACTCATACATTTAACCCAGTTAAATATTTTTTGCATAATAAGCCTCCTTTATGTAATGTGGATACTTGTGTCATTTTATACAATTAATATATATAAAACAATATATAATGATAACATGTAAATTTTTCGTCAATTATGCATTTTTGCATATTTACTCCTTATACGTATTTTAATCATAAAAATAAGAGAACTTTAGCATTATATATACTAAAGTTCTCTCATTTCTTAACAGCTTCTACTCTACAAAACTTCTCTTATAATCCTCAAATCTTTACCCTTCGCCTTATAGTCATATTACTAAAACTCTTCGTCCTAATTTATTTGGCGCTCTTTACATAACTAATTGCCTGACTTCCCATTTGTACCCATGCCTGTTCAAAGGTTTCTCTCGGTACTTTTACATCTAAGCTATCCTCAAGTGGATCTCGAATATATACAGATTCCTGATCATATCCAATAAGTACAACACAATGTTCATTATACGTAATAGAAACATCTCCACTATTTGTTTCCCATGTAGTAAATTCATCTTCATCTAATGGTACAAATGTTGCATTCGTAATCATAACTACCGGTTGTCCTGCTTTTACACTCTTATAAATTTCTTCTATATTCTTCTCTGTTAAGTCTACAGCTTTATTAGGTAAATATTTTTCCGCTAACTGAAAAAGTGGCCCATGATATACAGCGTATCCTGATTCAGAAAATGTGTAAATATTACCTACAAATCCTTCATTCGGATTTCCGCGCACACCATCATCTATAAAATCAACTTTTTTTATTTCATTTGCTAATGTCATCTTATCCACTGAAACACCAGCGTATTGTAACATCATCGCTAAGCTTGTCACTTCACAGCCTCTATCCAATTCTGGTAACTGCCGAATTAATGGAACATTTGATAAGATGACTTTTTCATCGTTATTACTAAACTCCGTTTCTTTTCCTCTTTGTATATTTGAGAATGTAAACTTCTCTATATACTTTGGAATTCCATTTGTATATACACTCCATATTACTGCACCTAGTAAAGCTATACATATATACCACTTCAATTTTCTTATCGCTTTCACGTCCTTATTAATTCGTTAAATAAGAATAAAATGCGTCAGCATCCGTTCGTATCATCGGTACAAAATTTAGTTTTTTTCCTTTTTCAGGCTGATCTTTTTTAATCTTTTCCGCTAACTCTTGAATATTCATATTCATTTTATCCATATTAAGCTCATCTGCCATTTGTAGCACCTTTTGTTCATTAATTTCTCTTAATATTTGATATATATCTTTACCATACAAATCAATATGATATTTTTTTGCTTCTTCCTGTACTTTTTGTTCGTACACTTCTTGTGCTAACTCTTCAATTTCTTTTCCTTTTTGAGAAATATCTAACTTTCCTGCTTCTTCTCTTACTTTCTTTCCGTAGATTTCTTCCGCGATGTCTTCGATTTCTTTTCCATCTGTCAAAATACCTAATTTATCTGCTTCATCTTTAATTTTAATCGCATTAATTTGAGTAATTAAATCGACAATTGATGTATTCTCTATAGATATACCTAGCTTTAACGCTTCTTGCTTTACTTTTGTTTCATAGATTTCTTCTGACAGCGTCCCAACATCTTTTCCTTCAATCGATATGCCTAACTGCTCTGCTTCCCTTCCTACTTCTGTTTCATGAATTTCTTTTTCTAGTGTAATTTGTTCTTTTCCTTCCGTTTCAATACCTAGTTTCTCTGCTTTTTCTTCTGTATGCACTGCATGTATCTTACCATTGTTCAATTGTTCTTTACTGCGCTGTGTGTAATCTGTCTTTCCTTTTTGTGTTTCAGAAGGAGAGGCACCCCCTAATATACTTAAACTCATTACTCCAATAGTGAATACCGTCATCATTTTCTTTTTCAAAATTAATTCCTCCCTCTTCCACTTTCTTTTACATCATTCCCTATACATAATCGAAATAACGTTATGATCGATATAATCTGCTCAAATACCTTTTTATAATCGCTTCTTCATACGGCGAACTTTCTGTATATCATACATGTTATAAATAGTTTCTTAACTTTCCCTTAAAAAAAGACGACCTTGTAAAAACAAGGTCGTCTTCTTACTTATATTTTTTGGTTTTTAGGGAAAATCACTTCAAAACAAGTGCCATCTCCCCATTTGCTCTCTACTGATATTTTTCCATAATGCTTTTCTACAATCCAATTTGCAATTGAAAGACCTAATCCAGCTCCTTCTGACGTACTTCTTGCTTTATCCCCTTGATAAAAACGATCAAATAATTTCGGAATATCTTCTTCTTTCACTCCTATCCCGTCATCTTTCACCTGTATACGAATTGAACTACTCGTTTGCGTGCAATCGATTTGAATATGCCCACCTTCGTTTGTATACTTCATCGCATTATCTAACAGTATGACCATCATTTGATGAATCCGCTCTCTGTCCCCTATAAAAGATACGTCACGTTCTACTTTTAGTATCATTTCTTTTTCTTGATAAGAAGCAATCTCCTTATATGGAGCTACTATTTCTTCTAACAATTTATCGAGTTCAAATGTTTTCTTATCCATCTCAATTTGATTAGAATCAGAACGGGCTAGCAATAATAAATTACTAACGAGTTTTGATAACCGCCTACATTCTTTTGAAATTGTAGAAATATCCATCGCCTTTTCTTCTATTGTAGCGGATGGTGACTGGAATAAAACATCCGTTTTTGATTGAATAACTGCAAGTGGTGTCCTTAGTTCATGTGATGCATCAGAAACGAATTGTTGCTGTTTCTCCCATGAATTTTGAATAGGTACAAGTGCTCTACCAGCTAGGAAAAAGCCGATACCTATCGCACAGAGGCTTCCTATGCTACAACCTATAACGAGAATTAAAAATAAAGTATTTAACATTCCTTCTTCCGCTGTTATATCTCGCACGATTTGAACTATTTCTCCATCTTTTTGAAGCGAAAATGCTCTAAAATATCGTCCTTGTACTTCAATATCTTGTAAATCCTCTAATTTTTTTGGAGAAAACTTTTCCAAATTCTCTTCAAAAATAGAACGAAATTTACGGTTATCGCCCTCTATTTTCACTATTTTTCCATTCCAAGTTATTCTAGTTACTCGCGGATCTCCAATTTGGATATTCTCCATGCGTTTTCTTGGTGGTATTTTAACATCTAATTTTTCTCTATACTGAGCTATCATTTTTATAGATTGATCCACTTCATTATAAATACGCTTATATGTGTATGAATAAATAATACTACCTAATATACCTATTAATAGAATAAATACTAATGAGTTCACTATAGTCAAACGAATGCGTGTTTTTTGAAACATACTTCCGTTTTTCATTGTTCTTTTAATATATATCCAATACCTCGAACGGTTTGAATATCTTTCTGATAACCGGATGGCTCTAATTTTTTACGTAAATGATGCACATACACTTCTACAATCGCTACTGTCGTATCTGAATCAAATCCCCAAACACGATCAAAAATTTGTTCACGCATTAAAATCTTCCCGCTATTTTGAATGAGATACTCTAGTAGCTCATATTGTTTCAATGTCAGCTTAATACCTTGTCCATCTACTTGAACATCTTTATCTTTTCCGAACAATTCAATCCCTCTATAACGAATCGTTTGCTGCGTTGTTAAACTACCACTTCTGCGTAGTAAAGCGCGAATTCTCGCTTTTAATTCAGGGGCCTGAAATGGCTTAACGATATAGTCATCTCCACCAAAGTCCAATCCCTTCACCCGATCTTCTAAAGAATCTCTCGCTGTCAAAAACAGGACTGGTGTTTCAATCTTTTCATCACGTATTTTTTGAATCACTTCAAATCCGTCCATCCCTGGCATCATCACATCCAGCAAAATTGCATCATATATATTTTGAAGAGCTAAAAACAATCCATCTTCTCCATTTATTGCCGTATCTACTTCAAATTCATCACGCAAAATTTGTACGATAGACTCTAATAACGAAGCATTATCTTCTACTACAAGTAAACGCATGCTCTCACCTTCCATCAAATAGTTCAATTCTATTTATTATTACATTTCTTCTCTTCATAACAAAAGAATGTAGTTGCATTACGTAATTTCATTTTTAACTATTTCCTTCTAAAATTTTGAAGTTTTATTATAAAAACTTTGTCTTAAATTTAGCTTAATAAAAAATTGAAAGAAATAAGATTCCTCTTATCTCTTTCAATTTTTTATTACATATACCTTTTTACTCGGCAACTCTAAACAATTTAGCTGACCGCCATACACAGCCCCGCCATCAATTCCAATAATACGATTACTACCAAAATACACTCCGCACTCCTCACTACCATGAAGCGTTTTTGTTTCCGTATGCCCAAATACAACAACCTTTTCACCGCTATATCCATTATGAAATTCATTACGGATCCACATTAACGTATATGGTTCAGATTCAGAAACTCGTTTCATCGGTTCAACCCCAGCATGTACAAATATATACTCTTCTGTTTCAATATAATGATCTAATTCTTGAATAAACTTTATATGTTCCTCTAATACACGAGAGTGTAAAATTGGTTTTTGGAAGTCTTTCTCATTAACCACAATATCTTCTTCTACAAATCCATAGCTATATAATGTCTTATCTCCACCATTTCTTTTTACCCAATGGTTCCATGAACGTTCCTCATTTGTCGTTAACGCCTTAATCATCATATCTTCATGATTTCCCTTTAAAATGAGTGCTCCCTCTTCTTTCAATTCTCTTACCTTTTCAATTACAGCACGCGCATTTGGACCACGATCTACATAATCTCCCAGTAAGATTAATTGATCCTGTTTCGCATCATATTGAGCTTCTTCCAATAACTGTTCGAACTTTTCTATCTCTCCATGAATATCACTAATAACAAGAATTCTTTTCATATTATCCCCCCTCTTTCTAATTATAGTTCAAAACAACGGAAAATTCCGAATCTTAACCTTGAATCATATTTATCACGCATTAACGGGCCGTAAGACCCCCACTGATTAAAGTTTCACTTTATTACAAACTAAACTATTATCCTTACAACAATGTAAGTCTCTTGTCATCCAATTCGATAGTTGTAATTACTGTATTTCCTTATACTGAAAGTAAGAAATGAAACAAAAAACAAGGAGAGATGAGAGATGAAAAAAGTAATGGAAGTTGTAGTAGCGGTAGTAGAGGTTTTCGTAAATGGTAAACAAGTCGCAATGGAGTTAAATAAATAATGAAAAGGACAACATTCACTCTAGACCCTTTACTCATATAAAAGAGATAAGACTTCATCATTTCTTTGATCCCTTATCTCCCTATAAAGAAAGCCGTATCCCTTTTAAGGATACGGCTTTCTCTTATTTTTGACTCGTACGAGCTGAAATACTAATTGCTCTATCTGTTGCTTTGGCAGCTTCATCTAACGCTTCTTTACTATTCTTCCCGTCATACATCGCTTCTAATGCTTTTACAACTGCATCTCGTGATTCTGGGAATACACTAATTAAAGCACCTTGTGTTGCTGGAGATTGCTTTGTCGCTTGCAGTTGATCTACTGTTACTTTCAACTGCGGATATTTTTCATATTGCTCTTTTACTAATGGCTCATTATATGCATCTGGATTAATTGAGAAATAACCTGTTGCAGTATGCCATTTCGCTTGTACGTCTGGCTTCGTTAAATATTTCATAAAGTCCCAAGCACCTTGTTGCGTTTCTTCTGAAACCATATTCGTCATCCATAATGATGCTCCCCCAATAACAACACCATTTTGTTTCGAATCCTCTGGATATGGAATATATGAAACACCTACATTAAACTTAGATGCATCAATTAAATCACGAACACCTGCTGAAGAATCTAAATACATAGCAACTTGTCCAGACTGGAACGCAGCACGAATATCATCCCAACTTGCTCCATACTTTCCAAGGGCGCCAGCTTTATTTAAATCATCTAACATTCCAAATACTTTCTGTCCTTCTTTACCGTTAAATACCGCCTTCTTTGCAGCATCCTTACGACCGTTTTCGTTATCTACATATAAAGCACCTTGTGTCGCTAACAATTCTTCAAAGAACCAACCGTAGTTAAGCATGGAGAATCCATATTGTTTTACATTTCCGCCTTCTTTAATCGTTAACTTTTTCGCTGCTTCTTGTAATTCCGCATATGTTTTTGGAGCTTTCTCTGGATCTAAGCCCGCCTTTGCAAAAGCATCTTTATTATAAATTAATACTGGTGTAGATGAATTAAATGGCATAGAATACATTTTTCCATCAACTGAATAATAATTTGTAATTGCTTTTTCTAATTTTGACGTATCGTACTTATCTTTTTTTATCCAGCTATCAATTGGTGTGATTTTTTTGCTATCAATCATATATTTCGTTGTAATTTCACTCGATTGAACAAGAGCTGGCGCTTCTTTCGTTGCAGACATCGTTCTAAATTTCGTTAAAGACTCTTCATATGTCCCTTGGAACTCTGCCTTTATCTCGTATTTATTTTGCGACTTATTATAGTCTGCAACAAGACCATCTAGTACTCCTTGTGTTTTTCCACCCATCGCATGCCAGAAGCGAATTACAGTTTTATCACCATTTTTTTCAACTGGTGCTACTTTTGCCTGTGCTTCAGGTTTTCCCTCTGTTTTACTATTTGAACAAGCGGCACTAGATAATGCCATTGTTGCTGCCATTAATAAAGCAGCACCTTTTTTAACTAGACTCATTTAAATCTCACCTTCTCTTAGTTATTTAATTGCACCTTTTGTTAATCCTTGTTGTAATTGCTTTTGCCCTAAAAATAGTAAAATCAATGTTGGAATAACGATAACCGTAACACCGGCCATTACGCTTCCCCAATCAGTTGCAACTTCTTGAGACTGAAGCTGCTTTACACCGATTTGCACTGTTCTTACTTTTTCATCAGTGGTCACTAAAAGTGGCCATAAATACATATTCCATGTTGTTAAAAAGCTATATACTCCAAGCGTAATAAAACTCGTTTTACAATACGGTATTACAACGCTGAATAAAAATCTTATATTTCCAATCCCTTCAATAAAAGCAGCTTCTTTCAGTTCATTCGGGAGTGTCATAAAATGTTGACGTAACAAGAAAATACCGAAAGCTGTTGCAAAAAACGGCACTGTCATCCCAGCGAAACTATTGATCCAGCCAAAGTTTTGAATCGTTAAAAAGTTAGGTACCATCGTTGCTTCCCACGGAATAAGCATCGTTGAAATAAACAGGAAGAAAATTAAGTTTCTCCCTTTAAATTGAAGAAAAACAAAAGCATACGCCGCTAAGCTTGATACGATAAGTTGTCCAATCATAACGACTGTCGATACAATTAAACTGTTATATAAGTATGTAAAAAGTGGTACTTTTTGAAAAATATTAATGAAATTATCAAAAGTAAATTGAGTTGGAAATAACCTTCTCATTTGAATATCGTCTGGTGTCATAAAGCTTATTAAAAACGCATACAGTACAGGAAAAAATACCATTACTGCACTAATTATGAGCAGCATGTATAATAGGAAATTTTGCTTCCACTGTTTAACAATCATTTATAATGCACCTTTCTCTCAGCAAACTTAAATTGAAGTAATGTAGCAATGAAAATGAAAACAAATAATACCATCGCTTGTGCACTTGCTGTTCCAAATTGATGATTCACAAACGCCTCTTTGTAAATCGAGTACACAATTAAATTCGTTGCATCATTCGGTCCACCGTGCGTTAAAATATCAATTTGTCCAAAGCTTTGGAACGCACTAATTAACGTTACTGTTACAATAAAGAATAAAGTTGGCGATAGCATCGGTAATGTAACACGGCGAAGCTTATATAAATAACTAGCACCATCTATAGATGCACTCTCATATAAAGACGTATCGATATTTTGTAAACCACCTAATATAACTAAAAATGCAAACCCTGTATTCACCCAAACTGTTGTAACTGATACAGAGAATAGTGCCCAGTCCGGGCTCGTTAACCATGCGATTGCAGGAAGATTCATAGCGGCTAATATATTATTAAATAATCCTACACTTGGATGAAATAAAAATAGCCAAATCACTGCACTAGCAGCTACTGAAATTCCCATCGTCGAAGAAAACAGAACTCGGAATAACCCAATACCTCTTACCTTTCCATTTGCAATCAATGCAAGAAACAAAGCAAATATAATACTTGTAGGCACTGTATATAAAACAAATAGTAAAGTTGATTTTATACTTTTGTAGAAGGCTGGATCAGAGAATAAATATTGATAATTTTCTAAGCCAACGAAAAGATTAGCTTCTCCATGTATATCGGTTAAATAAAAACTATAGTAAATCGTCCTAAACAATGGATAGAACAGAAAAATCGAAAATAGCAAAATAGATGGCGCCAAAAACAATAATCCTATTCTTAAATCTTTCGTTCTCCCCCATATTTTTTTCTTTTTTGACACCTTTGTTTGAACTGGTAACTTACTTACTTCGATCATTATTTCGCCACCACTTTCAACTCTTCTTCAGCTACCACTTTTAAGCGTTCATTCGTGTTTTCGTTAAAGAAGCATAACTTTTCTTGTGAGAATAATAATTTTACTTTGTCACCTTTGTTCAAGAGTAACTGTCCGATGACTTTCGCACTCCAAGTTGTTCCATTTACCGCAAAGTTTAATATAGATTCATTCCCTAATACTTCTACAGATTGCAGCGTCACTTCTTGTCCTTCCTCAGACAGTGCAATATGCTCAGGACGCATGCCTATACGAATTATTCCTTCTGGTAATTGCTTTAACTGTCCAATAGATAATGGAATTTGCAATTTCCCTATATGTAATACACCTTTTTCTTTATCCACTTCTCCATCATTTATATTCATAGAAGGAGAACCTATAAAGCTTGCAACAAATTCGTTTGCTGGTTCGTTATATATGTCAAGTGGTGTTCCAACTTGCTGTATACTTCCTTTATTTAAAACCATGATACGATCTCCCATAGTCATCGCTTCTATTTGATCGTGGGTAACGTAAATTATCGTAATTCCTAATCGCTGCTGAATTTCTCTAATTTCAATTCTCATTTGCGCACGTAATTTCGCATCTAAATTCGAAAGTGGTTCATCCATTAAACAGATTGGTGCTTGACTCACGATCGCCCTAGCAAGCGCAACACGCTGTCTTTGTCCGCCTGATAATTGACCTGGTTTCATTTTCACATACTCTTTCAGTCCTACCATTTCAATAGCTTCCATTAGTCGCTTTTGTCGCTCTTCTTTTTGTACTTTTCTTACCTTAAGTCCAAATAAAATATTTTCTTCTACAGATAAGTGTGGATATAATGCATAATTTTGAAATACCATTGATAGATTACGGTCTTTCGGCTCTAGATCATTTGCAACACGTTCATTAATAATTAAATCTCCCGAAGAAATCTCTTCTAAGCCAGCGATCATTCGTAATAATGTGCTTTTCCCGCATCCCGAAGGTCCAACTAAAACAAAAAATTCGCCCTTCTTAATATGAACCGATACGCCTTTAACCGCTGTCTCTTCTGCATTTTTATATACCTTTGAAACATTTTTCAATTCAATCACAAAGTTGCACTCCTTTTTTCTTCATGTATCCATACTTCATAATGACTTGTTGAAATCGCACTTGCTCCTGCACGAATTGCAATTTCCGCAACTTCTCGCGTTTGAATCAACCCGCCTGCAATAATAGGAAACTCTATTTCCTCTACTAGCTGTTTAATTATAGAAGGCATAATCCCCGGCATAATCTCTACTGCATTTGGTCTAGTCGTTTTACAATTTTCAATTGATTTAGTAAGAGATAAAGTATCTACAATAAAAATACGTTGAATTGTTTTCAATCCAATTTTATTAGCATTTCGAATTGTCGAACCCTTTGTTGAAATAATACCTTGTGCCCCGATAACATCTTGAATATACAAAAGCGCTTCCTCTGTATTCGTATTTAAACCTTGTATAAAATCACAATGAAGAAATACATCATGTCCATGTTTCTGCAATTCATATACACGCTCTGGTAATTCCAGCATTGAACCAGTCATAAGAAAAACTGTTTTCGGCAATTTTTTGTATGCTTTGTATCCTTTCCAATCCTTTATCATCGCAATATAAGGTTCTTTAAACATTTATTCCACCTAACTGTTCTATTTTTATCCAAACTAAAAACACCTACTTACATAGAACGCCTTTCTCCTTATTTGAACTCTAGGGAATAGAGCACACCTAAGAAAGTGGCACATTATATGTAAGTGGGTGTTCTCAAATGTTCTCTACCCTAGTTATTTTGTTACCTTTACTATATTACGCATTTATTAAGTCAGTTTTGATAGATTGTTAATTAGGTGTTAACCGAATGTTAATATTCACCATATCACCATTTACATTAATCTATATATTTAAATACAAACAAATAGAACGAAACAATACTTAAAATTCAATCAATATGTAAATTCATTCCATAGTTAATAAGTTTTAGTTTGCTTGCCACTGCTTGCGAAGCAAAATTATCCCAAGCAGTACTATAAAGTGGAATGCGCTTTTCCTCTTGTATTGATAAGGCCCAGGCTGTAACAACATCAGTACCATATCCATTCCCTTGAAATTCCGCTAAAGTTTCCACACTTGCCTCAGCAGCTACGGGCGTACTTCTGGCACTGCAACAAACAGAAACTACCTTTTCATTTTTTACAATTGCAAAATAAGGTTTCCTCCATTCCATCTGTTCTATTAGATTAGGAAAATTTTCTCGCAAAAGCTCTCTATTCTTCTCAGTTATTTGTATTGTTCTAGTCGGCTTATGTAAATTACTATGAAACATGAAAGCAGGACCCATCCAAATATTTTCCACTGTTCTTTCTTCATTTAATATATTAATAATCTTTGCTATCTCTATATGCTTTGAAGGTTCTCGAATTAACTTCTCAATCTTACTTACCGTTTCATCATCCACATTACAATGATATCTCGTTATACTCCCTTCACGAGTTCTGCCAAGAAAAAAACGTGGTGGTTTCGGATTTCCTTGTTCATTTACATATTTTATTTTTCCTACTCGATTATGAACAAATAAAACCTCTGCCTGAATTACTATTAAATCAAGTTTTGAGAGCCTCATTTTTATCCTCCTTATTTACTCCATTTACCATCCATTCATAATCTATTTTTCATGTTCAAAATAAAAATCCCATTTAAATACACATTACTGAATCCATCATACTAACTGATTTCTTCATTCTGTCTATCTAAATGGGATTATTTTTCGTTTTTTACTCTACTGGTTGTTGTGGCTGTACTACTTCATTCGCTCCAGCTAACCTCAACATATTTACAATATCTTTAAAACCTCTTTTTTCAGCGTATTGCAGTGGCGTCAGATGTTCCTTGTTAGCCATGTTTACATCTGCACCGTGATCAATAAGCAATTGAATTACTTTCTTATGGTTTTCACTACCATTTCCTAATACAATTGCTTCTAATAGCGCTGTTCCACCACGTTCATTTTTATAATTCACATCAATATCTGTATGCTCTAATAATTCTTTAACAACCTCTACATGGCCACGTTCAGATGCAGAAATAAGTGCTGTCCCACCTGACCTAGTCGTTTCTTTCGTATTAACTCCTGCATTAATTAATACTTTTACAATATCCGTATATCCTTCTCTACTTGCATAAAGAAGTGGATTACTTTTTTTCTCATCTTTAATTTCAATATTAGCACCTGCACCAATTAATGCTTTAACTGTCTCTACATGATTTTGGTACGTCGCTGCAAGGACAGGCGTTTCTCCGTTGTCACCTTCTACGTTTATATTCGCTCCATCCTGAATCAACTTCATAGCTGTCTCTGTGTCTCCAAGAGTAGCTGAAAGTAACAACTGTTTGTCCATTAAATTTATACTTTTCTCTTCTTTAGATTCTTCCTGTTCTTTATGCTTCTCTTTTTTCTTTTCATTTTTCACATGAACCGGTTTCGATTCTGGTTCTTCTTGCTTATCGCAAGCCACTACCGTCATTAAAAGTCCTAATAAAATACATAATAAAATTTTTTGTTTTCTCACAACTACAGCTCCTATGAAAGATAATGTTTTCTTAACCATTCCTCCATCACATACAATAACTCTTCTTGAGTACATTTATCCATAAGCCCTTTAGATTCCTTCTTTAATCGGATTATCTTAAGCTTATACTATGTTTCTCAACCTATTGAAATGATACGCCTGATGGCCCCATCATTAACATTATGAAGCAATTAGTTTAGCACGTTTTTACCGCATTTGTATATATTTCTAAAAAGTACATAAATGATTGCTTTAGGTTACTATATTCCATTGTAACCGTTCTGCTAAAAATTTTACACCTTTTCTATATTTGCACCTGAGTAATAATAGAAAAAGACAACTACATAGTTGTCTTTTTCTATTAATGATGTCCACCATGATTTCCTGCTTTCGGTTTCCCCATCATCTCTTTATTCATTTCCCATTTATGCTCTGCTAGCTCTTTATACGAAAGAACTTTCCCCTTATAGTTAGATACAAAGCTCTCTGCATCTTTTTTATTTTTAAATGAAATGACATTATAAGCCATCGGTGTCGTTATTGTTTTATCATATACGTAAGTAGCGTCTTCTAACGAAATCCAATCTTTCGAATCATAATCTCGGACAAATTTCTCTTTCGTCTTTTCATCTGAGTTGATCTCCATCCATTTATACATACAACCGATATCATCAAACTTTAACGCTTTTCCATTTTCTAAAATAATTTCTGTTGCAAATTGATTATCTGTTACCCCAATTTGGCAAATATCACATTTATCATGTTTCTCATCAATGGCAACAGCTGCTGTTTCCTTTTTCCCACACCCGACTACCGTAAATACGAAACATAAACATATAGCAAGTACGACATATTTTACTTTCATCAATATTCCTCCCTAGAAACCGTATACTCCACGAAAAGAATACCAAAAGGTTGTGTGAGATTTGTGAAAAAACAATGTGCTTTTTGTAATATAGGAAACAAAAAAAGATGTGTAGTTATTTCTACACATCTCTCATCACTCGCAACCTGTAATTAACAAATCATCTTCTAATTTAACTAATAATGTATCCGCACTAATTTCCTGTCCAACTTCTACATTTACCAATCTTATATTTCCACTAATCCCGACTGCAATTTTTTTAAGCTCACCGTCATTTTTTCGGATCATCAGTAATTTTTCCCATTCATATACGTAAGAAGATTCATTAATAAAAATCTCCTCTACTTTTCCTTCATAAGAGCTATAAATCTCTTCAATTCTCGTTTTCATATAACATCTACTCCCTATTTCACACTTCACTATTTTCATCTTATTCTACCATTCTTACGAGAAGCAGCTTACTTTTTAAAAATTCAAATTAACTACCGTGAACAAAATGAACAAAATAAAAATTATGCTTCTAATGATGTTATTTTTCAAATTATTTACCATTTGAATAGATGCTTTTATTATAAATAAAAAACCTTTTTCTGAATTTTTATTCTATTTTGAAAGCGCAATCATTCTTTTGAGGGGGAAATTACATGTTAGCACTACTTGGATTTGCGATGGTATTTGTCTTTATGTTTTTAATTATGACGAAACGTATGTCAGCGCTAGTAGCATTAATATTAATTCCGAGTGTTTTTGCATTAATTGGCGGATTCTATGCCAATATGGGGCCAATGATGTTAGAGGGGATTCAAAAATTAGCACCTACTGGTATTATGCTTATGTTCGCTATTTTATATTTTGGAATTATGATTGATAGCGGTTTATTCGATCCTGTCATTAGTAAGATTTTAAAATTTGTAAAAGGAGATCCTTTAAAAATCGTTGTCGGAACGGCTATATTGACTATTATCGTTTCTCTAGATGGTGATGGTACAACAACATACATGATTACAGTTTCCGCAATGTATCCACTATATAAGCGCCTTGGAATGAACCCCCTCATATTAGCTGGAGTTGTTATGTTAGGGGCAGGGGTAACAAATCTTACACCTTGGGGTGGACCCACAGCTCGTGTTATGAGCGCACTTGGACTTGAGGCTTCCGAATTATTTACACCTCTTATTCCAGGAATGATTGCTGGTGCAATTTGGGTTGTTTTCGTTGCCTACTATCTTGGAAAAAAAGAAAGAAAACGTTTAGGAATTATGGATGTACAGTATTTAAAACAAATGCAAACAATGGATGAGCAAGCTGCAACTGTCGAAGCAGCAGTGCATAAACGTCCTAAACTTCTATGGATTAACTTTTTATTAACCGCCACATTACTTGTCTGTCTCATACTAGAAGTTATGCCGTTACCTGTTTTATTTACAGTCGCTTTTGCTATCGCTGTTATGATTAACTATCCAAACTTAGAGCAACAGAAAGAACGTATTGCTTCTCATGCAGGGAATGTATTAGCAGTTGTTTCTCTCGTATTTGCTGCCGGTATTTTCACTGGTATTTTATCTGGAACAAAAATGGTAGATGCAATGGCTAACAGTGTAGTAACTCTTATACCAGATGCACTTGGACCACAACTACCAATTATTACAGCACTTCTCAGTATGCCATTCACATTTTTCATGTCTAATGATGCATTTTACTTCGGGGTATTACCTATTTTGACGAAAGCTGCTGCTACTTACGGAATTAGTGCAGCTGAAATGGGACGTGCTTCCTTACTTGGGCAACCCGTTCACTTATTAAGTCCTCTTGTCGCTTCCACTTATTTATTGGTCGGAATGGCCAAAGTTGATTTCGGTGAACATCAACGCTTCACTTTATTGTGGGCCGTTGGAACGACAATGGTTATGTTAATTACCGGAATTGTGATTGGGATTATTCCAATATAAGATGCAAAAAAACAGTAGAAGAAATAAAATCCTCTACTGTTTTTTATTATGAAGAAACAAGAAAATAACGTCTCTCCGGTCTCCCAACACTTCCATATATTAGCTCTGCGTGGACTTTCTTCCTAGATATCAAATACTCTAAATAGCGCCTTGCCGTTGATCGGCTTACTCCAATCATTGAGCTTAACATTTCTGCTGTAATCCCTTCTTCATTAACTGTTAACATATGCTTTTTTACTTTCGCTAAAGTATAAGGATCTATCCCTTTCGGGGCATATTCTATTTGATCTCCCTTCACGCCTCTTTGAGACCATAAATATTCAATTTGCTCCGTAGATAATTGATTGTTTTTCTTTAACTGTATAATCTTTTTTTGATAGCCTTCCAGACTTGCTTTAAATCGGTCAAACATTAGTGGCTTTACGATATAATCTGTTACTCCACCTCGCAGCGCGTGCCTTACTACATCTGTTTCCGATGCCGCTGTAATCATAATAATATCTGTATCGTGCAAATGATGCCTAATATATGTGACAAGTTCCGTTCCTTGCATATCAGGTAAGTACACATCTAATAAAACAAGCTGTGGCTTCACAAGCTCTAGCCATTCTTTCGCTTGTTCTCCAGTCGTTGCCGTTCCAATTACTTTAAATCCCTCAATTTTTTCAGTAAAACGACGATGAATGTCTGCAATCCGAATATCATCTTCTACAATTAATACTTCAATCTCCTCACCCATTACTATTCGCCTCTCTCTTTCGGTAGTGCAATAATAAATAACGCACCACCTAAATCCCCTTTTTCGATTGCAATACTTCCATTTAAATCTTCTACTAACTCTTTCACTTTTGCTAATCCATATCCTCGCTCTCCTCCTTCTTTCGTCGAAAAGCCTTTATAGAATATGCTAGTAATTATTTCATCATGAATCCCTTGCCCTGAATCTTCCACTTCAATTAATATTTCTTCTCCAATATCAGTTACAAACATCCTTACTTTCTTATCATTCTCTTCATTTTTTTCAATTGCTTCAAATGCATTCGTAATTAAATTCCCTAAAATAGAAACGACATAATTACTCTCAATATGTGGACTTAATTTGTCTAAACCACTTTCTCTATCTAGCATAAAATCAATCTTCAACTCTCGTGCTCTATTATAAAATCCAATTAAAATTCCACCTAGCCATGGATTTTGAATCCGCTTCATAATAAATTGAACAAAATCTTGATATACCGCTGTTTCCTTATGAATAAGCTCTAAAGCATCTTCGTATGATTCTAATTGGATAAGACCTGAAAGCGTATACAATAAATTGTTATATTCGTGCGTTTGCGCTCGTAATGCCTCTGTATATTGCTTCGTCTGAGATAATTCTGCTGTTAACTGATCCATTTCAGATTTCAAACGTAAGCTCGATACAACGCCAGTTACTTTATTCTTTACTTTAATAGGTAGACGGTTCGCAATAACAGCCTGTCCTTTTATATTTAATTGACGATCAAACTGTTCTTCACCAGTTTGAAGTACATCTAGTATCGTTGAATTAGGAATTACATTTAAAATAAATTCCCCAATAATATTTTGTTGCTTATCTAGCGAAAGAATATCATAAGCTGCTTGATTGACTAAACTAATCATGCCATTTTTATCGATTACAATAATCCCTTCACGTACAGATTGAATCACTGTACTATGCTCTTCATATAAAGATGAAATTTCTTCTGGTTCCATCCCGAACATCATTCTTTTTATACTTGCCGCTAAATATATAGAGCCGATTATCCCAATTAAAAGACCTATTATTGTAATCCAAAATACACGCTTTCCATACACTTCTACCGCTCCATGAATATCAGCCATTGAAAACCCAACAGACACCACACCAATAATTTCATTTTCCTGGTTACGGACTGGGACTTTCCCACGCAACGAAGGGCCTAATGATCCATTAGCTTTAGAAACATAAGATTTCCCTTCTAATAAAACGCCTTTATTATCTCCGCCAACCATTTTTTCTCCTATTTTATCTCGCTCAGGATGTGCATAACGAATCCCCTCTTTGTTTCCAACTACAATAAAGTCAGCCTCTGTATCAATTCGAATTTTTTCTGCGATTGGCTGAATAATAGAAGCTGGATTTTCTTTTTGAAAAGCTTCCTGAATTTCTGGTATCGCGGCAACTGTTTTCGCAACATGCAAAGCCCGTTTACCAATTTGCTCTTCTACCGTTTCAGATAATATGTAATAAAATAAATAACTCGTTAGCATAAGTACAACTAAAATAAGTGTACTAATAGTTAATGTAATTCTCGGTTGGAGTTTTAATTTTTTAAATTTCAAAACCATTCCCCTAACATGATTAAAGATAGAATTTAAAGAAAATACAGTTTTTTATTATCATAACACGGTTACTATATATTTCTTTCTTTTTTATCTTCATAAAAAAAGAAACGAAGCATAAGTACTACTTCGTTTCTTAACAGTTTATTATTATATTTTAAACTTACCAATCATCTCTTGTAATTCTTCTGCCATTTGTGATAAATGGACTGCTGCTGCATTTATTTCATCTACTGAAGCTAATTGTTCCTCAGAGGAACCAGCAATATTTTGAACACTTGCGGCATTTTCTTCAATCGTAGCTGCAATTTCATTAATAGATGCACTTACTTGTTTTGCATCTACCGTCATTTGTTTTGCTACATCTACCATGCTATCAATTTGTACAACTGTATCATTTGTAGACTTCAATATTTCGACAAAGCTTTGCTTCGTTTCATTTGCAACTACAAGTCCTGATTGTACTTCTGCTCCAACTTGATTCATAGAGCTTACTGTTTCTTTTATATCAAATTGAATCTCTTTCACTAGTTTCCCAATTTCCGTAGAAGACTGTCCTGATTGTTCTGCTAGCTTTCGCACTTCATCTGCTACAATTGCAAATCCTCTACCTTGCTCTCCAGCTCTCGCAGCCTCAATTGCCGCATTTAACGCTAATAAATTTGTCTGTTCTGCAATATGTTGAATTACTTCAAGGATTGCTCCAATTTGTTTCGACTTATCGTCTAACAAACCAATGATTTTGTCTGACTGTGAAACAGACTCATGAATTAATTGCATTTGATTCACAGTTTGTTCAACTAACTTCCCACCATTTTCAGCTTTTTTCTTCGTATACATAGAGGCTGTAGATACTAATGAAGAACTATCTGCAACACGCTGAATTCCTTCTGTAACTTCTTCTAACAATGTTGCTCCTTCTTCAACTTCTTTCGTTTGTATTTCTGCACCACTTGATACTTGCTCTATAGCCTGTGTAATTTGTTCCGTTGCTTCGCTTGTCTGCTTCATACTAGCTGTTAATTCTTCTGAAGATGCCGCTACATGACTTGCTGAAGTGTTTATATTGGAAATGACACTTTGTAACGATGCAGCCATCTCGTTAAAACTTTCTCCTAGCTGTCCAATTTCATCTTTAGAATGAACTGTAATTGATTCTGTTAAATCACCTTCACTAATCTTCTTCGATGATATGACAAGTTGTTTTAACGGTTTAATAATAGACGCAATTATGAAGTAAATTACAATCCCACCGATTATTAGTGAAATTCCAAGAACAGTTATTGTTTTATAGAAAATAGGTTCAGCCGCTTCGATAATTTCTTTGGAAGGCATAATTCCTGCTATTTTCCATCCAGTTTTCTTATTCGTTTTAAAAGTGATATTGCGATCTTCACCATCTAATGAATAATGAAAATCCCCAGCTTCCTGTTTATACAATTCTTTACTAAGTTTCTCTTCTAATTTCTCTCCTGGCTTCATTTTCGGGTGCGCTACTACATTTTTATCTTGATCAAATATCGCTACATATCCTTCCTTACCGATATTAACCATCTTAGAAGTAGTAACAATATCATTAATGATTAAGTCAATCCCAAGAACTCCACTTTTATCCTCGTTTTGTTTTGCTAGTGTAATAACAATATTTCCTGTCGTTTTTGACTTATATGGAGCAGTTACAATTACTTCTCCGCTTTTCTTCACTGCCTCTTTATACCAATCTCTTTCTGTAGGATTATATCCATCTGGCATCTGAATAGCTGGTGATTGAATGAACTGTCCATTACTAGATCCTGTATAGATTGCTTCCATTTCTGGATGCAGTTTATTGTATTCTTCTAGTTTATTCTGTATGTTTTGAATTTGATCTGCTTGGTAACTTGATTGTGTAAATAATTTCGTAAAATAAGTTGCATCTATTTTTTTACTATCCAATTCCTTATTAATTACATTATCCAAAATTTTTATATTATCTTTCGCCGAGTTTAAAATTGTTTCATTAAAATTCGTCTTCGCCTGTTGATAAGACGTCCAACCAATTATAATACTTGGAAGAATTAAAATAATAATAAATGATACAAGTAACTTTGTTTTTAAACTACTACTCCTTAATTTCCCTTGAAACATACTTCTACCCCTCCATACCGTTTTAAATGTAATTAATTAACATTTAATCTTTCTATAAAAATAATACGATTTAAATGTATCAATGAGACTCTCTATCTTTTTATACATCTAAAGAATTGATACATATCTTTTTCATTCTATATAAATTAAATAATTAAAACAATGTATAAAAATGTATATTATTCGAAATATTATAATTCATAGGAGAACCTCTAGTATTTCACTTACTAGAGGTTCTTTCCACCTTACTATTCTTTATCTACTTCTTTTTTCTCATCTTCTACTACAGATACAACAGGTTTATCGCTTGATAATTGTTGTACCGCTCCTTTTCCTGCAAATCCTTCTAATAGCTCTTTTAAGTCAATGCCAGAAGAAGCTTTTAACGTTTCTTGCATCGTTGCCATTAAATCAGTCGCATAACCCGCAACTTTTCCGGCCCCGCTATTTTTACCACCGCCGCCTGTATCGACAACTGTGATTTTATCAATATTACTAAGCGGACTTGCAAGTTCCTTCGCATAACTTGGAAGCATTTTAAGAACCATATCCATAATTGCCGCTTGACCATATAATTCAAATGCTTCTGCGATTTTTTGTTTCGCTTCTGCTTCTGCTAAACCTTTTAATCTAATAACATCTGCCTCTGCTGTCCCTTGCGCTTTTTGTACTTCCGCTTTCGCTTGACCTTGTGCTTTTTCAATTTCCGCCTTCGCTAAACCTTCTACACGTACTTCTTCTGCACGTGCTCTCGCTTCTGCTTCAATCTTATATTGATCCGCATCGGCTTTTTTAATTTGTTTTACTTTTTCTGCTTCCGCTGATTGCTCAACAGCATAGCGATCTGCATCGGCTTTTTTCTTAACTTCTGCATCATATTGCTTTTCACGACGAGCAATTTCTTTTTCTTCTAACTCAATTTGCTTTTCACGCTCAATGATTTTAACGCGCATTTGCTCTTCTGTAACACCTTGTTGTGCTTTCGCTTGTTGTAATTCGTAAGAAAGATCCGCATCTGCACGCGCTTGTTCTTGTTCTCTCTTATAAGACTGTACTTTTAATTCTTTATGTTTTTCAGCTTCAGCGATTTGTGCATCACGTTGATATTCTGCTTCTTTTGCCTCTTTTTCAGCACGGGCTTTTTCAATACGTGCTTCTTTTTCACGCTCTGCATTCGCAATTGTTGCATCACGCTTAACTGTCGCAATTTGGGGCTGACCAAGCGCATCTAAGTATCCGTTTTTATCCATTATTTCTTTAATTGTGAAAGAAACAATGCGAAGTCCCATCTTCTTTAAATCTGTAGAAGCTACTTCATGTACCTTTTGAGCAAATTGCTCTCTATTACTATACGCATCTTCTACTGTCATAGAAGATAAGATAGCACGGAGATGCCCTTCTAAAACTTCTTTTGCTTCTATTTTTAACTCTTCTGTTTCTTTTCCTAAATATTGTTCAGCTGCTGTGGAAACTTCTTCAATTGTTGATCCCACTTTAATAATAGAAACACCGTTTACTGTGATCGGTACACCTTGTTTCGTATACGTATCACGTGTACCAACTTCTAATTTATAGTTTAATAAGCTTAAAGGCTCTGCTCTCTGCATAATTGGAACTACGAAAGTACCGCCCCCGCGAATAATCTTAATCTTCTTTCCATCATCAGTGGTAACTACATTCTTTCCTCCACCAAGCCAGTTCCCTGTAACAATTAACGCTTCATCCGGACCAACCGTACGATACTTCGTAATAAATACTAAAATGAGTAGAATTAAAATTGCGAGTAAAACTCCACCGATAATTAATGGAATCGTCATGTAAATTCCCCCTTATAATTTTGGTTTCTTTAAAGAATAAGCGATGTTTTGTACAAGTAAAACACCATCTTGGACTCCCTCGATAATAACCTCTGTTCCTTGCGAAATATCTTTTTTTCCAACAGTTTTAGCTGGGATTGCATTACTTCCAAATTGGGATGAAATTAATACTTCACCAAATCCTTCTGTAGGAATTGTCGTAATGACTTCTCCTTTGTAACCGATAAATTCATCCATACGTTGCATCGTATTTTGTTCTGCTTCTGCAATCGGTTTTAAAATTAGTATTTTCATGATGAAAACACCGATAAAAGATATAGCAAATGCAGCCCCGAAAATAGTAATACTATTAAAGGAGAATAAGTACTCTCCTATATAACTAAGCCCACATAACATGGCGAAAAAACTAAGTAATAAAGTAACAACGGATACAGATCCGCCCCCAAAACTAAATATCGATTCAAATATATCTCCAAAAAAGATATAAATAACAGTGAGTATAGTAGCAATAATAAATCCGTATAAATAAATTGTTTCAAGTGGATAACCAAACAAAGCCATTTCTTATCCCCCTCTCTTAAACAATCCCCTTTTTTGTTATGTGTATGCCCCACCTCTTTCAAAGATTATTGTTCTTAATTTTCAGTCATTTACCTTTTAAATAAAAGCCTGTAAGACAGGCCTCTAAAAAAGAACAGGAGAAACCTATTGTGACAGGCTCCTCCTAGAAAATAACCGATATATTATATATCTATATAATATACTATTTTCCACAAAAAGTAAAGTTAAACATACATTGGAAAAGCACTTATTTTACTGACAATTCGTATGTTCCATCGCCATTATCATATTTATATACATACAAGTAATACTTACCTGGTTTTGCATTAAATTTTGCTTCTATATGATTCCCATTAGCTTGACCGTAAGCCGCATAATTTTGCATATCTGATTCATGGTGAAGTACCCATGTCATCCCAATTCCATACTCATTTAAAACAGAAATATCGATATCTTTCGCTGATGCTACATTAAATGTATAAACATCAGTGTGGTCCCCGCCAATAAGACTACCTTTTATCTTACTATTTAGCTCGATACGATTTGCTTCCTCTGGACGATTATTTGGCTCTGATTCTGTTAAACTTCCATCTTTAATCGTAACAGTTGTTTCGCTTCTGCTCTCTTTTCCTTTATCGTCTTTTACTCTTAACGATACTTTATAAGAACCTTCTTTTTCATATACATGTACTGGATTCACTTCTGCACTTGTGCTTCCATCTCCAAATTCCCATAAATAAGAAACAATTTTTCCATCTTCATCGTTTGAATCATCACTTTTAAATTGAATTCCCTCTTTTACAAGCCCATTATAAGGGCCATTTATATTAACTGTTGGAGCTTTATTTTCTCCATCATCTTTCGCAATTCCATGGAAGACTACATCATATTCAAATTCATTTGAACTATTCACACGATAATTAACGAAGTAAGCTGTAACAGTTTTGTAGCCACTCCATTCTTTTTGCGCCAATTGTTCTAAAGATTCATTTACTCTTTTACTCATCGCTTTCCAATCTTCTGATTCACCTTTTGTGACACTTCCTGTATACGTACCTTCTAATGTAAATGTATTAAAGAATTGAGAATTATGTTTTGTCATTTTTGTATCTTTCATAGGCAACGTATCACTAATTTCTTTCTTCACCGCTGTTAATGACTTCGTTGCATGTTCAGCTAAATAATCACCGGCTACTTCTGGTACAGTGTATGTATCTTGATTATCAATTAACTGCTGCATATACTCTTGATACTCTTTATTTAACTTAGGATCTTTACTTAGATTTTCACGATATGCATCATAATTTTTCACATCATTCGCACGAATCAAATCTTGAATTTTATCAAATGTTTCAAACTGATGCGTATATAAGTAAGACTGCAATGCGAACGAGTAATTATAGAAATCCCAAGAACCGTATTTAGCAAATAGTGTACGCTCTGCTGTATAACGGCTTGCAGGATCAGATGATAATCCGCTAATTATGCTCTTTCTTGGTACAACGTTATTCGTACGAGTAGATCCTGCGAAAAACTCTGCATTTCCTTCTTGGAACCAAGTTAACCTTTCATTTTGATACATATCTCCTCTTCCAAATAGACCTGGTACTTCATATCTACCTTGCAGGTAATGAGTAAATTCATGACGGAATAACTCTTCTAAACTATAAATACTTTGCTCTGGTGTACGCTCATATGTAAAGAATGTACCTGTCTCTTCAATATAAATTCCACCGTTGTTTGTTTCATATCCATACAATTGTCTATTTAACTGATATTCATCTGGACTATTATAAATTACGATCGTTAATACATCATCCGCATTTCCTGGCTCTAACGCTTTGTCATTTCCAATTACACGGTGATACTGTGCCTTTACTTCCTTCGCAGCCCAATATAGTCTCTTAATTTTTTCTTCTGATACTTTATCTCCTGTTTTGAACACAATTGATCCATCGTCGAATGTATACGTTTTTGGTAAGTATTGCTCTTTTCCTTCTTTACGTATTTTCTCTAAATCTACTGTATTCCCGCTATAATCTTTACCATTATAATTTGTTGTAATTTGTTCTACCGCAACAAAATAAGGTTCACTTAAGCGCGGGTACATATGCATGGCTTTTGTAACAACCTCTAATCCTTTATTTGGATTGCTATGAAACTTCCCTAAACGGCTAGCAAAATAAATTCCATTATTAACGAGCCATTTATTTTCTGACGTTACTTCATTTAGAAGAGCAATACGATTTATTTCATTAATAAACCCATCTACTTTTCCATACCACATCGTTTCATTCGCTTCTTTACGAGCCTCAGTTAAGTACGACTGTATATCATAGTCAATACCTTGCATAATATCGTATATTGCTTGTCCCTTCATTCGATCATTTACATAAGTAGTATAATTATCATTGTATTGCTTTAAAATATTCGATGCGTATTGAACCGTTTCAACATCGCTTGAAGCATTACTAATTAATTTACCGTATGCAGATACGACTGTATCTTGTTCAACTGTACCAAGCTTAAAGTTTGGATTTTTTGCGATTGCTTTTAAAGCAGGTAAACATTTATCCTGGAAGCTTCTTTCATTTAAGTCGCTTAATTCACTATTATAAAATGCAAGATAAAAAGCTGAACGCAACACTTCAGTAAACGTTTGAATTCCTTTTGAATCATCTTTCGTAAATGTACTACCTCTATGAGCTAATTCATCTATAATGACTTGCATTTTTCCTTTATCTTTATAAAAAGCCTTTGCATCTTCATTAAACTGGAATAAGTCTGTAATTTGGTGCCACTTAATACTGCCTAACGTTTCAACTAATTCTTGATCATTCATTTTGTTTAAATCAGCCATTGAATAGCTTTCTTTAACTTGCTTTACTGCAGTTTTCTTCGTAATAGATGCTGGTCGCTGTGAAAAATCTCCTACTTTTAAACGTTCTTGAAATGATAAAGTTTCATCAACTTTTGAAATATGTCCAACTTCATCTACCGACTTTTCAATTCCAACCGGTTTCGTTTTCAACACGTTATACGGTACTTTTTCTTCCGCTGCTGCATGAGTTTGAAGTGCCCCTAACGATAAAGCCATTGTACTAATGCTAAGCATCACTTTATTGATCTTTGATTTCTTGTTCATATCCTTGCCCCCTATTTTAATATTCCATTCAAGAATTTAACATAAAATCTGGATGTAACAATATAAAATGCAATATTTCATATTATTTCTTCCTATAATTTGTACATATCGTGAACGCATTGCTCTTTACCTCCCTAAAACAAATTACATCCTTTCATGTTACAAAAAGAGAATTTTTTGACAATTAAAAACTTAATTGTTATGATTATTATAATTGTTAACTTTATTAAATAAGGGTGGGATTCTATGATAAAAAAAGAAAACAGTGTATTTTATATCTCCTTCTTGCTAACAACATTATTCATTATATGGGGAATTACCCCAGCAAGTTGGATACAAGGCTACGATTTACAAAGTGTTACATCTTCTTTAAACTCATTTATCCTCAATAAATTTGGGTGGTTTTACTCTCTACTTATGACTACAATGATTATTTGGGCTGCTTATTTAGCATTTTCTAAGTACGGTTCTATTCGTCTTGGTAAAGATGGAGAAAAGCCAAAATATAATTATCCATCTTGGCTATCCATGTTGTTTGGGGCAGGAATGGGAATTGGACTCCTCTTTTATGGAATCGCTGAACCGATTTCACATTTTACAGATCCATTAACAGGAAAAGCAGGTACAGAAGAAAGCGCCAAACTCGCTATGCAATATTCATTTTTCCACTGGGGACTCTTTCCGTGGTCACTATACGCAATGGTCGCTTTAACAATTGCATATTTCACATTCCGCAAACAAAAAGGTAGCACTATCGGGGCTACAGTTACTCCATTATTTAATCGATCGAAAAATTCCCGTATCGGAAAAACAGTTGATATTTTAGCTGTTTTAGCCACAGTGTTTGGCATTGTACCATCTGTTGGGATTGGTGCTCAACAAATTGCTGGAGGATTAAGCTATTTATTCCCTTCCATTCATAACACTTTACTTACCCAGCTCGTACTTATAGCTATCTTCGCTATTTTATATTTAACAAGTGCACAAACTGGCTTAGATCGTGGGATTAAATATTTGAGTAACTTGAATTTCTCTCTTGCAGGTATTTTACTCATCTCTTTCTTACTTTTAGGACCAACTGTATTTATTATGAAATATTTCACATCTACACTCGGTTCTTATATCGGCGGTTTACCTAGTATGGGATTAAATTTAGGAGCATTTAGTGAAAAATCTTCTTCTTGGATTGAAAACTGGACTATTTTCTATTGGGGATGGTGGATCTCTTGGTCTCCATTCGTCGGCACATTTATCGCACGTATTTCTAAAGGACGTACAATAAAAGAATTTATTTTTGGAGTTGTATTAGTCCCAACTCTTATCTGTACATTTTGGTTTGCAGTATTTGGCGGTACCGCTATCCATATGGAAATGTTCCAATCGCTTGGAATAGCTGATGAAATTGCAAAAAATGGTACAGAGATTGGATTATTTGCTGTTATTTCACATCTACCATTCTCTACATTTTTAACGATTATCGGGTTAATTTTAGTAGCCACATTTTTCGTTACTTCTGCTGATTCAGCAACATTTGTTGTTTCCATGCAAACGAGTAACGGAAGCTTATCACCGAAAAATAGTTTAAAACTTATATGGGGATTAACAATCGCGATAATTGCCGCTATTTTATTACAAGCTGGAGGATTAAATGCACTGCAAATAGCAGCTATAATTGCTGCGCTACCATTTTCTATCGTAGTCGTTCTTATGGTTATTTCACTCTTTAAGGAGCTTCGAAAAGAAGATGTTAATTTACAAGCAAAAGAAGTTCCGCAAAAAATAAAGAAGGTTATGTAACGATTAGCACCTCAAATTACTTCTAAATCCGTAATAACTGAGGGAAAAGTAGATTAATAAAACCCATTCTTATGAAATATAATTTTCATAAGAATGGGTTTTTTACTCTATTATATAGTGTTGTAAACATGCTTTCTCCTCAAAACCTACTTTCTTGTACAACTTCATAGCACCATCATTATTCGGATTCAAACATAGTTCTATCTCTCTCATCCCTTGAAAGGAGAAAATATACTGAATTGCTCCTTGTAATAACCGCTCTCCAACACCTTCTCCATTTATATCCCCCTTAAAAAAGACATTATCATAAGCCTATTTCAAAATGAAACTGCCATGATAATGTCTTCTCAAAAACTTATATAATTATTTTACAATATAATAAGATAAAACGTTATTTACTTCTTAAATAATCTCTTTCTAAATACAAACATACTCAGTGCCGAAAGAACTAATGCTACGCCTGAAAGTAACTTTGATGTATTCGCTTGTCCACCTGTTGCTCCTAATGATTTCTTACTTTCTTCCTGTTTATTAGCAACTGGTTTATTTTCTTTCACAACTTGATTATTCATGTTTTGTTCTTGGACTACTTCGGATGGATTTACTGCTTCTTTTGAACCCTCAATTTCTTTTCCTGTTTCTTTTACCTCCGCTTTCGACTCTTCAACTCCTGTTGTTGGCTCGTCCACTCCTGTTGTTGGCTCGTCCACTCCTGTTGTTGGCTCGTCCACTTCTTCTTTCGATCCTTCAACTTCTTTTATTGGTTCTTTCACTTTTTCTTTCAATCCTTCAACTTCTTTTGTTGGTTCTTTCACTTCTTCTTTTGCTTCTTCAACTTCTTTTACCGGCTTTTTTACTTCTTCTTTTGTTTCTTCAACTTCTTTTACCGGTTCTTTCACTTCTTCTTTTGTTTCTTCAACTTCTTTTACCGGTTCTTTTACTTCTTCTTTTTCCACTATATTCTGCATAACTGTTCCGTTAAACCTGATGCTAATTTCATCAGAATCTAAATCAAATTTATACACCTTTTCACCTGGGGTATTCCATTTTATTACTCCGTTATTAAACGTCCCTCCCTCACTTGCCAATTGAATATTTTCAATACTTTCTCCTTCTAAATCATATACAGGAACTTGAATTTCTTCGTTTATTTTTGCATCATTTAAAATGATATTTTGTCTTCCAACATCAATTGTAAACCACTGACCTAATTGTATTAACGGCCTTACATCACGAATCTCATTCCCAGCTAGATTTAAGCTAAATAAGTTTAGCATGGAACCAATAACCGTTACATCTTTAATATGATTGTCCGCAAGATTTAACCACTGTAAATTTTCCAATGAAGATAGTGGTTTTATATCTTCAATTTGATTATGAGATACATTCACATTATTCAATTGTTTCAAGTTTGAGATGAACTCAATATTTTTCAGGTCTACTCCTTCTAAAGTGAGATTTTCTAAGTTCGTCATGTACTCTAAACCTGTTATATTTTTTATCTCATTTCCTTTTTCTTCAAGTATCTCTAGTTTTTTAATCTGTAATAAATCTTCTTTTGTGATAGGAGCGTTTACATTCTCTCTACCTAAATTCTCTTTATTAATATGTTGTTGTAAAGTTTTATCGAGAATTACATTTTCCTTTTGTTCATTATTCTCTTTTATTGTTTCCTTGATTTCGTCTAATCTTTCAACAACATTTTGAATTACTGTTCCATTAAACTTAATACGATTCTCTTCTGGATTTATATCCAACATAAATTCATATGTTTTTTCACCGGTAGTCCCCCATTTAACAGAACCATTATTAACGATCCCATCTTCACTCTTCAATTGAATAGTATCAAGTGGCTCTCCTTGTAAATTATAGATAGGTATTTTAACTTCCTTATCTTTTTCTACATCATCTAAAAAAATTTTTTGTCTTTGAATATCGATATACATTCTTTTTCCTAGTTCTTGAACTGGTCTAACATCACGAATTTCATTTGAACCTAGTTTTAAATCATATAAACCTGTTAATTGACTAAGTGGCGTTATATCTGAAATATAGTTTTCTTCTAGATTTAATTTCTGTAAACCTGACAATTTTGATAATGGCGTAAGATCTACTAATTCATTTTTGGAAAGCCCTAATTCAATTAATTTATTCATTCCATTAATATGTTCAACATTACTCAATCCATTATTGCTTATTTCAAATGTCTTTAAATTCTTTAATTGGTGAACTCCTTCAAGACCTGCATTACTAATTTGATTATTTGCTACAGTCAAAGTCCTTAAAGATTTCACTGTAAATAATGGTTTAATATCTTTTATATAATTACTATTTAAATCTAGCATTTTAATCTTCTTCATTTGGCTTAATGGGCTTAAACCTGAGATTTTATTGTTTCTCAAAGTTAAAAACTCAATATGCTCTAACTTAGCCAAAGGTCCAATATCTTCAAGTTCACCATAGGTTATACTTAATGATTTCAATTGTCTCAAGTCCGAGATAAATTTTATATTTTTTAACTTAACTTCTTCCAACGTTAAGTTTTCTAAGTTCGTCATATATTCTAGACCACTTACGTCTTTTATTCCTTTACTTTTAGCTTCAACGACTATTAAGGATTTAACTTTTAATAAATCTTCCTTAGTTATTGGAGTATCTAGATTCTCTCTATTCAAGTTATATTTATTAATATGCCTTTGTAATTGCTTATCTACTATTACATTCGCATCTTGTTGATCCACTTTATCCTCTTTATTTTCCTTTTGTGCTTCTGGAACATCTTTATCTAAATTCAATGTATTTACTTCAAACTGTACTTGGTACTTATTATCATAGGCCATTGTTGGAATATAAATATGCATTCGCATATTATACCTTTTTCCTAGTTCCCCTACTTCAAACTGAATCACTTTCGTTCCATTTTTCTTTTTATCTTCTGATATTACTTTCACATCATGAAACACACCTGGAGTATGAATATCCTCTGTTTTCAAGTATTGAAAGAAATCACTATCACTTAACGTTGCTGTTACAATTTTCTTTCCATTCTCAATTGTTAGTTTAGGATCCTTTATATAAACAGCTGCCATAGACTCTTCATTCGTTTTATCTTTATACGCTTTAATAACAGCGTCATATGTACCATCTTCTAAACCTTGTCCAGTTTTATTCGCCTCAATTGCTACTGCCGCTAAAGCAGGTGTTGAATAAACAGCAAACGGAAGTGATAACGCCGCCGCTATAATCATTGCATTTATACGTTTTCTTTTATTTTGTTTCAACTTTACATCTCCTCCAAAATATATAATTCGAAATGTAATCATTTCTCGAATAAATGATAATGATTTTCATTATCATTGTCAACTAGAAAAATAAAAAGTTTACAAAAAAAGAACCTCTTTACAAGAGGTTATGCCATTTTCTCACCTGATTCTTCTCTAAAAAAGCTTTTCATCGCATGAAATACGTCTGCTTTTTGCTTTAAAATATAATATCTAAAGTTTTCATCTTTAATATTTTTATAGGCTGACATGAGTGTACTGTGGCGGTTGTACTGGTTTAATTAGCAGGGATGTAACCAAATTTAAAAGTATACTTTATTGCAAAGACCTACCTGTAACTTTATAATTTTCACCTCAAGAAATAATGTCCTCCCATAAATAACATTATATTTTAGATTAAATAATTATTAATTTCTCCTATCTCTTTACACCAAAAATAACAGCGTATTTTTATTTACTCAATTACCGAAATCTCAAATGTCTTAAATATTTTCTTATCCCTAATCACCGAGTACGTTTATTTCTCTAAATCACTGTCCATAATAATAAACAACGACAATCCCTTTATCCCTAAGATACAAGCTCTTTTCCAAGAGTATCAAACTCGGTGATTAGGAAGGAGTGGTATACCACTCCTTCCTAATCACCGAGTAGCAAAAGAATTTTCATCTACAGTTCAACCCAAATACCGATACATCAATAACGAAAAAACAGCCACCAATGTGTGATAGCTGTTTTACAAAATCAAGCTGATTTGTTTTTTTACATCACGCTTTGAAAAATCGGTTCGTAACTGTAATGAAATATCATACTCGTTACGCTTTTTATTTTCTTTAATGGATACAGATTGAATGAGAGGTAATAAAAATCGTCTTTTATCCATATCGCTTATTTCTTGAAGCTTGACATCATCTTGAAATACTTCATTCAAAGTATGTAACCATATTTCCTTACTTTTCTCGACTTTTTCTTTGAGGGTGATTTGCTGTTTAAAGTTGTTTATTTGTTGTATGATCCCATCTAGTTTTCGCTGTACATCCGAACGATAAATCGCCAAAGACTTCAAAAAACGTTTATCGTCATTATTTTTCATACGCTGTTTGAGTTCTTCTGTAATATTGTGAAGCTTGATGATGTGGTTTTCGTAGAGACGCTGATGTTTTTGAATATTGTTATTCAGTTCTTGTATCTCATACTGAATTTTTTGTTCTATCGCATGATATACATTATGAAATCCACTTATTTTCACATCAGTAAGTGTTTGATTCACTACTTTATCATGAAGGAGGTCTGCCTCTATTCTTAATTTACAGTTAGGGCAGAAATAAATTTTCCCTCCGTACTTTTTATTTGTAGAGCTTACTGTTTGTTGATTCTTTGTTTTCATTAATTCTTGGCACTTTTCACAAGAAAGCAGCCCTTGTAGCAGAAAACTTGTCTTATAATGCTTAGGCACCATGTTTCCATTACGTTTCTCTGAATATATACGCCAACATGCTTCCCATGTCGTTCGTGAAATAATTGGTTTCACATAGTGATTCGGGGCTTCAATCCAAATATCCCTTTCATTTTGCTTTCCATCTGTTTGTCGACGCCATGATAATAAACCACAATAAAAAGGATTAAGCACAATCGCCTTTACATTCTCTTTCCCCCAATCTTTTCCGCGGCGGGAACCGTTAGGGAGTGTATGAGCAATATACTGAAACCCATGACCATTTACATATAAATTGAAGATTTCTTTTACATAGCAAAGCTCTTCGGTGTGTTCAATAAATTGCTCACTACTCTTATCATATGTGTAACCAAATGGCGGCTTACCACCAAGCCATTTCCCTTGTTTTGCTTTGTTTTCTAAACCTGATCGTGTTCTGGCTATAATGGTGTCAACTTCATATTTAGTAAAACCATCTTCCATAAGTTGCACAATCAAGTCAGTATCAGTATTGTACACACTCTCGGTTGAACTAATAATGATGGGAATATCTAGTGTCTTCATGACAATACGTATCGTTTGATGCTCAAGAGGATCTCTGGCCAAACGATCACTCTTATAAACAATGACAAAATCAAATTCTTTTCTTTTTGCCGCTTCGAACATATTTTCAAGTTCTTTCCTACTTGTAATTTTATTTTTACGAGCAGAAACAGCCTTATCAAGAAAAGAATGAGTATGAATGCAATCATATTTGCGAATCACTTCCATAACCGAATTCAATTGCATATCCATGTCTTGTTTATCCGTAGAATGACGGCCATAAAAAGCAGCCTTCATATTTGGTTGTAATATATGAGAAAGCTTCATGATGTTAACACCTCTTGAGTACGTAAGAATGGGTGTTTAAAAACAATTTCGCAGTTCTTTCCGTCGGTTTTAACTTGTTGTATTAAATCTTGAAAAAAGGAACCTAACTGTCGATTCTCCTTTATATCATCATAGGACAATGAGATAGAGGATTGGTAATTACTTATCTTTTCACGTAATTGCTTTACATCACTTAATTCCTGTATTACCCGTTCTTTTTGTTTTTTATATTTTGCCAGCTCATCATACAGAGCCATAATTTCGATTTCTTTCTGTTCCTTATAAGGTGCATCAGTTTCATGATACCACGTATCTACTTTTGTAATTAATTTTTCATTCATAAGCTTGATTTTCTCTTCAATGGTTTGTATTTTCTGTTTTACTTGCTTCTTAGCATCCTGTTCATATCGATCAAATAATTCATAGAAATGAGAAGTGAGTAGGCTATGAAAATATTCTTTGCAGCGTTCAAAGACTAATGGTTCGATTGTACTCTTAAAAACGTAAACTGAAGAATGGTTTAAACATTTATATTTTAAATTGTCTTTTCTTCTAGCCTTTACTTTTTGTAATGATTCATTACATTTCGAACAAATTAGCAAGTCTTGCAATGGAAATAACACTTGTTCGAATACATAATCTTGGTGAGTCTTTTTGGGAGATAAAACAGTGACAATACTACATGCTTTTTCCCATGTATTCTTATCGATAATGGAAAGTCTTTCATATTTACTAGTAACATCTTCACCAAAAATATTCATAGTACGCAATCCAATATATGTCGGGTTTAATGCAATTTTTCTTATATCAGCCGAAGTCCAAAACTTACCGTTTTCCTTCAAGCCTAATACACTACAAAGTTCTTTCAAGGATTCATATTTTCCCGATACAAGCTCTTGATAAATCCTTTTAACAATTTGTACCTGTTCATCAATCAATTCAATTTCTTTCGTTTCTTTATTCCATTTGAAACCATACGGAAGACGTCCTGGGTTTTTACCACTTTGAAAATTTGACTTTAATGTTTGCTTTAAACGTTCAATAATTTGTTCGCCTTCACGTTGGGCCATACCCGCCATAATTAATTCAAGATACTCACCAATTGGTGTGTAGTACACTGGTGGCTCATTTGGTGCAGTTAAAATAACATTTATCTTCTTATTTCTTAGTATTTGATAAATTTCATAATACTCCATTACATTTCTTGCTAGTCGATCTCGCTTAAATACAAATAAGGTTTCGACATTATTATTTTTGATATCTTGTAATAATTTTTGTAGGGCTGAACGCTTTTTTAAACCGATTTTTCGGGCTGATACCGCTTCATCAATATATTCTTCATCGATAATCAATGCCATATCAATGGAGCGAGTAAGAACAGAATTTTGTTGCATTTCGATTGAGTTTTCCTGAGAATCAATTGAACTTCTATAATATGCAACGGTCTTCAATTCAGGACCTCCTCTCATGATGTTCTATTTACACTGTATGTATCAAAAATAGCAGCTAGTCCTTATTAATTGCTTTAACTAATTCTTTTTCAACAATCTTGATATATGCTTCAAACCACTTTCGAGCTGATTCTGGATCATGAACATAGCTTACTGATGTAATTGTAATTTTCTTTTGCTTATTCATTTTACATATTCCTTTCAATAAATCCGTGGAGGTTAGTCTTATGATAAATGAAATTGGTACACACATTCGTACACTTCGCACTCAAAAAGGAATTGGATTAAACACTTTTGCAAAACAGCTTGGTGTATCACCAGCTTATTTAAGTAATCTTGAAACGGGAAAGACGGATACCATTCAACTTTCATTATTACAAAAGCTACAAGATGAGCTTCACCTCATTACAATAGATAATTCATCCTTAACCCTTGATGAAACAAAATATAGAATTGCTCGCGCAAGCACCCTATTACATAACTTGATACAAAAGGATAAAGCACTTGGATATTACTTATTAGAAACTTTAGAGAAAGGTATTGATCTATCTCAAGCTTCACCTATCCTCCATAACAATGATCAAGATTATTATTTACAGAACTAAAAAAGCTATTCACAATAAAAAACAATTATTTATGTTGATGAATAATTTAACGAAAAAAAGAAGAGCATATCTCTTAAGAAAATGAAGTGACCCCTAAAAGTTAGACACGGTTATTTCATTAGGCAGCTTGATAAAAGTGAGTCCGGTATTGTGAAGTGACCCCTAAAAGTTAGACACGGTTATTTCATTAGGCAGCTTGATAAAAGTGAGTCCGGTATTGTACTGGGCTCATTTTTAATTTTGCCTTAATCCGTTTCGTATT
>NZ_JBPWBC010000008.1:0-222177 GCF_051776965.1 Bacillus cereus group sp. BceL220 | reverse complement strand
AACTTTCATTTCCGTTCAAATAACGTAGAACGATTTGTATTTTTTCATCAGCTGTAAATTTAGCCATAGAAAAACTGCACCTCCAATTGTTAGACTGTGTCTAACAATTGGAGGTGCAGTTCATAAATGACTTTTAGAACGCTCTTTTACTATTAAATTAAATAGAGAAGAATAAGAAAAGTGGTACTTACATATAGTAGATGTGGGAGAATTCGTATAGTAATAGTTATTATGGTTGTTAGGTTAATTATTCAGAATATTCATAAAAACACTTTACAAATCTAGAGAAATTAGTAGAATGATAATAAGTAAGAATTTTCTAATAATTAAAAAGGATCTCTCAAAGTTAATATCGTACATATAATTGGGGAGGGTACAAAAATGAAGAGAAAAAAGATGAAAAAATTAACAGCGGTTGTAGCACCAGTTTTAGTAATGAGTATGGCATTAACAGCTTGCTCTGGATCTGGGGAAAAAGATAAGGCAAGCACAACACCAAAAAGCGGTGAAAAAGAAGGCGGAAAGCTAGCGGCGAAGCAAGTGCTTAATTTAACAGAGTCTCAAGAGATTCCATCTATGGACTCTGCTAAAGCGACAGACCAAGTATCGTTTCTAGCTTTAAACAACGTAATGGAAGGTTTATATCGACTTGATAAAGATAATAAAGCAACACCAGGAGTTGCTGAGTCATATAAAAAGAGTGATGATGGTAAAAAATACACATTTACATTAAATAAAAATGCAAAATGGTCAAATGGAGAACCTGTAACAGCGAAAGATTTCGTGTTTGCTTGGAAACGTGCGGTAGATAAAAATACAGCAGCAGAATATGCATACATTATGTTTGATTTGAAAAATGCACAAGCGATTAATGAAGGAAAAGCTGAACTAGATACGTTAGGAGTAAAAGCTGTAGATGACTATACGTTAGAAGTAGAATTAGAAAATCCAGTTCCTTACTTTGTAGAATTAACTTCATTTGGAACATTTTATCCATTAAACGAGAAATTTGTAAAAGAAAAAGGAGAAAAGTACGGTTTAGAATCAGATACGACGTTATACAACGGACCGTTTACATTAACAGACTGGAAACATGAAGAAGGTTGGAAGTTAAAGAAAAATGCACAATACTGGGATAATAAGACAGTTAAGTTGGAAGAAATTAATTTTAACGTAGTAAAAGATAGCGGTACACGTGTTAACTTATATGAAAGTGGACAAATTGATCGTTCAGGACTTACATCTGAATTTGTTGACAAATATAAATCAAGCCCCGACTTCTTTACACAAAAAACACCGTCAACGTACTTCTTACGCTTAAACCAAAAACGTGGTGGGCAAGATACAGTGTTAAAGAGCAAAGATTTACGTTTAGCGATTGCAAAAGCGTACGATAAAAAAGGCTTAACGAATGTAATTTTAAATGATGGTTCTACACCTGCAGATTATTTAGTGCCAAAAGAATTTGCTAAGAGCCCAGATGGAAAAGACTTCCGTAAAGAAAATGGAGATATTTTAAAAACAGATGTGAAAAAAGCAAAAGAGCATTGGGAAAAAGCGAAAAAAGAACTTGGAAAAGATGCAATTACAGTAGAACTATTAAACTATGATGGTGATGGTGCGAAAAAAGTAGGAGAATTCTTAAAAGGAGAACTTGAGAAAAACTTACCAGGTTTAACAGTGAATTTGAAAAACCAGCCATTTAAACAAAAGTTAAAATTAGAATCAGATCTAGATTATGATTTATCTTACGCTGGTTGGGGGCCTGACTACTTAGATCCAATGACATTCATTGATATGTTCGTTACAAATGGCCCTCATAACCAAACAGGGTATTCAAATCCTAAATATGATGAAATTGTACAAAAAGGTAAAGGTGAGCTATTAACGAAAACGAAAGAGCGTTGGGATAGCTTACTGAAAGCGGAGAAAATGTTATTGGAAGATGCAGCAATTGCACCATTATATCAACGTGGTGATGCTATCGTTCAAAGACCTAAAGTAAAAGGTATTGTTCACCATCCAGTTGGTGGAGACTACAGCTATAAATGGGCATATATTACAGAGGATAAGTAAGATGAGGGGCGTACAATACGCCCCTTTTTCTATGCACTTTTCTTCCGTCCTCGAATATATAAAATAAAAAAGGGAGAGTCCTATGAAACGAAACACATACATCGATTTCCTAGCTTATTACGGAATAGGAAGTGCTCATCCAGGTGGTTTTACGTTAACGAAACAATTGCTAGCACAACTGCCTCTTGGACAGGGAGCGAATGTTCTTGAGATAGGTTGCGGCACAGGGAAAACAGCGGCGTATATGACAAGGGAATTTGGTTATAAAGTAACAGCGGTTGAAAAGAATGAAATTATGATTCAAAAGGCAAAAGATAGATGGTTGTTTGAAGGGTTAGATATACAATTAATTAAAGGAAGTGTAGAGCAATTACCTTGTTTGAATAACTCATTTGAGTTCGTATTTGGAGAATCAATCATCGCTTTTACAGAGAAAGAAAGGGTTATCTCGGAGTGTTATCGTGTATTACAGCAGGATGGTAAGCTTGTTGTCATTGAAATGATTATTGATAGGCACATTGATAAGGGTGAGGAAGAAAAAATCGCCCAATTATATGGCATGAAAGAACTATTAACTGAGAATGAGTGGGTACAATTATTTCAGAAAGCAAATTTTAAAAGAATCACAATTGCTGGCGGTGGCACGATTTCAGAAACAATCTCTGGCTATGTAGAAGAGCCAGAATGGAATGTATCCTCACATATTCCGAATGAGTTATATGAGGCGTGGGTACAGCATGAAAATGTACGGCTTATGTACCAACACATTTTAGGGCATCGTATTTTTATATGTGAAAAATAAAGAAAAAGAGTTGGCTAAAGGTAGCCAACTCTTTACTATGTTAAATGAAAAATAATGCAGCTAATGTAATTCCGAAGATGAAACCAAATCCGAGTTCAACACCCCAGCCACAACCGCCGCCACCCCAGCCGCCGCCACCCCAGCCGCCGCCACCACAACTATCGCAACCACGGCCACCACATCCGCAACTGCTGAATCCACCACCGCATCCAAATCCGCAACTATCACATCTGCTAAGGCCGCCGCAAAGGTCACAACCACCGTTTGCATAAGCATCATAGTATCCGAATCCTGAATCAAAAGATGAGCGCTGTTGCACCGGTTCGATCCATACAGAGCTTTGTGTCAAATCGATTATTTTACCTAAATGTATACGGCCATCACGGTCTTCAATCCGAACAACTTTTCCGAAATAACGTCGGCATGTATCATAACATTTTTGTCTATGCATGTTCTTTCCTCCTTCCGCATTACAGTAATACGATATGTAAGGGGGACAAGTGCGGCTTGTATGAATGTCCTATCTATCATAATTGTTATAGGAAAGGGGAAATATAAGAAGAGGATATATAAGGAGGAAAAGGCATGAAATCTACAGATCAGTTTCAGACATACGAAGTACCGTGGGAAGAATTTATTGAAGCGTTGCGAGAGGAAATGAAGAAGCAAGTAGGGGCAGATATTATTGATACAGTAGTTTGCAATTTAGAAGATGGTTTTGAAGTGTATACATATGTGCAGGGGGATTTAGATTTTGAATATAAGGAAGGGCTTGAGAGAAAATACGGAAGTGATGCGAAGATACCTAATGTGTTAACGATAATGTTATTAGCTAGTATTTATAATACAAGTGAAGCGAATATACGCTTGCATGCGGATAATAAAGAGAATCCGATTGTTGAAGTGTATGTAAAGCAATGAAACACGCTGTGAAAGGCGTGTTTTTTATTTGTCCCGCTATTTGTGGGCAGTAAGACCCCCACCTCAAAATTCAGCGGAAGCAAAGAAGTTAGATGGGGGCCCTGCGGCCCGTAAAATCCCGATTGGTGAGGGCTAATAATCAGTGGGGGATGAACAAAACTCCGACTGATTCAAGTTTCACTTTATATGATAAAATGTTAGAAAATTGAGAAAGAAGGTGAAGGATTGGGAATTAAACATCTTAATTTAACAGTTACAGATGTAACAGCATCTAGAGCGTTTTTAGAGAGGTATTTTGGTTTGATTTGTAGTGGAACAAGGGGGAATGCCTTTGCAGTTATGCGTGATAATGATGGATTTATACTAACTTTAATGAAAGGAAAAGAAGTTCAGTATCCAAAAACATTTCATATAGGATTTCCACAAGAAAGTGAAGAACAAGTAGATAAGATAAATCAAAGATTGAAGGAAGATGGATTTTTCGTGGAGCCTCCTAAGCATGTCCATGCGTATACGTTTTACGTTGAAGCACCTGGTGGATTTACAATTGAAGTGATGTGTTAAGTCAAAAATCAAACTTTTTGTTATGTGTTTTTAAAATAAAAAGTAGGAAAAGTCTGTTTTAAGCGTGGAGCTTAAACAGGCTTTTTTACTTATATAATTGGATAGAGAATGCTAGAAGGAATATTACCCAGTGTATGATCTGTTTACATAATAAAGTTATGGTGGGTTAGTTGTCCTAAAATACAAGTCATATATCTTGTTTCCTCTCATAAATTTAAACATAGGAATTTGTCTACAAAGGTGGCGAAGCCTCATCATGAAAATTCGAATTTGTGCCACGTTCATGTTGTTTCTATTTATATGTTTACCTTTATCAGCTTTTGCAAAAGGAGAGGAGGCAAAGGAAAGGGTCGTTTCACTTGTATATGACGATTCGGGCAGCATGAGAAATAACGATCGCTGGAAATATGCCAATTATGCTTTGCAAAGTTTAGTTGCGCTATTAGATGAAAAAGATAAATTTTCTTACGTTCCAATGAGTAAGCCGAATGATCCATTAAACATTTCGTTAACGAAGGATAAAAGGCAAACAGAAATTGAGGGAATTGGAGCGTGGAAAACGTATTTAAATACTCCATTTAGCGCGGTAGAAACGGCGATGCAATCTATAAAAAAGGAAGCAGATATAGATGGAAAACGTGAATTTTGGCTTATTGTATTAACTGACGGGGCATTTAATGATTTAGAGAAAGATAAGGTTGGCGGAAAAGAACAAATTTTGCAGAAATTAGCCCAGTTTAAGAAAGAAATGGATGCAAAAAAGATATCGTTACACCCAGTCTTAATTACGATGGAAGAAGATTTAGGACAACAAGAAAAAGAACAATTAAACACGTTCAAAGAAATATGGAAGAAAGAGATAAATGGTGTTACTATGCCGTCAAGCGGAGAAGATGGCATTGTAAAAAGTGTAAATCAAGTGGCAGCATTAGTTGCAAATCGTGATCCATTCTCCTCTGTTGAATCGATTGTAAAAACGAAAGTAGTGGGGAAAAGAGTAGAGATTACAACACCGTTTCCATTAAAGCGTATGACGCTTGTACGACAATCGCCTTCTCTGCCCGATTATCAGGTCACACAAATTTCTAAACCATTACAATTACAATCTTCTTTTTCCATACATGCACCAGGAGAAGCAAAATTGTTCGGAAATATAGTTCATATAAGTACGGAAAATCAGGAAGTTATTAAACCGGGAACTTATACGATAGAAGTGGACCAGGACATTGAGAAAGAAGGACTACAAGTACTAGTTGAACCGGCGCTTAATTATACGGTTTCTACTTATGACAAAGATGATAGTAGTCAAAAAAATGTAGAGGAAATGTACGAAGGTGTTACTGCTGTTATTGAAGCGAAGCCTACGGAGTTGCCAGTTCAGTCTTCTTACTTTCAGGCAGAAGTAGAAATAGACGGAAAACAATATCCAATGAAGTGGGACGATAAGAGGCATGTGTTTTATTACGAAACTAAGCTTGGTAAAGGGTTAGTACGCGGGAAAGTTCATATGAATATAAAGGGGTTTTATAGACAGACGAAAGAATTTAAAATTGAAACAGCTGAGAAACCGAAATTATCACTTCAAACTGTTACAAAAGATTATGAAGAAAAAGTGACAAATTTAGAGAATAGTAAACCATTTGTTTTGCAGCCACAGTTAGATGGTAAGCCGATGACAGAAGAAGCTGTAAAAAAACTATTAAAATCTACTGGTGTCACATCTAAACAATCAATCAATTATGAAATAAAGCAACATGGAAATCAGATCTATGTTTATCCTCGCCCCTATTACTCCGACACATTTAATTTTACAGATACCGGCACCGTAGAAGCTACCATCGTAATGCAGGATTCAAAATTACAAGAAGTAAAGAAAAACATAACATTCCATATTCAAGATGCTCCGTTTTATGAAAAATATGCGCTTATTTTTAAGTTTGTCATTCCTATCACTTTATTACTACTAGTAGTAGGAATCATTGTTTTAGGATGGATTGTTCGGCCAAGATTTCACCGGAAAGCACTACTGTATTATGAATGGGATCAAGAGGTAGCGAAAGATTGGCTATATCAATCTGAACCAGAATTACTTCGAAATAAATGGTGGAACCATTATTTTGGTATCCCATTTAGAGCAGAAAGAAAAACAGTGCAATCCGTTACGTTTATAGCGAAGAAAGGTTCGAAATCTGTCTTTGTAGCGAAAGAATCACAAGTAGTTGGAATGATTATTGATGGGATGTTTATAACAAAGGATGAAGTAGGAATGGAACATAAGACACTATATCCAAATGAACTTTTACTAATTGATAGAGGATATGGTAAGGAGATTTACAAGTACGAATGTGAATAGTAGATAGGGAAAAGAAGGGGATGGAGTATTGATTCTCTTTCCCTTTTTTCAAACAAGCAAGAATAGGAAGGTGGTTCACATGACATTACAAGTTCCAACAATATTAATTGGTTTAGGTGGAATCGGTAGTACTGTGACGCATCAAATATATGAAAAATTGCCTGAAGAGCGCCGGAAAAAGGTAGCAATGCACGTATTTGATACAGATGTGAATACATTAAGTAAATTTGATCATATTCGAAAGTTTAAGACACAAACAAGTTCTAGTAAAACGCCTAGGGAGTATATTGCGGGAGATCCAACGATCCCAGAGTGGTTTCCGATGGATCCGACTATACTTGATAAGCCATTAACAGAAGGAGCAGGACAGTTACGCGTCATTTCACGTTTAGCGTTACGTGCTGCGATGAAAGAAGATAAATTAACGTCCTTTTGGCAAGAAATTGAGAAAATTTTTCCGGTTACAAGTGATCAAACGGAATATGGTGTGCGTGTCATTATAGTAACATCACTAGCAGGCGGAACAGGTTCGGGGATGTTTCTGCAAATTGCATTATATTTACGTGAAATGCTTCGGAAGAAATTGCAGCATCATAACATTTTAATACGCGGTGCGTTTTTAATGCCGGATGTTTTAGTAAAGACGAGAACAGTTAGTGCGAAAGAGTTTGAAACGGTGCAAGCGAACGGCTATGCATCGTTAAAAGAATTACATGCTATTACGCTCGGTTCTACTGGAGAATTATCAAAACGCGGCGGTGTAACAATTGAATTAGAGTATCGCCCTGATCAAGTAGATGAAGACGGAAGAACAAATCATACAATTAAACAACATCATTTACCGTACAATTATTGTTTCTTATACGATTACGAAAATCTACATGGACACCATTTACACAATTTATCAGACTATATGGAACAGATGGCAAATACAATTTATTTACAGTTATTTAGCCCGATGTCTACAAGTCATTTTGCACAGGAAGACAATCAAATTCAGCAATTAGCAGAATCAAGTGGAAAAGGACGATATTGCGGGGCAGGAACGGCAAAACTCATTTATCCATATGAGCATGTGTTAAAATATTGTGCTTTAAAATGGGCGGTGCAAGGTTTAGATGAATCGTGGCTGCATTTAGATCAACTGTTTCAAGAGAAGAAGCAAAGATATGACCAAGATGTAAAACGTGGGATGCAGCGTGAAAAGCCGGAGAGAGGTAAAAGTTATTTAGAGGACTTGGAGCATCTTGCTACCCGTCCAGAGCAAGCTCATATTTTCTATAGACAAATGTACAATGAAACACGTGAAGGAGCAGAAGGTGGTAAGCTCGGAGTTGCGAAATCAAAACTGTTTTTAGAAGCTGTAGAAAGTTATGTACAACGAACGGTGCAAAAAGATGAGGAATTAAATCGTCTGCAACATGAGTGTAAAATTTCAGCTGCGAAACTGAAAATGATGGAACAAATGAAAGGTGAAGTGGCAAGAGTGGATCATGCGGTTCGCTTATATGCATATGCGATTCCGAGCCGTGTACATGAACATGTAACGACACTTTTATATGACATGATTGAATCAGACCGCTTTTCACCAAGTGGTTCTGAAGGGCAGTCCTATCAATTAAATACATGGTTTTTAAAGAAAACAGATCCAGTTCACCCAGTAGCAGCACGTTTTATGTTATATGAAATTCGAAAGCAGTTAGTAGAAAAAATGAATCGACTACATGAAAATAATGAACAAAAGCGTAATGTAATTCAAAACTACGATAAAAAATTTAATGTAGGTAATATCGATGGAACGGTAACGGCTGTACGCCGAGTAGAAATTGCTCAACAACAAGGCTGGTTCGGAAAAATGATTAATAATCAGCAACGTTCATTCAAAAGAGAATTTGAAGACATCGTAACGCAATATGTACACAAATTAAATGAATATCGAAAAGAAATGCTATTAGAACTTGTGTATCAATCGCTATATCAGGCAGTTAATAAAATGATTCAATATTGGGAAAGATTTTTTGATAATTTACATGAAACACGTGAAAATTTATTGTTTGAAATCCAAAAGCGCAGTAAGGAATTTGAAGGGAAAACAAACCCGACGAATGTTTATGTATTAGCAGAGGAACAGCTGCAAGAAAAGATATGGCAAGATATGCAGCAACATTTAAATTTAGGTGTACTACCGAAAGATATATCAGCGGAAATTTATATGAGTTTGTATGGGGAATATTGTCGTGATGCGAAAACAGAAGAGATTCAGTCGAAAAAGGTAGAGGATTTCTATCGCGAACATATACTGAGCTATTGTTATGACGAACTGCAAGTACGCTATCGTGATAAATTAGAATTGAATATTATTGAAGCGTTGCGAAAAGAAGCAGATTATAAGAAACGTGATCGCGATGAATACGTGCGTGAAAAAATTGAAGACCTGTTCCATTTAGCAAGTCCATTCATTCCGAAAGTTGCCCATCATAGGGAATTACAATATTGGGGTATACATCCTTCTTTAAAGAAAGAGCTACAAGAGGAATTGATTCAAGAAATGTTTAAAGAAAAAGATACAGTACACGAAGCCTTTTCGCCATTTGAAGTGATCTGTTATCGAGCACATTATGGCTTATCGCTGCAAGATTTTCCTAAATTATCATCAGGACATATTTCAAACGGATTTATGAATGATAAAGGGGACTATTTCCAATCGTATTATCGCCGTGTAAACAAATTAAATAGTAAAAAATCTAGTTTAACGCCGCATTTAGATAAGTATTGGCACTTACCAGCCTTTATGCCAGATTTGAATGCGACTCAAACAAAATTAGATTATGATAAATGTAATCGTGCCTTACTATACGCATATATGTATCGCTGGATTAGTTTAGTTGCTGTTGATGGACAGTTTGTGTATCAATATAACGGTGTGGGACGTAGCTTTTTAATTCAGTCGATGGGGAAAAATATTTCAAGCGAAAGTTATAAATTACACAGAGCATTGCTTCATAATCCGTTTATTTATGAAAACATCTTGTCACGATTTGAAGAAGAGCAAGAAAAGGCGATGATACAAGGTGGACATTTATATACACATCCGTTCGTATTAGGAGCCCAAGATGTAAGATGGCTTAGAAAAGAACATGTCCACAATCTTTTAGACATGATTTTAATGTATGACCGTGAAGCGAAGTATGATCCGACGTTAGAAGAAACATCAGATGAATTATTAAGACTATTCCTTGATGAAATCGAGTTGTATTTCCAGAACTATTACGGTACAGGTGCTGATATGGTTGCAAAGAAAGAGAAAGAAATGTTTATTAAACAATTGTGGGATCGCTCGCATGCGAAAGGATATGTAGATCCAAATAGCGCTCCGTATAAAAAATGGCAAAATTTATTAAGTATTCAAGATGAAGAAGAAACGCCAAAAACGAATGTATAGTGAATGAAAAGGGAATCCTTAAAAGTGGCAATACAACTTTAGAAAAGAGGGATTCTGATGCCGTTTTTAGGAAGTGTATATCAAATATTTGGGTTATATCCGGAACTTTATTATGGGATGATTTCAGCAGAGTTGCAAGAGGAAGCTCAGAAGGAGCATCTTGAAAATAGTAGTGCAGAAGCTGAAGTGGAAGAATAAAAAAAGTGCAGATGAAAATCTGCACTTTTTTGTTAGTATTAAAATGGTGAGATAACCTCAAATTAATTATTATTTTTGAATAATAATTAATTTGAGGTTATTATGATTTTCATTACATTGTATGTAATGAAGGTTGTATGAAAATCAATGTAATAAAATGAATATGAATATTAAGGTGGGAAACAACAATGTTTTTGAGAAAATGATTATGTATAAAAATAACATTTGATACATAATCAACCGATTATTTTTGAGTGATTTATTATTGACAATATAATTAATTGTATGATAAATTCAATCAGCATTCTTAATGGTTTTTTGGTATGATTAATATTTTGAAAATTCGATACGGTATAAAGAGATTGATTTTTCTGTTTTTATTGAGACGGGTTACTAAGTCTATAGGGGAAGTGAACTATGTATATTTTTATTTTTAAAATAGAACAGTAATAAAGAATGTAACAAGTAAGAGATAAACTTGAAAAAGAGGTTTCAAAGAATGAGTCTTTTCATAAAGAAAGCAATGGATGAAGAAAAGAAAAAAGTATTGAATCAAACTTTAGGAGCGATTGATTTAACTCTTTTAGGTATTGGAGCAATTATTGGTACAGGTATTTTCGTATTAACTGGTATTGTGGCAGCGAAACATGCTGGTCCGGCGATTGTATTATCTTTTGTATTAGCGGCAATTATATGTGCATGTGTAGCTTTCTGTTATGCTGAATTTGCATCTACAGTTCCAGTTTCGGGAAGTGTATATTCATATACATATATGACACTAGGTGAGATTTTTGCATTTATAGTTGGCTGGTGTGTTATGCTGGAGTATTTATTAGCGACTTCTGCGGTTGCAGCAGGCTGGTCAGCGTATTTTCAGTCACTGCTACTAGGTTTTAATATTCACATTCCTACGGTTTTTGCTTCGGCACCAGGAATGGGGAAGGGTGGAATCATTGATTTACCAGCAGTTCTTATTATTTTAGTTGTTACATTTTTATTAAGCCGTGGTGCAAAAGAAAGTGCACGAATTAATAATATAATGGTTATTATTAAACTGGCTGTTATTGTAGGATTTATTGTTGTAGGGACACAATATGTAAGACCAGAGAATTGGCAACCATTTCTACCGTTTGGTTTTCACGGTGTGGTAGGGGGCGCTGCTACTGTATTTTTTGCTTTTTTAGGATTTGATGCAGTTGCAACAGCCGCAGAGGAAGTGAAGCGTCCACAACGTAACGTGCCAATTGGGCTACTTGTTTCCTTGTTCATTTGTACCGTTCTATATGTAGGTGTTTCATTCGTGCTAACTGGAATGGTTCCGTTTACGGAATTAAATGTTGCTGATCCGGTTGCATATGCGTTGCGCACTGTAGGAGAAGATAGAATTGCTGGGTTGTTATCGGTGGGAGCGATAGCAGGGCTAACAACAGTTCTGTTAGTAGCTATGTTTGCATTTGTTCGTGTATCTTATTCGATGAGTCGAGATGGACTGTTACCAAAAAGACTTTCAAGTGTCCATAAACGTTTACAAACTCCATTTTTTAATACGTGGGTTACAGGTATACTAGCAGCTTTATTAGCGGGATTAGTGGATTTGAATTTATTAGCTAATTTAGTGAATATGGGAACGATAACAGCATTTGTGTTTGTATCTATAGCTGTCATTGTATTAAGAAAGACACATCCTGATATGAAGAGGCCATTCCGTGCCCCTCTAGTACCTTTTTTACCTATCGTTTCAATAGTAAGTTGTATATATTTGGCTTTGAACCTTTCTAAGCTTACTTTAATTAGTTTTGTGGCATGGATTATAATAGGCGTTTTCATATATTTTGTATATGCTAAAAAACATAGTAATGTTAGAAATGGAAATAGAGTATAGTCCATTGAAATAATACTTGTAATGGAAATGAAAACACGCTACTTATTCATATAAGAACAAGTAGCGTGTTTTTTCTATTTAATAATCCCATTTTCTAAAATTTTAATAGTTGGTGCCACTTTCACATTAGCTTTTGAAAAGGAACTTGGCCAATCATCTTCAACTTGTTTCCATTCTTTATATTGAAACGCTCTCGCATAATCACCAAATCCGAATGGATCAAGCTGCTGTTTTTGAATTTTGTGGATTAAATCGTTTAAATCATTGTTTAGTTGTTTTGTAATAAGAGAAGTTAATTTTTTTCTATCATTTTCTATATCCATGTTGAATGTAAGTTCAGATACGGCAATTTTTAAATCCATTTTAATATTAAATTTGAAGCGGTTATCGCTATAGTCTGTACCGATATCATGATTCATACTAAGAACATTTATTGTTATAAAATCGTCGCCTTTTGTATCTTTTAGATGGCTATTACTTTCAACTAAATTAGAGGGGATTTTCATTGTAAGTGAAACGGGTATATTAGCTTTCTTTTGCACCATAAGAAGAAGGGCACTTTCGTAGCGATTTAAAGACATCTTATAAGTTCCACGAGAGGTTAATAGTGCCGAACCGGTAACAATAACATCTTTCTTCCCTTTTTTTATTTCTGAAATAGCAGGAGTTACGCCTTTATTAAAAGTTTGTCTATGAAATTCATGGAATGTCGTAAACACGGTCCGATTGTATAGTTTGTTCGTATTAATTAAATCTGTTAAATATTCAGGAAGAGCAGGCTTATCTTTGAAATTATTATATATAACAGAAGAAATGGGGCCATCTACTGCAACCATGCGCATATTCCCTGTATTTTTAGGGTCGCGATACCAAACATCCAGATAAGGCATAGCTCCTTCTTGTTTTAAAAAATTCGTGCTAAACAATATAAGCTGTAACTTTTCTGTGGACACTAAACCGCTGCTTGAACTGTTAAACGTATCTTTTGCTTCTCGGGGTGTATGTACTTTCGCTTCATGAATTTCGTACTTTTTCTCTACATCTTCATTGAAAATAGGATTTACGTGATACACAATTAATTTTCCTTTTCCTTTTGCTTTTGCGTCAAAACCGTAAATTAATGAGATGGATTGTTTTTCTAAATCAAGCCGATCTTCACAACCTGCTAAAAAAATTATGAGAAAACAAAATATAATAAAATGAATAAAGCGTCTCATTTAAACTTTTCTCCTTTTCCAATGCTGATAAAGTGTCATGTATAAGAGAAATACAACTGGGAATAGAAAAACGATAAAATAACTAGCAGTTCCCCAAAATTCCCGCAACGAACTTATCTGATAAGAAGAAGGGATATAAAAGAATAAGATGAAAATACACCCGAATAATAAAAAATAAATAGGTAATGAACTGCCTTTTTTGTTAAGTAATTGATTAATACCATCTGAAGCAGTAAAAATATAAGGAATACAGGAATCAAAAATAATAAAGAGATAAAATGACAAAAAGATAATTTCAAACCGCTCAAGAAATGAGAAATGAAACGGTGTAACAAGAGAAAGAGTTGGCCATAAAAACTTTGTTATACCATCTGGACTAAAATAAATAAAAGAAACGAACGTGATTTGAAGATAAATAAATAACGTAATCAAATTTGCAATAACAATTCCTTTTTTTGCAGATGCTTTGTTAGTTAAATAAGGATAAAGGACAAACGCAAACTCGAATCCGAGAAACGCAATGATAGTTGATTTTACGGTGTTTATAATTGGTAGCCATCCTTCCTTGATAAGAGGAAGAAGATATATAAAATGCCCATCTTTAAGAGGAATAAATAATAATAATGGCATCCAAAGTGTAAAGATGACAGTGAAAACAGCAAAACGACTAATAATAAGTGCTCCTTTACATGCAAGCATAAGCATTGGAATAGATAGCAAAATCATAATTAAAGACATAGGAGATCTAGGTAAAATCCAAATATGAATAACGTATAAGAGGGAAAAAATTAAGGAAACAGCTGCGAGTACAGCATATAAAATCCAAAAAATCATTACTACTCTTCCTAGCCATTTTCCAAGATAGCGTATCAGCACATCAAGTAAAGTATATCCTGGATGTTTTTCCATGATTTTTACAATACATAGACTGACTAAAGTAGTAATGACACATCCGATAATAATAGATATCCAGCCATCTGTATTCGCTCCTTGTGCAACTTCACGCGGAAGTGTAAGTACGCCGAATCCGACTTGAACACCACTAATAGTTAAAATGTATTGAAATAAAGTAATCTCCCTCTTTGCACGTTTTGTCACTAATTCTCCTCCTTTTCTTCAACATCTCTTTGCCGGTTATCTTGTTTTAATTGTAGAGATAGTGGCCGTTTCTTCATAATTTTCCATGGGAAACGTATAAGGGTATCTTTTAAATCCGAAGCATATGACGGAGAAAAAGGACTACCATATGGTACACCAAGTGATTCCATAGAAAGAATATGGATGATAATGATTGCCATTCCAACCATAATTCCAATGACGCCAAATAAAGAGGCGGCTATCATCATTGGGAATCGAAGAAGCCGAATTCCTGCTGACATTTCTAAGTTAGGAATAATGAAGGAGGCAACCGCAGTAATTGATACGACGATAACCATAACGTTACTCACAATCCCAGCTTGAACCGCAGCTTGTCCAATTACAATTCCTCCTACGACGCCGATTGTTTGTCCAACAGGCCCAGGAAGCCGAATCGCTGCTTCTCGGAGCATTTCGAGAACTAATTCCATTAATAAAGCTTCTAATATGGGAGGAAAAGGAATTTTGGCTCGAGATTCTCCAATCGTTAACAACAATTTGAGCGGAATCACTTCATAATGGAAGGAAATCATAGCAATATAAAGAGCAGGAGCAAATATTGCAATAAATAGCCCAGTGAAACGAAGGAGTCGTATAAAAGATGGAATCATAGGTCTGAAGCTGTAATCATCTATCGTCTGAAAGAAGGATGAAAAGGTCATAGGTCCTATTAATACGCCTGGTGAGCGATCTACAACAACAGCAATTCGCCCATTCAAAATATGATGTGCCGTTGTGTCAGGACGTTCAGTGATAGACAATTGTGGGAAGAGAGTATAGGAATTATCTTCAACAAATCCTTCTAATTCACCGGTAGTAAGAATAGCATCTACTTTGATTGATTCAATGCGGCATGCCATATCTTGTACAACATCTTCGTTTGTAACATCTGCAAGATAAAGTAAAAAAACTTTAGAGGTTGCTCGTTCGCCAACAGTGAATTCCTTCACTTTTAATTCGCGATTTGGAATATAGCGACGAATAAGTGCGATACTATCACTTGCCACTTCATTAAATCCTTCGTGTGAGCTTTTTATGGAAGTCTCTGTTGTAGGTTCTTCAATACTCCTTTTTGGCGCCGCTTGCGTATCTAGTTCTAAAGCTGATAATTGCCCGTTTATAAATAAAATACTTTTGCCATGTAAGAGAGATTGCTCAATGTCTATCCACTTCTGAACTTTTTTAATATTCCCTATAGAAACAGAAGATTCCCAAAAATCATCTTCATTCCATTCTTTAAATAAGAGAGGACGAAGAATATCTACATTAATAACAGTTTTATCTACAAGTCCTTCCATATATATAAGAGCAGCTTCTTTTCCGTTTTTTAACGGGAAAGTGCGTGTAATTAATTCTGGAATACCACTAAATAATTTGGATAAGTGTTTAAGATTAAGCGGCATGGAGGAAGAAATTTCTTTATTTAATACAGTTTCAGATTGCTCATGTGTAGAGAAAGATTTTTCGCCCCTTATCCATTTTCGAAAAGATCCCATATATTCACCTTATTCCTCGTTGAACTTTATATGGGTTATTATGGATAGTTACATACAGACATATGCGCAGTTTAAAATTTATATTGTATATTTGTACATTTAACGCTATAATTATAGTGTTAAAGATGGAATCGTGATATGACCTGTTATGAATCTATCGTTTTATTTATGAATAAATGGATTGGTATTTTAGCAAGATGTGCTAATAAACTACTCCACCATGATGATAGCGTGCCCAAAATGTGGTGCGTATATTTTCGTGGTGGAGTTTTTTTTATTCTCAAAAAGGGGGAAAGACCATGAATGACAACATGGTTCATATTACAATTGACGGAAAAAAGTATACAGCGGAGCCTGGTTCAACGATATTGGGTGTTATTAATGAGAACGGGATTGAACATCCGCAAATTTGTTACGTGCCGGAAGTAGATCCTATTCAAACATGTGACGCTTGTATTGTAGAAGTTGACGGAAAGTTAATGCGTTCTTGTTCGACGATAGCAACGGAAGGTATGAACGTTGAGCGTGCTTCTGTTCGCGCAAAAGAAGCACAAACAGAGGCGATGGATCGGTTACTAGAAAATCATTTATTATACTGTACAGTATGTGACAACAACAATGGGAACTGTAAACTGCATAATACAGCAGAATTAATGGAAATTGAACATCAAAAATATCCTTATGAACCGAAAGTAGATGTAAGTGAAGTTGATATGACGCATCCGTTTTATCGCTATGACCCTAATCAATGTATTGCGTGCGGTCAATGCGTTGAGGTGTGTCAAAACTTACAAGTAAATGAAACGTTATCGATAGACTGGGAAGCGGAACGCCCACGAGTTATTTGGGATGAAGGAGTAAATATTAATGATTCTTCATGCGTTAGCTGTGGTCAATGTGTAACGATTTGCCCTTGTAACGCTTTAATGGAGAAAACGATGCTCGGTGAAGCTGGATTTATGACGGGATTAAAACCAGATATTCTTGAACCGATGGTAGATTTAATTAAAGAAGTTGAGCCTGGATATAGCGGTATTTTTGCGGTATCAGAAGTGGAAGCGGCCATGCGTGATACTCGTACGAAGAAAACGAAAACAGTATGTACATTTTGTGGTGTAGGTTGTTCGTTTGAAGTGTGGACGAAGGGGCGTAAAATCCTTAAAGTACAGCCATCTTCAGATGCACCAGTTAACGCAATTTCCACTTGTGTAAAAGGGAAATTTGGTTGGGATTTCGTAAATTCTAAAGAACGAATTACAAAACCTTTAATTCGTAAAAATGGAACGTTTGTTGAATCTACATGGGAAGAAGCACTGAATGTAGTTGCAAATAAATTAGGTACTATTAAAGAAGAGTACGGTAAAGGTTCTATCGGATTTATTTCTTCCTCTAAAATTACAAATGAAGATAATTATGTAATTCAAAAATTAGCTCGACAAGTATTTGGAACGAATAATATTGATAACTGCTCACGTTATTGCCAATCACCAGCAACGGATGGTTTGTTCCGTACAATTGGTATGGGCGGTGATGCAGGAACGATTAAAGATATTGCGCAATCTGGTCTTGTTATTATTGTAGGATGTAATCCGACAGAAGGTCATCCAGTTTTAGCTACACGTATTAAACGTGCACATAAATTACACGGACAAAAGTTAATTGTAGCTGATCTTCGTAAAACAGAAATGGCAGAGCGATCAGATGTCTTTATTAGTCCAAAACAAGGAACAGATCAAGTTTGGTTAATGGCTGTTACTAAATATATGATCGATCAAGGTTGGCATGATCAAGAATTTATTAATGAGAATGTAAACTTCTTTGAAGATTTCAAAGAAAGTCTAGAAGAATATACACTTGCATATGCAGAAGAAGTAACAGGTATTTCAAAAGAAACACTTATTCAAATGGCTGAAATGATTCGTGATGCAGATGGTACGTGTATCCTTTGGGGTATGGGGGTAACGCAAAATACAGGTGGTTCTGATACTTCCGCTGCAATTTCAAACTTACTTCTTGCAACAGGGAACTATCGTCGTCCAGGAGCAGGTGCATACCCACTTCGAGGTCACAATAACGTACAAGGTGCTTGTGATATGGGTACTTTACCAGGATGGCTTCCAGGATATCAGCACGTTACTAACGAAATGGAACGTGCGAAATTTGAAACTGCTTACGGAGTGAAAATTGATAGTGAACCAGGTCTTAATAATATTGAAATGCTTCACGCAATTGACGAAGGAAAAATGAAAGCAATGTATCTTGTCGGAGAAGATATGGCTCTTGTAGATTCTAATGCAAATCATGTACATGAAGTGTTGTCGAGCCTTGATTTCTTCGTTGTGCAAGATGTTTTCCTTTCTAAAACTGCTCAATATGCAGATGTTGTATTACCAGCAGCGCCATCTCTTGAGAAAGAAGGTACTTTCACAAATACAGAGCGCCGTGTCCAAAGATTATATCAAGTTCTTCCTACGCTAGGAGATGCGAAACCAGACTGGTGGATCGTCCAGGAGGTTGCGAATAAACTAGGGGCAAACTGGAATTATAGCCACCCAAGTGAAATCTTTGCTGAAATGGCAAGTTTATCACCATTATTCTCGCAAGCGAACTATGAAGTGCTTGAAGGATGGAACAGTTTCCATTGGGGAAGTTTTGATGGAACAAATACACCACTTCTGTTCCAAGATGGATTTAACTTCCCAGATAAAAAAGCTCGTTTTGCGATTGCTGACTGGGTACGTCCAGCTGAATTTCCAGCGGAGTTCGACCTTCACATTAACAACGGTCGTATGCTTGAGCATTTCCATGAAGGGAATATGACAAATAAATCAACAGGTATTCAAACGAAAGTACCTGGTGTTTTCGTTGAAATCTCTCCAGACCTTGCAAAAGAACGTGGCGTAAAAACAGGTTCGTTAGTTCGTCTTGTCTCTCCTTTTGGAGCATTAAAATTACGTGCACTCGTTACAGATCGTGTAAAAGCGAATGAGTTATATTTACCGATGAACTCTACAGATAACGAAACGGCAATTAATTTCTTAACAGGTCCTGCTGTGGATGTACGTACGAATACACCTGCGTATAAACAAACGAAAGTGCGTATGGAAGTGTTAGAAGTTGATGGCGAAAATCCGATGCCAAAAGCGAACCCACGCAATAAAAAACGTCACCCTCAAGCTGGAATTGAGGTACATCGTAAGTGGGCACGTCCAGGGTATGTGCATTTAACGGATAAGTAGGAGGAGAAAACTATGGCTGCACCTATAAAAATGATTCAAAAACAAGAATTAACTGAGGAAGAAATAAAACAGCAAAAATTAGATGATTTAAAGGAGCTTTTAACAAATAATGAAGAAGCTCTAAATCAGATGTTTAATATAGTAGGGGAATTAAATGACATTGGAATGCTAGAAGCTGCAAATTCTATGCTGAAAGCGAAAGAACCAATTGCAAAGATTGTTCTAGGTCAAGTAACTCGTGAGCCTGTTACAAATTTAATTAATAATATGATGGGTGCTGCAGGTGCGTTAACTGAACTTGACCCAGAACTTACGAAAAAGCTTATAGGTAGTTTATTAGTCGGGCTAGAAGAAGGTAATGAACATCTAGAAAGTAATAAAAAAGTAGGGGTATTCGATCTTATGAAAGTATTGAAAGACCCAGATATTAACCGTGCTATCGGGTTTGGACTTCATTTCTTAAAAGGTATGGGGAAAGGGTTAAGAGACGAATAAATTTCATGAAGTGAACCTTTCCGCCCAAATATTTGTAGGAAATAGTTTGGGCGGAAGGCTCATTTTGGTAAAATATATAATAAAGTAAAATGAGGCTTTTGGGAGGTATAATTGTATGTCAAAAAAAGTACATGAATTTAATGATATGATACGAAAACTTCGAAAGGAACTTTTCGGAAAAGGACCAGAACGAATTCATACTGTTTTTGCAGAAAATATGGCTATAGCGACTCTTTATGGAAACTTAACACCTACTGAAAAATTTATTTCAAGTACGATGGACGGTGCGGAAATGGTTCATATGGCTAGAACGAAAATGATTCAAGAGGTGTATGCTGCGAATTCCCGTGAACATTTGGAGGAACTTGTTGGAGCAAAATTAGTGAATTTGTTTTCAGATATGAAAGTAGAAGAAGATATTGCAGTTTCGGTATTTGTTTTTGATAAAAATATAACGTGAGAGAAGGATACTGATCGTGAAACCGATACAGGTAGAAAGAGAAATCTTTCGTTATGAACAAGGGGCGTTTAAGCATATAGAGGACAGCATTGTAACAGAGTTTCCTGTCACCATTAAAATGAACGGACAGGAGTTTGTTACAATGGTTAGTACTCCAGAATATATAGAAGATATGGTAATAGGCTTCTTGGCGTCTGAAGGAATCATTCGGAAGTATGAAGATATTGATAGCATATGGATGCAGGAGAAAGAAGGATTTGTACATGTAACAACGACAAAAGTAAATCCGTATTATGAACAAATGCAAAATAAACGATATATTACGTCTTGTTGTGGTATGAGTAGGCAAGGGTTTGTTTTTGCTAATGATGCACTAAGTGCAAAAAAAATGAAGGGTGTCCATGTACAGGTTGCGGCAGAGGATTGTTTTCGGTTAATGAAAGAAATGCAGCAATCTGCGGATACGTTTCATCATACTGGCGGGGTTCATAATGCAGCTTTATGTGATGTGAATGGTATTATTTTAAGCCGAATGGATATTGGTAGGCATAATGCACTAGACAAAATTTACGGTTATTGTTTAAGAAACGATATTTCTATAAAAGATAAAATCATTGTTTTTAGTGGTCGTATTTCTTCGGAAATATTATTGAAAGTTGCAAAAATCGGTTGTGAAATTATACTATCAAAATCAGCTCCAACTGAATTAGCTTTGCAACTAGCGGAAGATTTAGGTATTACGACAATAGGATTTATTCGTAATCACTCCTTAAATGTATATACCCATCCAGAACGTGTTTTAAATATAAAATAAAAGTGAGGCAATGAAGATGAAATCAGTTACATTAGACAAGTTGCAACGTCCGTTAAAGGATTTACGTATTTCAGTTACTGATCGCTGTAATTTTCGCTGCCGATATTGTATGCCAGAAGAAATATTTGGTCCTGATTACTCGTTTTTGTCTAATGATAAAATTTTATCTTTTGATGAGATTGAAAGGATAACACGTATTTTTGTTTCTTTAGGTGTAAGAAAGTTACGAATTACGGGCGGAGAACCGTTACTTCGAAGAGGTCTTCCGCAGCTTATTGAGCGCCTTAATAAAATTGATGGTGTAGAAGATATCGGTTTAACAACCAATGGATCGTTACTTAAAAAGTTTGCTCCTGATTTATATAAGACGGGACTATCACGTGTAACAGTTAGCTTAGATTCCTTGGAAGAAGATCGGTTTTTCTATTTAAATGGTAATAGGAGCAAAGTGCAAAGGGTTCTGGAAGGAATACAGGCTGCAGCTGAAGTTGGAATGAAAATTAAAATAAACATGGTCGTTCAAAAGGGAAAAAACGAACAGGACATTTTGCAGATGGCGCAATATTTTAAGGAAAATAAGCATATTCTTCGTTTTATTGAGTATATGGATGTTGGAAATTATAATGGTTGGGATTTAAAAGAGGTCGTCTCTAAACAAGAAATAGTAGATACGATTCATCAAGTTATGCCGTTAGAACGGATAGAAGCAAATTATTCTGGTGAAGTGGCTACTAGGTATCGTTATATAGGAAGCGATGAGGAAATAGGTATTATTTCATCAGTAACAGAATCTTTTTGCTCATCATGTACGAGAGCTCGTATTTCTGCAGAAGGAAAATTATATACTTGCTTATTTGCTTCTAAAGGAAATGATTTAAGAGAATTGCTTCGTTCTGAACATACAGATGAGGACATTACAGATGTAGTACGCGATATATGGAATAATAGGGAAGATCGTTATTCAGATGAACGCTTAAATCATACAAATAAGAAAACAATACCTAAAATTGAAATGTCACATATCGGTGGTTAATATATAAAGCTAGCTTCATAGTGAAAAATGGAAAATTTACAAGAGTTGTGGATTTTCTATTTTATAGTAAAAGTGATGATTGATATCTCTGTAAAAGATGTGCAGAGAAATTAAGCAGCATTCAAAAACCTTTATTTTGAGGAGGTTTTTTGAAGCTGCTTTTTTATTTGGAGAAAATGGAGGAATGGGTAATGGCATTTTATAAGCCGGAACAAATTGCTGAGCTTGTCATTGAGGCCGGTGTTCAAAAAGTAAGACAGACATTGCCAGCGATGCTTATTCTCGGTTTTTTAGGAGGAGCGTTTATTGCGATAGGTTTTTTACTTAACATTCGAGTTTTAGGGAATTTACCTGAGCGCTGGGGAAGTCTAGTGAATGTTTTAGGAGGAGCAGTATTTCCTGTTGGACTCATGCTCGTAGTATTAGCAGGAGGAGAATTAATTACGGGAAATATGATGTCACTGTCTATGGCGCTTTATGCAAAGAAAATTACATTGATAAGTGTACTGAATAACTGGGTTTGGATTACTCTCATGAATTTTATTGGGGCAATTTTCGTTGCGTATTGCTTTGGGCATCTTGGCGGATTAACAGAGGGAGAGTATTTAAATAAAACGGTAGCGATAGCGGAAGGGAAGTTACATGAATCATTTGGAAGAACTTTAATTTTAGCAATTGGTTGTAATTGGCTCGTTTGTCTTGCTCTTTGGCTCGCTTACGGGACGAGTGATTTTGTCGGAAAAATCATCGGAATTTGGATTCCAATTATGGCATTTGTAGTGATTGGATTTCAGCAAGTAGTAGCAAATATGTTTGTCATTTCCGCTGTTATTTTTGCTGGTCATCTAACGTGGATGGATTTGGCTAAAAATTTTGTTCCTGTTTTTATCGGAAATGTAATTGGAGGAGCTGGGTTTGTTGGTTTTGCTTACTTTGCTTGTTATCAGAAACAACATTCTGATATGAAATAGAGTTCTTGAGAGGAAGGGTATGTAATGGCTGATCGGTATTCACGACAACAGTTGTTCAAACCAATTGGGAGTAAAGGACAAGAAAAAATTCGAAATAAACATGTGTTAATTGTAGGGGCAGGCGCATTAGGAAGTGCAAGTGCCGAAAGTTTCGTACGTGCAGGTGTTGGCAAGTTGACGATTATTGATCGTGACTACGTTGAATGGAGTAATTTACAAAGGCAACAATTGTACTCTGAACAAGATGCGAGAGAGAAAATGCCGAAAGCAATTGCTGCAAAAAATCGGTTAGAACAAATTAATTCGGAAGTACAAATACATGCTTTCGTAATGGATGCAACTTCAGAAAATATGGAAGGTCTATTAAAAAATGTAGATGTAATCATTGATGCAACAGATAATTTTGATATTCGATTTGTAATAAATGATTTATCACAAAAACATAATATTCCTTGGGTATATGGTTCTTGCGTTGGATCGTATGGTATGAGTTATACAATTATTCCGCAAGAGACACCGTGTTTACATTGTATGCTGAAAAATATTCCTGTTACAGGTGTGACATGTGATACCGCTGGAATTATTAGCCCGACTGTTCAAATCGTCGCAGCATATCAAGTGGCAGAAGCACTCAAAATTTTAGTGGAAGATTTCTCAGCAATTAGAAAAACATTTTTCATGTTTGATATATGGAGTAATCAAAATCATTTTATAAAATTAGGGAAAATAAAAACAGACACTTGTCTCTCATGCGGTTTGAATCGAACTTATCCTTATTTATCATACGAAAATCAAACGAAAGCAGCTGTTTTATGCGGAAGAAATACAGTTCAAATTAGAACAGTAGACAATAGGAAATACAATTTTGATGATATAGAAAAAGTATTACAAAAACTGGGGAAAGTAGATCGGAATCCGTATTTACTATCTTGCCAATTCGATGATTACCGCGTGGTTGTTTTTCGAGATGGTCGTGTTTTTATTCATGGTACAAATGATATTTCGAAAGCGAAACAACTATATTATCGCGTATTCGGTTAATAGAGAGGGTGTCAACAATGGAAAGAAGAGTGCCAATTACGGTTGAAGAAGCTGTTCGTAAAGTGATGGGATTTGCTGATAAAGGCTTAAAGGAGCTATTACCAATTGAATTAGCTTATGGACGTATATTAGCGGAGGATTTAGTAGCTGACCATGATGTACCGTCATTTAATCGTTCGCCGTATGACGGATTTGCTATTCGAGCAGAAGATACTAATTTAGCAAGTTATGAAACGCCAATTGTATTTGAAGTAGTGGGTGAAATTGGTGCAGGATCGCTATTCCATGAGAAAGTAGGTCCGTTTCAAGCAGTTCGAATTATGACGGGAGCACAAATTCCGAATGAGTGTGATGCGGTTGTTATGTTAGAGCTGACTCGTCAATATGAGAAGAATGGCAACAATTATATGGAAGTGAAGCGATCATTCAAAACGGGCGACAATATTTCTTTTCAAGGTGAAGATGCTCGTAAAGGAACGGTTCTTGCAAAGAAAGGATCGTACATTAATCCAGGTATTTCAGCTCTTCTTGCTACATTCGGTTATAGTGAAGTGCCAGTTGCGAGAAAGCCTGTAATTGGACTGTTAGCGACTGGGAGTGAATTGCTTGATGTCGATGATTCATTACAGCCAGGGAAAATCCGAAACAGTAATACGTATATGATATTGTCTCAAATTCGAAGAGCGGGCGGCAGAGTAAAATATTTTGGGAAGTTTAGTGATGATTTTAATACGTGTTTTACAGCTGTGAAAGAAGCGCTTGGCCAAGTAGATATGTTAATTACAACGGGCGGTGTATCAGTAGGAGATTATGATTATTTACCAGCTATTTACGAAAAGTTAGGTGCATCTGTTCTTTTTAATAAAGTTGCAATGCGACCAGGAAGTGTTACGACTGTAGCACAATTAAATGGCAAGTTATTATTTGGTTTATCAGGAAATCCATCCGCTTGTTACGTAGGGTTTGAATTATTCGTAAGACCGTGTATTCGGACGTATATGTTTAGTGAAAAAGTACATTTAAAAAGAGAAAAAGCGTTATTAGGAGAAGATTTTCTAAAACCGAATCCATTTACAAGATTTGTACGAGCAAAATTGCAATATGATGAGGGGAAATTAATCGCTTATCCATCAGGGTTTGATAAATCTAGCTCAGTTTCTTCATTGGCAGAATCAAATGCGTTTATCGTATTGCCGGGCGGGACAAGAGGATATAAAAAAGATATGTTTGTTGATGTTCTATTATTAGAAGATAACGAAGGTAGTGAATGGCCTTGGACATTTCATAAAGTGAGAGGTGGTTCTAATGAGACAAGCGCTATTTGAAATTGTAGATAATCCGATTTTAGTTGAAGAAGTAACGAATAAAGTCGCAAGAAGGGAAGCAGGTGCGATTACAACATTCATTGGTACGGTGAGAGAATTAACAAAAGGAAAACGAACGCTACATTTAGAGTATGAAGCATATAAACCGATGGCAGTAAAACAACTTATGAGAATTGGTGAAGAGATTAGTGAAAGATGGCCGGATGCAAAAGTAGCAATTACGCACCGTGTAGGGCGGCTAGAAATAATGGATATTGCGGTAGTCATTGCAGTTTCATCACCGCATCGTAAAGTAGCTTATGAAGCGAATGAGTACGCGATTGAACGTATAAAACGAATTGTTCCAATTTGGAAAAAAGAATTTTGGGAAGATGGAACGATGTGGATTGGAGATCAACTTGAAAACACACCATATCCAGAAGGAAAACCAAAGAAGGAAGAATGAGAAAATGATTACAATTTTATTATTTGCAAATCTGCGTGAGGAAGTTGGATCGGATCGATTAGTAATTTCAGAAAAGCAAGAAATGACAGTGCAGCAATTAAAAGAATGGCTCAAAGTCAGCTATTGTTTACAATCGCTGGATAAAGTGATGGTGGCTGTTAATGAGGAGCTTGTAATGAATGAAGAGATGATAAAGGCTGGAGATATAGTCGCATTAATCCCGCCCGTTAGCGGCGGGTAATAAGCTTTTTCACCAGATGAAGCGCCAAGAAGATGTTGTATATAAATTAGAATAAGAGAAGGGATGAGTTCCATGCTTACTCAAGAACAAATAATGAATGCATTAAAACATGTAGAGGACCCAGAGTTACACAAAAGTGTTGTAGAATTAAATATGGTTAGAAATGTACAAATGAACGGAACAGAGGTTAAACTTGAAGTAGTACTAACAATCCAAGGTTGTCCGTTAAAAGCAAAAATTCAACAAGATATTGAAGAATCACTTCACGCAATTGGTGCTTCTAAAGTGGATGTAACATTTGGTTCTATGACACAAGAAGAACGTGCAGCTTTAACAGAGAAGTTAAAGAAAAATACTAGAACAGAAACTGGTATGCCGAGCATGCTTCGCCCGGATTCAGGAGTACGTTTTATTACTGTAACGAGTGGAAAAGGCGGAGTTGGAAAATCAACGGTGACAATTAATCTTGCAACTGCACTAGCTCGTATGGGCAAGAAAGTGGGGATATTAGATGCAGATATATATGGTTTTAGTATTCCAGCTATGATGGAAACGAATACGAAACCAACGATGATTGATCAAACGGCAATTCCAGTCATTAGTCACGGTGTTAAAATCATGTCGATGGGATTTTTTACAGAAGGAAATAACCCAGTTATGTGGCGCGGACCGATGCTAAATAAATGGATTCAAAATTTCCTTGCGAATACACACTGGGGAGAATTAGATTATTTATTACTTGATTTACCACCAGGTACAGGAGATGTTGCGATTGATGTTGCAGCGATGATTCCGCAAGCGAAAGAAATAATTGTTACAACTCCGCACAATGTAGCTTCATTCGTTGCTTCAAGAGTCGGTGTAATGGCAAAACATACGAAGCATGAGATTTTAGGTATTGTGGAAAATATGGCTTATTATGAAGAGCAAGATGGATCGAAAAATTATCTCTTCGGAAAAGGCGGCGGCGAAATGCTTGCAGAACAATTGCAAGCAGAAGTAATTGCCAAGATACCTTTTGCAAAACGTGAAGAAAATAGCGGTTCATCTGTATATGATGAAGATTCTCTTGTTGGAGAAGTGTTTACATCGTTAGCTGAGGATATTATTTATAGAGGATAGAGGGGGAGGTTTAGTATGGCGTGTAACATTGATCATTCTATTGAAGATGTGATGAATAAGCTCGAAAGTCAAAAGAATTCTTTACCTGAAGGGATCTTTAAAGAGTTAAAGAGTTTTTTACAAGGTAATCATTCGCAGAAATTATTAAATGATATTTTTCACCTTCTAAAAAAGTATGATTTAGTCAGTGAGGAAGAACGAGAGACGAGAAACGCACAATTATTGCACATTTTGAATTAAGTACTTTTTGGCTTTAGAATTTTTTCAGAAGGGGTGAATGTGATGGATATGAAAAAGATGATTGAAACGATAGAAGTAACTAGAGTGACTGACGAGGAATTATCGATTTCGAATTTACATCCAAAGCTTGTGAAGTTGTATAGTCAAAAAGATAGTACAGAGTATACGAAGCTATTAAAATATATTTTATCATTATCCGTGCAGTTGAAGCTGAATCTCGTATTGAAATATTTTGGTGTGCGTCCGATTGTTGCTGCAGACGAGCGTATGCAATTTCAAGAGATATTTAAATGCTTAGCTAAGAAAGATGAGAATGGGGAATGGTTTCTAAATTTGGTTTCTTTATATGTAGGGCTAATTGTAGTTCTTCATTTTGAGGAGAAAGTGATTGAGAGCAGTTTTTTTGATGATATGGTAGTGGGTGAATGTAATGAAATATAAGATTCTGCTCATAACATTTTTCTATTTAAATGCTTTAATTGCGATTTTAGTTGGTTTTGTAAATATGAAGGTAACTAATTAAGAAAAAGGAATGAAACTAGTTTGATAAAAAGAGTTCTTCAGTTGTTTCCGGCGTTTTTTCGTGTTACCATTAAGCGAATTTTTCATAAGGAGAGAAAGCGATGAAATGGATTTATTTTCTTATTATTAACGTTATAGCTTTTAGCCTTATGGGGCTTGATAAACGAAAAGCAAAGAAGAAACAGTGGAGAACGCCAGAAAGTACGCTGTTTTTATCAGCGGCAGCTGGGGGAGCAGTTGGAGCTTGGATCGGTATGTATATGTTTCATCATAAAACTCATAAAAAGAAATTTGTTTTCGGCATACCGTTACTTGTTGTAATAACGGTATGTTTATTATTCGTTGTATGAGAAATGTCGAAAGAAATGCAGATTGATTATTGGTAAAGTGAGCATGTGAGACCGTATAATGGAGAAAAAATGAGAAGAGGAGAAAAAGGAAGATGGGGAGTCAATCAGCAGAGCAAAAAAAAGGGATACTATATGCGGCTGGTGCTTATACGATGTGGGGAATTCTACCGATTTATTGGAAATGGGTTGAGGAAGTTCCAGCAGATGAAATATTAGCACACCGCATCGTTTGGGCATTTGTTTTTATGTTACTTGTATTAGGTGTTACGAAGAGGTTTCGCCAGTTTATTGGGGAATTTGTGAATCTTTTTAAACGACCTAAATTATTAATGTCATTAACAATAGCTTCAGTCTTGATTAGCGGAAACTGGTTTGTTTACATATGGGCCGTTAATCATAATCATGTTATTGAAGCGAGTCTTGGCTATTATATTAATCCGCTTATTAGTATTTTACTTGGTACAGTCGTTTTAAAGGAAAAGTTAAACTTTTGGCAATATGTTGCAGTTGGTTTAGCAGGAGTAGGGGTTGTCATTTTAACAGTACGTTTCGGATCTATTCCGTGGGTTTCTCTTTCACTTGCCTTTTCATTTGGATTATACGGATTAACGAAAAAACTGTTAAACTATGATGCCACAATTGGACTTACGATGGAAACGATGTTAGTGACGCCGTTTGCAATCATTTATCTTGTTATGACAGGAGCACATGGTTTCGGCTCATTTGGATCTATTTCAATGTTATCAACGTTACTTTTAATAGGAGCAGGTATTGTAACGGCATTACCACTATTTTATTTTGCAAAAGGAGCACAACTTATTCCGCTTTATATGGTGGGATTTTTACAATATATTGCGCCAACAATTAGCTTAATTTTAGGTGTATTTGTATTTGGTGAACATTTCACATCTACACATATGATTGCATTTTTCTGTATATGGGTTGCTTTATTTGTATTCTCGGTAGCGAAGACAAAGTTTTTAGTGCAGAAACAACCGAAATTTATAAAAAATAAATCAGCAAAAGTATCATAATGCGTAGTATTTTCTACGCATTTTTCTTTATACTGATACTATATAGGATTTCCATCATAGCTAGTAGGGAGCTGAGAACGTGGAAACAATTTTACATAATGATCCGCTTATGGCCGCTGTAATTTCATGGTTTTTAGCACAATTAACGAAAGTAGTCTTTAAATTAGTCAAAACGGGTGAATTTGATTTTGCAAAGTTTTTCGCTTCAGGTGGGATGCCGAGTTCTCATGCTTCAACTGTTACAGCACTTGCTACAGGAGTTGGGGTAGTAGAAGGTGTGGAAAGCTCGATGTTTGCGGTTGCTACTATTTTTGCCATTATTGTTATGTATGATGCTTCAGGAGTAAGGCTTGCAGTAAGTAAACAAGCAAAAATATTGAATGACTTTTTTCACGGTAGACAAACAGAATATAAGAAGTTAAATGAACTTGTTGGGCATACACCGTATGAAGTAGTAGTTGGTGCTTTATTAGGGATTATTGTCGGAGTAGGATATTGTTTATGAGCGGAACATTTTATATGTTCTGCTTTTCTTTGTTTTTATACATATTCAGCTACCTTTTTGAATATCGTTATACGGATTTCGAAAGGGTGGGTGAGTAACTTGTTATTATATGAAAAAGTGCATGAAGAAATAGCGAGAAGAACAACTGCACTTCAAACAATGCAACGGCAAGATGGTACGTGGCAGTTTTGTTTTGAAGGAGCGCCGCTAACAGATTGTCATATGATTTTTTTATTAAAATTATTAGGTAGAGATAAAGAGATAGAACCGTTTGTAAAAAGATTAGCATCACTTCAAACAAATGAAGGAACATGGAAATTGTATGAAGATGAAATGGGTGGTAATTTATCTGCTACAATTCAATCTTATGCTGCCTTACTTGCATCGGAAAAATATACAAAAGAAGATGCGAATATGAAGCGAGCGGAAATGTTTATAAATGAGCGCGGTGGGGTAGCGCGTGCTCATTTTATGACGAAGTTTTTATTAGCGATTCATGGAGAATATGAATATCCTTCTCTCTTTCATTTGCCAACACCAATTATGTTTCTGCAGAATGATTCCCCTCTCAGTATATTTGAATTGAGTAGCTCAGCACGTATCCATTTAATTCCGATGATGTTGTGTTTAAATAAAAGATTTCGAGTAGGGAAAAAGTTATTGCCAAATTTAAATCATATTGCAGGCGGGGGCGGAGAATGGTTTCGGGAGGATCGGTCTCCAGTTTTTCAAACGTTAGTAAGTGACGTGAAGAAAATTATAACGTATCCACTTTCTTTGCATCATAAAGGATATGAGGAAGTAGAACGTTTTATGAAAGAGCGTATTGATGAAAATGGAACATTATATAGTTACGCAACTGCCTCGTTTTATATGATTTATGCTTTACTTGCATTAGGACATTCTATTCACTCACCAATTATTCAGAAGGCTATAATGGGAATCACATCTTATATATGGAAGATGGAGAGAGGGAGCCATTTGCAAAACTCTCCGTCAACTATATGGGATACAGCTTTACTCAGTTATGCTTTGCAAGAAGCTCAAGTTCCGAAAGCAAGTAAAGTGATTCAAAATGCATCAGCGTATTTACTAAGAAAACAGCAAACAAAGAAAGTAGATTGGAGTGTACATGCACCGGATCTCTTCCCAGGTGGTTGGGGCTTTTCGGATGTGAATACGACGATTCCAGATATTGATGATACAACTGCTGCGTTAAGAGCATTGGCGCGAAGTAGAGGGAACGAAAATGTAGACAATGCTTGGAAGCGAGCGGTTAATTGGGTTAAAGGATTGCAAAATAATGATGGTGGTTGGGGGGCTTTTGAAAAAGGGGTAACGAGCCGTATATTAGCAAATTTACCAATCGAAAATGCAAGTGATATGATTACAGATCCTTCTACACCAGATATTACAGGAAGAGTGTTAGAATTTTTCGGGACGTATACGCAAAATGAATTGCCCGAGAAACAAAAACAAAGTGCGATAAATTGGTTAATGAATGTACAAGAGGAAAATGGATCGTGGTATGGGAAATGGGGAATTTGTTATATATATGGTACGTGGGCAGTGTTGACGGGTTTACGGTCACTCGGAATACCATTTAGCGATCCATCATTGAAACGAGCAGCTTTATGGCTTGAACATATACAGCATGAAGATGGTGGCTGGGGAGAATCTTGCCAAAGTAGTGTGGAAAAAAGATTTGTTACTTTGCCATTTAGTACACCATCCCAAACAGCATGGGCGTTAGATGCCCTCATTTCTTACTATGATAAAGAAACGCCAGTCATTCGCAAAGGTATTTCATATTTGCTCTCCAACCCTTATGTAAATGAAAAATATCCTACTGGAACAGGCTTGCCAGGTGGGTTTTATATTCGTTATCATAGTTATGCTCATATATATCCGTTGCTTACTTTGGCTCATTATGCAAAAAAATATAGAAAATAAACCGAGAGATGTCTCTCGGTTTATTTTGTTGGGTAGTAGGTCCCTTTTGAAAAGAATAAGGTTGTGATGTACCTTATTTTTCGGTTGATTGGCGTTTTTGACGTGCATCAGCGGCATTTGCACGTGCGTTTGCTTCTAAGTCATTGTGGTCAGCGAGTTCGCGAGAGAACTCAACATCAATGCCATCAGTTGCTTTGCTTTGTTTGAAATTCTTTTTGTTCATTCGACATAATCTCCTTGCACTTTATGCGACGTTGCAAAGTTAGTTTGACACAAATAGACTTTTTTATACAAAGAGGAATTGGAAAGTAAAAAGCCGAAATATACAGTATAAGTAATAGAAATGGGGGATAGGAATGGAGTTTTTATATGGGAAAACAGCTGTTGTAACAGGAGCTGCACAGGGAATTGGAAAAGAGATTGCAAGGGTTTATGCAAAGCTGGGGGCGAAAGTATTAATTAGCGATGTAAATGAAGAGAAGCTACAAAAAACGACACGTGAATTATCAGATGAAGGATATGAAGTATGCTCATATCGATGTGATGTGAGTAATCAAAATGAAGCGAAGTCGTTAATTGAATATGCGGTTCAAAAATTCGGTACATTACATATTTTGGTGAATAACGCCGGGATTACAAGAGATGCAATGTTACATAAAATGGAGAAGTCTGCTTGGGAACAAGTATTACAAGTGAACTTAACTGGTGTTTTTTATTGTATGCAACCAGCGCTTCTTTACATGAGACAACAAGGGTATGGACGCATTATTAATATATCTTCAATTAGTAGAGAAGGAAACATAGGTCAAGCAAATTATGCGGCTACAAAGGCAGGAGTTGTCGGTTTAACGAAAACAGCAGCGAAAGAAGTTGGAAGCTTCGGTATTACTTGTAATGCGATTTGTCCGGGTTTTATGGATACAGATATGACAAAAACGATACCAGATAAAGTGAAAGAAAAGATGGTTGGTGCTATTCCAGTTGGTAGAATTGGAACGCCAGAAGATATTGCGAACGCAGCAGCTTTTTTAGCATCAGAATACGCATCTTATATTACAGGTGAAGTATTAAATGTGAGCGGAGGACTGCAAGTTTAAAGGAATACATAATGAAAAGAACCTGACCAGGTAGGTCAGGTTCTTTTCATTAATTTAAGTTAAGCCAAACGCTCTTTACTTCTGTATAGTTATTTAATGCGTAAGATCCCATTTCACGGCCAAGACCAGATTGTTTAAATCCTCCAAATGGAGATGCTGCATCAAAGACGTTATAACAGTTTACCCATACTGTACCTGCACGTACTTTACTTGCAACATAGTGTGCTGTTTTAACATTTTCTGTCCACACACCAGCCGCTAAGCCGAATTGTGATTTATTTGCACGTTCAATTACTTCATCAATATCGTTAAACGGTATTGCAGAAATAACTGGACCGAAAATTTCTTCTTTTGCGATCGTCATTTCATCATTTACGTCAGCGAATACTGTAGGAGAAACGAAGTAGCCTTGATCGAATGGATTACTTCCTCCGCATAGTACTTCAGCTCCTTCTTCAATCCCTTTTTCAATGTAGCCCATTACACGTTTTTGTTGTTCTTCAGAAACGAGAGGACCAATTGTTGTTTCAGGGTTAAGACCGACACCTTGATTTAGTTTTTTAGAATAGAGGACGAGATCAGCCATGACATTATCATACATTTTCTTCGGAACAAATAAGCGTGACCCAGCAGAGCATACTTGTCCTTGGTTAAACATAACACCAGAAAGTGCACCAGGAATCGCACGAGATAAATCAGCATCTGGCAAGATGATATTTGGTGATTTACCGCCTAATTCAAGTGTAACGCGTTTTAATGATTCGGATGCTTGTCGCATAATTTGTTTACCGACAGGAGTAGAACCGGTAAATGCAATTTTATCAACGAGTGGATGATTAACGAGAGCTTGTCCAGCTGATTCACCGAATCCAGGTACGATATTAATAACACCTTTCGGGAATCCAGCTTCTTCAATTAATTCAGCTAAGTATAGAGCAGATAGTGGAGTTTGTTCTGCAGGTTTTAAAACGATTGTACATCCTGTAGCAAGCGCTGCCCCCATTTTCCACATTGCCATAAGAAGCGGGAAGTTCCAAGGGATAATTTGACCAACGACACCAACAGCTTCATGGCGTGTATAGTTAAAGTAATCACCGGAAACAGGAATTGTTTGACCAACGATTTTCGTAGCCCATCCAGCGTAATAGCGCATATGCTCAATTGCAAGTGGTATGTCTGCTGCCATTGTTTCACGGATTGGTTTTCCGTTATCTAATGTTTCGAGCTGTGCAAGCTCTTCTTTATGTTCTTCCATTAGATCAGCTAACTTGTACATGAGACGGCTTCGCTCAGCAGTGCTCATACGAGACCAAGGACCTTCGTCAAAAGCCATACGAGCTGCGACTACAGCTTTATGAATATCTTCGCGACCAGCTTCAGAAACGACGGCAAGTGTTTCACCAGTTGCTGGGTTAGGTGTTTTAAATGTTTTACCGGAAGCGCTTTCAATGAAAGATCCATTCACATATAACTTTTTTGTACCTTGAAGAAACTTTTCTACCTTTTCATGAAGATTTACAGCTAGTTGACTCATTGTATAACCCCCTTGAAAATATAATGTAAACGCAGTACGAGACGGCGCTTATTCCGAAATCAAGGATGTGGAAACTAGATGGAAAGCCTCTAATTAAAATCATAATTAATAAATACTGAAAATTCAAATTTCATTTGTGTTACAATTGTAAAAAATATGTAATGTAAGAGAAGCTTCTATATGATTATAAAAAATCCTGCTTGTTTTTGCTTTCTAGTAGGAAAAACTAGAAGAACAATGGTACAATAATACATCGTGAGAGGAGGGGGAAAAATGAAAGATTATCATGATGATCCACGCTTTCGAATAGCCCATAGAGAAGCGTTAATTGGTCTTGGACTTGCTATTATTAATTTTATAATATGGTACGGATTTGCTTATGGGCTTGGTAGTAAAGATCCAAGTGAATATACATATGTATTAGGTTTTCCCGCATGGTTTTTTTATAGCTGTATCGTTGGATTTATCGTTATGGTTATTTTACTTAGTTTAGTTGTTCGTTTTGTATTTCAAGATATTTCACTCGATGAGGAAGAAAAAAGTGAGGAATAATAGATGAATTGGTATGTAATCATTCCAATGATAATTTCGTTTATCGTTGTATTTTTAATTGGTGTATATGCTTCAAGACGCGTGCAAGCAACAGCACATAATAAATTTTTACAAGAATATTTTCTTGGTGGGCGTGAGTTAGGCGGTTTATTATTAGCGATGACAATGATTGCTACGTACGGTAGTGCAAGTAGCTTTATTGGTGGTCCCGGTATTGCTTACAATATGGGGCTTGGATGGGTACTATTATCTGCGATTCAAGTTGTAACAGGATATATCGTTTTAACGGTTATCGGTAAAAAGTTTGCAATTATTGCTAGGAAGATGGAAGCAATTACTCTTATCGATTATTTAAAAGGGAGATACAATAATAAAGCAGTTGTTATACTCTCTGCGTTATGTATTATTATCTTTTTATTTTCAGCGACAGTAGCCCAGTGGGTCGGCGGTGGACGATTAATCGAGTCACTAACGGGTCTATCGTATACAACAGCACTATTTTTATTTACTTTTTCTGTACTTGTGTACGTATTAATTGGTGGATTTCGTGCAGTCGCGCTATCAGATACATTATTAGGAATCATTATGTTAGTTGGAACGACAATCATTTTAATTGCTACTGTCATTGCTGGTGGTGGAATTGAAAAGATTATGCAGGAACTTGTTCAAATTAATCCAAATTTAATTACACCATTCGGAGCAGATGGCAGTTTAACGAAATCATATGTTACATCATTTTGGATTTTAATTGGAATTGGCGTTGTAGGTTTACCGCAAATTAGCGTGCGTGCCATGTCTTATAAAAATTCAAAAGCTATGCACCAAGCTTTAATAATTGGAACAGTTGTCGTTGGTACAATTATGATTGGTATGCATTTAACAGGTGTATTTGCAAGAGTAGTACTTCCAGGTATAACGGTACCAGATAAAGTAATGCCGCTACTCGCGATGGAAGTGTTGCCACCTTGGTTAGCTGGAGTTTTCTTAGCTGCACCAATGGCGGCGATTATGTCTACAGTAAACTCTTTATTATTACTTGTAAGCTCGTCAATTATTAAAGATATATACGTAAATTACATAAATAAAGATGCAGCAGACAGTACGATAAAAAAAGGAAGTTTGTGGATTACTGGTATTGTAGGGCTACTCGTTTATGCAGCGGCGATTAAACCACCAGATTTTTTAATATGGCTAAATTTATTTTCTTTCGGTGGATTAGAAGCAGCATTCATTTGGCCAATCGTATTAGGGTTATATTGGAGAAAAGGAAATGCTACAGGAGCGCTTGCTTCCATTTTCGTTGGAGTAGGTTCATATATGTGTATTCATCTTTTCTATCCAAATCCGTTCGGTATACATACAGTTGTCTTCCCAATTTGTTTTGCGTTTATCGCTTATGTTATTGGAAGTATGAGTGCTGTAAAAAAAACAGTATAGGTTAGCTGAAGAACGTAGTCCTTATAAGACTGCGTTTTTTCGTATGAATTTGTTCTTTTTTATTCTGTATATCCACGTTTATTCATAAATTAATAACAACTGAGGGGATGGAGTTGAGGTCGATGAAAAAAGTGTTATTTTTAGGAGACCCAGGCATTGATGACTCTTTAGCAATTATGTATGGATTGTTGCATCCTGATATTGATATTGTTGGGGTAGTAACGGGATATGGAAATGTAACACAAGAAAAGGCGACAAGTAATGCCGCATATTTATTGCAAATGGCAGGACGGGAAGATATACCTGTTATTAATGGTGCGAAAATTCCTTTATCCGGAGATGTTACAACGTATTATCCAGAAATTCATGGGGCAGACGGTTTAGGGCCAATTAAACCTCCAAAAACTTTTTCGCCAAATATAAAGCCTTTTTGTGCATTTTTTGATCTTCTTGAAAAATATAAAGGGGAATTAATAATAGTCGATGCTGGTAGATCAACAACACTAGCGACGGCATTTATTTTAGAAAAGCCGATGATGAAGTATGTGAAAGAATATTATATAATGGGCGGTGCTTTCTTAATGCCTGGCAATGTAACACCAGTCGCAGAGGCGAATTTTCATGGTGATCCGATTGCGTCGCAATTAGTTATGCAAAATGCTAAAAATGTGACATTAGTACCACTTAACGTTACATCTGAAGCAATTATTACGCCGGAAATGGTAAAATATATTACGAAACACTCTAAAACGAGTTTTAATAAGTTAATCGAGCCGATATTTACGTATTATTATAAAGCTTATAGAAAGTTAAATCCGAAAATAAAAGGAAGCCCAGTACATGACGTCGTTACAATGATGGTTGCGGCAAATCCATCCCTTTTAGACTATGTATATCGTCGTGTCGATGTAGATACAGCTGGAATTGCAAAAGGAGAGAGTATTGCTGATTTTCGACCTCAACCTGATGCAAAAGCATTAAAAAATTGGGTGCGAATTGGTTGGTCGTTACATTATAAAAAGTTTCTTGAGGATTTTGTGAAATTTATGACGTAGACATAATAGGAGCATACAAGTTAAAATAATGGAGATGGTTATTTAAATGACCATCTCCATTATTTTGTTTTTTAATGATAAATAGAGAAGAGTTACACAATAGGAGAGGAATTTTACTTGAAAAAAACTATAGTATGCGCAGTAATTGTGGGTATTTTTGTTTTGCTAATATCGGGTAACTTTTTAGTGAAAAAAGTGTGGAGTTCAAATAATGATGATGCACAGTATATTGCATCTTTTATTGAAGAACATAAAGATGAAAAAAATAGTGCGCTTCTAGTAAAGAGAAATGATAAAGTTGTTTATTCTGTAAACCCAAATGTTGTATTGCCAGTTGCTAGTACGATGAAATTAATTGTGGCGCTTGAATATACGAAACAAGTTACTGAAGGGAAAATTGATTCGTCTAGTTTCGTGTCGATTAACGATGTGAATCGCTATTATGTGCCGAATACAGATGGTGGTGCACAAGATAGATGGCAAAAGTATTTGGAGAAGACGGGCAAGATAACTGAAGGAGCGGTTTCTTTAGAAGAAGTGGCAAAAGGAATGGTTAAGTTTAGTTCGAATGCAAATGCTGAATACTTAATGGAATTGTTAGGATTAGATAACATCAATCGAAATTTACAAAGTTTATCACTTCCTGCACATCAACCACTATTTCCAATCGTTTCATCTTTGTATATCCCGGGATATTTGCATAAAGAATTACATGTTCCAAAATATAAAATAGAGAAAAAGTTAAAAGAAATGTCTCAAGAGCAATATCGTGAATATTCGATGATTATTCATGAACGCTTAAAGAAGAAGGGACCATTATTACAGAAGGAAATTCCGCTTTATTTAGAGGAACGTTACGACAAAATTTGGTCAGATAGATTACCAGCAGCTTCTGCAAATGATTATATGGTATTACTTCAAAAGGCAAACCATAAAGGTGGCTTGACAGAAGCTGAAGAAAAAGTGTGGGCAAATATCGTTGAAACAGACATGAGTGCTAAGAAATACCGTAAAACATTTAGACATGCTGGACAAAAGAATGGTTACACACCATGGACGGTTACAAAAGCGGTTTACGCTATGGATAAACGTGGAAACTGTACAGAAATTGTGTTTTTGGCGAACAATTTAAATGAAGACGATAGTGCAGAAATACGGAAACATTTAGCAAACTTACATTTCCAAGTGTTGCAAAGCGATAAGTATGATGCGACTTTTATTAAATAAACTCGGTGCAGAGAGCACCGAGTTTATTTTTATGTACAGGCACTTTTTTTCTATCTCTGGGTATGATGGGTAGTAATACTTAGGCGAGAGGGGAAAAGGTGATGAAACAGAGTAAGGAAGAGTTTATAAAGAGTGAAGGCGCTGATTTCCCTGGAAAAACATATGTGGATTGTGTATTACAACATGTATTTGATTTTCAACGAAATTACTTATTGAAAGATATGTTTCAAGTGCATAAAGCACACATTACGATGCTGACTGAAGAAAGTTTAATGAAAATAGAAGAAGCTAAAGTTATATTAAACGCACTTAGAAAAGTAGAGCGAATACCAAAAGGTAAATTGGTATATACAGAGCAGCATGAAGACCTCTTTTTTTTAATCGAACATTTAATTTCTCAAGAAGCGAAATGCGATTTTGTAAGTAATATGCATATTGGTAGAAGTAGAAATGATATGGGTGTAACGATGTATCGCATGAGTTTAAGGCGGTATATATTACGATTAATGGAACATCATTTGCTATTGCAAGAAAGTGTACTGCAACTTGCTGATGATCATAAGGAAACGATCATGCCAGCTTATACACATACACAACCGGCACAGCCAACAACATTTGGTCATTATACTTTAGCAATTTACGATACGATGCAAAGAGATTTAGAACGAATGAAAAAAACGTACCAGCTTTTAAATCAGTCTCCAATGGGGGCAGCTGCACTCTCTACAACAAGTTTCCCGATTAAACGAGAACGAGTTGCTCATCTACTTGGATTTACAACTGTAATTGAGAACTCATATGATGCTGTTGCCGGAGCGGATTATTTATTAGAAGTTAGCTCGCTACTTATGGTAATGATGACGAATACGAGTAGATGGATTCATGACTTTTTGTTGTTAGCAACGAAAGAATATGACGGTATTACTGTTGCAAAGCCATATGTACAAATCAGTAGTATAATGCCGCAAAAACGAAATCCGGTTTCAATTGAACACGCTCGTGCAATTACGAGTAGTGCTTTAGGAGAATCATTTACAGTATTTCAAATGATTCATAATACACCATTTGGTGATATTGTCGATACGGAAGATGACTTGCAGCCATATTTATATAAAGGAATTGAAAAGGCAATTCGTGTTTTTTGTATGATGAATGCAGTGATCCGAACGATGAAAGTAGAAGAAGAAACGTTAAAAAGTCGTTCCTATAAACATGCAATAACGATAACGGATTTCGCCGATGTTTTAACAAAAAACTATGAAATTCCATTTCGGCATGCTCATCATGCAGCAAGTGCTATTGCAAATATGTCATTGGAGCAGAAAAAAGAACTACATGAATTACACTTCAAAGAGATAAATATGTACTTGCAAGAACATTTTAAAATAAATTTATTAGAAAAAGAGTGGAAAGAAATTATATCGCCAGAAGCTTTTATTCAAAAAAGAAATGTATACGGTGGACCGAGTAAAAAAGAAATGAATCGTATGATTAAAAATCGAAAAGAGTCATTTCGAAAAGAAGAAGATGTATTTGAAAAGGAAAGACAGAGAATTTTACAAGCTGAAAATGCTTTAAATACATTAGTTTTGAATATTATTGAATCGTAAAAGAGGGATTTAATGAATTAATCGCCAATACTTAATTAAAATATAAATAGAGAGAAGAGATTGTCGATGATTCAATTACATGTATATGAAGAGATTTTTCATTTTAAAGAAGATGTTACACCATTTCTAGAAAAGAATGAGCAGGAAAACAATCTCATATTAGGTGTATTACAAATGATCCAACAACCAATATTTATGGGGATAGCGAAACAAGGAGAAGAGATTGCGGTTGTATTTCTGCAAACAGAAGAGAAGAAACAAATCATTGTTGCAACTTCTGAAATTTCGGGAGTAGCTATTGAGGAACTTGCAAAAGAGTTAACGAAAGTATATCCAGATATTCCTGGATTGATCGGTAATAAGAAAATTGTACAGAAATTAGCGGAAGAGATTGCGGTATTAGAAAATAAGAAAATGAATGTTGCAATGGAGCAAGGTGTGTATGAGCTGAACAGAGTAAAGAAGAAGTGTAATGCGAACGGACTTTTCCGGGCGGTAAATAATGATGAATTACCATTAATAGAACAGTGGATATATCAATTTTGTGAAGACGTAAAGCTTCCTACTACGAAAGAAGAAGCAAAACAAACTGCGCATACATTAATAACTACAAATCGACTGTTTGGTTTGGAAGTAGATAGGAAACTTGTTTCTGTAGCTGCAAAAACGAGACCAACTAAAAATAATATAACAGTTAATTTCGTATACACGCCGAAAGAAGCAAGGAAAAAGGGATACGCATCTAATTGTGTAGCGGCACTTAGTCAACGTATGTTAGATGAAGGGTACAAGACGACTACGTTATATACTGATTTAGCGAATCCGATATCGAATAAAATTTATCAAGAAATTGGTTATGAGAAAATTGCGGAGTCTGTGCTTATATTTTTAGAGAAGTAAAACAAAAAGGTGTGCTATTTTAGCACACCTTTTTGTTATTCATCAATTCTAATAATCTCGCCTTGAGGGAAGTCCTCAGTTTCTAGTAAGTTACGAATAGCTTTCGCAACATATTCAGGTGATAATAGTTTTCCTTCTTCTTTTAATGCAATGAAGCGGTCCAAGTTTATGAAATCTTCTTTATTTGTTTCACGAATTTGTGATTGCATATTAGTATCAACAACACCAGGTGCAAAAGCGACGATTTTTACTGGATATTCTTTTTCTACTTCTTCAGTTGCTACGCACTGTGTAAACATATTTACACCAGCTTTCGTTGTACAATAAGCGCCCCAGCCAAAGTAAGGATTTTTTCCTGCACCAGATGAAATGTTAATAACGCGTTTATCTACTTTCCAGTCTTTCGTATGTTTCATAAATGTAGATGTAAGAATCATAGGTGCAAGTAAATTAATGTGAACGTTCGTAATGAATTGTTCGCTTTCAGCTTTTTCGATTGGCTTCATAGGTGCAACTGTACCCGCATTATTAATTAAATGAATAGAGAATACATTGTCTTTTTTAATAGATGAAATGATCTCTTTAAAGTTAGTTTCTAAGTTATGTACATCTTGAAGATCTAGGGAATGAAAAATGCAATTGCTGTTATATTGTTCTGCAAGTTTCGTAAGCTCTTTATTTTCTCTTCTAGAAATAGAGATGACAGTTGTATTTTTTTCTAATAATTGCGTAGCGATTGCCTCACCTAAACCTTGTGAAGTTCCTGTTATGATAACGTAGCGCATAGTTTTATAAACCCCTCTCATATGTGCGGAATTTTGTTGGACAACGTACATTGTATAGTTTGTCTACATTTTATAGTATAGAGCACTTTTTACTATAATTGAAATGAGATGATTGTGTGCCTTTTATAAATAGGTTTACGACAACAGTACCTGGTGCCGTCACGTTTACTGGGAATACGCTGGGACTTAGCCCTACATCACCTGCACCAGGTAATATTTTTGGTACACTTGCTGTGTTTACGACAGTAAATACAGCATTGCAAGTACCAGGGTTCCCAGCAGGGACAACAGATGAATGGCAATTGAATTCTTCAAGTGCAATTTTAAATCTTCCAGCGGGAAGCAGTGTATTATATGCAGAATTAGTTTGGGCTGGTACTTTCCGGACTGATACGGAAGATGTGTTACCATTTTTAAATGATAACATTACATTTACAACGCCAGCAGGGACGTTTTCTGTTACGCCAGATCCTGCTACCGCGCAGCAAGGTTCAGTAGGAAATCAGTTTTATTATGCTCGCTCTGCCAATGTAACGAATCTTGTTAGTGCAGGTGGGGCAGGCACATATACAACGGGTGCTGTGCCAGCTGCAAGAACTTCAGCGGACCCAACAATCAGTCGTTCAGCTGGATGGACGCTTGAGGTTGTGTATCAAAATGCAAGTTTACCACTTCGAAATTTGTCAGTATATGCAGGTCAAGAAATTATCGATGCTTCATCCCCGCCAGTTGATGCTACAATTTCAGGTTTTGCTACGCCGGCAACAGGAGCTGTTACAGGAAGAGTGCTCGTAACTGCTCAAGAAGGTGATTCTAACATTGTTGGAGATCAACTTCGCTTTGGGCCGAATGCAAATGCTACAGTTGCATTATTCGGACCGAGAAATCCTGCGAATAATTTCTTTCAGTCACAAATTTGTAATGACAGTGGAAATTTAGATACGAGCGGCACGTTTGGAGATTTGAATCAGCCGTTAGGGGTAGCTTTGGCCGTCCGAAGACAGGGGTGGGATATTACGAATGTAGATGCCTCCTCATCTTTAGTAAACAGTCAAACATCAGCAACGGTTCGATTTGTTACAAATGGAGATGGATACGCTGCAGCTGGTTTTGGTGTTCAAATTGATGCAACAGGTCCAATTATTAATCCTGTTAAATCAGTTAATAGAACAGTCGCGGGGGTAGGGGATACTCTCACTTATACAATTACGGTCCCAAATACAGGAACAGGAAGTGCAGAAAACGTTGTATTACGTGATAGTATTCCGAACGGAACGACGTTTGTTGCAGGTAGTGTTACGGTAGGGGGAGTAACACAGCCGAATGCAAACCCTGCTAATGGAATTAATTTAGGCACAATCCCAAATAACACGCAAAGAATTGTTACATTTCAAGTTCGAATAACATCATTCCCGAATCCCAATCCTATTTTAAATCGTGCAATGGTGTCATATCAATTCCGTCCCTTCGTTGGTAGTCCTCCTATTACAAGTACGTCTTCTTCAAACACAGTACAAACGACAGTGAATCAAGCAACTATAAGTATGCAGAAATCTGTAGATTTACAGACGGCAACGCTTAATGATGTATTAACGTACACAGTTAATGTCACAAATAATGGAAACGTCACTGCGAACAATGTTATTTTTGTTGATAGTATCCCTGCTGGAACAACATTTGTCGCAAATAGCGTTACGGTAAATGGAGTAGCGCGTCCAGGAGCGAATCCAGCAAGTAGTATTAATCTTGGAAGTATTAATGCATCGCAAACGACTGTAGTGCGCTTTCAAGTTCGAGTAACATCGAACCCTCTTGTCAATCCAATTCCAAACCGTGCGAGTGTAACATTTAACTTTACTCCAGTGCCTGGTCAACAACCAGTTTCAGGGCAAGCGACAAGTAATACTGTAGTTACGACAATTAATATAGCTGATATAACAACGAGAAAAACAGTGGATAAAGCTTTTGCAACGGTTAACGACGTTCTTACGTACACGGTAACAATTCAAAATACAGGAAATGTACTTGCAACGAACGTTATTTTTCAAGATCCGATCCCAATTGGAACGACATTTATCGCAAATAGTGTGACTGTGGATGGGGTTTCACAACCTGGGGTAAATCCAGCGACTGGGTTTACAGTAGCTAATATATCTCCTGGCGGAAGTAGGACTGTTACATTTCAAGTACGAGTAACATCTACACCATCGGGAGGTACGATTGCGAATCGCGGAAATGTATCTGCTAATTTTGTTGTTATTCCGAATCAGCCACCGATAACAATTAATAGACAAACGAATACAGTTGTGACACAAGTTAATACAGGCGGTTTAAATGTAATAAAAGAAGTAAATACAACGCAAGCGGCGGTAGGGGATACTTTAACGTACACAATTGCCGTCCAAAATACAGGGAACGTTCCGTTAACAAATGTATTTTTCCAAGACCCTATTTCTTCTGCTGTTTCATTTGTTGCAAATTCTGTAACAATTAATGGAGTACAGCAAAGTGGACTAAATCCGAATACAGGATTCTCTCTTCCGAATATTCCTGCGGCTCAAACGGTTGTAGTCACATTTGACGTAGTAATTGTACAGAATCCAGAAAATGAAGATATTTTAAATCAAGCAAATGTAACAGCAAGCTTTCAAGTGAATCCGAATGAACCACCAGTAACAATCAATGTACCGAGTAATGTTGTGAATACGACAGTACAATCAGGAAACTTTGAAGTTGTGAAAGCAGTCAATACGGATGTTGCAACGGTAGGAGATGTTTTAGTATATACAATCGAAGTTATAAATGCAGGTAGTGTACCAGCTACAAATGTATTTTTCCAAGATTCAATTCCACAAGGGACATTATTTATTGAAAATAGTGTAGTTGTGAATGGTGTATTACAAGAAGGGGCAGATCCAGAACTTGGATTCCCATTAAATAATTTGCCTACTGGCGCCAGCGTTATTGTTACATTTGAAGTATTAATTGATGAAATTCCCCAAGGAAATAATGTTGTAAATAATGCGAATGTAACTGGAGATTTCCTTGTAAATCCAACAGAGCCACCGATTACTGTAACAGTACCAAGTAATACTGTTATGACGATCGTGAATTCTTCAGGATTAAATGTAATGAAAAGTGTAAGTGCTACTGAAGCCGGTGTAGGAGATACGTTAACGTATACAGTTCGTATACAAAATAGTGGAACGGTGGCAGCGACAAATGTATCATTCCTTGATCCGATTCCAGTTGGAACCACTTTTGTAGCGAATAGTGTAACAATAAACGGGACACCTCAACCAGGTTTAAACCCGACAACTGGATTTCCACTTGCTAATATTCCAGTAGGAGGTATGGTGACGGTCACTTTTCAAGTGACAATCACGAGTGTACCACCAAATAGAGTTCTTCCGAATAATGCGAATGTCACTGCTGATTTCCAGGTAAGTCCTCTCCAGCCACCAATTACAATTGTAACGATTAGTAATATTGTTGTGACGCGAGTGAATGTAGGATCACTTAATGTAATGAAGAGTGTAAATACACCACAAGCCGGTGTAGGAGATACGTTAACGTATACGATTCTTATTCAAAATACAGGAACTGTTCCTGCAACGAATATTGTTTTTCAAGATCCAATTCCGTCTGGTACTGCCTTTGTAGCAAATAGTGTGACGATAAATGGAGTCGTACAGCAAGGCGCGGATCCTATGCTAGGTTTCCCGGTACCAAATATTCCGGTCGGGCAAACGGCTACGATTACGTTTCAAGTTACAGTGACGAGTGTTCCGAGCGGTGGAAATATAAGAAACCAATCGAACGTTACTGCAAGTTTTCTTATAAATCCAGCAAACCCTCCAATAACGACTGTTACAAATAGTAATTTTGTAGTGACGCAAGTAAACACAGCACAGTTAAATATACAAAAATCTTCATCTGTACAACAAGCATCACTTGGAGAAACTTACACGTATTCTGTTGTCATTCGAAATAACGGTACAGTAACAGCAACGAATGTCTCTTTCCTTGATTCAATTGCTTTAGAGACAACTTTTGTAGCAAATAGTGTAACGATAAATGGAACGCCACAACCTGGATTTGACCCAAATGTTGGTTTCCCGCTTCCTAATATTGCAGCTGGAACATCATTGACAGTAACGTTCCAAGTTACGGTAGTTGCACCGTCTACACGTGGAGCAGTATTAAATACAGCATCTGCTACAGCCACTTTCTTATTAAATCCTTTACAGCCACCTGTAACAACAACGAATTCAAGTAATACAACGGTAGTTACAATACCGTTACCTCCTCCTGGTGAAGTAACTGCAACAAAAACAGTTGATGTTGCAACTGGGGCCGTTGGGGATGTATTAACGTATACTGTGCTCATTTCAAACGTAGGAATTATCCCTGTTACAGATGTGTTCTTCCAAGATGTCATACCAGAAGGAACGACGTTTGTTGACAATAGTGTAACGATAGGTGGAGTGCAGCAACTTGGTTTAAATCCAGAAATAGGATTTACAGTTACTCCATTATTAATCGCTGGTGGAAGTATTGAGGTCACATTCCAAGTGACGATTACAGAAATTCCAGATAATGAAGTCATATTAAATGATGCAGATGTTACATTTACTTCACAACCAAATCCGCAGGAACCACCGATTACGGAAACGATATTAACAAATTTAGTCGTTACGACAATTAATATAGCGTTTATTTTTCCATTGAAACTAGTAGATAAAGAAGTAGCGACGGTAGGAGAAATATTAACGTATGATGTATTGATTTTTAATTTCGGAACAGTGCCAGCGACGAATGTTCAATTTATCGATACTACTTCCGCGGGTGTAGCATTTGTACCAGGAAGTGTGAGCATAAACGGGGTACCAGCACCAGGATTAGATCCTTTCATTGGTTTTACAGTTCCAGATATACCTGTCGATGATTTTGTACTTGTCACATATCAGGAAGTGGTTACAAGCATACCAGAAGGTGGAACGATTGTTAATTTTGTAGACGTTACAGCTACATTTGCTGTAAGTGAAACAGAACCGCCTATTACGGAAACAACGACAAGTAATACGACATTAACAGAAATCAATGAGCCTGGTTTGAATGTTTTAAAATCAGTGAGTCAGCCGGTTGTTGCAGTAGGCGATACAATCACATATACAACAGTAGTTCAAAATACAGGAACAGTGCCAGCAACGAATGTTCAATATAGTGATGTATTACCTTCCTCTATAGCATTCGTGCCGAACAGTGTAACGATAGATGGTGTGTTACAACCTGGATTCAATCCGAATAACGGATTCCCGCTTCCAGATATAAATCCAGGTGAAAGTGTAGAAGTCATCTTCCAAGTAACCGTTGTTAGTGCGCCATCAAACGGAACAATTGCCAATACGGCAAATGTAACTGGAAGTTTTGTATTAGTACCAGGAGAACCACCAGTTATAGTAACAGAGCCGAGCAATACAACACTTACAACTGTAAATAGAGGGCAATTTAATGTTATTAAACAAGTAAATAGGGTTGCTACTCTCGTTGGAGATATATTAACGTATACGGTTCAAATAACGAATACAGGAACAGTAACAGCTAATGCTGTTCAGTTTGTTGATACCATTTCAGCAGGGGCGTCATTTGTACCAAATAGTGTAACGATAAATGGAGCCTCGCAACCAAACTTAAATCCAATTACTGGATTTGGAGTTGGAGATATACCGGTAGGTGAAACAGTTATAGTGACGTTTCAAGCGACAGTTACAAACATCCCGTCATCAGGAACAATTACGAACGTTGCAAATATAACAGGAAGCTTTACTTTAGTGCCAGGAGAACCACCAGTTGTAGTAACAGAGCCGAGTAATACGACGATAACTAGAGTGAATAGAGGACGATTCAGCGTTATAAAATCTATAAATAAAGAAGCGACACGATTAGGAGATACGTTAACGTATAGTGTGCAAGTTACAAATACGGGAACGGTAACAGCAACGAATGTTCAGTTTATCGATGTTCCATCACCTAGTTTAGAATTCGTTCCTGGAAGTGTACAAATAAATGGGATTCCGCAAGTAGGTTTAGATCCATTTGTAGGCTTTGCATTGCCTGATCTTGCAGTAGGGGATAGTGTATTAATTACATTTGAAGTAAATGTAATCGCAGTTCCGCCTTCTAGTAGCATTATGAATACAGCAAGAGTAACGGGCGATTTCGAATTGATTCCAGGAGAACCTCCGTCTACAATTACAAATTCAAGTAATACGACGGTTACGCCGGTAAATAGAGGCAGCTTAGATATGCTAAAAGAAGTAGACCATTCAGTTGTTGGTGTAGGAGAAATGGTAACGTATACTGTTCGTATATTAAATACTGGTACTGCTGATGCAATGAATGTTCAATTTATCGATGTGCTATCTCAGGAAGCTGATTTCGTTCCAAATAGTGTAACGATAAATGGGGTTCCGCAACCGGGGTTAAATCCGCAGATTGGATTTACGATACCTGATATACCAGTTGGTGAGACGGCACTTGTAACATATGAAGCTACGATTACAAGTTTTCCGGATGGTGGAACAGTAGTAAACGTTGCTGGAGCGTTAGCAGAATATATTTTAGTACCAGGAGAGCCGCCAGTTACAGTGATGGACACGAGCAATACAGTTATTGTAACGGTAAATACTGCAATCTTATTTGTTGCAAAAGGAGCAAACTTTGAAGTAGCAATGATAGGGGATGTTGTCACTTACGGAATCGCTGTTATAAATGATAGTACAGTTCCTGTGACCAATATTGTGTTAACAGATATCATTGATCCGAATACGCTATTTATAAATGGTACGGTAACGGTAAATGATGTACCTCTTCCATTTGCTAATCCGAATACTGGTATTCCGTTAGGTGATTTTCAGCCAAATGATGCAGCAATTATTAATTTCCAAGTTGTAATAACAGGAGGGCAAGTAAATAATTTAGTTACAAATACCGCTACAGCGAATGGGCTCGCAACTGTAAATCCGAATGAGCCGCCAGTAGTAGTTGAAGGTGATAGTAATACAGTTGTTATCCCGTTTATTCCTCAAAATGTCTCAACGACAGTCGTAAAAACGGCAGATTTACAGGTAGCAACAATTGGAGATGTCATTACGTTTACGACAGTCATCACAAATACGGGTGATACTGTAATGCAAAATATTCGTTTTCAAGATATGTTAGATAGTAGTGTTCGATTTGTTCCTGGAAGTGTAACGGTTGATAATACGCCAGTGCCGAATGTAAGCCCGGCAGTAGGGTTTCTTATCGGAAGTTTAAATCCTGGTGAAGCAAGGACAGTTTCGTTCCAAGTAGCAGTACAGAGCGCGCCAAATGGTTCAGGAAATTATATAAATCAAGCGAGTATTCGTTTTGAACATCAAGTAGGCACAGTATTGCCACCTGTTACACAAATAGTAGAAAGTAACATAGTTGTTATTCCATTTGTTCCAACGATTGAACAAATTTGCGAAACAAACTTTAATTGCTTAGATAAGATTCCATTTCAATGTTCTCCGTGTAATCATTTGCATGGACATAAAAAATAAAAACAGAAAGAGCATCCTGAAAAATAATTGGATGCTCTTTTTGTTTTAATCATATAGATTCATTTTCAGGCGAGGTGAAAAATTCGTCGATTTTGTCGGAGAGTAGTAATGGAATGGCTCCTTTTATAACAGAAATGTCCCAGTCCCACCATGCGAGATTCTCTAGTTTGTCAATCGTTTCTTGTGGGAAACGATATCGAACAAATTTTGCAGGATTACCAGCTACAATTGCATACGGGGATACGTCTTTTGTAACAACGCTCCTGGCGCCGATAATGGCCCCGTTACCAATTGTAACACCAGATAAAATACAGGATTGATAACCAATCCATACATCATTGCCGACTACGATATCACCTTTTGAAGAAGGGTGACCAGTAATATGTGCTCCTTCATCAAAAAGTGCATTAAATGGATAAGTCGTTATCCAGTCTGCGCGATGTTCACCGCCAAGTATGAAAACGACTTCTTCTGCTAATGAACAAAACTTACCTATTTTTAATTTTGTTTCATCGTTCCAAGAAAAAATGGTTGGCCCTACTTTACTATAAGTATAATCACCAATATCATATTTATTATATTCAGGTTTTTGATTTAAATATAACATGCTTCTTCAGCCTCCTTTCTCAATTAAGCGATACGTATGGAATATTATATGCAAGATGTAGTAATGTGAACTGTATTAATAGGTGAAATGAACAAAAGGGAGTGGGATGTATGCGATACGAAATGGGTTTATATAATAAACCGTTTCAGTCAATTCAATCAGGGAAAAAAGTATATGAAGTACGCCTATACGATAAAAAACGTCAACTAATAAACAAAGACGATGAAATCATATTTACGAATCTTACGACAACAGAAATGATGACGGTAAAAGTAACGGAAATAAAGCGATACGAGAGCTTTAAATCTATGTATGAACAAATTGATAAAAAATTATTGGATTGTGAAAATGATAGTTTAGAGGAAATGTTAGAAAGTACATACAAAATATATACGAAAGAACAAGAAAAAGAGTGGGGAACAGTTGCGATTCGTATTGAGGTAATAAAATGATAAGAAATCGCGGGGCGGCCATCATTGTACAGGAAGGAAAAATCGCTCTTATAAAACGTATTCGAGAAGAGGAAACATATTATGTTTTTCCTGGCGGAGGGATTGAGGAAGGTGAAACGCCTGAAGAAGCAACGAAAAGAGAGGTATACGAAGAATTAGGGGTATATATACAAGTGGAGCACCTTATTGCAAAGTTAAAATATAAAGGAAATGAATATTATTATGGCGCCTATATTACAGGCGGAGTGTTCGGAAGCGGAACAGGTGAGGAATTTCAGCGGGAAGGTAGAGGGAGTTATATTCCGTTATGGCTACCGATAAACGAGTTGGAAAAAGTGAATATAAAACCTTATGAAGTGGTCGGAAATATATTTAATTATTATAAAATATAACGTCTGACAACATACAAAAAAAACCATTGACATAGGCTTCTGATTTAAGTATTGTATTCGAGTATGTTTATAATCAGGAGGTTTATATGAGCAATCAAACTACTACACATCATGTGAAAATGACAACAGCGGATCCATCTGGAATTGGTCTATTTGGATTAGCGATGGTAACACTTGTAGCATCATCTCAAAAGTTAGGCTTAACAGATGGCGTTTCACTTGTATTACCATGGGCAATCTTTTTAGGAGGATTTGCACAAATCTTTGCTTGCATTCACGATGCAAAGCATAACAATACATTCGGTACGACAGCATTTGGTGCGTACGGCCTATTTTGGTTAGGTGTTGGAATGACTTGGTTAATTCAACTTGGAGTATTTGGCGAAAAATTAGCACAAGTTGCAGATTCAAAACAGCTTGGTGTAGCCTTTATCGGATATTTGATTTTCACAATCTTTATGACGATTGGTGCAATGGAAACACATAAAGTATTATTTATGATCTTCGTCCTTATTGATTTCTTATTTATTGGTCTTTCATTAAGTACTTTAGGTGTTATGCCGCACGCAATGCATAATTTAGCAGCATATTCTGAACTTCTTATTTCATTATTATCTTTCTATGGTTCAGCAGCAGCAGTGTTAAACACACACTTCGGAAAAGTTGTTTTACCAGTAGGGAAGCCTTTTGGTATTTTTAAAAAGTAATAAAAAAGCACAGATGATTGTATAGTCATCTGTGCTTTTTTTATTTATTCCTCTATTTGTGGGCTGTCTGAAAAATCCTGATTGGTGAGGACTCATTAAAGTTTCACTTTATTTGAAATAAGTAATGTGAAATGTAAATAAAAGTAGAAAAAAATCAATTGAAATTGATTCTCATTATTAATATAATGAGAATGAGAATCATTTATTGTTAGAGGGGGATGCCAAAGTGGCAAAAATTTTAATAGCTTATGCAAGTATGTCAGGAAATACAGAGAGTATTGCTGATTTAATTAAAGTTAGTTTAGATGCTTTTGATCATGAAGTAGTATTGCAAGAGATGGAAGGCATGGATGCTGAAGAATTATTAGCTTATGATGGAATCATTTTAGGATCTTATACGTGGGGCGATGGTGAATTACCATTTGAAGCAGAAGATTTTCATGAGGACTTAGAAAATATAGATTTAGCTGGGAAAAAGGTAGCGGTATTCGGATCAGGTGATACGGCGTATGAACTGTTTTGTGAAGCGGTAACGATATTTGAAGAACGCCTTGTAGAACGAGGTGCAGAGCTTGTACAAGAAGGGCTGAAAATTGAATTAGCTCCAGAAGATCAAGAGGATGTTGAAAAATGCAGTAATTTTGCAATTGCATTTGCTGAGAATTTCTAAGAATGGGAGTGTCAACGTGGAGACGATGTTAAGTGCAACTGCTATTACAAAGTTAAGAGATGGAAAACTGTTGTTAGCTACTACATATAATGGCTTATTTGTTGAACAAGACGGAGAATGGAAACGAATTTTAAATGGTTTTCAAAAACGAATTAGGGATTTACATAGCGAAGATAATGTAGTTTATGGTGTAGGTGACGAAGGGATTTTTATTCGTAGTATGAATAGTGGAGAGAACTGGACAATTCAGCGTTTTCCAACAAAAGCAACAAGTTGGAATGTATGTAGCAATGTACAAGGAACTGTTGTTGCTCATGGAGAAAAAACGCTGTATCTTTCTAATAATTTCGGTTCGACATGGGAGACTATTCATCCGTTTCTTGAGTATGGCAGTGCGGCACCGTCTATTCGATCATTATTTTTATATAAACATTACTTATTTATTGGTACGAAAATACATGCTAAGTATGGTGGTGTTTGGCTCTTTGATTTGAAGACACGTAAATTAAAGAGGATTAAAATTACGATGAATCAAATGATCTCTGCGTTGACTTTACACAATTCTTATTTAGTAGCGGCAAGTGGATCGTGCAAGGGAGTTAGCGGGAATATTTCTTATTGTAAAATAGATGACAGTATTGCGAGTGAAAAAATATATTGGCATACATGTCAAAGTGAGCAGAAAGCAAGTAGTTATTTAGACTTAAGTGTAGACCAACATGTCTTATATACAACTTCAACACAAAATAAGGCGGGTATTAGTAGTGTGTGCCGTGTACTTCTTGACGAAGGTATTGTTACAGTATGTGATTCAGTTAAAGGGCACGGATGGCGCATTGTTAATCAAAAAGATGGTTATGTAGTAGCTGGATCAGGTGAATTAAAAGCAATGCAGTGGGAACAAAAAATAATTTAAGAAAAAACTTTACTTTTATTATATTGATATGATATAGTATGTTTAAACCATTTTACTTTTAATAATATAGAGATTTAAATGAGCTGTAACTTCCGAGGAGGATAGCAATGTTAAATCTCCTCAGGGGTTGCAGTTTTTTAATATCTGGCTTATTATTGTAAGGTGGTTGAAAATGAATATGTACATATAGGTACATTGTAGGAGGATTTTTTTCATGCAAAACGGTAAAGTAAAATGGTTTAACTCAGAAAAAGGTTTCGGTTTCATCGAAGTTGAAGGCGGAGAAGACGTATTCGTTCATTTCTCAGCTATCCAAGGCGAAGGCTTCAAAACTTTAGAAGAAGGTCAAGAAGTTACTTTCGAAGTAGAACAAGGTAACCGTGGACCTCAAGCTACTAACGTAAACAAGAAGTAATTTTTGAAAAAAGAAGGGCTCGCCCTTCTTTTTTTTTGCATTTTTATAGATATCCTCCTACTTACATATCATAACAAGACTGAATTTTCATTTATTTATTCGTAGTATTTTTGTATAAAGTACATGAATAAATAAATACTGAAAATAGAGTGTTTGTGTGAAAAAGGAATTTAGAAAGAGGTAAATAAATTGAAAAACGCTACACATTTCATTGTGTTTGATATTGAGAGGAATTTCAGACCGTATAAATCAGAAGATCCGTCAGAAATAGTTGATATCGGAGCTGTAAAAATAGAAATAGGTACAATGAAGATAATTGAAGAATTTTCGGAGTTAGTAAAACCAAGTGCACGATTAACTCGTCATACAACAAAATTAACCGGTATTACGAAGAAAGATTTAATGGCTGTAGACAAATTCCCTCAAATTATAGAGAAATTTATTCAGTTTATCGGAGAAGATTCTATATTTGTTTCATGGGGAAAAGAAGATTATCGCTTTCTATCTCATGATTGTACATTACATGGTGTTGAATGCCCCATTATAGAAAAAGAAAGTAGAATTGATTTGCAAAAATTTGTTTTCCAAGCATATGAGGAATTGTTTGAACATACGCCAAGTTTACAATTTGCGGTAGAACAGCTCGCTTTAACGTGGGAAGGGAAACAGCACCGTGCTTTAGCAGATGCCGAAAATACAGCAAATATACTTCTTAAAGTGTATAGCGAGAGAGATATTAATAAGCGATACAAAAGACATGGTGAACTTGAACTTGTAAAAAACGGAAAACTAACAGAAAAAGCGAAAAAAAAGATGCGGAAATGGGTGTTTAAAGAACTAAAGAAAAATACAGAACGCCCTTTTGAATGGAGTACATTTGAAAGTAGTGACACGTGGGAAAGTATAACGGAAAGATATTATATAAGTGAAAATACAGTAGAACTCCTGAAAAAACATTTTCGTACGGCAGTGAGAAAAGCGGAACGACAGATTAGGTATTTGGCTGAGATGGAGGAGAATGTAGAGGTTAAATGACATTCTCCTCTATTTCTAGCTACATAAATTTAACATCATTATACTGATGGATGAATAAAGTATTCATATTAAATAGGAATTGATTTGTTGTGATTGGGCCATTATAATTGCTTTGAAAATTAAGAGGTGGTAAGAATTTTTAAATACATTCATAAAATTAGAGCCCATAGAAATGAAAGAGGGTAGAGTTAAATGGAAGCAATCTTTAACATTGTAACAGTTTTAGTGTTGGGGATAATATTTGCCACGCTATCAGCAGTAATTATACTTCCTTTCATAGCAAAGAAGAAGAATTGGAAAAAGCTTAATATATCTTTAAAGCGTGGTGTATTAAAGGTTAAAATCGAAGAGTAAAATATGAGTTTTATACAAGGGAGGTGTGATAGTGATAGACTTGGATATTAAAGATGTCACCGTACAGATGGAATTAAACGGTGTCTTTTGGAATGAGGATGGGGTTGCTGAAATGACGGTGACTACAAAAGCTGAGTATTCTCTTCTTCTTCGTTTAGTAGTTGACTTAAAAAGTAAAACTATTAGGGCGACAAGTGCCGACATAGTAAATGGATTCTGCCCTCTGTGCAAACAGAAAAAGGACAAATGTAGTGAACTTAATGACCTACAAAACAAAATGGGAATTTTAGAAGAAGCCTACGATTGGGTGAGAGAGCATCCGGAATATCGTTTTCAATTATCTTTTTACGAGTATAATAAATTTGAGGTAGTGAAGTGAAGTTTTCATTTTACCAACATACATAGTGACTACTCTAATGGAAATACGCTTGTACAACAAGGAAGGAATTTACTGGATTCTGCAACAAGTGTTATCTTGGATTGAAAATAAATATTTTTGTTATAAAGCAGAAAAACTGATTCTTAGTAGAATCGGTTTTTTATATAACTATAAAATATGTCCACAATAAAAGAGCGCTTATTAAAAGCGCTCGGTAAAAATAGTTATATGGAAGGATTTATTCAATCCCGTTCGGATCATAAGAATATTGCTGCTTATTCTCAATCCGCTCAATCACATCTTGCAACTCATCCGGCTTCAGGAATTCAATAGGAGAGAAGCCTTTCTCAAACGTAAGTGTATCAGCCTCAATCATTAATACGTATCGATCATTTACCTTCGCAATATGTATTTGATCCCCGAAATCAGCAAGCAAAGCCTTCACAGAGATATGATCTGCTTTTAGTTTTAATTCCACTTCAGGAGCGTGCTCGACGATTTGGGCAGTTGCTTCCATTACTTCTTCGGTTGAAAATTGTTCCATAATTTCGCGTTTCGGACTGGCAGCCCATACTTCCATCGCTTGGTCGAATTGTTCGCGTTCTTCCGTACCTTCTTCAAATACATCTTCAATTTGGTCGTATACCATGTCCATTACTTGTGTTTTCATAATTTCAGGCATAGAGCGTTCATATTCGACGAATTTTAAGAAGTCTTCAAAGTAGCGGGCATGTGATGCTTGGTGTATTTTTAGTTCGCCTACTTCAACCATACCTTCTTCAGGCATGTATGGATACTGGATAGATTTCATATTCTTTGTTGTGATGGCCATTTCAACGTTACGAATCAGTGTGGATTCATCAGAAATAGAAGCAACCTTTGGTTCGAAGTCGCATTTCATTACGAATACGAATGGGTCATCAAAGTATTTGCGTAGTTTTGCCTGAGCAATTAAAAATACACCACCGCGTACAGCGCTTGTGTCAAGATATGTATAAACGAGAGGTTCGCTCATATCTTTAAAGTTGTCCTTTGTTTGTGCAAAGCGAATACGATTAAAAAGGTTGTAATGAGGGTTTGAATCAAGTTCGTGCCCTTCCTCTACAATAAAGCGACCAATTTTTGTTGGGGCTTGTTCTGTTTTTGCATGACGTTCTACTTTTCGCTTCGATATTTTTAATAACTCACCATTCAAAAATTCTTTTAAGGAGCTATCTTCATATTCTTCAGCGTCTAAAGTTTGAAAATGTTTGTAGCGTTTATCAACTGCTTCACCTTTTCCTTCTACTTGTACAACATAAAAGGAAAGATAATTTATTTCAAAATCCATATTTATCACCTTGTTTCATTTCATTAACTCTTATCAGTATAGAGATGGAAAAAACTTTCGTCAATTTATATAAGGAAGGGGGAGCCCCTTCCTTATATAATTTTTATTTTCTCGATTAAAATCCGTCTTCTAATGCTGCGAATGGAATGTTTAGTCTGTTTTCTACTGTACGTAAACGTTGGTTTAAGCGGTTTAGTCTACGTGTATGGCGCTCAACTGTATTTTCTAGTTGACGTACTCTTTGTTCAAGCTCATTTACGCGTCTTTCTAATTGACGATTTCCAGTGCCAGGAAAAGAGATTGGAAGTTGGAATTGTCTATTTTGGTCATATGGATTCGTTTGCTCTGCTTGATCTATATAAGATTGATATTGTGCTTGTAAGTCATACTGTGGTTGTTGGTACGCATATTGATTATATGGATCATATGGATTGTAGGGATACATAATAACATCCTCCATTTCTTTAAAATAGGTTGAATTCACCATAATGTATGTGCAAAAGCGGAGCGGTGGCACGGCAAATACCTATTTATGTTGACGGGATTTCTCTTTATCCCGCATTAACGGGCAGTAAGACCCCACTGATTAAAGTTTCACTTAATAAAAAATAGCTTGAGGGTTTTTGATTTGTATTTCTTTTGCTTGATGGTATATACTGGATAAAAGAAAGAGTTTACATAAAAGTTACAATTCTATCAAACTCAAACTTTTATGTAAATATGTATAGACATTTATAAAAGAAAAGAGTAATTTATATAGAGTGAAAAATAACTTGTAACATTTTATAAACATATTGTAAAATGATTGTAACAAAACATACATAAAAATGAAATAAATACATAATAGTGATGTTGGGGAAAGGGAGAGAGTATATTGTTCCGTAAAGTAAAGGGTATATTAGTTGGGGTGTTATGTGTAGCTATAGTGAGTGGCTGTGGTGCAAAAGTAAGTGATGTTGCATTGGTAAGTGATATTGGTGGGCACACTGTAGAGGCTAAAGCAGAAGTGCAAGATACTATTAGTTTAGTTGATGGTCGAACTGGTACTGAAGTGAAAAAATTAGATTTATCTGGTTTAGGCTATTTTGAAGATGAAGCGAAATTTAAAAAGTCTGTAACAAAGGTTGTTGGTGAGGTTGGAAAAAGCGTCGACAAAAAAATGGTTCCTTCACGTATAGCACCTGATGGAAGTTGGCAAGAAGGAAAACCTTCTTATGAATTAATGGAAAAAGAATTAGTAGATAAATTGTTAAACGTTGGTATGTGGGATGCTACGTATCAGTTGCCGATTGTGGAGAAAAAACCAGTCGCAACATTAAGTGATGCGCAAGGAAATGGTACGGTAATTGGTAGATATGAAACGAACTTAGGTGGTTCAACAGGTGGCCGTATTGAGAATATTCGTTTGTCAGCAGCGAGCATAAATGGAGTTGTGTTAGCAAAAGGAGATCGTTTCTCTTTTAATTCATTAATCGGTGATACGACACCAGATAAAGGATATCAATTAGGGAAAGAAATAGTTGATGGTAAATTAGTAGATGGATATGGCGGTGGTGTTTGTCAAACATCTTCAACTTTATACAATGCAGCAGATCAAGCTGGCCTGAAAATGGTGGAGAGAACTACACATTCTAAAACGGTAGGTTATGTTCCACAAGGAAGAGATGCTACAATTGCATATCCATATTTAGATTTAGTATTTGAAAATACGAATGATGCACCTGTGAAGCTTTATATGGGCATTCAGGGTGGAAAGCTAGTTGCTGAAGTACATAAAATGAGATAAGAGTTATAAAGCCACCTTTTCTAAAAGTTAGAAAAGGTGGCTTTTTTATTATGAAAATAAAAATGTATGTAAATTCTGACTTTTCTTATTTACATAGGATGATTTTAGTTGTATCCTTCATAGTAACGGTTATATGTAATGGGAAAATATAGGGATAAGGAGATGAAGTTATTCATGGTACAAATTCATCCGAAAACACGTATTGGTCATGTTGAATTTAAAGTGAAAGATTTAGAGCGTCAAATTGCTTTTTATGAGAATGTTGTAGGATTAGAGGTAATTAAGCAAGAGGGGAATAAAACATATTTATCTGGAAAAGGTGGAAAGAACGCGTTACTTGTTCTTGAAAAGTTAGAGGACGGGGTACTGCAAGAACCGCGTACGACTGGTATATATCATGTAGCCTTTTTAGTTCCGACTCGTGAAGCTTTTGCTTCTGCGCTATTTGGGGTTCTTCGTAATAAGAATGTAATTGACAGCCCGGCTGAGCAAGAAGGGCGTTATACATATTCAAATGAAATTTTACCAATTTCAAGGTTTAATAGTGCAAGTGATCATACATATAGCGAAGCTTTTTATTTGCAAGATTTAGAGGGGAATGGTATTGAAATTTATGCAGACCGTCCGCGCGATCGATGGGGAGAAGGGCCAGGAGGAAGTACACCACTTGATTTAAAAGAATTGGCAACATTCGTTGATTATGAGTTTGATGGTTTGCCTGCTAATACTGTCGTTGGGCACGTACATTTAAGAATAGCTGATGTAGAGAAATCACATGAATTTTATGTGAAAACAGTAGGTTTTGAAGTACAACAGCGTGAAGAGGATTGCTTATTTATTTCAGCAGGGGGATATCATCACCATATTGGTGCAAATACGTGGAACGGAGTAAACAATCCACACCCGCCAGTACATGCAACTGGACTAAAGGTGTATACGATTGTACTACCGCATAAAGAAGCATTAGATGAAGTGAAAGAAAGATTAATAGAAAAACAACATGAAATAAATGAAACTACAAATGGGTTTGCGGTAGTAGATCCAAGTGGTATTACAGTGCAGTTTGAAATAGAAGCAGTGTAAAATAAGCGAGAAAGTGTATAATCACTTTCTCGCTTATTTTTGATCATTCATAGCTCAATCCAATATCTTCTTACTATATTCCCATCTTCCTCAGTGAAATCATCATCACGAATCCCGCCGTTATGTAAAATCGTTTTTTCAGAAGCGGTATTTACTGCGTCGCAAACGACAAGTACTTTCGTGATGTCTAATTCCTTCGTTTTTTCTAATGATAATGCTAGTAACTTCGTAGCATAACCTTTTCTTCTTTCAGAAGGGCGAATGCCATAACCGATATGACCGCCAGCGTTAAATAGATGTTCAGTTAAACTATGACGTATATTAACAGCTCCCACAATTTTATTTTCATCTGTAACAAGCCAATATGTAGAGTCTGGTACCCAAGTTTCAGGGATATTTATTCCGTTATGTGCATCGAGAAGTTCTTGAACCATAGCTGGGAAGTTGGCAGGATTTTTTGTGATAACCCACGGGATCATTGTTTCACCGCTATCTTTCCATTCGTTATAGAAATCTAAGTATTCTTCTTGTAAATCAGTAGTAGGTGTAAGTAACGAGACGTTCATTGTTAGTAAGCTCCTTTAGTTATGTAGTTTTTATAAAAAATTATGACGCAAAGTGAAAGCGTTTTCTAAACTTTCTCAACCTAATTTCATGTAATTCACCTTTGTTTTTTTAGAAAATTAGTGGAGGTTTAAAATTAGAAGTTATTTATTTTATGTTAATATTTAAAATATTAACATAAAACGGTCGGAGTATTAAGTTTATTTTAGTGGTATTCTTTCGTATCGATAAATGGATGTTTGTGATAATTTTTGTTTTATCTATCTATAATGAATGAAAGGGGGAAGTGCCCGTGAGTGTAGATTTTGATTTTATTATACGAATCGGTGTTGCTGGCTTGTTAGGAGCAATGATTGGTATTGAAAGAGAAATTCGATCGAAAGAAGCTGGATTAAAGACTCATTTCCTCGTAGCGGTAGGAAGTGCGTTAATAATGGTTGTTTCGAAATATGCCTTTTCAGATATTGTGTATGAAGAGCATATGTCTCTAGACCCAAGTCGGATTGCAGCACAAGTCGTTAGTGGAGTTGGCTTTTTAGGTGCAGGCACAATTATTATTCAAAAACAGGCGGTGAAAGGATTAACGACCGCGGCTGGTTTATGGGCTACTGCCGGCATAGGATTAGCAATTGGAGCGGGAATGTATGTAGTAGGCATTGGAGCGACGATTCTCGTTTTAATTGGTTTAGAAATTGTAAGTCGTATTTTTAAGGTGCAATTTTTATTTCCACAAAATATAACAGTGCAAATGTTTGTAAATAAACATGAAGCGATACAACAAATATTAGAAACACTACAAGTGAAAGGCATCCCAATACTCTCATATGAGGTGGAAGCTTCACAGCAAGGTACAGAAACTGTTTATAAGGTAGGGATGCAACTGAAAAATATATCGTCAGAAGAAAAGAATGAGTTTATTCAGCATATGCAAACATTACCGGAAGTTACGTTTATAAAGTTAAAATCATAGTGTTGAAAACGAGGATAGATGTAGCAGGAATTTTGCTATTATCTATCTTTTTTGATATAAAATGCACGGAAAGTCAAGCGTTAACTTTACATGAAATGAATATATGTGTGAACGTTACCTTATTTTTTCTCAATACAGGACAAAAAGTAAAAATAGTAAAATAATGGAGCGGGACACTAAAAATGTAAGGTAGGGGAGAGTATGAAAGGCTATTCAAAGAAAATGTTAGTAGGGGTAAGTTTTGCTAGTTTAATGTTAGGGAGTTTTCAAGGGGGCAGTTTGGCAGAAGATACTAAGGGAGAGCAAGTTTCTTATCGAAATGTGCTCAAAATGGAGCCAGTCGGTGTACAACTACCAGTACAAGAATTAGCTCATTCATCGAAAGTGCTCGAAAGCAAGTCTTTTGAGAAAAGGCTACAATTTGCCGATTTATCACAAAGACCACCTGAGGTGAAAAAAGAAAGTAAGCAATTAGCTGTAGCGAAAACTTATACAATTGCTGAATTAAATCAATTAAGCAATCAGCAGTTAGTAGATTTACTTGTAACAATTGATTGGGAGCAAATTACGGGGCTATTTCAGTTTAATACAGACAGTCTAGCATTCTATCAAAATGATAGTAGGATGCAGGCGATTATTGATAAATTGAAGCAGCAAGGACAAGCCTATACGAAGGATGATTCAAAAGGGATTGAGACATTAGTGGAGGTATTACGTTCAGGATTTTATTTAGGATTTTATAATTCGGAACTTAGTAAATTAAATGAACGGAGTTATCATGATAAATGCTTACCTGCATTAAAAGCGATAGCTAACAATTCAAATTTCAAGCTGGGTACATTAGAGCAAAATAGAGTGGTATCATCATACGGAAAGTTAATAGGAAACGCTTCGAGTGATGTGGAAACGATAACATCAGCTGCAAAAATTTTTAAACAATATAATGATAATTATTCTACATTAGTAGATAATCTTTCAGCTGGAAATGCTATTTACGATATTATGCAAGGTGTTGATTACGACATTCAATCGTATTTGTATGATACGAGGAAAGCACCGAAAGATACAGTATGGTATCAGAAAATAGATAGTTATATTAATGAACTAAGTCGTTTTGCATTAATGGGAACGATTACAGCAAAAAACGGTTGGCTTATTAATAATGGCATTTATTATACAGGTAGACTCGGTACGTTCCATAGTACAGGAACGAAAGGGTTACAAGTTGTAACAGATGCGATGAAAATTTATCCGTATTTAGGGGAGCAATATTTCGTAGCTGCTGAGCAAATCGCAACGAATTATGGCGGAAAAGATGCAAATGGTAAAGAGGTGAATTTAGATCAAATAAGAGAAGATGGAAAGAAAAAATATTTGCCAAAAACGTATACGTTTGATGATGGAGCAATTGTTTTAAAAGCTGGAGATAAAGTGACAGAAGAAAAAGTAAAACGTTTATATTGGGCGGCAAAAGAAGTGAAGGCACAATTCCATCGTACGGTTGAAAGTGATCAACCTTTAGAAAAAGGAAATCCTGATGATGTACTAACGATGGCTATTTATAATAGCCCAGCAGAATATCAATTTAATCGTCAATTGTACGGTTATGAAACGAATAACGGTGGTCTTTATATAGAAGGAACAGGTACGTTCTTTACTTATGAGCGTACGCCAGAAGAAAGTATTTATAGTTTAGAAGAATTATTCAGACACGAGTTCACGCATTATTTACAAGGTAGATATGAAGTACCAGGGTTATGGGGACAAGGGAAAATATATGAAAATGAAAGATTATCTTGGTTTGAAGAAGGGAATGCTGAATTTTTTGCAGGGGCAACGAGAACGGATAATGTTGTACCGAGAAAGAGTATTATAGGAGGATTATCTTCAAACCCAGCGGAGCGTTATACGGCAGAGCGAACGTTAAATGCAAAGTATGGAACGTGGGAGTTCTATAATTATTCCTTTGCTTTACAATCTTATATGTACAATAAGAGATATGATATGTTCGATAAAATACATGATCTTATTAGGAAAAATGATGTAACAGCATATGATGCATATCGCTCTACATTAAGTAAAGATGTGAATTTAAATAAAGAATATCAAGACTATATGCAAATGCTAGTTGATAATCGTGAGAAATATAATGTGCCATTAGTATCAGACGATTATTTAGCGAATCATGCATCAAAGCCAGTTTCAGATATTGCGGCAGAAATAACGGCGGAAGCAAAATTGAAAAATGTATCAGTGAAGAAAAATAAATCACAGTTCTTTAATACATTCACACTACAAGGTACATATACAGGAACCGCAGCAAAAGGAGAATATGAAGATTGGAAAACAATTACACAAAACGTTAATGATACGTTAAAACGTTTAAGTGCAAAGGAATGGACAGGCTATAAAACAGTAACAGCATACTTCGTAAATTATCGCGTGAATGCATCAGGACAATTTGAATATGATGTTGTGTTCCACGGTATTAATACAGAAGAAGGTGCAGAGAATAAAGCACCAGTTGCAGTTATAAACGGTCCGTATAGTGGAAATGTAAATGAAGCAATTTCATTTAAAAGCGACGGATCAAAAGATGAAGACGGGAAAATTACTTCGTATAAATGGGAGTTTGGTGATGGAGCAGTAAGTAATGAGCAAAATCCAACTCACGTATATACAAAAGAAGGAACGTATACTACGAAATTAACGGTAACAGACGATAAAGGAGCAACTAATACTGCTACAGCGACTGTAACTGTTCAAAAGAAAGAAGATAACAGTGTAGAAAAAGAACCGAATAACTCATTCCAAACAGCAAACAAACTGCAGTTAAATCAAGTCTTACGTGCTAGTTTAGGAAATGGCGATACAAGTGATTTCTTTGAAATTAATGTGGAGACTGCTAAAAACCTTCAAATTAACGTAACGAATGAAAATAATATCGGAATGAACTGGGTACTTTATTCTGAAGCAGATTTAATTAATTATGTTACGTATGCTCAGCAGCAAGGGAATAAACTAGTAGGTAGTTACTACACGTATCCAGGGAAGTATTATTTACATGTGTATCAGTATGGCGGGGGGACAGGGAATTATACGGTGGAAGTGAAGTAGTAAAAAGGGAGTTGTCTTTTTCAATGAATGGCACAAGGTCTGTACTTTAATGGAAAAACAACTGTAGGAAATGTCTATAATGATAATAACAAATTAAGTGTCGAGAGATGTTATATTTACATTAAACCAATCTAATCAGTAAATGAGATAAAGTCGATGAACTAGTATTTCATCACGATGTAAGAAAAGTTATAAATATTAAGTGTTTTTAATTGAATTAAACTAAAGGATCAGAGTATATCTGTAACAATAGATAAGCTCTGATCCTTATTATTTTTAATTAATACACATGAATTTAAGATAATTAATAAGTAAGCTAGCGCTAGCGGGATTCTTAAAATTCATTTATGTAATTAATTAAACAGAAAATTTTTATCGCATTAGTAAGGGATACTAATAGAAAAGCGTGTCCCTTTACCTAAGTTACTCTCTATCTCTATATCTCCGTTTAATTCTTTAATAATACTATAAGCAATCATAGTACCAAGCCCAGTTCCTTTTTCTGTTGTTGAATAGAATGGCAAAGCAATTCGTTTTATTTGTTGAGATGACATCCCAATTCCTGAATCAATAATATCAATTATGATATTTCCTTTTACTTTTTGTATATTTATTTGTAATAATCCACCATTTTTCATAGCCTCAATTCCGTTTTGGATGATGTTGTTTAGACAGAGTTTGAATTTTTCGGGGTCCCCATTTATATAAAAGGAATCTGTACTATTTTGTTTGATTTCAACTTTGTATGATAGAGCGAGTGGTGAAATAGTATCTTTCACCTGATTTAAAATGTGATTAATATCTATTTTCTCTTTTAGGGTGTTCTGTGGTTTGGTTAAAGATAAATAGTTATTAATAGTAGATTGTATTTGCTGCATTTCAATTAACATGATTTCTAAGTATTGATCCTGAGATAGCTTAGAGGCATGTTTTTCATTTAATAATTGAGTGAATCCATGTACCGTGGTTAGTGGATTGTGGATTTCGTGTGCAATTGACGCTGCTAGTTCGCTAGCTATATAAAATTTTTCAGCCCGTTGTAGCTTTTCTTTCATTTTATATTTCTCGATCATTCCCTCTATTAAATAAACTGATAATAATACTGTGAAAATATTAATGATTATGTAATTTAATAAAAATTCTATGAGAGTAGAGTCTATTTTCCCTCCTGTATGTATTTGAGTTACAATACCGCAAATAGAAAGTGAAGTTGTACATACTAAAATAAGGAGTAAGCTTAATAATACTTTTTTTTCTTTAACATACATAGGTAATAAGTAACGAAAGAGCATTGTTATACCAAAAATAATAGTGAAGATAATAAATGATGGAAGAACGCCATTTCCGCCTAAGTAAAACCGATAAGAAAGATATAAAATTCCTATAAAAACAATGTTTTTTGTATTTCCATATAGAAAAACTAATATTATAGGAATAAAACGTAAATCATAAATAAATCCCACATGTAAATGAAAAGGAAAAGTCATACAAAAAATAATAGCAATGGAGGAAAGGATAGAAAATAATATATTATTACATGTTGTTTTTTCTTTAAACTCTAGCCAAAATACGTGATAGCTAAGGATACAAATTATTATAATAAAGGTATTTAATAAAAGAGTAGAAATTCCCATAGTTTTGCATCTCCAATAGTTTGTAAGTAGAATTATGTATGAGTTGGACATAGATGTTTAGTATTAGTAGACTTTTTATCTAAAAAAGGAAGGGTACTTGAAAAATACTGTTATATTACTCGTATTAAAATTGATAAGGAAAATAGAAAAAATCTATTTAAATTTATGTGCATATGAAATTATAAACTAACTTTTGTATAGGTAAAATTGGGATTGAGTTACTGATAAAATAAGGTTCTTTAAGTATGAATATTCTGTGAAAATGATATGTATGGTGACGCCTGTTTTGTAGCCTTCGTTATATTAACATGGAACATATCAAATTACAAAGTGAAATTTTAGAAAAATTTTATTAGTACATTTTATCTGAAATAGAAATGCTATTTATTTGAGTATTTTGGTACTTAATCGTATAAAACTTTGTTAGAAAAAGACTTTAAAATTTATAAGTTTTTTATGAAGCGTAATATTGTAGCTTTATCTATGTGGGTTTCTCAATAACTATTAAGGTGAAAAGTTAAGATATATAGGTTTATAGATATGAATTATTACATAAAAACGCACTTGGAAAAGGATGTATGATGGTAATAGAATACAAACATCAAGGGGGAACTTAAAATGAAGTTAAATAAACTAGCGCTTAGTTGTGGAGTAGTTTCAGCATTAACACTTGGTGTGTTAGGGAATAATACTTATGCTGAAGAAGTGCACAAAACGAATGATCCAATTCATGTAGTTGAACACGTTTCTGCAGACTTATTATTAACTCAAACAATGGATTATAGTGGTGAGGCTGTAACTTCTTTCATATATGATGGGAGTACTGACTTAAGCTTCTCTATGAAAAATAATGGTCAAAATACAATGGGATATAGTGTAAAAGGTCCAAATACAGAGCTAATTGTTGGTGGTTATATAAAACCTGGAGAACAACAAATTAATGTTACAAATGTACGGAATGCTTTATCTCCATTACCGAATGGAACATATAAAATTTACGTTTCAAATGATGATGGTTCTAAGGGGCAATTCCAAGTTTCAGTAAGATCTATGAATTAAATGTAAAACGCTTTGTTTTTAAGTTAATTTAATCTTTACTTATTGGAAAGAAGCTAAAGTGAATTGAGAATTACCGATAAAAATGAAAACGAGCACCTTATCTAATTGTGAGAGGGTGTTCGTTTTTTGCTATTAAACAGAAAATAATTATAAATATATTTTGATATTCCCATTGCTAACCTACTAGATTGTGTCAACTAGAGAATGTCTACTATAAAAGATATTAAAATAAAGGTGATGTAACATTCCGCTAAATTATATGGGGAAATAGAAAAACCACTCTTATATGAGTGGTTTTTAGTAATTATTTTTAGGTTATACATTTAAAATTAGGCTAAGTTATAGAAATAATAAACATTTAATCCGTTGTTATTATTTTGGTTCTGGATAATGATTGTAGTATGAGATTCTAATAAATTCTTGGTAGACATTTGTTAATTTGGCATCTCTAAGAGCATCGTTGAATTTTTGCATACGTACACTCCCTTGAGCGTACCCTCCACCTGGAGTATAAGGGTTTCTAGCTTCAAAGTCATCCAAAAATACTTTTAATTTTTTATAGTCTTGAGATTGATAAAAAGCCACGGCCTCTTCAGGAGTGACATCAAAGTAAGAGGATGACGTTGAGTTATTAGAAGCTGCTTGAGCAGTAGGTGCCTCTAGCATAGTTGCAGCTCCACCGAACATAGTAAGCGCCATAGAAGATACAATAATTTTTTTAAACATAATAAAACCTCCATGTAGAATATTGGATTAATAGTAACCCTGTAATCATTATAGTTACAATGAAAATGATTATCAAATGCAATATTGCATAATATATCCAACTATTTTTGGGGAGTAAGACTCCCGCTCAAAAATTCAATGAAAGCAAAGAAGTTAGGTGGGAATCGGACGGATTAAAGTTTCACTTTATTATTTGAACGAGAAGTCACCTTTATATTTAAATGGAGGAGTGTAATAGATTAAAAGAGGTGTATAAATTACTCAGGTTAACAAGAAAATGAAAAGGCTATTTTTAATAGGGGGAAAGCTTAATAACTGGAGCAAAAGAATTGCTATTTATATATTTAACATACATATTTGTCTTTTAAATTGTAGGCGTGTTTTAGAATTTGTATATAGTAAATTCGTTAAAAAACTTGATAAATAATAAAATGTGTAAATTTTTTGACTATTTTATTAAAATTATTTAATATTTGTAATTTATTGTTTTATAATGATAAATGGGTCGATCGTGAATGTTTTAGATATTGCGATATATACTCGGATTAATTTATTCTAGGGAGGTTACAAAATTGGGTAAGAGAGTCATTATAAGAGTTTTTACATTATTATCAGTACTGGCATTATTCCTTAATGTATTTTTACCTAGGGCTAGTGCAGAGGTTATGACGCATGAGAAATATTCAATGGACTGGAGTTATAGTAATAGTCTAGGTAAGTACATTCGCACTGAAATGATTAAAAATTCAAGTGGTCAAATTGCTTATTGCTTAACCCTTGGATTAAAATCACCAAATGGTGAAGATCTTCCTGAAATGGGGAAAACAGATAATGTAGTATATAGAGTCTTATTAAATGGTTTCCCGCAAAAAAGTGCTGAACAGCTGGGAGTAGCTAATAAAAATGAAGCGCATTATGCAACGCAACTTGCGGTTTGGAATGCATTAGGTCAACTCGATGTAAATGAATTAAAACATGAGAATAAAAATGTTGAAAAAGCAGCTAAGGCTATTATTAGTAATGCTAATAATAGTGAAGAGACTCAAGATGTTTTTATGAATGTGATTCCTGCTGAAAAGCAAAAAGCAGAATTAAAGGGTGAATTCTTCGAAACAAATTTATATTCAGTACAAACAAATGCTAAGAGTGGTTCTTATAAGGTAGTAGCGGAAAATGCACCTAATGGAGTTAGAATTGTTAGTGAAAATGGAGAAGTGAAAGATCAGCTTTCAGTTGGAGAAAAATTTCGTATCCAAATTCCTAAGAATACAAAAACGGGTGAATTTAATTTAAGTGTAGCTGCTAATTTAACTAAAGTTCAAGCAATTGCTTACCGTGGTACGGATACTGTTCAGAACGCTACAGTACTATTAGAAAGAAATGAAGAAAAGCTTAGTAGTGATCTTGCAGTAAATTGGGAAGCAGCTGGTTCTTTAAAAATTAAAAAGGTTGGAGAAAATGGAGAAGTGTTAGCTGGTGCAGTATTTGAGGTCTTTAATGCAAATAATGAATCAGTTGGAAAAATCACGACTGGTGCTGATGGTATGGCAGAATTAAACAACTTACCAATTGGTACTTACACATTAAAAGAAATTAAAGCACCAACAGGCTATGTTTCAGATGATAAACCACAAACTATTGAAGTTAAGACAGGAGAAACAGGAGCTGTCCAAATAGTAAATAACAAAGTAAAAGGTAACATCGAAATTAAAAAGCTCAGTGATTCAGGAAAGATGTTACCAAATGTTGAATTCACAGTCTTTACTGAAGATGGAAAAGAAGTGCAAAAAGTAGTAACAAAAGAAAATGGAATTGCAAACGTTGAAGGTCTTACGTATGGTAAGTATTATTTCTTAGAGACAAAAACACCTAATGGATATATTGGAAGTAAAACAAAGTATCCTTTTGAAATTAAAGAGCACAATAAAACACTTACTTTTACGGTGGAAAATACCGAAGTGAAAGGTAGTGTAAAATTACTAAAAGTAGATAATGAAGATATTAGCAAAAAATTAGAAGGTGCAGTATTTGAATTGAAAGATGAAAGTGGAAAAGTAGTTGGGGAATATAAGACAGATAAAAATGGCGAGATTAACGTCAAAGATTTAGCGTATGGGAAATATTCATTTGTAGAAAAGGCTTCTCCAAATGGTTATGTTCTTGTTAAAGAACCAATTGTGTTCGAAATAAAGGAACATGGAAAGATTATTGAGTTATTGGCAGTTAATCATCTTATCAAAGGTGATCTAGAAATTACAAAGGTAGATGTAGCTGATGGAAATAACAAGCTTCCAAATGCAGAATTTACGATTTATAACGAAGCAGGAAAAGAAGTAGTAAAAGGAAAAACAGACGATAAAGGAATCGCTAAATTTGAAAAATTACCATTTGGAAAATACACATATAAAGAAACTGTTGCACCAAAAGGTTATGTATTAAATGAAGAAACGTTCTCTTTTGAAATTAAAGAGAATGGTCAAATCATTAAACACATTGTCAAAGATGAAAAGATTCCTTCAATAAAAACAACAGCTACTGATAAAACAGATGGTACAAAAGAAATGCACACGTCTAAGTCTGTAACAATCCAAGATAAAGTGGAATACAAAGACCTACAAGTAGGTAAAGAATACACTTTAAAAGGTAAATTAATGAATAAAGAGACTAATAAACCATTAGTTGTAAATGGTAAAGAAGTAACAGCTGAAACGAAGTTTACACCAAAAGAAGCAAATGGTTCTATTACATTAGACTTCACATTTGATGCAACTGGTTTAGAAGAAAAAGAGGTAGTAGTATTCGAAGAGTTATTGAAAGAAGGAAAAATTGTTACAACACATGCTGATATCAATGATAAAGGTCAAACAGTTAAGTTCGTTAAGCCATCAGTAAAAACGACAGCAACAAACAAAGCTGATGGTGGAAAAGAGATTCATTCAAAGGATTCTATCACTATTCAAGACAAAGTGGAGTATACTAACTTAGTTGTAGGTAAAGAGTACACTGTAAAAGGTAAACTAATGAACAAAGCTATTAACAAACCATTATTAATTGATGGAAAAGAAGTAACAGCTGAAACGAAGTTTACTGCAAAAGAAAAGAACGGTTTTGTAACATTAGACTTTACTTTTGTTGGTGCTGAACAGCAAGGAAGAGAAGTAGTCGTGTTTGAAGACTTATTACATGAAGGTCAAGTAATTGCAACACATGCTGACATTAACGATGTAGGTCAAACAGTTCGATTTGTAGAACCTTCTATTAAAACGACAGCTACAAACAAAGCTGATGGTTCTAAAGAGTTAGACGCTTCTAAATCTGTAACAATCCAAGATAAAGTGGAATACAAAGACTTAATCGTGGGTAAAGAGTATGTTGTAAAAGGTAAACTGATGGATAAAGCAACAAACAAGCCATTATTAGTTGATGGTAAAGAAGTAACAGTAGAATCTAAGTTTATTGCTAAAGAGAAGAATGGTTCTATCACACTAGATTTCACATTTAATGCTTCTGCATTACAAGGTAAAGAAGTAGTAGTATTTGAAGAACTGTATCAAGATAATATATTAGTAGCTATTCACGCTGAAATTGAAGATAAGGGACAAACAGTGAAATTTAAAGAGGTAAAGCCGGAACAACCTAAACCAGAACAGCCAAATTCAGATGAAAATACTCCAACACCAGAGCAGCCTAACGAGCAAGTAAAAGAACAACCACAACCTAAGCAAGAAATTCAATCTAAAATTGGATGGTTACCACAAACAGGTACTAATCTTACAAGTTGGATCTCTATGGCTGCAGGCGCATTACTGTTAATTGTTGGTGGAGTTATTTTCTTGAAACGTAAAAATGCATAGAAATTAAAAAATAAGCACATCTGTTTTTATAACAAGATGTGCTTATTTTTATCATTTTAGCCAAGAAGACTCCTATATTTAAGCGTAAATGGCATTTAAAATAGCAACTTTATTTGTAGTAAATAATACATAATTTTGTTTTACTGTTTTAATTAAAATACGGTCTGTTGTCCCATAAGCTGTTCCAATACGTATTACATCTACTTCTTCAACACCAGCATAGGTAGCATCTTCGGTAACCTCAATCACATCACGTAATGGAATTGTAATCTCCGCCAATTGCCATGAAATAATTAACTCTTCATTTGTTTTTTTTACATTAATGCCTAGCATTATACCAAGACCCTTCAATAATAATACGCTACACTTCTAATCTTATTATATAAATTTTTAGATTTTTTATCTATATGTAGGAATAGAATTTATTTATATTTGTGAGCATCTTAATGACGTCAAACAAATAGAAGGATATACAGTCTTTCTATTAAGAAATATGGTAAGAACAAAAGTTCACTTCAAATTAATATGAATTTGATATGGTTGAGATATTATGAACGAGAAATAGTAAGAGTTGCAGGAAGGAAATGAATAATGAGACTTAAATTAGTAGGGATTTTCATTTGTGTAATTATGATGTTAGGTATCTTTATAATTTACACCAATCAATCTATTGGTAAAGAACCAGATAAGACGAACTATGAATCTCGTGAAAACTCCATAAATAAAGAGAAAGATAGTAGAGGAAAAGGGCAATCAAAATACAATGAAAGTTCTTTTGCTAGTATACAGGCTGTAGTTAATAAGGAATATGGATTACCCGAAGACTATAAACCAGAGGATTTAGTTGTACCAAATGTACCATTCTCATTTAGTGGAACGGTAGAAAAGAGCCACCTCCGTAAAGAGGCGGCAGAAGCACTGGAAAGGTTATTTGATTTAGCAAAGCAGGAGGGGATTCAGTTAAATGCTGTTTCGGGATTTCGTTCCTATGACTATCAACAACGATTGTATACAAACAATGTGAAAAGAAAAGGACAAGAGCATACGGATCGCTTCTCGGCAAAACCAGGACATAGCGAGCATCAAACAGGGTTAACAATGGACGTTTCTTCTAAAAGTGCGAACAATGAACTAGAGTTATCCTTTGCTAATACGAAGGAAGGAAAATGGCTGAAAGAAAACGCGCATTGTACAGGGTTTATCATTCGTTATCCTAAGGGAAAGGAAAGTATTACAGGTTATGCATATGAACCTTGGCATATTCGCTATGTAGGAGATATTGCTAAAAATATATATAAACAAAAGCAGACTTTAGAAGAATACATGAATCTATGAAAATAGAATTGAAGAATTAAACTGGCTATCAATAGACGTGAGATTGTAAAAGGCAGGGGATATAAATTAAGGTGTTTTTTAATTTTTTTGGTGAAGAGGGAAGGTATCCCTCTTCTTTTTTCAGTCCTTGTAAAATTTGAGGATGTCTTAAGGGAATGAAAAGATGGATTGTGTGAATGTATTAATAAAGGCTACTTTAGGTGGCGTCTAGAGATGTTTTTTGAGGGAATACAATGTTATAAGTAGTAGTATTCATTGCAGCAATTGACTATATTATAGGAGCATTCACGTTGGAATATAACAGAGAATTATAGAGTAAAGTAGGATTCAAAAGCATTGTTGAAAATGCGGTGGTTATAAGTTATTTTCCTATTAAAATAATTAGTCTTTGTTCAAAATTTAAGATTGTTATTTTATTATATCTAGTAACTATTTATTATATTTAATAATTACTTGGTTTACTATTAAGGTGGTTATCTTACAAAATTGTAAGGTTATTTTAATTGACACTCGTATATATAAGTAACTATACTGGTTACACAATGTTGGTGAGTACATTTAATAATCTCTATCTATAAGTGTATGTCCGAGGATTATTTTTGGAGTAATAGTTCGATTTTAAATTCATTATCCGTTATATGGTAATATAAACGAATTAATCTATTCTTTATTCAAGGTCGTATTATTTAAAGATTAATTATAAATGATATATTTACCAAATTGTAATAAATTGATAGAGGTGTTACATTTTGAAATACAAATTAATTGCTACAGGAATTCTTGCTGGAAGTTTATTATCCTACTCATCTAATACATTTGCAAATACTCATAAGTTCCCAGATGTTCCTGCATGGGCGGACAAATCCGTTAATTATTTAGTTGATAAACAGGTATTGAATGGCTATCCAGACGGAACTTTCGGTTCAAATGACTCATTAGACAGAGCTTCAGCTACAAAAATTATGACAAAAGTTTTAGGTATACAAATTGACTCTAATGCAAAACCATCATTTACAGATTCACAAAACCACTGGGCTACTCCGTATATTGCTGCTGCTGAAAAAGCTGGTATTGTTAAAGGTGAGGGTAATGGAATCTTCAATCCATCCGGAAAAGTAACTCGCGCTGCTATGGCTACGATGCTAGTAAATGCATATAAACTACAAAGCACACCAAATCATAACGAGCAGGTTAAATTTGAAGATTTAAAAGGCCATTGGGGAGAAAAATATGCCAATATTTTAATCGGTTTGAAAATTTCTAATGGTACTGAGAACGGTTGGCAACCAAATAGATTTATAACACGTGCTGAAGCTGCTCAACTTACTGCAAAAACAGATATGATGCAACATCGTCCAAAAAACCCATTAGAAAGCAAAATAATCATTATTGATCCTGGACATGGTGGCGAAGATCCTGGGAAATCCACAAAGGGATTACCTGAAAGTAAGATTGTACTAGACACTTCTTTACGTCTACAACAATTACTTGAAAAGCATACACCATTTACAGTTTTATTAACTCGTCAATCTGATAGTAGACCAGGACATGATCAAAAAAGTTCTTTACAGGAACGTGTTAAATTTGCTAAGAAAAATCAGGGTGATATCTTTATAAGCGTACATGCAAATGCTTTTAATGGTAATGCAAAAGGGACAGAAACATATTACTATAAATCTTCTAAATCCGAAAAAACAAATCCTCATGTGGAAGAAAGTCGTGTTTTAGCGGAAAAAATTCAAACACGTTTAGTAGAGGCACTTCAAACACGAGATAGAGGAGTTAAACATGGAGACCTTCATGTTATAAGAGAAAATGACATGCCAGCTGTGTTGACGGAACTGGCGTTTATAGATAATGGTATTGATTACAGTAAATTATCTACGGAAAATGGCAGACAAATTGCAGCAGAAGCCATTTATGAAGGAATTTTAGATTATTATGAATGGAAAGGAAATAATGTATCTGAATATAGGCTGTAATAAGTAATTGAAAATATAGTAATTCTCGAAATGAAGAATTCTATAATTTTTTTGCAGTTTTTCAAACAACAATTTTAAATTTGTATTTAAAATTGTTGTTTAAATCGTTATTTTATGTTTTAATAATGTTGATAATAGTTATCAATAATAGTGAGAGGAAGATTAGTGAAACATGTGTTTTTAGTTAGTGTCATAAAAGTTAATGAATTTCTATATTGTATGGCTATGAATCTATCTCTATTTTTGTGAACTAGAAATAATATATTTATATCTTTTAAATGTTTAAGAAGGAGTGGCTGTCTGTATGAAAAAAGCAAAAGAAATAGCTAAATGCGTTGCGGTAGCGTCCGTTATTATGTCTGGATCATTTGGTTTACAAGCAACATCTGCATTTGCAGATTCTAAAGGAACTGTAGAAAATCTTCAAAATGGTGGGAAGGTCTATAATAGTTTTAAAACTACTTATGACATGAAGCAGAATATCAAAAATTCAATAAAAGTTTCTTTTATTGAGGATCCTTACGCAGATAAAAAGATTGCAATTGTTACCACTGATGGTAGTAATATAGATGCTAAATATACAATTAATAGCGGATACTATAACGCAGGTTTAAAATGGCCATCAGCCTATCATACTGAAGCAGAAATAACAAGTGGTGATAGTGCTCAATTCCATAAAGCTGCCCCAGTTAATACAATGACTTCAGCAAAGGTCACTTCTGAGGTAGGGTATACACTTGGTGGAAGTGTTAAAGTAGGAGTAAATGATAAAGGGCCAAATGCCGATGCAAGTATCACAGGTAGCTTTGCTTGGAAAGAAAGTGTATCTTATGATCAAGTAGATTATAAAACGGTATTAGAGACTCACACAGATAAAAAATTAAATTGGAAAGTAGGATTCCAATCATTTAATTTCCCAGAGTGGGGAATTTATAATCGTGATTCTTTCAATACTTTCTATGGTAATCAACTATTTATGAAATCACGTAGTTATAATGAAGGAACGAATAATTTTGTTTCAAAAGATACAGTACCAGCTTTAACAGGATATGGTTTTTCTCCAAACGTAGTAGCGGTTATTACTGCTGATAAAACAGAAACTACTTCAGATTTAAAAATAACAAATCGTAGAATTTCAGATCAGTACAATATCGAATGGGTAAGTTCAAAATGGTGGGGAACAAATAATAAAGATACATATAATGAATTCTTTACGAACCACTATAAATTAGACTGGAAAAACCATCAAGTTACTCTTGATAACCAAAAAGCCCTTGAAGAACAAATGAATAGTATCAACAGCGTGAATGATAAACTTAACAAAGGAAAAGGGAAATTATCTCTTTCAATGAATGGAAATCAACTCAAAGCTACGTCTAGCAATGCTGGTTATGGTATCAGTTACGAAGATAAAAATTGGGGTATCTTTGTAAATGGTGAAAAGGTCTATACTTTTAATGAAAAATCAACTGTAGGCAATATATCTAATGATATTAACAAATTAAACATTAAAGGACCTTACATCGAGATTAAACAGATTTAGTCAGAAAATGATGGACGATTGATGGATAATTATTTCATCAAGATACGAGTGCGCTAGTTTATTTTAAATTTGTATAATGTAACGAAAGGATCAGATCTTATTTATTTTATAGATAAGGTCTGGTCCTTATTATTTTTTTGTTTGCACACGAAGTTAAGATAACATTAGATGTTTTTTGTCCAGACTTTCACTCGATTAGAAAAGAGCGTAAAGTAGTTGAAAGCTATTGATGCTACGCAAGGGGATATTGTTTAAAGTAATCAGAACCTCATCGGTTGTTAAGTTACCACTTTAAATATATAATTAAATTTCATTAAAAAGATACTCTATTCAAAGTCCTTATTGGGTTTTTGAAGTGAAATATATACTATTTGAGGTGTGTGAAATGGGGAAATCTCGAGAGCAGACGATGGAAAATATCTTAAAGGCTGCTAAGAAAAAATTTGGAGAGCGTGGCTACGAAGGTACGAGCATACAAGAAATTGCAAAAGAAGCGAAAGTGAATGTTGCTATGGCTTCTTACTATTTTAATGGGAAAGAAAACCTATATTATGAGGTATTTAAGAAATATGGCCTTGCTAATGAGCTACCCAATTTTCTTGAGAAGAATCAATTTGATCCTATCGATGCCCTTAGAGAATATTTAACGGTTTTTACTATACATATAAAAGAGAACCCTGAAATTGGATCGTTGGCATATGAGGAGATTATTAAGGAAAGTGCACGATTAGAAAAGATTAAACCGTATTTCATAGGTAATTTTGAACAGTTAAAAGAAATATTACAGGAGGGTGAAAAGCAAGGAGTTTTTCATTTCTTCTCCATAAATCATACGATACATTGGATCACTTCTATTGTTTTATTTCCAAAGTTTAAAAAGTTTATTGATTCTTTAGGACCAAATGAAACGAATGATACAAATCATGAATGGATGCCGGAAGACTTAGTGAACAGGATTGTTACTGCATTAACAGATAAACCTAACGTGTAAATTATTCAGTGTATATGAATTTTATTATTACTATTTAAAGCCTAATTTCTCAATGTATTGTAGAGAAATTAGGCTTTTTTCAACACGTCATTAAAGTTTTTATAATTCAATGACTCAATTTGCTGATTATATTTTCAAGTATTCGTTTTGAGCTACATAGATATAGTTTTTGTTGCAACTGTTTGTTGAAATGCTTTATCATGCTCAACAATAACCATTGTGGGATTAAATTGTTGAATAAGCTCTTCGATCTGCATACGGGAATAGATATCTATAAAATTTAGTGGTTCGTCCCATATATATATATGAGCTTTTTCACATAAGCTTTTAGCGATAAGTAGTTTTTTCTTTTGGCCACCAGAATAATGAGATATATCTTTCTCAAATTGAATTCGGTCAAAGTCCATCTTACGTAGGATGGATTTAAATAAGGTCTCATCAATCTTGTGCTGTTCAATAAAGTCTGATAGTGATCCCTTCAAATGAGAAGTATCTTGTTGGACATAGGAAATGATGAGTCCTGTACCTAAAATAACTAAGCCTGTATGCTGTATCGGATGTCCTAGAATTAGTTTTAGGATACTACTTTTTCCGCTCCCATTCGTTCCATCAAGTACAATTCGGTCACCTTGCTCGACTATGAAGCTAATCGACTCATTCACAATTTGGTCATCGTACTTAACGGACACATCAATCAAAGTAATCAATTCATTTGATTTAAATTGTAATTGTTCCAATTTTAATGACTCAGTTTTCTCCACATTTTTTAGTAATTTTGACTTTTCTTCAATAGCTTTTTGTTGCCTTGATTCAAGGTTTTTTGCTCTTTTCATCATCTTGGCTGCTTTATGTCCTACAAACCCCTTATCCAACTTAGAGCCTGAATTCCTCGTTCCATTTTTTGAAGCTTCCACATCATGAGACCAACTTGCTGAACGCTTGGAAGACTGTTTTAATCTCCCTATGTCTTTTTGTAGACGCTCATTTGTAGTCTCTTCGTGCTCTTGCTGTCTATCAAAATTTAACTTCCAAGAAGAATAGTTACCACTTTGAACTTCAATATTTGCTCTATTTATAGATAGGATATGGTCAACGCATCCATCTAAAAAGATTCTGTCATGTGAAATTAAAATAAATCCTTTTTTCTTCCTTAGATAATCAGAGACTATCTTTCGTGCATCAGTATCTAAGTGATTTGTTGGTTCATCAATTAATAGAAATTGACCCTCATTTAAAAACAGTGCAGCAAGCAACACCTTTGTTTGTTCCCCATTTGATAATGTTTTAAATGGTCTGTACATGACCTCAGCATCAACATTTAAATAGGATATCTCACGCAGAAATTCCCAATCTTCTGCTTGGGGACAAATTTCTTCAAGGATTTCATGAGTGAATTTGTTCCTATCTGCAACAGAGTAGGGGAAGTAATTGAATTCTACCGAAGCAAGGATTTTCCCACCATACTCATAATTCCCTAACAATAAATTAAAGAATGTCGTTTTACCTCGTCCGTTTCTACCGATAAATCCTAGCTTCCAATCCGTATCTATTTGGAAGTTTACACTTTCAAAAATATTATCAAAGCTACCTGGGTATGAAAAAGTTAAATCTTGGACTTTTATCATTGACATAATAATTCCTCCTTTATATATCGAAACGTTTCATATAAAGTCGGAACATCCATCCAGTTTTTAATTGCTCTATATAAGTTTGATGGATATTAACGACTTATATAGAGCATTACATGTGTAACAATAGTGTCTGAAGTACTCATTTTTCTTGCTCCTTTATTTGTTAGGTAAATTTAACAATTAATAAGTTCCAACTAACATAAATGGGAATAAAAAAATCCCCCAATTGTAATCGGAAGGATTAGTCTTTCGTCTATACTTAATAAGTACTTATTAATCATTTGAATCATGACAAATAAAGTATGAACTGAATTTTAAAAATGGATAGACTAACCCTATATTTTGTAGTTTGAAGTTATGAAATTCAACTTAAAATATAAATTAGTTAATCATTGTTCATCCATCATTCCTTTCATAATTCTGCTTTTAGAGTAACATTCTTTTTAGGGAGATGCAATATTAGCTTCAATTTCATCTAATCCTAAATCATTTATAATTCTTTGAGTAAGGAGATAAAACTTTACCGCCCTTTTTATAAACATCACATTTTTGTTCAATTGGTCATGTCTTTTGTCCGTTAAAAGGGAGGATATGAAATTGACATCAACTTTTCGTGTAACTATAATGGTTGCAGGTAGTTTCGTAAACTAATTTGAATTTCTATTTTAAAGATAGTAAATTTCATTCCTTTTTAAGTGTGACAGATAGCAACTAACTATAATTCAATAGAGGATTAGATTCTATCTCATATGTAAAGAGTAGATAAGTTGTACCCGCCAAATTTACGATGCGCAAATACTTAAAAAACTACATTTTTCAGCTTATCCTTTTTAGAATCCTCAGTATTGATAATTGTAAACATCTACAAAAAGTTAACAAGACTGTTGTATGTAGAAAGAAATCTTTTAAAAAGGTCATAATATACATAATAGGTTGCACACATTTTAATTAGTAGGAGTTGTGCCACTATCAAGACCTTTTTAATAAAAGTATAGAAAAAACTCAAGAAGGTGAGTCCATTGCGTAAACATGCATATGTGCAATTTTATGTATTGCTATTGGCTTTAATAGCTTATATAAGTTTTTGTGTTATATTTTTATTTGTTTTTCCGAATCTTTATTTTGTATCAGATTTTAATATCCGGCTATCATCTTTAGTTGTTGAAACTACTGTATTTATCTCATTACTGTATTCTATATTATCCAGAAGAATTAAGTTAGGAGTATTCTGGGTTTGTATTACTATTGCGATAGGGTGTTTCTTGATAGGGAATTTCATATCTGCTTTTCAAGTACTTAATGTAGAATTACCAATACAAAATTTTAATATCTCTGATGTATTTTTGTTATTTTTCTTGTTCTTCTTTCTCTTTGCGTTCTTTTATAAAATTATGATGGAATGTAATAAATGGGAGAAAGCATATTTAATTTGTGATTTATGCATTGTTGTTACTGCCATTTTTACATTAGAGTGGTACCTATTTAATAAACCATCTGCAAATATCTTATTCTTATCAATTGGAGATGTTTTTCTCTCATTTATTTTTCCAATTATAGATTTATTACTTCTATTACTTGGAGTTACACTAATCTTTCGACCTGCTATTTTCAATGCAAAAATTAAATTGTTTATTTTTATTCTAGTATTAACTGGATTGGCTATTACGGACTACTTGTATTTCTACTTACAGGATGATTTGTCAGAGCGTTCAGTTATATTTTTAAGGTGTTTGTATAGAGTTTTACTATTATTTATCGCTATTGCTGCTACAATTCCAAAGGATGCTTCTTTTAAAAGAAATTATTTTATTATTAATCCGACATTTGGAGAGAAACTTCTTGGTATATTCCCTTATCTTGCAGTTGCAGTCTTAATTGGCTTTACTTTGAAAGAGCAAACTTCTTCAGCTACATTGATTACGGGAAATTGTATTGCTTTTGTATTTGTACTGATTCGTCATACAATCGTACGAATGCAAAACAAAGAGTTAACTAAAACATTAAAAGTGTTTAATAATCAATTAGAACAAACAGTATCTCAGAGAACAAGGGATTTAATAAATAAATCTAATGATTTGGTAAAAAATCAAGAGAGATTTAAGTCATTATATGAGTATCATCCGGATCCTATTTTAACGATTGATTCAAACGGTATCGTATTAAATATAAACCAGGCTGGAAGTATGTTATTAGGAAAAGAAAGTACTGCATTAATAGGGAAAGAGTGCTTCTCTATTTTTTTAGATGAAGATAAATCTGAATTGGAAGCAGCTATAAAGAAAGGGAAACGATGTAGTTCATCTTCGTTACAGTTACGTGTGAAAAATAACAATGAGAAGGACATGCTCTTTTGGTATGTCACTATAGTTCCTATTATGATAGAAGGTCAAATTTTTGGGAGTTATGTAATGGTAAAAGACATAACGAGGATGAAACAACAACAGGAAGAGATAAATTACCTTGCATTCCATGATACGGTGACGGAGATTGGAAATCGTATATTCTTCCAACAAGAATTAGATAGATCCATTAAGCGTGCGAAAAAAACACAGGATAAATTTGGGCTCCTGTATATTGATTTAAATCGCTTTAAGACCATTAATGATACATTGGGTCATTCGATTGGTGACAGAGTTTTAAAAGAAGTTGCCAAACGTTTTAGGACATATCTGTCACCGACTATTCCTCTAGCAAGAATAGGTGGAGATGAGTTTGCAATCATTGTCCATAACCAAACAGAGCAACAGCTATTGGATTTGTGTAAAACTTTATTTCGTATAACTGAAGAACCATTTGTAGTAAATCAGCATAGTTTTTACTTATCTCTTAGCATAGGAATAGCAGTGTATCCATTTGGAGGAATAAATACTACTACACTTTTACAACACGCTGATATCGCTATGTATAGCGCAAAAGAAAAAGGTAACAATGCTGTTTGTATGTATGACGAGACATTATCTCAAAAAGTAACTCGTCGATTACGATTAGAACAGGATTTACCAAATGCAATTGAAAATAATGAGTTGTTTTTATTGTATCAACCACAAATTGATAGTAAGGCAGGTAAAGTTATTGGTGCAGAGGCTTTAATACGCTGGCAACATCCAGAGCTTGGGCTGATTTCTCCTTTTGAGTTTATACCTATCGCAGAAGAAACGGCGCAGATTATTTCAATTGGGAAGTGGACGTTACAGAAAGCGTGTCGACAACTGAAAGAATGGCATTCTATGGGCTTTTCAAATCTAAAGATCGGGATAAATCTATCAGCTATAGAGTTTGAACAGAAAGATTTTGTTCAAACAATGATATCTACTATAGAAGAGATAGGAGTACCTGCTAATTCGATTGATTTGGAATTAACAGAGCGAATAGCAATGGTAGATGAAAAAGAAACCTTATCAAAGTTAAAAGTATTAAAATCATATGGTGTACATTTATCAATTGACGATTTTGGTACAGGTTATTCTTCACTAGCGTATCTGCCTCTTTATCCAATTGATACTTTAAAAATTCCAAGAGAATTTGTTAATAGGATCGGAACTTCTACTGATGGAGATGAAATTATACAAACCATTATTTCACTTGCTCATACTTTAAACATGAAAGTGATAGCAGAAGGGGTAGAAACGAAGGAACAATTAACAGTGTTACAACGTAATGCGTGTTATCTAATTCAGGGCTATTACTACAGTAAACCTGTAAATGAAGATGAATTTATGGATTTTTTAAGTACAATGCAAAATGAATAAGTGAAAAATCAGTATATGTATAAAGTAAAGTGAAAAGACGTTCTATCTATATGGATTTGAACGTCTTTCTTATGTTTATTTTCAATAGTTATGCAGCAAGGTTTCAGCCTTTGAAAGTAAAATAAGTATCTATATTCCTTGTATTTTGGGCTAATGGGGTATGAGGTGAAAGTTGCTTCTTGTGAAAACACATTAGGGACAGCTTGTATATTCTTAAAGCAATTTGAAAAAGGATTAGCAGTTTGTATGGAATTAGGAAATGAAGAGTATGTATATCATTTCAATATTTTACGTTCTCTTAATGAAGATGAAGCAATTAAACTCTTAGAAGAAGTGAAAAAAGTATTTCTTACTTCGAAAAGCAAGGTTTATGGGATTTCGTAGAAGAATATGCAGATCTAAAAAAGGAAAAAATTATACAATAATCACATGCTATCATTTTTAATAGCTAATTAACAAAGGGACTCCGATTATGGAGTCTCTTTGTTAATGGGGTAATGATTTGGTTTATCTAACTATAATAATATTTGTAAAAAAAGTGTAAAAGGGTCCTAGTTTGGAGGGGGAATTATTTAATCTTTTTTATTTAATAAAAGGGATAATATTTAGTTATCTGCGCTTCTTAATTATGTTTTCTATCACAGTTTGAAGTAAATTTCAGTTAATCTTATTTATTTTATAGGAATTATAAGGTATACTAAAAGTAGGTGCAAAATGTACCATTTGAAAAAGAGTGCATTGCAAAAAGGGATCCGTAAAGGATTCCTTTTTTGTTTCTTTGAAAATGAAGCAATGTTCTAATTATCTCTTTCATTTCTATGAATGCGCTGCTATCTTATAAACTAAAAAAGCATTTTTGGAAAATTGCCATATTCCTGTAACAAAACAAAGGTATGTTATGTGTGTTAAATATAAAGAGAAAGAAGGAAAAGTTGTGAAAAAAATTTTGCCAATTGTTGCGTTATTAGGCATGATGAGTTTCGGAGTACAGGAAATGAATGTAAGAGCTGATACATACCACAAAGGCGATTCAAAAATTAGTTTTTGGGATTCGAAAAGAAAGGGTACTAATTTCATGAATAGTACGTCATTACCTGAAAACTATAAAAGTGCAAAAGAAGCTAATATTGAATATGTACGTTTAGCACCTGATAAATGGGCAAAAGATAAAGATTTTCTATTTGAGGATAAACCAGATACTTCTGGAAAGGATTTTCTGATAGGTAATGCAGATAACTATCAGGGATTAGTAAAGGAGGATTTAGAAAAATTAAAGGCGGATTTAGATGCCGCAAAATCACAAGGAATGAAAGTTGTTCTTACAATGTTATCCTTACCTGGTGATCGATGGCGCCAATTTAATAATAACAAGAATGACGACAGAATATGGGAAGAAGAGAAGTATCAAGAACAAGCAAGTCAATTTTGGAAGGATCTTGCTTTGGAATTAAAAGATCACCCCGCGGTGGTTGGTTATAATATTATAAATGAACCACATCCAGAAACAGCTAAAAATAATAGATATAATGATTTTTGGACGGAAGATTATGAGAAATGGTATGCAAAAGTGAAGGGAACGACAGCGGATTTAAACAGATTTTATCAAAAAGTAATCAATTCCATTCGTGAAGTAGACCAAGAAACACCGATTATTTTAGATTCAGGTTTATATGCTACTCCATGGGCCTTTAAATATTTAAAACCAGTAAATGATAAAAAAACCCTATATGCATTTCATATGTATGAACCATATGAATTAACGAGTCAAGGTGAAAAACAAAATAAGGAGTATCAATATCCAGGATTAGTAAAAGTAAGAGATTTAGAGAAACCTGTAATGTGGAATAAGCAGGGATTAGAGCAATTTTTGAAGCCAATCCAACAATGGTCTAAGAAAAATCATGTATCATCTAATCGAATTATTGCAGAGGAGTTTGGAATTAACCGTACTGTTCCAGGAGCTACCCAATACATGCAAGATCTTATTTCTATCTTCAACCAAAAAGGTTGGCATAAATCATTCTATGCATTTCGTGAAGACACATGGACAGGGATGGATTATGAATTGGGAACAGGAAAAATAAAATGGGATGAAGAGGGTAAAACAATGCGTCAAGATAATTCACTCTGGGAAGTAATAAAAAAAGATTTACAAGTACATAAATAGTTTAGAATATTTGTCCTAAGGACTAAATGTAAGCATCTAATTCAAATGGAATTAGATGCTTTTTTTTCAAAAAAGGTGGAGGCTTAAACAAATGTGGTTGCAATTATATTAACCTTTAAAGTGAAAAAAGTTTTATGAATTTTTTTGTGAGATCCGAACCCTTAAATGCTGAAAATTATTTACTTATTTCTCCAATTGGGTGTATTTCTCCAATTAGATGGAAGTTTAGAATACAGAATCAAAACATAATAGGCTGTTATCGATGAGTTTATCGTAAAGTTGTTATTTAATGTGTCATCAAATAACATTTATATACAATAATAAATAAAGAAAAGGAGATATTTATGAAAAAATATAGAGTAATAGACACAACTTAAATAGTATGAATAGTTTAGATTGTAAAAACATGAAGAAGAAAACAAAAAATCCTTAAGAGTACTAAGGAAAAATGAGGGAGATAATATGGGGGATAATTCAAAACATAAAACTAGAAAAATACTTGCAGCTACTGCTACAGTAACTATGCTTGCGACTGGAATGATTTCTTCATCAGATGTCTTTGCGGAGCAAAAGGAGCAGCAAAAAAATTTATCGACATCACTGCAAAGTGAAAAGTCAGTTAAATCAGAAAATATAACATTTACAGTCCCAGGAAAAGGAGATGTTGAGGTACTAAAACAACAGGAAAGAAAAAGTATGGCATTTAGTCCATATGAACCAACTGGTTTATATGCAAAACCAAATGAACAAATAACGATTAATGTAGAAGGTAATCAAGATATTCAGGTATATATTGGAACGTATTCGTATGATGCTTCTTGGAGAGAAGATTCTAAGATAAAATCATTTACATTAAAACCTGGTGTAAACACAATCCAATCTCCAAATGGGGGGCTGATTTATTTTTATAATAAACAGCAAGGTGGTACCATTCGAACAACAATCACAACAGGTGGAACGACTATGCCTTTCTTTGAACTAGGAAAGCATACGAAACAAGATTTAATAAACATGCTGGACCAATATCCTAATGCACATGCAGTGGAGTTAAAAGGCGAACGTGTATTAATTACGGCCAGTCCTGCACGTGTTAAGAAATATTTGTTGGGTTCTAATACAGATCCTGTACAACTCTTAAAAAAGATGGATGAAGCTACTCGAATTCAAGACAAAGTAGCTGGATTATCTGAAGAACAAGTAGATAAACATTATGTTCATTACGTAGAAGAAAATCATTCTCCTGATTATTATATGTATGCAACTTCTTATCGAACAGCATATGTAGGAGATGCAATCCAATACGTGTTAGATATTAATAAATTTATAACAGATGGCTGGGGCCCTTGGCATGAGGCAGGACATTTGAGACAACAATCGCCCTGGAAGTTTTATAATATGACAGAAGTACAAAATAATATATACAGCCTATCTGTAGAAAAAGCATTTAATCAACCATCCAACTTAGAGAAAAGTGGAATTTATCCAAAAGCATTTCAATATCTAGAACAAGTGAATAAAAATTATGATGAAATTAGCGATGTTTTTGTAAAGCTTGTTATGCTTTGGCAACTACAGTTAGCGTATGGAGAGGATTTCTATCCTAAATTGCATCAATTGTATAGAGACATGCCTGCAAGTGAACTTCCACAAACTGATGAAAATAAAAAACAATTATTTATGATTTCAGCATCAAAAGTAGCCAAACAAAATTTGATTCCTTTCTTTGAGAAGTGGGGATTACGTCCAAATAACGATACTATTCAAAAAGTAGCTGCATTAGGATATCCAATTTTAACAGCAGAGATTTGGAAGGGTACGGATTCTAATCCAATTAAACCAGATATGCCTAATGTAAATAATATTTTAGAAGGAAACCAGTTTGCATGGTCACTAAAAGGAATTAGTGATTTCGAGTTTGCTAAAATTAATTTCAATAAATCGACAGAAGAAATGCAAGTAGACTTAAAAGCAGGTGTACCACATAACTACTTTGATAGTACATATGCAAGTATTAAAGTGCAAAACACATCAGGTAAAGTAGTATATAACAATGAGTTTTATGGGAATAAACAGCAAAATGCTGGAACACAAAAAGTTTCAGTAAAGACCGGCGATTTTATTGAGTTTACACATTTAGAAGGCGGAGAGAGGGCAACATTAATAAATTTAGATAATAATAAACGTGAAAGCCTTGATAAAAAAGTAATGTATGAAGTTACAAAGAATGGCCTGAAAAAAGTAAATCAAATTGTTAATCCGAAACCAGATACAGAAGCTCCCACACAGCCAAAAGGATTATATGCAAGCAACCTTACTTCTAACAGTGTAGAGCTAAAATGGAATCCTTCTACAGATAATATAGGTGTAAAAGAATATCAGGTATTACGTGATGGGCAATTGATTCAAACGGTACAAGGAACGACGTTTACTGATCAAAATTTAACAGTTAATAAGGAATATAAATATGCAGTGAAGGCTGTAGATGCAGCTGGAAATACATCAATTCAAAGTGAAATTCTTCTTGTAAAAACCAAAGATCAAAATGTATCTTATGAAAAATGGGATCCAAAGAAGGCATATACAAAGGGCGATAAAGTAGAACATCAAGGGACAGTGTATGAAGCTGTTCAAAATTATCAAGGAAATGGTGACCCGAATTGGATATTTGCGTTATCTTTATGGAAACCACTTACAATCAAATAACATGTAAGAATCAGATGTGAAGATAGAACAACATAAAATTGGGGCAGTATTTTAAAGATTTACTGGATGTTGTTTGAATTTTGATAGATTTCTCTACTAAGTTATTATTCAATAATAAAAATTAGAAAAGGATGTAGATTAGTGATTAGTCAGAAAACGAAGAAAAGATTTAATAAAGTTATTATAATGACCGCAGCATGTAGCATGTTTTCTATGTTTGGAACGTCTATTTCGCACACTAAAGCTGCAACACATTCAGCTGCTCCAGCAGTTTATGTGAGTCCCCAAAATATACCTGCCTCAGATATTATTAGTATAGACTGGTCACCAGTTCAGACTCCACCTTATACGTACTGGGCTGTACACAACTGGAATGCAGGTGGTGAAGCTGGAGGATATGCTGGTTTTCAACAACAAAGTGGGTTTGATGAAAATGGAAAACGCACTTTACATTTTGCCTTATGGGATCCAATTTCCTCTAAAGAAGCAATAAAGGCCGAATACTTATCTCCGAATTCGCAAGCTGGACCCTTTGGAGGAGAAGGAACAGGAATGAAGGTTCAAACAACTTATGGTTGGAAAGACTACAATTGGTACACAATGACAATGCGTTCATGGCAAGAAAATGGTCATACTAAATTTGGACAATGGATGAAAGATGTAACAAAGAATAAATGGCATCAAATTGCAATTATGGACTTTCCGGTTGCTAATGTTGCATTTAATCATGGATTAGGAATGTTTCAAGAAGACTGGGCTGATAGTGGACAGAATGTTCGAGAAGCGCGCCTAAAAAATGGTTATAGCCGAAAATTAGTTGATAAACAATGGAGTTCTTGGAATAATCAAAGTATTTCTGGAACGCATGATAATACTTATCAATATGATGGAGGATCTACTTCAGAATATGTATGGGTCAAAGCAGGAGGTAATACGCAGTCTACTATTGGGTCAGGAAAAATATTCAAGCTAAATCAACCTACTCAACCTGAAATAGGAAAATTAGATTTTGATATCCAATCTATATATTATGAAAATGAAAAATTAAATGTATCTTGGAAACTAAAAGAAAATAGTACACCGCAATTTAAGGGGAAAATTGAAATTTATAACAATGAAAATATGACGGGCCAACCTATTAACGTAATTAATGATATTAAATCCTATCAAAATGTAATCAGTCAATCTATATCATTACCAACAAATGCTTATGCAAAAATTGTATTAACGGATATATTTGATCAAACTGTTGAGAAAAAGGTACAAATCAAAAATGAATCTCCAAACATTTTTGAAGGTAATGAATTTGCATGGTCGCTGAAAGGGATTGGAGATTTCGAATTTGCGAAAGTAAATTTAAATAAATCAACAGAAGAAATGCAAATTAATCTAAAAGCAGGTGTACCACATGACTACTTTGATAGTACATATGCAAGTATTAAAGTGCAAAACACATCAGGTAAAGTGGTCTATAACAAAGAGATTTATGGAAACAAACAGCAAAATGCTGAATCGCAAAAAGTTCCAGTCAAAGTAGGCGATTATATAGAGTTAACACATCTAGAAGGTGTACATAGAGCTACTCTTACAAATGTAGATAATAGTAAACAAGAGAGCTTTGGAAAAAAAGCCATATACGAAGTTACAAAGGAAGGTCTGAAGAAAGTAGAAAAAATGCCAGAAGCAACAATTTTAGAAGGAAACAAGTTTGCATGGTCATTAAAAGGATATAGTGATAGAGAAATTGCAAAAGTAGATTATGATAAAACGGTAGAAGAGATGAAGGTAAAACTAGAAGCAGGTGTACCACATTCCTATTTTGCTAGTACGTATGCGAGTATTAAGGTCCAGAATTCTTCTGGTAACGTTCTGTACAATAAGGAAATCGTGGGAAATAAACAACAAAATGCTGAAAGCCAAACTGTGCCTGTCAAGGTAGGGGATTACATTGAATTTACCCATATAGAAGGAGAAGCAACAAAGGAAAAAACGCGAGCAACTTTAATTAACCTTGAAAATAACAAAAATGAAACCATTGGAAAAACAGCAAGATATCAAGTTACAAAAGAAGGCTTGAAGAAAGTAGAGAAAATGCCAGAAACAACGGTTTTAGATGGAAATCAATTTGCATGGTCATTAAAGGGATATAATGATCGAGAAATCGCGAAAATAGAATATAACAAAGCAACAGAAAAAATGCAGCTTAAATTAGAAGCGGGTATACCCCATTCTTATTTTACTAATACGTATGCAAGCATTAAAGTCCAGAATTTATCCGGTAATATTTTGTACAATAAAGAAATTATAGGAAATAGACAACAAGATGCTGAGAGCCAAACTGTTTCAGTCAAGGTAGGAGATTGTATTGAGTTTACTCATATAGAGGGAGAAGCACAAAAGGAAAAGACACGCGCCACACTTACTAATCTTGAGAATAATAAACAGGAGTATATGGGAAAGAAAAGAATATATCAGGTTACCTCTATGGGATTATTAATAAAGTCATAGATTTCACTACAAAAGTTAAATTATAGATTTATATATTATATAAAAATCTTAACCATTATACGCATTAAAAAATTCTCAAGAAAATATAGATCGGCGGGTATAGTATGAACATATTCAAAGGGTTTCTAATTTCATCAATTGCAATGACCACATTTGTAGGAACAGATCTAATCCTACAAAATGATAGTATTCATAATAAAGTTTACGCTGAATCTTATAATGTCACATACAAAGAAAGAGATTCACAGGAAGAAAGATTAATTGTAAAGTTTAAAAATCAAATTGATTTACCTTATGAAGATGGTATTGAAAAACGAATAAAAAATGGAGATTATGATAACAATTTAAAGAAGTTATTTTCCGAAAATACAGAACTTACTTTGAATCGTCTGTTCTCATCTGTAAATCCGATAGAGATTGAAAAGTTATCAGTACAATCTAAATCAGTTGCTAATGAATCAGCTAATAATTTATTAAATTATTATATTGTACAAGCCCCTAATAACATAGAAATAGAATTATTACTGAAAAAATTTGAAACATCTCCTCTCGTAGAGGAGGCTTATATACAAGAAAAACAAATTTTGACACCCCCTGAAATACAGTTATCAGATTTATCTGTTAATCCGTACGATGATCCTAGATTTAAAAATCAAGGATATCTTGAAGCGGCACCAAAGGGAATTAATGCCTCGCATGCTTGGAGCATTAAAGGTGGTGATGGGAAGGATACAACTTTTGTGGATATGGAATATGGATGGTTATTGAACCATGAGGATTTAGTCAATAAAAATATTAAGCTTATGTCGGGACAAAATATAAGCCAGCATAGAGCTCATGGTACTTCTGTATTAGGAATTGTTTCATCTGAAGATAATCAAATTGGAAATATTGGAATTGCACCAAAAGCAAATGTAAAAGTAATATCCCAGATTAGGGATAATGGAATTTATAATACTGCGGATGCTATTTTAAGTGCTGTACATAATTTACAAGCGGGAGATATTCTTTTATTAGAGGCACAAGCTTCGTATGATGGGTATGGGGATAAATATTTACCTGTAGAAGTACATCCAGATATTTTTGATGCAATTCGTGTTGGTGCAGATAAAGGGATTATTATTATAGAAGCTGGCGCAAATGGTTCAAACGACTTAGATAATTTTAAAGATCGTAATGGAAAAAAGATCTTAAATCGAAATAGTCCAGACTTCAAGGATTCAGGTGCTATTATGGTTGGGGCGGGATCATCAACTGTTCCACATAAACGTTTATGGTTTTCAAATTATGGAAGTCGATTAGATGTATATGGATGGGGAGAAAATGTTGATACAACATCAGCAAATTCAAGTCAAAATACTACAAATTTATATACATCAACATTTAGTGGAACATCAAGTGCTTCACCAATTATTGCTGGAGCAGCAACTTCGATTCAAGGTATTGCTAAAGAACATCGAGGTTCTCCTTATACACCAGCCGAATTAAGAAATATCTTAAGTAATCCGAATACAGGAACAAAATCTCAAGATCCGTGGAATGATAGAATAGGTGTTTTACCTGATCTAAAATCTATATTAGATAACTTAGGTTTTAATTCAGATATCCCGAACTCTTCTAGTATTTTAGAAGGAAACCAGTTTGCATGGTCACTAAAAGGAATTAGTGAATTTGAGTTTGCAAAAATTAATTTCAATAAGTCAACGGAAGAAATGCAAATCGACTTAAAATCAGGCGTACCGCATCATTATTTTAATGAAACGTATGCGAGTATTAAAGTACAAAGTGCAACAGGAAAAGTAGTATACAATAAAGACATTTATGGAAACAAACAACAAAATGCTGAATCACAAAGAGTTCCAGTCAAAGTAGGAGACTATATTGAATTAACACATCTAGAAGGTATTCATAGAGCTACTTTAACAAATGTAGGTAATAGTAAACAAGAAAGCTTTGGAAAAAAAGCAATATACCAAGTTACAAAGGAAGGTCTGAAGAAAGCAGAAAAAATGCCCGAAGCTACAATTTTAGATGGAAATCAATTTGCATGGTCACTAAAAGGAATTAGTGATTTCGAGTTTGCAAAAGTTAATTTTAATAAGTCGACAGAAGAAATGCAAATCGACTTAAAAGCAGGCGTACCGCATCATTATTTTAATGAAACGTATGCGAGTATTAAAGTACAAAATGCAACAGGGAAAGTAGTATACAATAAAGACATTTATGGAAACAAACAACAAAATGCTGAATCGCAAAAAGTTCCAGTTAAAGTAGGAGATTATATTGAGTTGACACACCTAGAAGGTGTGCATAGAGCTACTTTAATAAATGTAGACAGCAGTAAACAAGAAAGCTTTGGAAAAAAAGTCATGTACGAAGTTACAACAGAAGGCTTGAAGAAAGTAGAAGAAATGCCAGAAACAACGGTTTTAGATGGAAATCATTTTGGGTGGTCATTAAAAGGATATAGTGATAGAGAAATCGCAAAAGTTGATTATAATAGGACAACAGAGAAAATGCAGGTGAATTTAGAAGCAGGCGTACCACATTCTTACTTTAATAATACGTATGCAAGTATTACAGTAAAGAATTCGACCGGTAGTGTTGTGTATAATAAGGAAATAGTGGGAAATAGACAACAAACTGCTGAAATCCAAAAGGTGCCCGTAAAAGCGGGAGATTACATTGAGATTACCCATATAGAAGGGGAAGCAGTAAAGGAAAAGACACGCGCTACACTTATTAACCTTGAGAATAATAAACAAGAATATATAGGCAAAAAAAGAACCTATCAAGTTACTTCAACGGGATTAAACAAAATAGATTAACATGAAGAACCTTCTAATTATTAGTTAGATGCAAATAGTCGTTCATTATGAACGGCTATTTGGCTTTTATTTAAAGAAAAGTGAAATGAAAATACTCTCTCTTTTGTATATACTCTCCTTGCCATCAACTGCTACATTTGTTTATCAGGGGGAAAAAATTTTAAAAATGTGCTTGAGAATTGATACATGTTTAAGTGTTATAGATTTGAGAAAAAAGAAACAGAATAGTAAGGTATTTATTGATAAACCCTCTCTTTTATTACAATATTTTACAAATTTGATATGATGTATATGAGTTCTATGTATATTAAGGGAGGAATGGGAATGAAGAGGTTCATAACATGTGCAAGTGGTAATACAATCTCAAAAAAGTTAGTTTTAATGATGTTGCCGATGGTTTTAATGATATTGATGATTACACCATCGAATGATGTATCGGCAGCCAATCTATCAAAAGCAGGTTCACTAAAAGGCGTGAATTTATTTAATGGAAGTTGGACAGTTGCTATACAGGCAGCAAATTTACAATATGTTTCTGCTGAGCCTTTGGGAAATGTAATAGCAAATCGTAATGCAGTTAATGAATGGGAGAAATTTGAATTAATTCCGACGGGGGAATTATATACGTACGCTTTAAAAGCTAAAAGTAATGGGAAGTATGTTTCGTTTGAGCCAAATGGTAGAGTAGTAGCAGATCGTACATCAATTGGGGCATGGGAAAAATTTATCTTATATAATGGTGGGGATAATAGGATATATGTATTACAAGCACTAAGTAATGGTAGATATATATCAGCAAATGGTGGTAGAGAATTAACAGCTACTAGTTATGTAGCTGGAAGCTGGGAAAGATTTGTTATTGTATACTTCTAAACTTTGAAGTGTTATATATCTAAATGATAATGGCATGTTTAGTTGGTATAAATACCTAATACAATAAAGTTTTAAGCATGTAATACAAGTGTATATTAACGTGTAAAAGGGCTGCAAATAATTAGCAGTCCTTTTTGCATGTTAAATAAGGACTTACTGAGGTTATAATGAAAAGAAAAAGAACCCTATAGGGTTCTTTTCCAGGGCATATTAACAGTAAGGAGAATCATGAAATGCTACTTCAAATCTTTATTAGGGGAAAGATTTTGAATAAGATTAACATACGTCTATTTTTACATAAATGTAATATATAGTAAATTGATAATATTTATACTTACTATTACTAATATTCAATTAAGATAGTTAACACTATTTGTGTAGTGTTAATGAAGTGCATATTTAGAAAATTAATAATAGCCCCAAGTTGGTTAAATATGTCTAATATTATATTTTATTTGCTAAAAGAGCTTATAGTTATATCATTTCAAAAATTAATTAGCATTTAAACAATTTTAACTGAAATTGGATGTGTATTAAATAAAATAAACAAAGACCCTGTAATAAATACAGGGCCGGATACAGGGTTAAGGGAACGCATAGTTTCTTAAAATCATAATAGCATATATTCTTTGTATAGCTACATGAGGATTTTGACAGAATTAAGAACAAGACAGAAAATCTGTAGGAAAGCAAATATAGTGCTGGAAATGTGATTTTAAATTAAGCTATAGGTATATTGAAATGGATGAAAACTCTTGAGTACCATGATTAAATTGCCTTTAATTATGAGGTTTAGGTTAGAGGGATAATTGGATCTTACTGAAAAGGCAAAATGTTTTTTAGATTAAAAGAAGAAAAGACACCTTTTGGATGCCTTTTCTTTAGGTAAACAGTTCACATATTGCTGAATTAGATAGGAAACCATAATTCGACTATGAAGTAAATCTTAATATAATCCTAACTGAAAAAATATGTAATATTGCATTTGAGTTTTTAATTATTTTATCGAAGATAGAGTAGCAATTTAAATAAAAGGGCATGCACTCGTATCTGCAGCCCTTTTTAGGAGGAATTCAAGACACCATTAGGACACGTATTGGTAACAGGTTCAAAAATAGTATATGTGAGAAGAAAAAGTCCTATACAAAAAGTAGACAGGACCTTGTCTTTTTTATATTTTCAAAAATGAAATTCCGTCCTTTTTGAAATTAGTACAACACACATTTGGTTTGTAATGAAATTAGAAAAAGTATACATGAAGATGGCAGACAACTATTTTGTTGCCTGCCGGTGCCAGTGGGTTGAATGAGTTAGTCAATTCAATAAATTGTGCTATCCCATTACCAGAAGAGTGAAGCCGCTAGTTCAAACGGCTTAGATATAGTTTGCCTAACAAAGAAAAAATTATGAGTAGAGATTTTGTTTACTCTATATGAAAAGATAAATAGATATTCATCAGACAAGGATAATTTAGCATACCTTGAATATGGTGTAGGAACGAATTAAAGAAAAGGGTGAAATATTGGATAACTCGAAATGGATGCTTTTAAGTAATGTTGATGATGATGAGGAAATTTGGGCAGGAGCAAGAGTTAGGTTGTACAATGTTGATATGAATAGAGAAGACAAAGAAAATAATTTCTATGAATATATTATTTCTTATATCTACGACAACAATAACTACTTACAATTAACTAATTTAACAACAGGAAAAGCAGGTTATATTATTTGTGTCATTGAAAAAGAATTACCAAATAATTATGCTTTGGGCAGAACATTAAAGCAAAGAATAGGTTTAGAAAATACCTATTTTAGATTTGAATAATCAACAAATAAGGGAAGCACCAACTCTAAGGTGTCTTCCCTTATTTAATACAATATTAACAGAACCTAAATAAAAAAGTGAGAAAAATGATAAACATTCTTCTCACTTTCATCAATTAGGGTGGCATATACATAAATATGCGTTTGGGTGGATTTTTGGATGAAAAATCCACATGCATAGTATAACAAACTACATAAGGTAGATTATATGTAATATTGCATATAGGGGAAGATTCTTCTATAGAACTAAAATACAGTTTATACTGAATTATTTATTTATTATAAGGTAATAATATATTATCGGATTTTATATCTATTACTTATGTATACGTGTTACAATGAATTTCTCCAATTTATTTTATTCTTTTATATAGAATTTATGGTTTAGTTATCTCTTACAACAAAATCGGCCGTAGTAAATGATTCATGAATAGTGTGATGCATTTAGAATGGTTCAAAGGCTGTTAAACATAATCATACAAAGAATAAATTTATGTAGTTATTTTTTAGAGAATTTATTATGGTAAAGACTTCATCCGATTTGAATAGCGCTAAATTAAAATTTTTATCCAATCAAGGTCAAATAATATCTGTTAAATGAAGGTTATGTTTCATCCATTTTATTGGGAACAATTCGTAGTTTTAGAATTGCTGAATATGGAAAGATAACATATTCGAAAGGAGGATAGATAAAACGCTGCCTGTGAAATTTAAATCGTTAAATAAGGAAGTTGAGATGATAGGATTTAATAGGGGTTTCATTTCGAATGGTACTGTAAATATATGTAGAAAAAATAAAGGAGAAAAATTTAAATAAACTATATCAGTAGTAAAAGTGAAAGGGAGAAGTATCTAGTGTTTAATATAAAAGAAAGATTGGGACAAATAAAGCTTAAAACGAAGTTGTCTATGGCATTTATAGCAATATTAATTATACCAAGTCTAATCGTAGGAATATCATCTTATAATAAAGCAAAAACAGATCTTAATGAAACAATTTTACAATCAGCACAAGATAATATAAGTATTTTAGATAAGATTGTTGATGATGAATTAGAAAATAAGCAAACAGATGTCTCTCATTTTGCAAAGGTACTCACACAAGGGGATTATAATCCTGAACAATCGCAAAATGTACAGAGTAAATTTGATCAATATATACAGTTACATCCAGAGATAGAAACGATTTATACGGCATCCAGTAACAATCAATTTATTCATGCACCTGTTGGAAAAATACCAGAAGGGTTTAATCCGTTAGAAAGCAGTTGGTATAAGGATGCAGTAAAAGCAAATGGAGAGATTATTGTTTCATCTCCATATAAATCAAAGTCTACAGGAAATATGGTAATAGCAATTGCAAAGCAAAATGCAGATAAAAGTGGTGTCATTGGCGTAGATTTGAATATTAAAGATATAGTAAAAACATCCAAAATGATTAAAATTGGAAAGCAAGGATTTGTATCTATAGTCAGTCAAGATAAAACAATAGTTGTTCATCCATCACTAAAGCCAGGAGAGAAATTAGAGAAAACTTTAGCGGATGAACTGTACAAAAAAGAAGATGACGTAATTACTTATAGCCTTAATGGGGAAGATCGAAACATAAGCTTTAAGACAAACAAAAAAACAGGTTGGAAAATAGCTGGCGTAATGCCTACGAAAGAAATTGAAGAAGCTACCAATCCTATTTTTTATAAAACGCTCACTATAATAGGGGCTTCATTATTGTTAGGTGGAATTGTAATTTTATTCATACTTAGATCTATTATTAATCCACTAAGACAATTAGTTATTTCGGCACAAAGAATTAGTCAGGGAGATTTAACCGAGAAAATAGATATTCGTTCAAAGGATGAACTTGGTCAATTAGGCGGTAGTTTCAATACAATGGCAGAGTCGTTACGTAATATTATTTCTCAAATTAACACATCTGCAGGACATGTAGCTGCGTCTTCTGAGGAACTAACTGCTAGTGTAGAACAAGCAAGCGTTGCGACGGAACAAATTACAAAAGAGATGGAAGAGATCTCGAATAGTGCAGAGGTTCAAAATAATGAAGTTGAGTCTGGAGCTGAATTAATTGGTGAGGTAACACGAAATATTCAATATGTAGCTGAGAATGCATCTGAAGTATCGGCTTCATCCATATACACAAAACAAAAAGCCAATGAAGGTGAACAATTAGTAGAACAAACTGTAACACAAATGCAGTCTATCCATCACTCTGTTTCTCAATCCGATAATGTAATAAAATTATTAGATAAGAAATCGCAACAAATTGGAAGTATATTAGAAGCGATTCAAAATATTGCGGAACAAACAAATTTATTAGCATTGAATGCAGCAATTGAAGCAGCTAGAGCAGGAGAACAGGGGCGAGGGTTTGCAATTGTTGCAGATGAAGTTAGGAAGCTAGCAGAGCAATCATCCGAATCTTCGATGGAAATTGGAAGCTTAATTAAGGAAATACAAGCAGACGTACATGAGACTGTAAAAGCTATGAATGAAGTGGGAGTAGAGGTACAGTCGGGAATTAAAGTTGCGAACGATACAAAACAAAGTTTTTATGAGATTTCAAAATCTGCAAATGATATAGTGTCAAAAGTGCATGGTATGGTGGAGCTATCTAATACAATGACTACTGATGCAATGAAAGTCGATACATCGATTGATCAAATAGCTATGGCTGTAAAAGAGAATTCTTCAAGTATGCAAACGATAGCTGGTTCATCTGAGGAACAACATGCTTCAATGGAAGAGATAAATTCTTCAGCAATACAATTAGCACAGATGGCAGAAGAACTTCAAGAGTTAATTGGTGGATTTAAGATTTAAGTTGAGATTCTAGGAGAGAATGCTAGAATCTTGTTACAGAGTGGAAATGCATAGTAAATAAGTATAATATGTACTCGCTATGCGTATTGAACAGGCAGAAAAGCCATTTAAAAACCCTCCATTTGGAGGGTTTTTAAATACAGTTACATTAAATTTGTGGTGGTGCACCACCATAATCGCCAACACTATATGAAGGAGTAGGATAATGACCATGAGTAGCAAGCTGATCTGTTTTAGAAAACTGAAAAATTCCCACCGTTAATACCCCAATAAAAGCAATGCCTGATAATAATAAGCTAATTTTTTTCATTATTTTAACACTCCTTTTGCGATTGATTTTTGTCTTGCCTGATAACAAATATGGAAATAGTCACTTACCTTTTGGTAGTTCTCTAATTGTCTACATTTTGTGGCGAATAATTCAGCGTATTCGACAACATATTCCCATAATTCTTCTTCCTCAAAGTATAAGATTCCTTCTTGAATGATTTTTTCTAATTCTTCCAATGGAATATTTTCGTTTAATCTTTTTAAAATAGAGAAGTGGTGTGTGTATTCTTCGTTATGAATTTCTCTGCAAATTTGTAGTCCCTTATCAATGAGTTGGCTGGCCGTTGATTGTTCTCCTAACTTATAATGTTCCTTAGCTTGTAGGAAGATGGCCTTGAAGTGTGTAGGGATTTTCTCTGTTACTTCTGAAAGGTGACGAATAGCTAAAGTAGACATACTTTGATCAGAATACAGCCACCCCATAGTATTTTTTACGTATAACAAGGAATCTTCTTCCCTATTTTTTTGTAGTAAATCAATTGCACAATGTAGATATTCTTCTGCTTGTTCGTACTGTTTTAAATAGATGCAGCAGCCACCTAGCAAACTATTACAAAAGGCTGTTTTTACTTCATAACCTTCATACTTTGAAAAGATTGCTCTCGATTTATTTGCGTATTCGATAGAAGCGAGATTGTTATAGGTATGGTGATAGAAAGTAGCAATTCTATAGTAAAATTCGGCGTGTTCAATTTCATCTGGTATAGCTATCAATATTTTTTCTGCTAGTTTATAATGTTCCTCTGCCTCAGTATAATTTGATATAAAAGTGGAATGAATGGATTTGAAAAAATGATAATAGAATTGTAGAAATTGATCTGTAGGCATATCATAATCGCTAATAGTATCAAAACTATTTTGTTGAATACCAAGGCTATCTGTTAAGACATTGTAACGGAATTCAAGTAGTGAGTAATATAGTAACAAATTTTGATCTTGATGTTCTTGATTTGGCTCAGTACTTAATTTGCTGATTTTTTCATCAATTTTCTTTTTTAGATTAGTAGCTTTTATAACTTGTTGAGATAGCATAGATCGATACCAGTCGTTCAATAGAGAGGTTAACTGCTCATTTCCTTTTATTGAGACACTCATAATATACGCCCCCATCTTATAGAAATATCCTAATCCAATTTAATTGTAACTATCATAGCAAAATAGAAGAAAAAATAGTATGATTTTACAACTTTTTCAAGAAAATTCAGAAAATAATCAATTATTGTCGAATGTACTTAGAATAAAACATCCAAAAATTATCAAAAGATGATAGGAGTCTTTATACGTTTTATCAGGTGAACTAAGAAACTGTGATTGAAGATTTATGAAATTTCTTTTTCTTAAAACGATCAATTATGTGTTAATTTTTAGATTATTTTATCGGATAAATATAGTATGTATCACCACCAAATGTATAAATCTTGCGTATGTAAATAAGAAGAGAATAAAGGAAATAAAAAAGAACTTGTAAGAATTCCTACAAGTTCTTTTTTAGATAATGTAAAAGGTGAAACAGACTATGTCATTATTTGTAATAGTAAAATTATCTTACGTATGGTTTTGTTTTATTTTATCATTTTAGCCAAGAAGACTCCTTCCTCAAGGAGCGTGAAGGGTCACAGTCCAGTGAGTAGGTGGGAGATGAATTGGCCTCGAACAAGAGATGGCAGGAAGCCATCTTAATTGTTCGACATATAGAAAGTATTACTCTACTATCTATCGAATGTATGTTTGGTATATAATAGTCATATACCGAAATGGAGGTGAATCAAATAATGATTAATAAAGCCTATAAGTTTCGTATCTATCCAAATCAAGCACAAGCAATTCTAATCAACAAAACGATTGGGTGTTCTCGCTTTGTATTCAATCATTTTCTATCCTTATGGGATCACGCATACAAAGAGACAGGAAAAGGCTTGACCTATGGTATATGCTCTGCCAAACTACCTGCCATGAAGAAAGAGCTTGTTTGGCTAAAAGAAGTGGATAGTATTGCGATTCAGTCGTCTGTTCGCAACCTTGCAGATGCTTATACGCGCTTTTTCAAAAAACAAAACAGCGCACCGCGCTTTAAATCTAAGAAGAACAACGTACAATCTTATACCACAAAACAAACAAATGAAAACATTGCCGTTGTAGGGAACAAAATAAAGTTGCCGAAACTAGGCCTTGTTCGATTTGCCAAAAGTCGCGAAGTAGAGGGGCGTATTGTAAATGCTACAGTTAGACAGAACCCTTCTGGTAGATATTTTGTGTCACTATTAGTTGAAACAGAAGTACAAGAACTTCCGAAAACACATTCTTACATTGGAATAGATGTAGGACTAAAAGATTTCGCTATTTTGTCAGATGGAACACACTATGAAAATCCGAAATTTTTCCGATCATTAGAAGATAAGTTGGCGAAAGCACAGCGTGTTCTTTCTAGAAGAATGAAAGGATCTTCTCGCTGGAATAAACAACGAGTAAAGGTAGCTAGAATTCATGAATACATATCAAATACTAGAAAAGATTACTTGGACAAAATTTCAACTGAAATCATCAAAAACCACGATGTTATCGGTATAGAGAATTTGCAAGTATCGAATATGTTAAAGAATCATAAGTTAGCAAAAGCAATTAGTGAGGTATCTTGGTTGCAATTTCGATCAATGTTAGAATACAAAGCAAAATGGTATGGCAAACAAGTCATTGTCGTATCGAAAACATTTGCTTCCAGCCAATTATGTTCTTGTTGTGGATATCAAAATAAAGACGTTAAAAATCTAAACCTACGTGAATGGGACTGTCCTTCTTGTCGTACACACCATGATAGGGATATTAACGCAAGTATCAATCTAAAGAGTGAAGCGATAAGGCTTCTAACCGCAAGGCCTGCGGGGTTAGCCTAATCAATTAGAGTTCGATAGAACTCTTTACTTAGGAATCCCTCACTTCTAAACGAAGTGAAAGTGGGGGTAGTTCAAAGAAGATGTACTATATTGAAGATTTGTTCTTATTGTTGATTAAAGGGAAATTTAAGAATGGTAAGGGGAAAGTGCATAAAAGAGAAAGTCTCCTTTATTTATTCTGAAAAGATAATTCAAAAAGCTATTTGTGTATAGAATAAGCTATGCATAAATTCATCAACATTGGTGATAATAAATAAGAGAATCAATATATAAGCATAAGCTTGTTAAAGCTCAGTGTAATTCTATAAATAGTAGATGTAATTATCTGAAAAATAACATTATTTACTTTTCGAGTAGGATAAGTAGAAAAAAAGGAAGTTTTTCTTTGAAGAAAGCTCTTTTGACAGGAATAGATTTTTTCATAACTAGAACAAATAAATTAATAATCACATATACTGTATTGTCGTTAAAGCAAGACATTATTTTCTCAGAACAAGGGAATCACTAGAAAAATACGTGATTCCTTTATTCTTCAATATAATGTCAATAGTTGATTTGAAATAACCGAAGAAATAAAATTTTTGTTAATGGACAATCACATAATTTTAGGTATAGTAGGTTTATAATTTAGACTATAAAAATTAATGTATCTTTTATTATTTTAACCAAGAAGACTCCCTCCATAAGGAACTCACAGCAAGTATGAGCATGTGGGAGTAGTTCAAAGCATGCAATATTGTTTGATTTGGCTAATACATAGATTTATCATCTCAGAACTGGTGTAAGAATTATAACGTTTATACCACTCTATTGTATTTTCTATAGTCTGTTGTAGGGACCATTTTGGCTGCCAATCAAGATTGAATTTTGCTTTGCTAATGTCAAGGTTTAGTAAATTTGCTTCATGAAAATTTATTGGACCTATATTTTCTGCTGTCCAATCCCCGCAGCCCCAAATATCTAGTAAACGGGTCACTAATTTTTCTACTGAAACAATATTGCTTAGGGATGGCCCGAAGTTCCATGCCCCTGAATAAAGGATACCATTATTTATAATTTTTTCTGTAAGGAGTAAATACCCGCTTAAGGGTTCTAGTACATGTTGCCAGGGTCTAATAGCAGTAGGGTTTCTAATAATAATCTTTTTGTTTGATTCTAATGCTCGTATACAATCAGGAATAATTCTATCTATTGACCAATCACCACCACCAATTACATTACCAGCTCGAACGCTTGCAATTATTTTCTTGTGGTGAGAAAATTTTTCTTCTGAAAAGTAAGAATTACGATAGGAAGAAATTAAAAGTTCGCAGCATCCTTTACTTGAGCTATATATGTCATGGCCGCCCATAGGGTCAATTTCACGATAACCCCAAGGCCATTCTTTATTTTCATAGCACTTGTCACTTGTCACCATAATTCCTATTTTAGCTGATTCATGTAATCGAATTGCCTCTAGTACATTCATAGTTCCTACAACGTTTACCTCGTATGTTTCTCTAGGATATTCATATGAATACTTAACTAGAGGTTGGGCAGCTAAATGGAATACAATTTCAGGTTTATAATCTGTAAAAACCTTATTTAATTTATTAAAATCTCTAATGTCTCCACGAATATCAATTATATTATTTTGAAGGTTAGTAATGTTAAAGTTATCATTTTTATTTTTAGGATCTAATGAATATCCGATTACAGTAGCACCTAATTCATTCAACCATAGGGATAACCAAGAACCTTTAAAACCAGTATGTCCAGTAATTAAAATTGTTTTTCCGTAAAAAGCATTATTAAAGTTTTGGTTTAACAATTAGTCCACCTCCTTTAGTACCCTATTTTTAGGGAGTTAGGTATAAATGTTTATTATTTTTATACCAATTAACAGTTTTTATAATTCCTTCTTCAATACTAATTCTAGGTTCCCAGGAAAGAGAGTTTTTTATTTTTTGCACATCTGCTTCAGGAACCCATCTTTCATTTGTTCTAGAGGAAATTGCACCGTAATTTGGTCTGGAATTGGTTTTCAAATGTTTGAATAATAATTCTACATAATGTTTCAAGGGGTGAATAGTGCCGCTCCCAATATTAAAGATTTCATTTTGTACAGTAGTATTTTCTACTGCTAGGATACAGGCATCTATTACATTTTCTATATAACAATAATCTCTTAATTGATTACATAAAGTTAAATTTACATCTTTGTTTTGTAATACTCGCAAGATTATATAGCTAAAAATTTTATGCGGCTCTTCGCCTTCTCCGAATATGCCAAAAGGTCTTAATGTTATAAGATTAATATTGTTTTCGCTAGCAATTTGATGGGCGAGTATAGTAGCAGCAGCTTTGGTACTTCCATAGATATCCACAGGAGTTAGTAACATATTTTCATGAATAGGTTCCATCTTGTTACCGTATTCAGAACTACTCCCAAAATTGATGATTTTTTTACAATTCACCAATTTTGCTGCTTGAATAATGTTACAAGTCCCTATAACATTTGTTTCTATAGCATGGATGTAATCTGTATGGGCAGAATTTACACCATAGGCTGCCAGGTGAAAGATATAATCGGGATTAATTTTCTTTATTGCATCTTGTACTTGTTTTTTATCTCGTATATCTATTTCATAGGTTTCAATATATTTTAGAATATCCTTTAGTCTCCAAGAGTTTGATGGTGTTCTTATGAAAAGAACAATTTTTGCTTGTAAATTTAAAAGTCTTCGTGCCAAGTGAGAACCAATAAAACCGTATCCACCAGTAATAAGGAAAGTTTTATTTTTAAATGAAGCAATCATAATGATAATCTATCCTTTATTAAGATGTATTTTTAGTTGCTGAAATAAATAGATTTATTTTTAAATAAGGAAAGTATCAGTCTTAATTGTGATGAGGGGAGGGGTATTTAAAATAATTTTTTATTGTTGTTGTATCAATTTGGTCAGCAAATAAAGAGGAGGGAGATTTTTGAAAAGTATTATGAAGGGTATGACATGTCTTGTTCAATTGTTCAATATAAGGAATGTATATATAATCTAAAACTGCTGGAGGTAATTCTAAAGTTTCTTGTTTCCATAAATCGAACTCGTTTGGATTAATAATTTGCATACTTCCAAAATGAAAAGCTATTAATTCATCTTGATCAATAAAAACTTTATTATCTGTTTTAGATATAGAACTGCTATTTAAAATGACATTCCAAGGTGCTGCATCAATACCTTTATGAGTCATGATTTTTATATTAGAAAAGATGTTAGGAATGTGATTTAAATATTTTTGGTCACCCCATCTATTCATTTCAACATCATAATGATTATTACAATATTCTAGGCATTTATCTTTCCACCATGTTAAAATTTCTTTACTATTTTGATCGTTTTTGAAGCCTACTAAACCAGCTTGGTATATACCGTGTATGCTTTCAATTGCAGTAGAGCTTCTTTGAGGGCAAAGGAATACAGAGTATTTCCACCACTCATCAAGAATGATATTAGGTGCTGTAAAGAAATACATATCAGCATCACAATATATAATGTGATCAACTTCCGGATAAAGACTAAGGACATGTAGACATAGGGGCGCTTTTAATGTCCAACAATATTCTTGTAAACTTCTATCATTTTTTATACTGAGGAGTTCATGATTTTCAATTTCTTTTACTGGAATTAGTATGGCGTGCTTTAATTTTAATTTCTCTAATATTTGATAAGTTAAATCATCCATACAACAGATCCATACAGTAAATTTAGCGTTGAAATTTTCTAAGGAATAATAAGAGGTCAATCCTTGAATTAATCGTTCTTTACTTATAATCATGGAAAAGTTCATAAAATGATTGGATTGATTCATTTTTCTTCTTAATTGTGAATCTTTATATAAAGTTTGAGCTTTATTTATATCTTTTTTACTTAAAAATTGTTTAGTATCTTTATTGAATTTATCCTTTAATTGCTTTAAAACAAATTGAATTCTCTCTAAATACGGAGTGTAAATATGGTTTAATATATTATTGGGTATTGAAATTTCTCCCAAAGACCAAAGATCAAAATCATTTTCAGTAAAGATAGTAATACATGCAAAATGGTAAACAACTAGTTTGTCGTTTTCAATAAATACATCGTTTTTAGTCTTGTCAATTTTATAATCGTTATTATATATACAGTTCCAAGGCGCAGCATTTATACCTAAGTTATTTGAAATTTTTACTTTCGGAAAATATATAGGGATATAATCTAAATACTTTTGGTCTCCAAATTTCCCCTCCTCAGCCTCGGCACTGCACCAATCTATACATTTATTTTTCCACCATCTTACACTTTTTAGTCCATAGAGATCATTCTTAAATCCAATTAGACCGGCCTGATATTTTCCATACATTTTTTCTACCCAATCACGATCTCTTTGGGGGGTTAGGAAAATAGAATGGTCACCCCATTCCTCAAAAATAATATTAGGGTCAGAGAAAAAGCATAAATCACCATCACAATATAGAATAGATGGTAAATCATAATTGACCAATAAATATTCTATCAAGACAGATTTTAAAGTCCAACAATATTCATTTACTTTTCTTTTTCTCTTAATTGCTTTTAGTTCACGATCTTCTAATTCTTCAACTTGTAAAAGGTTTACATTAATTAAACTCATTTCTTTTAATAGTGAATATGCAAAAGGATCTATACAACAAATCCACAATGTGAATTTTTCTGAGTACTGCATTAGTGATTGCTGTAAAGCAATAATTTTCAAGACATACTCACTACCTACAATGACGCAGAAATGATTATTTAGATCATGTTGTTGATTATAGAATTGGGGATGTCTTTTTTGAGTATTTTTTTTGGAGAGATTTGAAGCTTTAATTCCTGTTGAAAGTGGGTTAACTATTTTCTCATTAGAGGGGATATACAATCGAGGTAAACTTATTTTTTTATCATTAGAGTTCAATGCTTATTCAGTCCTCTCCACTAAAATTTATTTGGATTCCAACTTTCATTTACAGTTTTTAAATCTTTAGGTGTATCGACACTAGCCCAAAAGTCATTGTGTTCATAGACTGCGAGCTCATTGTCTTTTATTAAATTTCGAAGAGGATCTTCTTCTAGAACACAATCATCATTATTACTTAAATAATCGAATATTTCTTTGTTAAATACAAAAAACCCGCCATTAATTACTTCATCGAGTAATGGTTTTTCTTTAAAATCAATAGCAATTCCATCTTCGACCGCCAATAGGCCGTATTGACTATTTTTTTTAATTCCAGTTAATGTAGCAATTTTTCCTTTTTCTTTATGGAATGCTACTAGTTGATCAATATCTATATTGGCTAATCCGTCACCATAAGTTAATAAAAAGGTTTCACCCTGTACAAAGGATTCAAGTTTTTTTAGTCTTGCCCCGGTCATTGTATCAATTCCTGTATCTATAAAGTGTATATTCCAATTTTCTAATTCCTGAAGTAGCGTATATTGACTGGTTTTAAAATTCAAACTAAAGTCATTCTCTTTCCAGCTAAAGTCCATAAAATATTCTTTAATTTTCTCACCTTTATATCCTAAGGGCAAAATGAAATCAGAATGTCCATATTTTCTATACCAATTCATTATATGCAAGAGGAGAGGCTTTCCTTGAACTCGAACTAATGGTTTGGGAATGTCCTCTAAAATTCCTTGCATCCGAAGCCCTTTTCCGCCACACAAAATTATGACTTTCATAGATTTATTTCCTTCCTCTCTATATATTTTACTAATTTAAACTATGTAGTTTGTTTGATAAATGTATACACGGTTGTACCATAATGACAATCAACTAAAAAATATATGTTAGATTTATAATTCAAATGCTGATTAAACGTGAAGAATACGCACTGTAGTTTATTCTCAATCTTATGTAAATTAGGTTATTTTAAAATCAATGCTTTCTTTTATTTAATACTAATGAAAGAAATTGCTTGTTTATAAGATAAAAGAAGGGGAGGGGAATCAAGGGAATTGAAGAAGCTTATAATGAAAAATCTAAGAAGGAAATTAACTATTTAAAGGAAAAGTGAACAAATATCGAATGGTAGATTTTACAAATTTAAAAAAGAGCACCGTATAAAGGTGCTCTAGTGATGGAATCAATTTTGTAAAGAACCATTTATTCAATAAAGAAGGACTTATGAATTATTATATGAACGGTTTATTAATTAAGTGTGTATCAATTAGTTGGCAATTTTATTTCTCTACACCTATTTTAATTTAATGGAAAAATTATGTTAAAAGTAAGAAGAAAAGTATTAAGTTAATGTTATTTTATTTAAAATATAATCCCAATCGGAATCATCACCTTCCCATCTATCCTGATAACGTGGGAGTTCAATTGAACAAACCCTTGATATTCTCCAATTTTGCTCAACGATATTAGATATATCCTCCTTAAAATTGACAATAAGAATATTAAAATCTTTATTTGTAATTTTGGATAATACGTTTTTTAATTCAATCGCTTCATCTCGATTTCCCCAAATCCTAATGAATAAAATCGATTCACTACTATTTATTTTTTCAAGGAATCGATTAATTCTAGTGTCTAATTTAGCTTTAAAAGAAGGATAAGTTGATTTCCAATCCTTTTCTGAGTCAATAGGAAAGTCATGCATTGAAAAACAATTATAATAAGTGTCCTTTATACAATAGGTAATTCGTTCTGCCCATTTAGTTTGATTATCAAATTCTGATTCAATAAGACCGTAACTTTCTGAACCTTCTATGACCATATTTTCCAACTTCATAAATTTTTCAAACCGATTTTGAAGTAATCTGTTTACATCTGAAAGTGATGGATAATAAAACCAATCTAAAGGTCCAGAAAATGTTCTTAAATGGTGCCTTTTGATTTGGTTAGTGACTTGACACAATCCTCCTAAACTTACAATTACGCCATAGGATTTTTGTATATCATCTAGGTTCATCCTCATCATCCTTTTTAAAAGTAATTTAAATTATCTATTCAGTATATGATGCAATAACATATTGATGTGGACATATATATCAAAGTACATAGAACTAAGACATTGGTATAAATTTGAAAAGTCAAAATCCCTAAGTTAAGGGATTATATCTTTAATGTTATATCATTGAGTTGCTATTGGGATGAAAGCTGGTAGGGATTATACTCTCCAGTAACTAAAATTAGAAACCAGTCCTTGATTACTACAGTAAAATTGTTGTACCTTTAAAAGAATCCTTAGATAAAAAAATCTATTGGTTAGCATTTAACCAGTAGATTTTTCTTTGAGTTATTATCTTTTACATCATAATTATAGAAGATGAAAAATTCCACTTAGAAATAATTTTAAGCAGAAGAATAGACTAGTCTAATTTCTAATGGTCCCAGTATCTTTTATTTTGACGTGTGTCTTTACATTTATTTTAGCCTCTGCTAACGCTTGCAACCAATCTCCCTTTACTTTTTTCCACTCTTTATATTGAAATGCTCTAGCATATAGGGATAATCCGATTGGATCAATTTTATTCTGCTGTATTTCATACAACATATTTTGTAAATTATTATTAATTTCTTTTTGAATAGCACTTTTTAAATTATTTATATTTTTTTTATTATCATAGTGTCCCTTAATTGAATTCGCATTGGTTTTTTCTATTAAAGCTACATTAGCATATATATCGAGATTAAATACAAACTTTCCGTTTTGAAAATTAACAACTACCTTCCTTGTCGCGTTCTGTACGAAGATAGAAGTATTTGTTTTTTTGTTGGAATTTTTAGGAGGAAGTGCAAGGTGTAATATCATTCGCCCGTTACTTTTTGGCTTATTTATAAGATTGAAAAATTTAACATTTTTTTTAGGGATATACGCTAAATATTTCCCTTTTCGATCTAAAAATGCAATTCCTACTGTGTCGATTTCATTCTTTGTTTTTTTGATAATTGGAACAGTTTGCGTCATTCCATCTTCATTTTGTTCTCTCATTAATTGCTGAATTGTAGAAGAGACGGATTGGTTATTTTGAATTGAGGATTCGATTACACCATTTATATAAGATGATAGTGATGGTTTACTAGGCTTATAAATTTTAAAAATTTCTTCTGCAGGCCCATCTACAAGTACTACTTTAGCATTAATGGTAGCGTAAGGATCACGGTAAGAAGAATCAAGCTCCTGCAACCAGTTTGCTTCTTGCGCTAATTTTTTCCCAATTAAAATGATTTGAGCTTTGGAAGCTGTCAGATATCCCGTTAACTTCGTATCTATCTTACTGAATCCATTATATACAGTTGATGCTTGTGTCCAATGCTCTATAGTACTTTTTTGCTGCTTATGATGAAAGAGTGGTATGCTTGTTCCAACTTTTATGTCTCCATTAGAGGTTCTATCCAAGCCAATTAAAAGGATTAATGAAACCTTCTCAAGAGGAACTCTCTGACTACAACCAATTATATACACACAACAAATTACAATCCATATCCATTTTCGAATCAAAGTTGTTTCCTCCTAGTAACCCAAGTAAAAAGAATACTGTAAGCGAAAAATAAGATTGGTAAAAGAATAAAGAAAATGACATTTAAGATATCCATAAGAGAATATATAAACAAATATTGATCTACATCGGGATTTAGGAAAATAAATAGCCCAACTATAAATAACATAAAAGCAAGCAGCGCCCAATTTTGGGCGTTTTTTTGAAGTGATATGGTCATAGATTCAAAACTGAAAAATAAATACGGATATAAAGTAGTGGAGAATACAATTAAATAGTAAGCGATATAAATAATTTCTAATCGTTCCATGAAAGAAAAACGAACCCCTTGTAACAAATGAAATACGGGCCAAATCACGTCTTTTATCCCCTCGGGGCTAAAGTATATATAAGAAAGAATAGTCACATATAGATAGAAAATCATGGTTCCAGTATTTGCTATTAGTAGTCCTTTTATGGCCTTTTGTTTTTTTTGTAAGAAAGGATATATATAATATGCAATTTCTAAGCCAGCATAAGGAGTAATAGTTTCTTTTGTTGCCTTTAAAATAGGGTATAATCCCTCTTTAAAAATAGGTAGTAGGTGTAAAGGGTTGTAGTTACTCTTTAGTGAAAAAAGAAGAAATAGTGGCATCCAAGTAGTGAAGAAGAAAACAAGCATAGAATAACTAGTAAGAGCCCTTAACCCACTCAGAGCTAAAATAATAAAAGGTAATAGTAATAATATGGTGATTTGATAAGCAGGAGTGGAAGGGAATATCCAAACTTTTACAATGTCAGTTGCCTTTAGTAAAGTATTAAAGCCAGCAAAAAATAGATAACAGGCATATAAAAGAAAAAGAATCGTCCCTAGCCATTTACCAAAGTATGTTTTTAAGATTTGTGAGAAATTTTTGTTGGGATTTTTTTGTAACATTAATATAATAAATACACCGATTATAGAAGTAATCATCCATCCAAGAATGATTGAAATCCAGCCATCTGTGCCAGCAGTAGTAGCAAGTGGGCTTGGCATAATTAACATACCAGATGCAAGTTGCAGCGAATGGATGAAAATAATAAATTCGAATAAAGTTATATTTTTGAATTTAAGATTCCCCATGTTAACCACCTTCTTTTTTCTTTCTTTGTTTCGGCTGCCCTGTACTCGAACGGCTGGTAAGCATAGAAATAGGAAATCTTACAAAAGAATCTTTTAACTCTTGAAGACGAAATGGCGCGATTGGCAATCCATATGGTGAACCATATGAAGTTAGTGAAACAAAATGAGCAAATAAGAGCATTAATCCACTAACAATACCTACAATGCCATAAAAGTAAGCCAATAACATCATTGGAAAACGAATAAGGCGTATAGAACTTGATAAATCATAATTAGAAACAATAAATGAAGCAATGGCTGTAATAGATACGATAATAACCATAACGTTACTAACAAGACCAGCTTGAACAGCCGCCTGTCCAATTACAATCCCTCCAACTATTCCAATGGTTTGTCCAATTGGTTGTGGTAAGCGAATACCAGCTTCACGTAGCATTTCTAGTGTGATTTCCATTATAAAAGCTTCCAATAAGGGAGAGAAAGGGACTTTGACTCTTGACGTTGCAATAGAAGTGTATAAATCTATAGGAATGATTTCAAAGTGAAAAGAGACTATAGCTATATAAAATGCTGGTAAAAAAATAGCTATAATAAATCCTGCAAATCGTAATAAGCGAAAAAATGATGCAATGAGCCAATGAATATTATAATCATCTGGAGTTTGAAAGAATCCAATTAAATTCATTGGAACAATCATTGCGCCAGGGGATCTATCCATTAACACCGCTACTTTTCCATCAAGTATATGGTTTGAAATAGCATCTGGGCGTTCGCTTAAATAAGCCTGTGGAAAAGGAGACCAATTTTGATCCTTTGTAAAATTAGATAGTTCACCAATGCTTAATACCGCATCCGTTTTAATTCTACAGATTCTGTTTTCTATTTCTTGAACTACATCTGCATTCGCAACGTCACCTAAATAAATTAAATAAACAACAGAAGTTGCTCGTTCTCCAATCGTCAGCTTTTTGATTTTTAACTCTGCAGAAGGAAGATATCGACGAATTAAGCCTATATTTTTTGTGGCATTTTCAATAAATCCATCATGGGATCCTTTTATAGTAACTTCTGAAATTGGCTCTTGAATTGCTCTCTCTGCCCAGCCTTTTGTATTTATTAGAAGTGAACGCTTTTCTCCCTCCATAAACAGTACACATTGCCCCTCAAGTAATCCTTCTTTAATTTCATTCCATGTATATACTATTTTGGTATGAGTAGCAATAATATTAGAATTAAATATTTGACTGTCTTCATTTACTTCTTGTAATAATGGTGTAACAACATTGGTTTTTAATGCAACACCATCTGTAAGGCCTTCAAAATAATATAGTAAAATATTCGTGTTTGTTTTTAATTGCAAAGGATGTTCAATTAAATCTGCACTAATATCAAAGATATTATCTAGTGTATTTTTAAATTGTTTTAAGTTACTTGTTTGGATCCTTTCAATGGTTTTATCTGTCTTAGTTTCTAAGGTCTCTTCATTTAAGGACAAAATTGACACCTCTTTAATATATAACGATTAGTTGTATTTATTATTTTTATATGATTGAATTTTATTCACTAATTTAAACTAATTGGAGATAAGAATTAATAAATTTGATGTGCTATATTATTAATTCAATAATTGAGAGCAAAAAGCAGATGTAATTTGTGTGGAAATTTCAGTATTAAGATAGAATTGAAATTTGAATGATTATAATAAAAAGAGCCCTTCATAGGTTCTTTTTTTAGTTGGTAAATATGATGTCAACAATAGATGGCGATAAAGGTAGTAATTTAGATGTCTTTATGTTAATCAGCTAAATTTTGTAGGAAGAATTCTTTTTTTCATACCTTCATACTCAATGAAAAAGGATATTTCATTTATTTGGGTGTTCTAGTGTATTTGAATTTTGCGCACCAACAAATTTTGTTTAGGGACAAAATGAGTTTTCTTAATTATCAGAAAAAACAGTGCGACAAAATTCCTATTCATTATTTTGGTAGGTATCAAATATTTCTTTGACCTTATTTTCTTGATATTACCGTACGTTTATATGTTTCTAAGGGAAAGAAATACTTTCATTTTTATTACCATCTATTGTTTGATTAAGATGGTAACATGAAAGTGAAACGTTTACAACCAGAAAATAAAGAAAAAATATTAAAATACGACTTTTTCCGACAATCATTCTATGTTTATATTTCATTTTATTATAGGAAAAGGCGGGGGAAAGCGGACCTTTTCCTATAAAATGTTTTGTTGGAATTAGAAATAACTAAAAAAGTAATATTATCTTAAAATTAAAATGAAATTCAATGATAAGGTTATAATTGAATTTTTAAAACTCATGTGTATTGAAAGTATGGTCAAATCTTAATCCACGTTGCGTTTCTTCCTTTTGTAACTAGCTTAATATGGCCAAACACTTGCAAGGAATTTAAAGCCTTACTGATTGTACTTTCTGCAATGTCTGGATAAGTGTTACGAATACTTTCCTTAGTAAAGGGTTGTTTTTGTTTAAGTATAAAATCCTGAATTCTCTCAACTTTAGTATGTTTACATATAGAATCTAGAACTGTGTTATGTAGATCTTTGTAAGCCTCTAATATAATGGTTAAAAACGTTTTTAACCAAAAGCTATTATTATGTTCCTCGCAGTACCAATTCACCGAAGATTTATAAATCGAATTGTAATAATCAGATTCGTTTTTCTTAATATATTTATCCAAACATACATATTTTACAAATGTATGTCCACTCTTAATTAACAGCAATTGCATTAACATAAATGCCAGCCTGTTATTACCTTGATTGAAAGGGACTATGCAATAAAAATTTAATATAAAACGAGCTATTAATAAAAGTGAATGTAGCCCCTTACTAGTATTTAATGAGTTGTATTGATCACATAATTGCTCCATAAACCGTGGGATAAGTTCATGCGGAAGAATGCGGTAACTATTCAAGTGCATTCCATGTTCTGGAACTCCTGGAATAATAAAAGGTTTTTCACGCCATTTGGCACTGTCAGAGGTAATATAATGTATTAGTTGAAAATGTAATTCCTGTATAGTTGCTGGATTAATTAATAAAGTACAGGAGTTTTTATGTACAAAAGAAAGTGTTTGATAATAGCAGAAAATAGCATCTTCAGAAATATTTTGAGGTACTATATCATCTAAAATAAGTTCTTTTAATCTTTTATTAGGAACTTTTATATCCTCATAAATAGTTGTGAAATTTTTTATGTAATGTAGTGGTATAGTTTTTTCTAAACTATTAAATATGTCAGGGTTTTGTTCCTGATAAGCAGCTAATTTTCCTTTGAATTCGCTAATTTCACTTATTAAATTGATTAACCTCCTTTTTAATTCAATATTTTTGTACTTATCATCAAAAAAGTCTCTCATTTTTGTTCCTCCTGTAACCCCTTAACACGTTGTTGCATATATCTTTCCATTCTAAAGGTATGCCACGAAATCATTGTAAAATAAAGATATTGTAGGTCTGATTTTGAATATATATATCAGAATCTATATTTTTATTTAACAATTAAAATATGGAAATTATAAAGAAGAATCGTTACGATTCAATTTTAATAGGCATAATCCTAACATCAAATGCAAAAATGTACAATAAAAAAATATAAAATATAAAACTATCAAATCTTTTGAAAGATTATCTAAAAGAGTTTTAAGAAATTGTAGGTATAGATGTGCTTTGGTTTAGGAGTAAATAATAAAGCGATAATAAAGTTTTCATAGGTAATTAAAAAGTAGATAGACTATTAATTTGTGACAATTACGTGCCTAATCTATCATATGCTTTTATGAGAATTCTAAAATTAAATCCTAACGAGCTGAATTTTCTATATTTAGCATAAATATTAGGGAGGCGTGCTGATGAAATGTATCATTTTATATAGAAATATGTAACGTTTAACACCCGTATTGTAAAATATTTTGACATACGTTAATTTAAATATTAGGTACAGGAACATTTAATAAAAACTCAGTACTAAAATACCCTTTAAACGTTTCACCCTAAGAACTTTTCTCAAGCACACTGAAGTTCATCCTTTGTTTCTGTGCCTTATTAGATAAAAATAACACAATAAATTATTAGAGTTCGATAGTTAAAATTGTATTTTTAAATCTTTTCTCTTTTCTTAAACATTAACAATTTCTTGATAATCTGTTTAAAGTAAGGGAATACAGGATAGAAAATAGCTATTAATAAAGAAAATACAGTTAAGCTAGATACCTTAAGTTATTTTATAAGTAATTAAGCGTTAGTTTGAATTAGTAGGGGTATTATATGTGTTTTAACTATGTTTAAGGTTAAAGAATTTGTGAGTGGTATAAAAGTAGCGGAAGTCTGGAAGAAACGGATATAATCGGTTTCTTCCAGACTTTTTTGCTTTTTGTAATATAAAAAATTTATTTTTCCTACATGAGGAATTTTTTGTTTTAATATTTGAATTTTTTGTGAAATTAAATGGAGTTTTTATTCTTCTTTTAATACATAATGTTACAAAATTGCTTAATTGTATTTACTTTATTTTTATAGGAGATTAAAAATAATAATAAATGTACCAATTTATGAGAGATATTAATATATTAATTGACGATTTGTTCGTTTATCCCTATATTGCTATTATATTAGCGAAAGCAATATATTGGGGGGACAAAAATGAAATTGAAATTAACATCTAAATTGGAAAGATTAAGAACAAGTAAAAAGGGGATTGGTGCTTGTGTTTTGGCTGCAGGCATGACAGCAATCACAATGACTCCTCAAAGTGCGTATGCACACGGGTTTGTTGAAAAGCCGAGTAGTCGTGCTGCTTTATGTAGTCAGAATTATGGGGCATTAAATTTAAATTGTGGAAATGTAATGTACGAACCTCAAAGTCTAGAAGCACCTAAAGGATTTCCAGATAGTGGACCGATTGATGGGAAAATTGCTTCGGCAGGAGGATTGTTTGGAGGTATTCTTGACCAACAAACATCAAATCGTTGGTTCAAAAACACAATTAAAGGTGGAGTAAATACATTTACATGGAAATATACAGCAGCACATTCTACAAGTAAATGGCATTATTACATTACAAAAAAGGGATGGGACCCTAACAAACCATTAACACGTGCTGAATTAGAACCAATCGGAACTGTGAAACATGACGGTTCGGCTGCATCAAATAATTTAACACATACAATTAATGTACCAACTGATCGTAATGGTTATCATGTTATTTTAGCTGTATGGGATGTAGCAGATACGTCAAATGCGTTTTATAATGTAATTGATGTAAATTTAGTAAATAATGAAACTCCTGATACAGTAGCTCCAAGTCAACCAACTGAATTAAATGCCTCTAAAGTTTCTGCCAATAGTGTTGAAATAACATGGAAGGCCTCTACTGATAATATAGGTGTAAAAGAATATCAAGTGTTACGTAATGGAGAAGTAATTGATAGGGTACCAGGTACAACTTTTATTGATAAAAAACTAAAAGCAGATACGGAATATACTTATACAATAAAGGCATTAGACTCTGCTGGAAACATATCAAAAGAAAGTGAAAAACTAAAGGTTAAGACAACACATGCAATCCCAGATATAGAGGCTCCAACTCAACCAAAAGGATTACATAGTATGGGTACAACGGCGACAACTGTTGATTTGATGTGGAGTCCGTCAGAAGATAATGTAGGTGTTGACCATTATATTGTATATAGAGAAAGCGCTGGGGGTATGAATAAAATTGGGACGGCGGCTAATACATCCTTTATGGATAAAGATTTGAAGGCTAATACATCGTATAAATATGTAGTGACGGCGGTTGATTTAGCTGGAAATGAATCTAGTAGAAGTGATGTTTTGAATGTAACAACAAAGTTAGAGGATTCCGCATATGAAAAATGGGATGCAAGAAAAGCATATACTAAAGGTGATAGAGTAGTACATGAGGGGAAAGTGTACGAAGCGGTTCAAAATCATCAAGGAAATGGCGACTCAAATTGGATTTTTGCTTTATCGCTTTGGAAGCCAGTTTTGAATAAATGATAAGCTGAAAAAGGTAGTTAACAATTTTGGATTGCTCTTTAAAAATTAAGGGCTGTTTCAAATATAATTATCTAATGGATTAAATAATATGTTAATAAAGTGAAATTTTAATCAGTGAAGGTTTTGTTCATCCCCCACTGATTATCATCCCTCACCAATCGGGCTTTTACGGGCGCCCGTTAATGCGGGATAAAATTTAAACGCCATCCTAATGTTAACGAAATGAAATTAAAAAAGAATCCCAATGGAATTCCATTGGGATTCTTTTTTTCTAATTTGTAATAGCGTATATTTTCACTGTGAATTTTCTAGTGGCACCAATTGGACTTGCAATATAATATTTAGTATTTGTGTAAGCTTCAGTCCTAGATTCATGTGAAATATTTTTCCAACGAGTAGAATCTATTCCTATGGAAACATCAATCATTACATTAAAAGAAATAGTAGAAGGATAATCTTTTTCTGAAGGCTCAATAACCCATTTTAATTCTTTGGTACCTACAGGTAAACTATCAATTTTAAAGTTTTGGCTGGATCGATTTTGTTGCCCTGATAAGGGACTAGATTCAGATGATATTTGTGAAATTAATATTTCTTTTTCATTTGAATGTATACCATTTAATTTAATGATACTATCAATTAAACCTGGACCGGGAAAATCAGCTGCGATGATACCAGAATGTTTAATTGCGCCTTGTTGTAAGAGTTCGGTCCCAAGTGTATTCATCCCCCCATAGTATACTTGTCCGTTTCTATCGCGAGGGAAATCACTCCACGCATTAGTGGAATTCGTTTGAATTAATTTAGGACTACTGTCAGTATTTCTACTCTCTTTTCCGCTTGCAACAAACCAAGGATATACATTATTTAAAAATGCGGCTGCGCCCCCCGTACCACTAAAATGGTTGAGATAAATTTTTCCAGTATTAAAATTAGTATTTGTATTTTGTAGATGGTTTTTTATCGCAATCCATTTTGTATATATTTCGTCTGGTCCGCTTCCAATTTCAAATTTATCTTGTATATTCAAACCTTCGTAATCAATCCCGTACAATTGAGTGGATGTAAAGTTTTGTAAGATTGCAATTTTCCCGCGGGTATCTCCTAAAGTAGGGTTATTTCTATCTGAAGTTGGTACGGAATTAGGATCCCAAAAATATGAAGCATTAACGTTTTTATATTTTAAAAATATCTCCTCAAATGATAGAGATCCACTTTCAGGAGTAGTTTCTTCTTTTAAGCGCATTAATATTGTTTCTGTTGGATGATCTTTTAAAAATTGAATGGTCTCTTTTAATACATCTTCAAACACAGCTTTTTGATTTACAACGCCATGATACATTGCAAAAGAATCTTTTACACGTTTAACACGCATATCTACATATCGAATTCCGGAATTTAATTGTTGGGATAAACTCATAGTTTGATTTCTTGTCAAATTTTCATCAAGAAAACTCGCTCCATGTAAAGCCATTGTACCGTGAGTCCCTGGAATAGATATTTCACTTATTTTTGTTGAATTTTCTATTTTCGACATCCACGATGGATTTTGATACCCTATATTGGATTCATAGGAGTAACCTGGATGACTATCAGCTAAAATAGTAGATGGTGTACTTAAACTTGCTAGTGTAATACAAGTAAGGATGCTAATTTTAAAGAAATTTCTCATTTTTATTTTGTTCATTTTTTCTCTCCTGACCTTTAAACAATTGTTAGATGATTTTTTACTATATTTATTGTTTTTTATTCTTAAGATAATAAATTTTTGTATTTAAAAATAATTAACAGTAGGGGGAGTAAGTTATTTGAGACTTTAATAATTTTTTATTATAAATTGTCCCTAATAGCCAAACAGATTCTTGAAAACTCGAAGTATAGCCTCCAAAAAACAACTGTTTATCGTATTGAATACAAACAAAACAGAAGTCCTAAAAAAGACTTCTATTTTGTGACATATAATGAATGATAAGGTGGTAAACAAATCAAGATAATGTGATTGAGTGGTAAAAATTTATTAATAGCTGTTTTAGAATCTCTTATAAAAAGGCTGATTACAAAAAGCGGATCTCTACACTGCTAATAAAAATTGAAAAATTCTACTCATTAAAACTTAGACTAACTACAGTTGCAATTGATTGGGCTGCATGTTCCCAGCTTCCATCTATAACTTTACCAATCTGCTGACCAAGTGCATTTAAATCATTTGGATTAACTGGAATTCCATTATACGCAGCAAGAATTGATAAAAGTGGAGCAGCAAATGGTGTCCAACCACCTCTATCAATATTAAATACAGGTTTATCTAGTACCTTTCCATCTTGTACTGTAAACTCATAATAAAATTGATCATCTGGACGAAAACTTAAATGATGAGAGATTTGCCCCTTAACATATTTTTTTCCTGCACCTAGATTTACTACTTCTATTTCTTTTACATTAAATTCATGTTCAAATACTTTAATTTTTTTGACTTCTGGACCATTTAAGGCAGCTTGAACGGCTGTTTCCAAATTGTTTTGTGCAAAAGGTTGAATACTCAATTGTGCCTCTTTTTGTTGAATAGGAGCCTCCTTTTCTGCAGCAAACACCGAGGTAGTAGGTAGTGCACCTGTAGCTAACGTAGCTGCAAGTGCTGTTGTCATAATGATTTTTCTTTTCATCTTCATAGTTTTTCTTCCTCTCTAAAAGTTTTGATATATAATCTTTTAAAGACTGACATTGTGTAATATTTTATTTCATAATGCACAAAAAACGGTTTTAAGAATGATGTGGGATTATGTCAGAGAATTAAAATTAATTATATATGTATTTAAGATGATATATATCTACACATATTTTTTCAATTTTTAGACAAATATAATGTTATGACTTCTTAAGAGTCAATTTAGTACCTTGTTTATCTATAGAAATCCTATAAATAAACTAATTTCATAGTGAATGTAATATATTTGATATTAAATGTCTTACATAATGATATAAAGTTTCACATTTTTTTATTTTAAAGAATGAAGCGATAAGGCTTCAAACCGCAAGGGATGCGGGGATAGCCTAATCAATTAGAGTTTGAAAGAATCTTTACTTAGGAATCCCTCATTTCTAAATGAAGTGAAAGTGGATGGAGTTCAAGGAGAGTAAGCTTTTGAACGATGTTTTAACTGTAATAATTGGTCTATTTAGATATCTTAATACCCAGTAAGAATTAAAGCTTTACAAAACACCCATCCAATTTTATCAATGGTAAAGGATGGGTGTTTTCAGTATATAGGATGTTAGGAAAAACTTGCCGACAAAAGTCTATATTAAAGACTTTCTAGTATTTTTGTATGCTAAATCATTTTCTATAACTAAGAACTAATTATATATAGACTAATTCCTCAGACGAACAGTTAACAAATAACGGAATAGAAGAAAAATTAGAAAAAATAACCATGTAATGGTAGAATATGGTTGATCGGCCGGTGGCTGATTAATCAATAAATCTAGTATTAAAGGGGGAATTAATTTGGGTAATAGGAATAAAAGAATGAAAATTTATTTTCAAAGGTTAATAGCTGTAAGTGTTTGTTTTTTGTTATTTTTTCTGGGGAGCAATTATTCAAAAGCCGAAACTGTTGCATCTATAACATTAAATCCTAAAGATGTAGAAGCATTCACCAATAAAGTGATTCCAGAGAAAATGAAAAAAGAAAATGCAGCTGGTGTAGCTCTTGTCGTTGTAAAGGATAATCAAATTCTATTTCAAAAGGGATTCGGATTTTCTGATAAAGAAAAGAATACTCCCATCGATCCTAAAAAAACAGTTTTTCGATTAGCATCAATATCAAAAGTTTTTACTGCAAGTGCTGTCATGCAGTTAGTTGAACAAGGAAAAATTGATTTAAATAAAGATATAGTAAATTATATGGGGGGATTAAAGTACCAAAATAACATGGGTGAACCAGTTACAATGGAACACTTACTTACCCATACAACAGGGTTTGATTACGTAGATCCTAGACCCGAGGACATCCATTATCAAGAAAATGATTATACAATGCTTAAAGATTATGTAGAAGATAATATGCCCACTGTAGTGAGAAAGCCCGGAGATACATATACATATGATAATTTTGCCTCTATGCTTCAAGGGTATATTGTTCAAAATCTGACAAACACACCTTTTTACAAATATATGGCCAAAAATATTTTTTACCCTCTAGAAATGCATAATAGTAGTTTTGTTATGACTAATTTTATTAAAGAAAAGTTGGCAACAGGATATGATGCTAAAGGTAATGCCATCCCATTTTATCAAACAAGACCAACAGATATGCCACAAGGGAGTATGTTTTCTACAGGGAGTGATGTAGCCAATTTCATGATTGCTCAATTGAATGATGGTAAATTTAAAAATAACCAAATACTACAAAAAGAAACTGTAGAAGATATGCAAAAAACAAAATTTGCTTTACATCCCAAATACCCTAATATGACATACGGATTTGAGTTCTTTTCACCGCAAAGTCATAATGGACAATATGTGTTTGGTAAAGGTGGAAATATACCAGGTTTTTCATCTTTAATGTGGTTAATTCCAGAGCATAAAATTGGAGTTTTTGTTGTTACAAATAAAGATAGTTCAGCACTACCTGTTGAAGTATTTGATGATTTTATGAATCAATATTTCCCAGATAAAACAAAGCCTGAATATTTAAACCCTAATGAAGAAGAATTAAAGAAATTTGAAGGGGTTTACCGAGATTTGAGATTAAAAAACCTAATGTCACATGTAAACATAAGTGAAGGGAAGTTATATGTAAGTGATAAAGTATATGGTAAACAGGAGCTAAAACAAATAGACCCTTTACTATTTGAAGATGAAAAAGGGAATTATATGGCATTTAAACTTCACAAAGATGGTACCGTAAAAGAAATGATACATTGGAACTCTGGCAGCTCAGCAGTGAAGTTAAGTGAGCCTGAGAGATTTAAAGACGTAGATGAAAATCATCCATATGCTAAGTTTATAAATCCTTTACATCAATACGAGGTATTACAAGCAAATAAGGAGGGGAATTTTACTCCAGAATCTTCTCTTACACGAGCAGAATTTGCATATTGGTTATCTCAAATTGCTTACTTTACGCCACCTTCAAAAAAAGAACCAGTGTTTTCTGATGTGAAAAATCATCCTTATGCACCACATATTCAAAAGTTATATGAAATTGGTATTTTATATGAAAAAGAAGGGGAACAATTCCATCCAGATCGTGCAATTACTAGACAAGAAGCAGCATGGATTACCTGGCAGTATTTAAAAATGTTAGGAGCGCCATCTGCAGATGCAACTTTAAAGGGAGAAACTGATGATTGGGCAATAGAATCCGTGAAAAACATTGTAGGTCATCGCTTAGTAGGGCCTGAGGTTATATATAATGAAGATGGATCAGCAGATTATCTATCAAAACAAAGTATGAAACGACAAGAGGCAACTGCATTGTTATTTTACGTTTTGTTATCTAGTTAATTTGTATAGAGGTAAATTTCACAAAAAGAAAAAATCTAAAGAGCTTGAAATAATAAAAAGAAAAAGATTAGTCTTTGACCAATGATTTATCGTAACAAACAGGGAGGGATGAGTTATAACCATACTCTAAATCTTAAGTAGAGCTGTTATCAGAAGGATTTCTTAAGTGTTTTGTAATGTAAGGAGCTCCTTTCAGGGGAGCTTTTTTTATGGTATTATTAATAATTTCATGTACCGAATTTATTAATAATACCATAAAAATCTACAACAAGGGGGTTTAATCCAAGTTAGGTAAAACTAGGTCACAGTCATACATTAGTTACCGCTTTTCTTTTTTTGAAGAAGATATTTGTATTTTGGCTAGCGCGACATTGCTATCAAGTTAAGATTATACAAAGTCAATTTAAGGCGGAATTGTTTCCTTTTTCTAAAGGGAGAGTATATTGCTCTATCTATTGTAAATGATTTTGAATCCGATAGATCTTTTATTCTTGGCATAAAATTAAATCTTAATAAATGGGTAAATCCAAAAATATATTTTGTGAAACCGACTCTGTCTGTATACAACAATAGGACTTTACTTGGAGTGATAGGTATGATAGGCTCGTTATTCGGAAAAAATTCCAATTGAAAAAAGCACATCCATAGAGGAGGATTGGTAACCATGAGTGATAAAGTACTTATTGTGGAAGATGAACGCGAAATTGCCGATTTGGTTGAGCTGTATTTAAAAAACGAGAATTATACGGTTTTCAAATACTATACCGCCAAAGAAGCATTGGAATGTATAGATAAGAATGTGCTTGACCTTGCAATATTGGATATCATGCTTCCCGACGTAAGTGGTCTCACTATCTGTCAAAAAATAAGGGACAAGCACACCTATCCAATTATCATGTTGACGGCGAAAGATACGGAAGTAGATAAAATTACAGGGCTAACAATTGGTGCGGACGATTATATTACAAAACCCTTTCGCCCACTAGAGTTAATTGCGCGAGTCAAGGCGCAGTTACGCCGATATAAAAAATATAATGGAGTAACGGCACAGAACGAGAATGTTATCGTTCACTCTGGTCTTGTCATTAATATAAGCACGCATGAGTGTTCTCTGAACGAGAAGCCGTTATCTCTCACTCCCACCGAGTTTTCAATCCTGCGTATCCTCTGTGAAAACAAGGGGAATGTGGTTAGCTCTGAGCAGCTGTTTCAAGAGATATGGGGTGACGAATATTTCAGCAAGAGCAATAACACTATCACCGTGCATATCCGACATCTGCGAGAAAAGATGAACGACACGGCTGATAATCCGAAGTATATAAAAACGGTATGGGGGATCGGCTATAAAATTGAAAAATAAAAATAAAAATAAGAATAAAAAAATCGATTATTTAAAATTAAAACGAAAACTCTACCAATATATCCTTACGATTGTCATGGCAGCAGTTGTATTTGTGCTGTTTGTGCGTCTATTTATCCAAGGGACACTTGGGGAGTGGATCGTACGTTTTTTGGAAAACAGTTATCATTTAGAGCGTTGGGACGCAATGATAATATATCAGTATACTATACGGAACAATATAGAAATTTTTATTTATGTGGCGGTTGCCATTAGTATTCTTATTCTATGCCGAGTTATGCTTTTAAAATTTGTAAAATACTTTGAAGAGATAAATACCGGTATTGATATACTTATTCAGAACGAAGATAAACAAATTGAGCTTTCTGCGGAAATGGAGTTCATGGAACAGAAGCTCAACACATTAAAGCGAACCCTTGAAAAGCGAGAGCATGATGCAAAGGTGGCCGAACAAAGGAAAAATGAAGTTGTTATGTACTTGGCACACGATATTAAAACGCCTCTTACATCAGTTATCGGTTATCTGATCCTGCTTGACGAGGCACCAGACATGCCAAGAGAGCAAAAGGCAAAGTACGTGCATATCACGTTAGACAAAGCGTATCGCCTGGAACAGCTAATCGACGAGTTTTTTGAGATTACGCGATATAATCTTCAAACGATTACGCTCACGAAAAAGCACATAGACCTATACTATATGCTGGTGCAAATGACTGATGAATTTTATCCCCAGCTTGCTGCGAAGGGGAAACAGGTGGTACTCCATGCTTCTGAAGATTTGACCGTATTTGGTGACCCTGATAAGCTAGCGAGGGTCTTTAACAATATTTTGAAAAACGCCGCTGCATACAGCGAGAACGACAGCGTAATTGACATTACGGCGGACCTCTCCGATGATGTGGTATCCATCGTTTTTGAGAACGCCGGAAATATCCCGAAAGATAAACTCGCTACCATATTTGAAAAGTTTTACAGATTGGATGATGCCCGTTCTTCTGATACGGGCGGCGCGGGACTTGGATTGGCGATTGCAAAAGAAATCATTGTTCAGCATGGCGGACAGATTTACGCGGAAAGTAATGATAACTCTACGACTTTCACGGTAGAACTTCCAGTCTTCCAAGACTCGGTTAATAAAGGGGATTCTTAGAAAATAATCATTGTTTCTTAAGAAATTCTTAAGGTTATCTCTACTTTTTCTTAGGAAATTAACAATTTAATATTAAAAAATGGCTCGTTCTTATGCGGTAGAATTAAACCATAAGAACGAGCTTTTTTTACTTCGTCAAAGAAAGATATGATAACTTATGCGTGGATTAAAATAGCTTACATGTGTAGAAAAAGAGTGACACAAATATTTCTTTTCCTTTTAGCCAATTGTGTCAAATGAGCAATCTGCTGCTTTGGATGTTTCTGCACACACCACTGGATAGAGTATCCACATATAGATATAGCATCGCTTTGCAGAAAGTAATCGTTAAGAGTTACATATCCAAAATCTTCAGCGTTGAATCAGCGTGACATTATCGTCAAGTCATTTGCTTAAGGAGGAAGCTGAAAATGAAGAAGTGGTGTTTTTTATTGTTATTTTTATTTCTCTTAGGTTTTGCTTTCATGAATAAAGCACTGTTTTTTCAGAATAAAGTAGAGGTTCAAAAATATGATCAAAATCACAAAGATAACATAGATAATACAGGGACTACCTTAATTATTCAAAAGAAAGAGATTGTAAAAGAACACATCTATCAAGGGAATCTGCTCTTAATTAACAGTAAATATTCTATGCGCCAAGAGGGTGTGAAATCAGATATCGTAAATTTATCTAAACATAATGAATTGATAAACGGATACGGGCTGCTTAATACAAATATTTATTTATCAAAATAAATAACAAAAAATTTTCAGAGATGATTAATAATGTTGTAAAGGAAGGCGTTAATCAATTTTTAATTAATAGTAGTTATCGTGACTTTGATGAGCAAAGTGGACTTTACCATGAGATGGGGGCTGATTATCCTTACCAGCAGGTTATAGTGAACATAATTCCGGTTTATCACTTGATGTAGGATTAGGCTTAACGCAAATGGACCGAGCACCTGAAGGGAAGTGGATAGAAAAAAATGCTTGGAAATACGGCTTTATCTTACGCTATCCCTCGGATAAAACGGATGTTACAGGTATTCAATATGAACCTTGGCATATTCGCTATGTCGGTTTGCCTCACAGTACGATTATGTAAAAAATGAATTTAGCCTTGGAAGAATACCTGAATTATTTAAAAGAAGAAGAGAGCATTTCAGCAAGTATTGAGGGGAAAAAATATACGATGTCATATTATCGCTTTTTTCAAAACAAGACAATGGACGTTGAAATACCATTGAACGAATTTCGTGAAATATCTGTAAATAATATGGATGGGGTGATTATGACCACCAGTTCTTGAATTATATTCTAAAATGACAAAGTTATAGATTACAATGTAAAGTTAGGAGATTTTAAATGCATTCAGGAGTTTTGATTAATTATTTATATACTTATTTTTTTACTATTATTTTTTGTATAATGTTTCAAATTGGATTTTATTTTAAAACGAAAAAAAATATATCTATTCAGCATTTTCTATGGGTGTATGTTTTTCAATTCTACCTTTCATTGGTGTATAAGGTGACGCAGATAGGGACTATATGGGACATAGGTAGATACGAAACATTAATTCGTGCAAATCAAATTAACTTGATTCCATTTGCTTCTGAAGGTATGACTACTTATGTCTTAAACATTTTACTGTTTATGCCATTAGGTTTTTTATTACCGACTATTTGGCCGCAGTTTAGAAGAATGAAAAGTACTGCCTATGCTGGATTCGGTTTTTCATTGGCTATTGAGTTAGGTCAATTGCTAGATAATAGAATTACAGATATTGATGATTTATCTATGAACACCCTGGGAGCAATTATTGGGTATTTATTATATAGAGTGTTATTCAAAATGTTTTATAAAAGAGATGAAAAAAAGATTGATAATAATATTTCTCTAGTAATAAAATACGAGGCTATTTTTTATTTAGTTTGCTCATTTGTAGGTATGATGTTAATTTATTATCCAGTTATATTTAGACGGCCTCTAATCCTTCAATAAGGTTATTAAGATGCTGTCAGATAATTATATACATATAGTAAATTGATTCTTAAATAATAGGATATTACAAATACCCATTTATATTAAATTCTCATAGAAATCTTTCAAAACTATTCTTATTGAAGGTTGAGTGGTTATTGAAATGATTTCTATTGCTCCCGTTTTATATCATAGTAACAGCCTTTAATTAACAATTATATCCATTGCGAAAAAATAAGATAGGCTTTAATATTTACCAGTATTTAAATGCCGAAGATTGTTTAAGGCATTTCAACCAAAATTTAAGAGGAGCATACAATGAACAAACTAAAAAGGTTATTGAAACGTAAAACGACTTGGATAATTCTTATCCTATTCGCATTTGTTTATGTAAATAACAGTTCTTTTTTTGCTAAGAGGGACGATGGAACTCCTCTTCTTCTTGCTCATCGAGGACTTTCGCAAACATTTAGCATGGAAGAGATTGAGAGCGATACATGTACAGCAGAACGTATAAATAAACCTGAACATTCTTATTTAGAAAATACAATTCCATCTATGGAAGCGGCATTTAAAGCTGGAGCTGATCTAGTAGAGTTTGATGTTCAACCAACTAAAGATAATAATTTTGTTATTTTTCATGACTGGACTCTTGATTGCCGTACTAATGGTAAAGGTGTTACAAGAGATTTTACAACAAAAGAACTACAAGCACTTGATATTGGTTACGGTTATACAGCTGATGGGGGTAAAACATTCCCGTTTCGTGGCAAAGGGACTAATCTTATGCCAACACTTGATGAAGTACTTACCTATTTTCCAGACCGTTCTTTTCTTATTCATATTAAAAGTGATGATGAAAATGAAGGAATCCAATTGGCTACTTACCTCAAGAAATTACCAGCGAAGCGCCTTGATCAATTAACTGTATATGGTGGCGATAAACCAATTGCTGCAATAAAAGAGCGCATCCCTAGTTTACGAATAATGTCAAAAGCGACCATGAAAAAAGATCTTATTACTTATATGGCATTAGGGTGGACTGGCTACATACCTTCAAGCCTGAAGCATGGAGAATTACATATACCAGACAAAGTAGCTCCTTGGCTTTGGGGATGGCCAAATCGTTTTCTTAATCGAATGGATAAAGCAGATACTAGAGTTATCATTGTAGGAGGAAATGGGTTTGGGTTTTCAAGTGGATTTGACTCATCTGAAGATATAAAACGCCTTCCTGATGATTATACAGGTGGAATTTGGACAAATCGCATTGATAAAATAGCACCTGTATTTAAGAAATAAGGGATAATATAACAGTCGAAGTTCTTTCATCTGTTTAACCATTTATATTTTAAAAGAAGACTTATTAATAATTTTAAAGGTTTATATACCGATAAACACCCCTGATTTCCTATGAACAATGGAAATCAGGGGTGTTTTTTGGATGAATGGAACTTATTTTATTTATATTCAAACAGAAGTACGAAAATGATTAAATAATTACTCGCAGAATGTAGAAAATGAGCTGAATCCTCATAAATAACTAACTGTAGAAAAGAAAATTTTTCGTTTGGGGGTACTTTAAAAATCTTGGGTTGATGAATGTTTGGTGGTACCCCATCGCTATCAAGCTAAGACTTTCGTCTACCTCCTAAATGAAAAGATACAATCTATTCTTTCTATCGAAACATAAGAATAGATTGTATTTTTATGTATAAATTTATATTTCATATTCAAATTCAATTCAGTCCTATAGATTTCCTACAAAAAAGAAGGGAATTTTATCTATTTATAGTGATTTTTAAGCATTGCAAAATAGAGAATATATATGTATAACGTTCTATTCAGTTTAAAAGAAATTTATATTATACTTATAATAAATGGATATGGGATATAACAATATGGGATGAACTTTTATATTAAATTTATCAAAAAAGAAAGAGGAAAATGAGAGATGAAAATCAGTTCAAACATAAATAACAGGTTTTATCCTTTAAATACTATAGTTTTAAATAATAAATCTTTAAGTACTACAACTTCACGTATAGTGAACAATAATCAAAAATATATTCCTGAAAGTAAGACTAAGGATAATCAACTTTCCGAAAAAAGTATAGAACAACATATCAATAACAAATATAATGCAATTAACTCACAGGGTCTCAGTATATTTGAATTTCTTAAAATGTTATTGGATATGGGTGTACCTATGTCAATAATTACAGAAATATTGGTGGGAATGTTAGAGGGGTATAGTAAGAAGAATGAAGAAGCGGAGAAAGAGACAGAAAAAGGAACAGAGAAAGAATTGGTAAAAGGATTAGAAAAGGGAACAGAGAACGAATTAGAACAAGGGTTAAGTAACATTCAGAAAGAATAACAATTTTTAGATTTTTATTGTATCAAGTATTCAAAATCCTTTTTAAATATCTACTTTTCTTTTGGTTGTTTCTCTTACTCTTCTTTAAAGTGTAAAAGTACGCTATTCTTTCTGTAGAATTATGGGAAAGGATGGCGTTTTTTATGTCTGTGTCTGATAAATTACAACTATTTGTTCAAGGGATTCAGAGTGTCCTATCTCCAAATGTCTTACGGGTTCTTGCTGGAGATGCTGGTTTTGTACAACGAACCAGTAAGAACCAAGCAAAAGATTTAGTCGCTTTATATATATGGATGAGTCAAAATATCGCTACAATCTCTTTAGCTCAGTCATCTAGCTGTTTAGAAGCATCCACAGAAGTACTCATTAGTCTGGAAGGGCTGAATCAACGGTTTAATAAATCAGCCGTTCAGTTTTTACAACATATATTGACTAATCCATGCCCATCAACCGAAGAAATTCATTGTTCCTCAAAAAGAAAAAAATGACCTGAATTCTCATAAATAATGGTTGTAGTTATATAAAATTTTTGTTTTAGGGATACCTCAAAGTGTTAGCTTAATAAGAATAATCCTTAGCCTCCTTTAGATATAAAAGGGGCTTTTTTACATATGAAATCATATGGGTCTTTAAAGATAGCCTGGGGCGTAGAGAGAAACTGTGATTAAAGTAAGATAGGACAAAGACTAGCATTGAGAAATATAAAAAATGGAAGTAACAAAGGGGATTTACGCATAAAGTAATATTGATGGTTAAATTAACAAAATTTTCATTTTAATCAAATAAATACATGGTGTTTTTAAATTATAATAATGTTACTAGGATGAAAATACAGCTACTAATTAGTTAATTAAAAATCAATTTTAGATAGGAAGAGGATAATGAAGACCAGAGATACTTATAAAATTATTGTAATTGGTGCTGGGACTGCAGGAATATCTTCTACTGCACATTTATTAAGAAATATCCCCCTATTGAAAGAAAGTATAGCGATTATTGATCCGTCAAAAAAACATTATTTTCAGCCACTATGGAGTTTAGTGGGGGGAGGAATTGTTTCAAAGGAAAGTACAATGCGTGATCAAGAATCGCTTATTCCAAAAGGGGCAACGTGGATCCCTAAAAGTGTTGTTAAGTTATTTCCGGATGAAAATAAGATACTGTTAGATGACGGACTGCTGCTTGAGTATGAAATTCTTATTGTAGCAGCTGGTATACAAATAAATTGGGAAGGTATTAAAGGCTTAAAAGAATCTATTGGGACTAATGGGGTATGTAGCAATTATTCTTATACATATGTTGATTCTACTTGGAGAGAAATCGAAAAATTTAAAGGAGGAAATGCGCTTTTTACCCACCCTAATACTCCTATTAAATGCGGTGGTGCTCCACAAAAAATTATGTATTTAGCAGAGGAGTATTTTTGTAATAGTGGTGTAAGAAACAGAAGTGAAGTAATGTTTTATTCTGCAAACACTGACATATTTCAGGTTCCACGATATGCAAATACTTTAGAACAAGTACTAGAAAGAAAGCAAATTATAACGAATTATAATAAAAACTTAGTAGAAATTATCGCCGAAAAGAGAGAAGCAATTTTTGAAGATACGCAAACGCTGAAAAGAGAAACCATACCATATAGTATGATACATGTTGTTCCACCAATGGGGCCACCTAATTTTATTAAAGAGAGTGAAATAAGTGATTATCAGGGATGGGTAGATATAAACCCTTATACTTTGCAGCATGTAAAACATAAAAATATTTTCGGACTTGGAGATTGTACCAATTTACCTACTTCTAAAACTGGAGCAGCAATTCGAAAGCAAATACCTGTCTTAAAACAAAATATTATGGACGTACTTAACGGAAGAGACTTGCAGGCTAAATATGATGGATATACATCATGTCCGATTGTTACAGGGTATAAAAGTCTTATACTCGCTGAATTTAACTATGAACATGAGCCACAAGAAACGTTTCCATTTAATCAAGCGAAAGAACGGTATAGTATGTTTTTACTTAAAAGATATATGTTGCCATATATGTATTGGAATTTAATGTTGAAAGGGATTATGTAAGGAAAGATAGAGAGTAGTTGTAAAAATTGAAAAGTAATTTGAAATAAGTATTCGGAGGGAATAGTTATGCTTTTAAAATATTTTTATGATGAAAAATTAGCTCATGCTTCCTATTTAGTTGGTTGTCAGAAAGAAGGCGTAGCGATCGTTATTGATCCTAGTCGCTATATAGAACAATATATAGAATTTGCTAAGAAAGAGGGGATGGAAGTAATTGCTGCGGCTGAGACTCATATTCATGCTGATTTTCTTTCTGGGTCTAGAGAACTTTCTAATCTTTACCATGCAAATTTATATGTATCTGATGAAGGAGATTGTGATTGGAAATATCAATATCTTAACGAAGGTCGATACAAATTGGTTAGAGAGGGCACAGAGTTTAAAGTAGGTCATATAAAATTTAATGTAATTCACACCCCAGGGCATACGCCTGAAAGTATTTCTTTTTTAGTAACTGATACAAGTCAAAATAATTATACGAATGATAAGCCGATAGGGATATTCACAGGTGATTTTATATTTGTAGGAGATATAGGAAGGCCGGATTTATTAGAAACTGCTGTCGGTATGAAAGATACTGCAAAAATAGGAGCGAAACAATTATTTGATTCTATACAAAAAATAAAAATACTTCCTGATTATTTGCAAATATGGCCATCACATGGTGCGGGAAGCGCATGTGGAAAAGCATTAGGAGCAATTCCAACTTCTACATTAGGTTATGAAAAGATGTTCAATTGGGCATTTCAGTGTAATGAAGAAAGTGATTTTATATCGACTTTATTGACGGGACAGCCAGAGCCTCCAAAGTATTTTTCATTAATGAAGAATTTAAATAAGTATGGTCCGCCAATTCGTAAGAAGAGAAAAAGTACTGCTATTAATACAGTAGAAGAACTTCAAGAAATTTTGAAGAGCGTTCATCAAATAGTTGATATAAGGGATGTAGAGAGTTTTGCTGCAGGTCATATCGAGAAGTCAATTAACATACCTTATAACAATTCTTTCACAACTTGGTGTGGATGGTTATTAGATTATAAAAAAGAAACTTTAATAATTCTAGATGAGGAAAAGGTTAAAATAGAGGCAGTTATTAGAGAATTTGAATCTATTGAGTTAGATAATATTATTGCTTTTTCACCCTTAAAAGTAATACAAAGACTTGATAGATTTGAAAGTTACAAAGAAAAAACATCGATTGAATTATATCCGCATATAAAAGGTGGAAGCGTTAAGGTTATCGATGTGCGTAGTAAAAAAGAGTGGGAGGAAGGACACCTTCATGATGCAATACATATCACTTTAGGTAATCTATTTGAACAACTAGATTATATACCGAAAGATTTTCCAATAGTTTTGCAATGTCGAACCGGATTACGTTCCGCTATAGCAGCTAGTATTTTACAAAGAGCTGGTATAAAGGAAGTAGTGAATTTAAAGGGAGGATTTCTTGCATGGAAAAAAGAAAGGCTTCCTTATACAACAAGCAATCTCAATGTGTAGGAAAATATTATTACGAGATCAGTAAAATAGTAAAGAAGGTCGCCATTCACGGCGACCTTCTTTACTATGCGTTATACCCAAATAATTTTAAATCTTCTCCAGACCCTGAAATGATTTTCTCAAATCGTAATCCTACTTTTTCTAAAAGCTTTCCTGAGGCGATGTTATCTATAGAAGTAATTGCTACAATTCGTTTCATGCCGAGCTTTTGTACACCGTATTCGATTATCGCAGAAGCTGATTCGTAGCCATATCCTTTTGAACGGAATGTTTCTAAAAAGGCAAATCCGATATCAACGTCTTCTAATGAGTCTCTTTTAATAAGGCCACACATACCAAGTGGAGTGAGATCTTCTTTTCGTTCTACTAAGTAAAGGCCAAATCCGAGTTGGTTATACATAACGATGGGACCGTTTACAATATAATTTTTTGCATCTTCTAAGTTTCTAACTCCTTTGTCACCGATAAACTGAATCCATGCAGGATCGTTTACTAACTCCAGAATAAAAGGAGCGTCTTTTATATCAAACCAACGAAGGTTAAGACGTTCGGTTTCAAGAACTATCAATGATTACACCACCTTTAAAAAGTTATAACAATTAGTATGGATTGTGTAAAACAAAAGTGCAACATATTTTAATGGGGCTTTGTTTGTTCACATAAAGTTCGTTTGTTTTGTATAGAGAGATATTTTATAATTAGGATTGAGTGTAAAGAGTGAGATGCTTATACAATGACTCCTAGGTGACTAGGAGTTTTTACTATATAACTATCATTATTACTAAATATGACACACTACACATTCTACTCAAGGAGGTATATAATGAAGAAATTATATAATGCATCGTTTACGTATTTGATTATAGGTTTATTATCAGGGATTTTCGCTAGGGAGTATGGTAAGTATAAAGGGATTTTAGGATCTACTTTGTTAAATCTTTTGCATACACATACACTTGTACTTGGCTTTTTCTTCTTTTTAATTGCTTTAGGATTAGCAAAAGTATTCGCGTTTCATGAAGTGCAAGGGTTTAATAAGTGGTTTGTTTTACATAACATTGCATTAACATTAATGTTAGGTTCGCTAGCAGCGAGAGGGCTTCTTCAGTTAAATGGAGCTGACTTTAAAGGGTTAACTTATATTGTAGGGTTTTCTCATTCGTTGATGGCAGTTACTTTAATTTGGTTTATGTTGTTAATAAAGAAATCGTTTAAAATGTAGTGAAAAAGAACTTGTAGCGTGTGCTGCAGGTTCTTTTTTGTATGTTCAGGTTAAATAATCTTATTTTTCTAATTATTTTGTATAAAGATGGTATACTTGTTTTAAAATTAAAAAGGAGAGTTGATTATGGAAATAACAATTGAACATGTAGTAAATGAATTAAAAGGCATACTTCCTGAAGATCGAGTAGTAATAAATATGACAGTACGAGAGTTACATAGTAAAGATGAATCTTACCACGTTAGTAGTTTACCTGATGTAGTTGTTTTTCCAAAAACGACCGAAGAAGTTAGCGCGATAATGAAAATAGCGAGTCAGCACGGAACAGCTGTCGTTCCATTTGGAGTAGGGTCCAGTTTAGAGGGACATGTAATTCCTTACGAAAAAGGAATTACAATGGACTTTTCTCTTATGAACAAAATACTTGAAATAAGAGAAAAGGATTTTCTTGTGAGAGTACAGCCAGGGGTGACGCGCTCTCAGCTTAATAAAGAATTGAAAAAGTATGGATTGTTTTTTAGTGTAGACCCAGGAGCTGATGCAACGTTAGGAGGAATGGCTGCTACAAATGCGAGCGGAACGACAGCGGTAAAGTATGGTGTAATGCGTGATCAAGTTCGAGATTTAGAAGTTGTTCTTGCTGATGGAGTAGTAATACATACCGGGAATTTAGCGGCGAAGTCATCATCAGGTTATCATTTAAATGGTATTTTCGTAGGATCAGAAGGAACACTTGGATGTTTCACGGAGTTAACTTTAAAAGTATACGGTATACCAGAACATGTTATGGCTGCGAGGGCATCGTTTCCAACTATAAATGATGCAGTAGAAGCTGTAATTAACATATTACAAGCAGGTATTCCAATCGCGAGAATTGAACTCGTTGATGAATTATCTATGAAACAAGTAAATTATTACAATGAAACAAGTTACAGAGAAGAACCGACACTGTTTTTAGAGTTTCACGGCAATGAAGCAGGGTTAAAGCAAGATATTGAATTTACGAAAGAAATCGTTCTTGATCATAAATGTATAGAAATTGCGTTTGAGATGGAAACAGCAGCGAGAAATAAACTGTGGGATGCAAGGCATAACTTAGCGTACTCTTACGTGCATAGTTACCCTGGTAAAAAGCTAATGAGTACAGACGTATGTGTGCCAATTTCGGAATTAGCTGGAGCGATTCAACATGCGAAAGAGGTATTAGATAAAGTAGGGCTTATTGGCGGTATTCTCGGTCATGTTGGGGATGGGAATTTCCATGTACTCTTAATGATTGATACAAATGATAAAGAGGAAGTGAAGAAGGCAGACGAAATAAATGAAAGTATCGTTCAGTATGCTCTTAAACGAGGAGGAACGTGTACAGGAGAACATGGCGTTGGAATCGGAAAACGAAAGTATCAAGAAGAAGAGCATGGGGCAGCATTATTTGTAATGGAGAAAATAAAGAAAGCTCTTGATCCGCAAAATATTTTGAATCCGAATAAGGTGTTTCAATTAAAAGATAGGGGCTGATTGGATGAAAGTACTAGAAGCGATAAGTAATATAGCTGGAAAGTATTTTGCATTGTGGACCGGCTGCTGCACTCCCAAGTGTATTAGCGGCAGTATGGCATAACATTGCAGGGCCAATATTAGCAACCATCTGGTCAAAAAATGCAAAGAATGCAAAGAATACTTTTAGCGATGAAAATGTATTAATAAATATAGAAAAATAGGAATGATAAATAATGCAAAAACGTATTGTACATCTTGAAGGAATGGTTGTATTTTTAGCCACGATTTATATGTATTCGATATATGAGTTTAGTTGGATTATATTTTTTGTATTCCTTTTAGCGCCGGATCTATCAATGTTAGCATATGGGATTAATAATCACGTTGGTGCGAAAATATATAATGTATGTCACACATATATCATATCCATATTAATTGTTCTAATAGGTGTCTATTTTAAGATAGATACCGTTATTATGATTGGTTTAATATGGACAGCACATATTGGAATGGATCGAATGTTTGGATATGGGTTGAAATATGAGACGGATTTTAAGGATACCCATATTCAAAGATTATAATTGCTTTTGAGGAGAGGGATACGTTGAAACAGAGAATTACTATCGAAGAATATAACATCAAATGGGAAAGTGAATTTAATAAGCTACAAACTCTCATTAACGATGTGATGGAAGACAGCATTTTATCCATTGAACATGTTGGGAGTACATCTGTTAAAGGGCTTGCATCAAAACCAATACTAGATATTGATGTTGTAATAGAAGAGTACGAAATTTTTCATGAGGTAGTAAAAAAACTTGAGAAGATAGGGTACTATCATCAGTTAGAATGGAGCTTTAAAGGAAGAGAGGCGTTTGGAAGAAAGGATATGTTCGTTCCATGGAACGAGGGAAATACAGTTTGGATGGAACATCATTTATATGTGTGTGATAAAAATAGTGAAGAGTTGAGAAGGCATATAGCGTTTCGAGATTACCTTCGTGAACATACTGAAGTAGCTAATGAGTATGGAAACTTGAAGGAAGAGTTAGCAAGAGAGTCGAAAAATCGATCTAGTTATATTGAGGGTAAGACCGTATTTATTACAAATATATTAGAAAAAATAAACTAAAGCAGCATGGAATACATGCTGCCTATTGTTTTGAAATAGAAAGCTGCCATTATAAAACAAATGCAAACTGGCCCTGTTGATTGATGCGGTTACTAAATATAATAGGAAATAAAATAGAAAAGAGCGGAAAAGAGGGAGCTTATGTACATACCAAAATATTTCGCAATACAAGATGAAGAGATGAAGTACGAAATAATGGAACAAAATAGCTTTGCGACATTATTTTCTCAACATAACGGAGAACCATATGCAACGCACTTGCCGTTGTTATTAAATAGGGAGACCCTTACTTTACATGGTCACTTCGCACGGCCGAATGAACAGTGGAAAGATATTGGGACTCAGCAAGTACTAGCTATATTTCAAGGACCACATAGTTATATCTCTCCGTCATGGTATGAAACAAACAATGCAGTACCAACATGGAATTACGTTGCAGTGCATGTATACGGTGAATTAGAAATTGTTGAAGATGAAAAGACATTAGTAGATTCTCTTCAAGATTTAGTAAATAAATATGAAGATCCAGAGAGCACCTACTCACTTAATGATGTAGATCCAAATTATATGGGAGGATTAAGTAAGGGAATAGTTGGATTCAAAATAAAGATAAATAAAATAGAAGGAAAAGCGAAGTTAAGTCAAAATCATTCTGTAGAGAGACGAAATTTAGTTGTGGAGAAACTTGAGAAAGTTGGTAGTGAGGGGAGTAAGAGGATTGCGGAGTTGATGAGAAAATAAAGTCTACATGAAAGGAAAATATTCTAAATAAGCGTATTTAAAAAGACCTTCTTAATTGAAGGTCTTCCGTTTTTTAAAGTGCTTTTTCAGTTGTTGTTGAGTTGTAGTCTTTACTTACGTCAACGGATTGAACAAGGTCAGGTCTTTGGGGTGCCGGGAAATCCGCATGACCTGCTTGATATGTAAATGAACTATTTAGACCAATAGATACAATGCTTAGTACAGATAATCCTAAAACGATAGAACTAATTTTTTTTATCATTTTAATGCCCCTTTCTCAAACGTTTTTTCTTTTGCTTGTAACGCTTTATGAAAATACTCACTTGCTTTTATATGGTTATTTTCATCGTAAAGTTTAACGGCTAACTTTTCTGAATATTCTTGAGTATAGTTATATAAAGATTCTTTGTCGAAATACGTAATTCCTTCAAGAATAATTTTTTCTAAGTCTTCAGTTGACTCGTTATTGTTAAGGGACTCTAAAATTTTAAAGTGAAGCATATATTCTTCATTGTTAAGTTCTGTACAAATTTTTAATCCTTTTTTAATAAATTCTGAAGCGATATTTATTTCACCAAGTTTAGAATGTTCTCTTGCTTGTAAGAAAATTGCTTTAAAATGTGTAGGCATTTTTGTTGTCACTTCAGATAAATGACGAATAGCTAATGTTGATAAGTTTTGATTAGCATATAGCCACCCTAAGTTATTACGTACTCTTAACAGTAATGATTCTTCATCCTGTTTCTGTAAAATGTTGATTGCCGAATTATATTTTTCCTCTGCTTGCTCGTATTGTTTTAAATATACAAATGCTGCGCCTAATACGCTTTCACAAGAGGCGACATTCTTTTCATACCCTACAGCTTTTATGAAGAATTCTTTCGCTTTGGTTGCATATTCAATAGCCTCAATTGGCTGGTAAAAATGATAATAGAAAATAGCCATTCGATAATTAAATTCCCCTTTTTCTAGATCATCAATGGCATTTACCAGTAGTCTCGCAGCTTTTTCATAATGTTCACTTGCTAAATTATAATTTGTTGTTAAAGTAGCATGAATTGCTTTAAATAAATGATAGTAGTAAGAAAGTTGGTGATTAGGTGAAATCGCGTAAGAATCTATCTTATTAAAACTGTCTTTTGTGATACTTAAACCATCAGTTAAAACTTTGAAACGAAAATTTAGTAGAGAATAGTATAATGCTAAGTTTTCATCTTCTTCAAAGTTTAGTTCCTTTTCCTCAATTTCATGCTTTAAGTTTGTCGCTTGGGACACATCTTGTTTTAGCATAGCCAAATACCAGTCATTAAATAATTTTGTAATTTGTTCATTACCTTGTAGTTGAACGTTCATGAAATCCCCTCACTTTTTGAATATTCTTATAAAATATAGTATCAAAAATAAAAATATTTAGAAATGATGTTTTATATTTCTCAATATTTGTTTAACAAGCTTACGGGTAATTCTATTGGAATAGTGTAGAATTTATTTTGGATTAAAGAAATGGCATCGGGGGATGTGCATTTTAAAGTTTTAGTTGAGTGGGGGGATATAAAAAGGGTGCGTTCACACAATTTATATGAACGCACCTTTTTACATATTAAACAATCAAGTCCCACAAAAAGTACGATAAGGGCGATTCGTCGGTGCAGGCGGAATGCAGTATTCTTCTTGATCTGTAGAATACGCATAAGGATTTGATAAAGCTTCAAGGAGTTTCTCCAATACGCTATAGTCGTCATTTGTAACAGCTGCTTCTAGTGCTTCTTCTACACGGTGGTTCCTCGGGATGATTGATGGGTTATTATTTTTCATCATCTCGTAGGCGTTTTCTTTCGATTCTTCTTGTTTTTCTAATCGAGATTGCCACAGTTTGTACCAGTCTTTAAATTCAGGACTATCGAATAGAGGGGTATTTTCTAACGTATCAAGAGTTAATGAACGGAATGTATTAGTGTAATCTGCTTTATATTTCTCCATCATTTTTAAAAGTTGCTCAATAAGTGATTGATCTTGTTCTTCGTTGCTAAATAGTCCTAATTTCTTTTTCATTCCAAGGAACCAATTGTTTTCATACTGTACGCTAAATTTCGAAATTTCGTCTTGAGCGATTTTTAGTGCTTCTTCTTCATCTTCGTGCAGAATTGGTATTAAAGATTCTGCTAATCGGGCGAGGTCCCATGCGGCCATATATGGTTGATTTCCATATGCATAACGGCCTTGTGTGTCAATAGAGCTAAATACGGTTCCTTGGTCGTAATTGTCCATAAATGCACAAGGACCGTAATCAATTGTTTCGCCACTGATCGTTATATTGTCAGTGTTCATCACGCCGTGAATAAATCCAACAAGTTGCCATTTTGCGATAAGACTTGCTTGTTTTTTAATGACTTCTTGTAGTAATGAAGTATATCGGTTTTCATGGGATTCACTTTCTGGGTAATGTCTTTTTATCGTATAGTCAGCTAGCGATTTAAGGTCCTCTATTGAACCACGAGCTGCAGCATATTGAAATGTACCGACCCGTATATGACTACTAGCGACTCTAGTTAAAATTGCTCCAGGTAATTTTGTTTCACGATATGTTGGTTCCCCGGTTGTAACAACTGCTAAACTGCGAGTAGTCGGAATATCAAGTGCATACATTGCTTCACTAATAATATATTCACGTAGCATCGGACCGAGTGCAGCACGGCCATCTCCTCGGCGTGAATAGGGAGTAGGGCCAGAACCTTTCAGTTGAATATCGAAACGCTCACCTGAAGGAGTAATTTGTTCGCCAATTAAAAGAGCACGACCGTCGCCTAACATATTAAAATGTCCGAATTGATGACCAGCATATGCTTGAGCTAATGGATGAGCTCCTTCTGGAAGTCCATTGCCAGCGAAAATGGCAATTTCAGCTTCCTTTTTCAGTTCTTCAGGGGTTAAGCCAAGAGATATCGCTAATGAATGGTTTAGTTTAACTAACTCCGGTGAACTTACGGGAGTAGGGGGGATTTCTGTATAAAATGATTGTGGTAAAGTCGTATAACTATTATCTAAATTCCAACCTGTTTCATTATTTTTAGTCATTGTATCTCCTCCTTTTTGTATTTTAAATTATGTATTTGTACGTATATATTCTTTGTAAAGTTAACTAAAAGTATAATATAATATTTCCCCTTGCAATCTATTGTAAGGACTTCATTGCACTATGTCTATTTAACAGCAAATTTAAAACCTCCATTTTTAAAAATGGAGGTTTTATTATTATTTAATTTTTACAATTATTTTTCCTTTTGCTCTTCCAGACTCTGAATATTCCATTGCTTTTTGCGCATCTTCAAAAGGAAAAACTCGATCGATTACAGGTTTGATTTGTCCAGCTTCAATATAGTTTGCAATAGTACGTAATTGATCCCCACTTGGCTTCATAAATAAAAATGAATATTGAGCATTATGCTTTTTTTCAAGTGCAGTAAGTTTTTTGCTGGCTAATGAAAATAAGAGAGTTTTAAAGAATCCTGAACCAAATTCTTTACCGAAGCGAGCATTCGGCATGCCTGAAACGGAAACAATGTTTTCTCCCCTTTTTATAATATTGAATGATTTTTCAAGTGTTGCACCGCCGATTGTATCAAATACGGCATCATAATTTTTTAGTATATCTTCAAATTTCTCTGTTTTGTAATTAATAATTTCATCTGCGCCAAGAGACGTTACTAAATTCGCACCAGCTTCACTAGCAGTCGTTGTAACAATGGCACCCATTATTTTTGCTAGCTGAATAGCGAAAGTACCAACACCACCGGATCCGGCGTGAATTAAAATCTTTTGTCCTTTTTGTAATTGCATGATGTCATGTAATGCTTGATATGATGTTAAGCCAACGAGTGGAATCGAAGCAGCTTCCTCAAAACTTAAATTTTTCGGTTTTAAAGCTATATCATCTTCATGAATGGCTATATACTCCGCGAAAGTACCAATCTTATTTTTTCTTGGACGAGCATATATTTCATCACCAACTTTAAAACGAGTTACTTTTGATCCAACCTTCGTGATGACACCGGCAAAGTCGTTACCAAGGATTAGGGGCATTTCATATTTCAGTAACATTTTTACTTTTCCGTCGCGTATTTTAAAATCAATTGGGTTAATACTAGCTGCATGAATTTCTGCGAGCACTTCATACTCATTAATTTCAGGAGTAGGTACCTCTGCCATACGCATTGGGACTTTTCCATATCTATCAATTATCATTGCTTTCATTTCTTATACCTCCAAGTTTTAATAAAAGTTTTGCAATAGCTTCTCAATATCTAATACAAGATTTTTTAATAAACCTAATTTTGTACGTATATCAATATAATAAAAATTCTTTGTACCTTCTTTTCTCATTAAAATAATGCCAGCTTCTCGTAAAATCTTAAGGTGATGTGATACTGCTGGACGGGAAAGATGTGTTTGCTTCGTGATTTCTCCTACACGTAATCCTGTTTGACATTCCGTTTCCATTAGCACTAATAAAATAGCTTGACGCGTTTCATCACCAATTGCCAATAATACTTTTTGAGAATCAATAAAATCTTTTTTTATAATATTTAATTGTTCTTGTTTATTCATTTCAATCACTTTGCCTCCAGGTAATTAGTCGAAAGGTTTAAGATGATGAACCATTACTTCGATACGGTAATGCTACATGATTGTTGTATGAGGTGCAATATTGAGAAAGAAAATCGAGACGAATGAATTTTTTATTGTTGAAAATTATAGGGAGATAGAAAAGGGATTGGAAGGACTACATAACACAATAGATGAGGTTTTAAAAACAAAAAATGATGTAACAATAAAATAAGCGGTCGTAACCTTGTATAATCCATAAGGTTACAATCGCTTATAATGTTTGTATTATTTTTGATTTTTACGATAGAACATGGTTCAACGTAAAGTACGTTCTTTTGTTTTACACTTTCATACAGACACAATTCAGGTGGATTATAGATGTATGAAAAAGTAAAAGTAATTTGGGGCGTAATCTATCTATATGATAATTTAAAATGAAATATAAGTCTATATCTTTGTTGTTTTTTTGATTATATTTATGTCACTGAGCTCAGAACAATGATGTGGAGGGTAAATATATGAAATCGAATGATGTACCAGTTTTAATTGTTGGAGGAGGATTATCAGGATTAGCATCTGCGCTATTCCTTGCAAAACATAACGTTGATTATTTACTGGTTGAAAGGCACCCGTCTACTGCAATTCATCCAAAAGCAGGTGGAATCACTTTTCGTACGATGGAGTTATTTCGAGAATTGGGTTTAGAACAAAGAATTAGATCAGCGGGTAAAGCGTTAGAAAATTGCCGCGGAAGAATAGCAGTTCATACAATAGCTGAGGCGAATAAGGAAGAATTGGTACAAATGAGGGCGGCTCAGTATGGAAACGATGAAAAGTTACTTCAAAAAATAGAAGAGATTAGTCCATCAAAACAAACCGCTTGTTATCAAATTATTTTAGAAGAGATGATGTTACAAGAAGCGAGAACACTAGGCGGAGAATTATCTTTTTATCATGAATTAGTTTCTTATGAACAAAATGAGCAAGGAGTAATCGCAACGATTCGGAATCGCGAAACGGAAGAAGAAAGTATTATTTATTGTGATTATGTAATTGCAGCGGATGGAGCGAAAAGTAAAATACGTAAGCAACTAGGGATAAGTACGGAGGGACGAGGTACAATCGGTGGCTATTATATGAATATTTATTTTGAAGCGGATTTAAGTGAGTTTATACAAGGAGATGCATTTGGTTTTTCTATGGTACTTCATCCGGAAGTTCTTGGTGCGCTTATTCCAGTTGATAACGAAAGAAGATGGATTTACCATGTATCCTACGATCCATTAAAAGGAGAACGACCAGAGGATTTCACTATAGAACGTTGTAAACAAATCATTCAAACCGCAATTGGAAGCACAAATGTTGAGCCGGAAATAGTAAGTGTTTTACCGTGGAAAGCGGCTGAAAGTACTGCTACAAAATTTCAAGAAAATCGTATTTTTTTAGTTGGTGATTCCGCACATATTATGCCGCCAACAGGAGGGTTTGGTTCCAATACAGGAATACAAGATGCACACAATCTAGCCTGGAAATTAGCGGCTGTTATAAAAGGGAAGGCAAAACCAAAACTGTTAGAAACATATCGTGAAGAGAGATATCCTGTTGCAAAATTAACGACGGAGTATGCGAGTAGTTTGTTGTTCCGTGCTGCAAATAGAGAGGAAGGCAGTTTGAATAATATGGATGGTTTAGCTGTAACTGTCGGGTATCAGTATTGTTCAGAAGCAATACTAGATGAATCAGCCACTCCACATAGAATGGATATCGTAGATTTGAATGGAAGACCTGGAACACGAGCACCTCACTTTTGGGGGATGTATAAAGGGAAAGAAGTTTCTATATTAGACTTATTTGGTAACCATTTTGTATTACTTACTGGAGTAGACAATAGTTCTTGGGCTGAAGCTGTATATGATGTTTCATCTAAATTAGGGATAAATATTAAAGTGTATCGAGTTGGGTTAAGCGGAGATTTTATTGCTCAAGAAAATGTTTTTTGTGAATTATATGGGATAGAGAATGAAGGAGTTGTACTAATTAGACCAGATGGCTTTATTGGATGGCGTTCAGAAAAAGCAGTGGTAAATCCAGATGTAATGCTGGAGGAGGTAATGAGTAATTTATTATGTGATTTTTAAGTAACTAAGGAAGTATTGTCTTTTATAGGACGATACTTCTATTTTTTTGGCTTAAAAAATAAAGATTGTGTAGTGAAGAGACATTATTATTATAAAGATATATGCAAATTAATTCTCTTTCTTTTTTTTGTTATTAGAATTTTTTTAGTTTTTAGTTTTAAGTGTTGACTATTACTAGATTGAACCATTTTTTTATTGTATTATATTTCTTAGGGATTACATATTACGCTAGGGAGTGGGACTGTTTGACTATTGAACCTCTTATTTTATCAAATAAAGAAGTATATGTATTAACTGGTATGTTTGACCGTGAAACTATGATTGGAATTGAGAACCCCTTTGAAAATTGGTCAGATGAAGAAATAGACAAAGAATTAGATGTAATGCACGAGCATTGGACAAACGAAGAACTACTCATAATAAAAGAAGATGAAACATTATGTAACAAACAACTTTTAGAATATTTCCGCATTTGTTTAACTACAGGATTTGTTATTGAAGTACAGATAGGTAAAAACAGCGCTTTAGAAAAAAATATTTTCTATTTTAGTGAAAAAAAAGTTATACAAAATGTAATAACAGATGCTAACGGTGATAAACAATGTACATTTAAAGAATGCGGGACACCAGAGGTAGCTTGGCAATATATATATCAAGCATTACAGCCTAAAAATACTTTCTCTTGTCCAAATTATACATTTAAAATCCCTTCTTCTGCATATAAGGAAACTATTTTAAATCAATCAAACAAGCAATTAGTAGATTACTTGAAACTTTACTTAGATGATGAAGCTTCCTTAGAGTTAGCAAACATTATACATAATCGTGAAGAATTAAATACTGTTCAAGTTCATTATTATATAAAGGACTCATGGTCTACAGATTGTATTCAGTTTTTATATAGTCAAAACCAATATTGGCTAATCCAAAAAGTATTAGATAATGAACAAACACAAACAAATTTTATTTGTCTTGATACCTTTACTCTTACTGAAGAGATAAAAAAGATGGTGCTTTATCTTAAATCATTAGGCGGTGAAACAAGGTGAGCGGTGAAATTAAGGTTACTCCTGCCCATTTAAGGAAACTGGCTTCTAATATAGAACAAACAGCTCATGAGCTATCTGAAACATATCAACGTATCAATCAGCAGTTATTCGATCTGCCTTTCCAGATATCTGGAAGAGATGCTGTGTTAAATCAATCCCAATACGCAGGATCAATGTTAGCTACTATAACGACCGCTTTAAAAGAACATAGTGATTCATTAAGAAAAGCTGCTGATCGTTTTGAGAAGGCTGATCAACAAGAAGTTTCATTTGGAGAAGAAGCAATTGATATAAATTGGTTCGCACCGTTTGGTGGCGATATTGGTGATTGGAAAGATAACCCTGCAGGGTCTGCATTTACTTTACTGGGTACTGTAACGGAAGGTGCAGCTGCCTATAAATTGGCATCTTTACATAATAAAGGCTTGCGTGTAACACCCTACACAGATAGAAAAGGAAAAGAAATGGTAAGATTTCAAAATCGGACCGTACTAAAGGATAAAAATGGACTTAATGTGATAAGGCGTACAAAATTACCTTTAGCCGAAGTAAAGCAAATAGACGATGTAAAAAGACATGTTTTATCACCAAAAGAATTTCTTAAAGATTCATTGAAATTAAAAACAAATGCTTTAGGCTATGCAGCTGTAGGATGGGATGTAATTAATGATACAAAGGAAAATATTGAAAATAAAGCGTCAAAAACTAAGATAGCTGGTGATATTATTGGTGATGCAGCAATTGGGGTTGGTACAACTGCTGTAAGTGCCTTTGCGGGAGCCAAGCTAGGTGCAGCTGTTGGAACTGTTTTTGGCGGTCCAATCGGAACTGTTGCTGGAGCTTGTATTGGCTTTGGTGTTTCTATAGGAGCTAGTATAATAACAGATGGAATTAAGTTTAACAAAGGTGATTGGAATCATGATGGTAAACAGGATTCAATAAAAGATAGAGTTAAATCTGGAATCGGAGCAACTTTAGATAAAATTTTTTAGTTTTTAGGAGAGTAATATGGAAAAATACCACGGAAAAAGCACAGAACAAATTATTCAGAAATTGATGCCTGGCAGTGTAAGATCGAGTGTCGTTATGGTATGGGTAGTTATTAATTTTATGATTTTAACCCCATTTTTATTTCCTCCAACCTTTACTATATACTTATATGTAATTTTACCTTTTCTTTTGATTGCTAATATATGGGGGGTATGGGTATTTTTTTGTAAACCAAATGAGCCAAGGTTGGCACACATTTTATATAATGGATTTATGGGGCTAACTTTTTCTTTTGGAAGCTTTATAGTGATTCAAAAGATTGCATATACTTTTATTGAAATTGAAACACCTCTGTTTTTTATTGTTACTTTTGTGCTTTACATTTTTACAATTTATAAATTGATTTCTATTGGAGTGAAAAGTTTTTTAAGGAGATTAAACAATGAAGAAAATGACAATATAAAAATTTCTCCAATTGTTTATTTATCAGGATTGGGATATGTTATTGGACAAATATGTATAGGTACATTATCACAAAACGGTTTAGCGACGGTCTTAATTTTAGTCTTTTCTTTATTGGCTGTTGTGTCTAGTATATATGGTGTATATATATGTATATATATTGATTTAAAGAGATGGAAAACCAATCTAGATTCCTTAAATTCTTAAAAAAACAATTAATAAGGAGGAGGACATACAATGAATTCGCAACTTTTTCCTATAGGATCTATTGTAATTTTAAAAGAAGGTACAAAGAAACTTATGATTTTTGGGCGAAAACAAAAAGTAGCAACAGATGAGGTAAGAAAATTCGATTATATGGGATGTCCTTATCCAGAAGGCTATATTAATCCAGATTTCACTTATTTATTTAATCATGATGATATTCAAGAAGTTGTTTCAACTGGATATGAAGATCAGGAAGAGCGTACTTTCCAAAAAAATGTATTATCTAAAATAAAATAAGAAATAATGTAAAAAACTGTTTAAACAAGCAGTTTTTTTTACATTATTTCTTATTAGTGATGCAGCAAACGGATCTTTTATTGGAGTGGAATAAGCTTGGATGTTTTTATAGAAATTAATATAGAAACTGATGGAATCAAATTTAACAAAGGTGATTGGAATCATGATGGTAAACAGGATTCGATAAAAGATAGAGTTAAATCTGGAATCGGAGCAACTTTAGATAAAATTTTTTAGTTTTTAGGAGAGTAATATGGAAAAATACCACGGAAAAAGCACAGAACAAATTATTCAGAAATTGATGCCTGGCAGTGTAAGATCGAGTGTCGTTATGGTATGGGTAGTTATTAATTTTATGATTTTAACCCCATTTTTATTTCCTCCAACCTTTACTATATACTTATACGTGATTTTACCTTTTATTTCCATTGCTAATATATGGGGAGTATGGGTATTTTTTTATAAACCAAATGAGCCAAGGTTGGTACACATTTTATATAATGGATTTATGGGGCTAACTTTTTCTTTTGGAAGCTTTATAGTGATTCAAAAGATTGCATATACTTTTATTAAAATTGAAACACCTCTATTTTTTATTGTTACTTTTCTGCTTTACATTCTTACAATCTATAAATTGATTTCTATTGGAATGAAAAGTTTTTTAAGGCGATTAAACAATGAAGAATATAAAAATTTCTCCAATTGTTTATTTATCAGGATTGGGATATGTTATTGGACAAATATGTATAGGTACATTATCACAAAACGGTTTAGCGACGGTCTTAATTTTAGTCTTTTCTTTATTGGCTGTTGTGTTTAGTATATCTGGAGCGTATATATGCATATATATTGATTTGAAGAGAGAGGAAATGGATGGGATGCATAATGGACAAATATAATGGCAACAACATAGTGGATTGTATACGAATATTAATACCATTTGATATAAGGAATGTTGTAGGGGCCTTTATGTGGGTTATCATGAATTTTATGCTACTTATCATTTTATTCATATTTCCACCTTTCAATATATACTCTTACGTAGCCTTACCATTTTATGTGATATGTAATCTATGGGGAATTTGGGTTTCTATTCATAAGCCTCGGCAGCCTCAATTGCAACATTTACTATATTCTGGATTTGTTGCTTTAAGTATTTCATTTTGTAGCTTCATAGCTGTACAAAAGTTAGCTTACGAATTCGTAGAAATAGAGTCACCTTTATTTTTTACTCTATCGCTTATTGCATATAGTTTAATTGTTTATAAATCTGAATTATTCTGGATTAAATATTTTACAGCCCGCTTAAGGGGGACAACTGATCAAGATGTGAAAATTCCTAAAATTGTATATTTTTCTGGTTTAGGTTATATGATTGGTCAAGTTATTATTGGGATTTTGAGCCAAAAAGCTATGGCGATTGTGCTAATCGTTATATTGTCATTTATTTCAGTTGTTTTCCTAGCGCTAAGTACACATTTGTATTTTTACTTTGATTTCAAAAAACAAGGTATTACTTCGCGACATTTAAAAAAATTACATTCTCAAAAGAAGCCTAGACTGTCAAGAAAGGAAAGGAGACAATCCACGGCTGCTTCGGGACATGTAAATATACCACATTCTCAAAAGAAACCTAAACTTACAAGAAAAGATATACGAAATTAAGAATTTGTAATTAAATAAAACCTAGGTTTACGTAAATATCACGTCAAATGATAATAGAATTTTATCTTGTATGAATGGAAATTAAAGAAGTTAGATAGGAATCAGGCTGTACAGAAAAATTCGATAGGTTCAAATACTAATTAGTATGAGATATATAACTTATACTGGTTAAAGCTTCGTCGTACTGAAAAAATAATATTCACAAATATTAATAGGTTTGGTATGATTAATTTCGACAAGTTAATCGAGGCCGGAGATATTTGAGATAAGCCATACATTTATTTAGGGATACAGAAGTGTCCTCTAAATAAATTATGGCTTTTTTTATTGATGAACTGTAATCAATAAGGAGTTACATGTGAATAGGAGGGATATGGAAAATAAATAGTATAGTAATAACATAGGGGAATTGTATTTGTAAGATTGGAATTTTCATATAAGCTTATAAAAATAATGAAAGTATATCTTCTATTTCGTGTAAATCTCATTAACTTGTTGAAATTTGCAACGTAGGAAGGGTTAGAAGGATGAGAAAAATTATTAGCGTTTTAGTTATTTTCTTTATGACGGGAAGTATCTTTGCTGGGGGAGCTGTTCATGCGAAAGCAGAAGGGAAGCATGAATGGAATGCGAATAAGTTTTTAAATATTGCACATCGCGGAGCAAGTGGACATGCACCTGAGCACACTTTTGCTTCTTATGATTTAGTGAAAAAAATGAAAGCGGATTATTTAGAGTTAGATATTCAATTAACAAAGGATGGCCAATTAATTGCAATGCATGATACAGCGGTTGATCGCACTACAAATGGAACAGGCGAAGTACGTGATAAAACGTTAAGCGAAATAAAGAGTTTAGATGCAGGATCATGGTTTAATAAAGCGTATCCAGAAAAGGCTAAGCAAGAGTATGTTGGGCAAAAAGTTCCAACTCTTGAAGAAATTTTTCGAAAGTATGGAAGAAGTATGAAGTATTATATTGAAACAAAATCACCAGATGTGTATCCAGGAATGGAAGAGAAATTGTTGGCGTTGTTACAAAAATATAATTTAGTAGGTCAAAACATGTCTTCTAGCCGTGTTATGATTCAATCATTTAGTAAAGATAGTTTGAAAAAGATTCATAGTATGAATGAAAATATTCCGTTAGTTCAATTGCTTTGGTATTATCCAAATGAAAACAATGAAATTGTCGAATGGTCTGGCATTACACATGAACCGAAAAGTGTAACGAATGATGATTTTCAAGAAATTAAAAAGTATGCAGCTGGTATTGGACCAAACTTACGTAATGATAACGGAGAACTAATTATTGATGAGTCATATATGAAAATGGCTAGGAAAAATGGACTGTTAATTCACCCTTATACAATTAACGAGAAACCAGATATGAGATTGTTAATCAAATGGGGTGCTACAGGAATGTTTACAAATTATCCGGATCGATTACATAGTGTATTGAAGGAAAAATAAGTGGAAAAGGGTATACCAGTGTTTTAGGTATACCCTTTTTAATTTAACTCCCCGATAAACAGAATCTCTTTTTCATAGCATTCATCTTCATCATAAATAATTTCTTGAAAGCGAAGTGTTTGGAAGGAATGATAAACTGAAATTTCCTATGTCTCCCCAAAATCAATTTCATTTGAAAGAAGGATCCATTTTTGACATTCACTATTTCTATTAAAGAAATTATGAAAATAGTCCTCATTTTTAAATATAATGATTTGCGAATCCCACAAATTATTTATAGAAATCAAAACAACAACTCGATATGTATGTGTATCGCTCGGTTTCATATTTATTAAATGATTTGCTTGATTTAATAAGGTTTGAATACACAATCGCTTTACTTTTCTAGGTGTTTTACGAGAGTCAATAAAAGCTTGCGAAACTGGCAATAGCATATTCCAATATTCATCGTTATAGAAAGTAGAAGGGAATGTTTTTGTATGTTCCTCAATTCGCTTTATCATAGTGTTTGTTTTTCGTTTCATACCACGTATTTTCTTTTCACGCATTGAGAGTCATCTCCATAAATTTTTGTAATGCAGCAGAGTGATATATATCTTTTCTAGTAATAAAAGTAGTAGGAACTTTTTTGAAGCTATTTGGTAAAGGATTGAATGATATGTCATGTTTGTGACCATTTAAAATAGACTTCATCATAATTGCTACGCCCATACCTGATTTTACACATGCGAGTATCGCTTCAATTGTTCCAAACTCTAATACTCGTTTAGGTGAAATTCCTTCTTCTTGAAGCCAATCTTCTAATAAATTTCTATAATAGCACCCGTGACTAAATGCAAGTAAATTCATGTCTCCTATGTCTTTAAAGGAAGATAAAGGCTTTTTGCTAATGAGAACTAATTCTTCTTCATGAAATATATTTGTATGAAGTTCAGCATGCTGAGTGGTTCCAGCGATAAACGCCCCGTCTAGTTTTCGTTCTAATACAAGTCTAATCAATTGTTCCGTCGTATTTGATTCTAAAATCAATTCGACTTTTGGGTATTCCTCATAATAGGCCGTTAATATAGATGGAAGTCTTACAGCGGTTGTAGATTCTGTACATCCAATTTTTAAAGTGCCTCTTGGTTCGATCCCATTACTTTGAACTGCTTTAACAGACTGATTCATTAAGTGGATAATTTGTTTGGCGTATGGTAATAAAATCTCACCGTTAGAAGTTAAAGTTACACCTTTTCCGTTTCGGTAAAATAAAGGCACACCTAATTCGTTTTCTAGTTGTTTCATACGCATTGTCACGCCAGACTGTACATAGTTTAAATTTTTAGCTGCGTGAGATATGTTTTTTTCTTTCGTAACTTCGTAAAATACAGTTAAATCTTTTATATCCAAGTATCATCCCTCCATAAAAGGTATCATTTTTTTTGATGGATTATATGATAAATCTTTATTTTATATGATATCAGAACTTTCATACAATGGAAGGGGATGGAGGGATTATTGTGTTAATGGAAGAAAGGATGAATGGTACTTATAAGTGGGTTATGTTAATTTTTGCGACAGTTGCTCAAACAACAGCGACACTTATAACGTATGGTGTTGGAGCATTTGCTTTATTTTGGAAAGAAGAATATGCACTTACGAATACGGAGAGTGGATTGTTAGTAAGTGTTGTAAATATAGGACCGCTATTTTGTATGCTTTTTGTTGGGCGGCTACTTGATCAATACAATGAAAAGTTGTTAATTTCGATAAGTTTATTTTTACTAGGGGGTTCGTTTTTACTGACTAATATGGTCAATGGATTTAATGGGTTACTCTTTGTACTTTTATTAGTAGGAACGTTTTATAGTGTTTCGCAGCCAGGAGGAAGTAAGGTGATAATGAAGTGGTTCTCAAAAGAAAATCGCGGGTTAGCGATGGGGATTAGACAAGCCGGTATACCGATTGGTGGTACATTAGCGGGAGTATTGATCCCGTTTCTTACAATAAAATATAATATGGCCTATGCGGTAAATAGCATTGCATGCATTTGTATAATTGGAGGGTTTTTATTTTTTATATTTTATAAGGAACCATATATTCAAGAGAAAGTTAAACAAGAACGTAGTAAACTTTCTTTTTGGATGCAGTTAAAAGAAGTGATGTGTAAAAAAGAGTTGTATGCAATTTATATAACTGGCATTTGTATGATTTCATTGCAAATGGTGTTAGTTGCACACTTTATAAAATTTTTAGTATTGGAACAATCAATCACGCCAATTTTAGCTGGAAAAGTATTTTCCGTTATGTTCTTTTCTGGAATGGTTGGTAGGGTTATATTAGCAGCTACTAGTGATTTATTTTATAAGGGGAATAGGCGTACCCCCTTATTTATAACTGTTTGTATTTCTATTTTCTTCATTCTAATATTAGTAATGAGCATACATACAATAACGAATGTATTGTATGGCGTAAGTGCATTGTTAGGGTTCTTTTCAATTGGATGGTTTAGTCTTTTTATAACTGAAGTTGCGGAATCAGCAAGTGAAGAATCGGTAGGGATGACAGTGAGTTTTGCACTTACATTAAATCAAATTGCTATTATTGTTGCGCCTGCTTTATTTGGTTATATTGTAGATAAGAAGGGATATACGTACGCGTGGTTATGCATAGTTGTATTACTAACTATTTCAGCGGTTAGCTTATATAGGAAGTATAGAAAATGAAGGAATGTTAGCAATGTAAATTTTTTATGAAGAAAGTCTAAAGAAATGTTGAATGAGCGACATTTCTTTTTTATTTGTTGTATAATCAAAATGTAAATGAGATTCGTTTTCAATTTCGTTCATTACCTCTTTTGAAATTACCTGTAATTTTAGCCATAATTAGCTGTTTTTCTTTATCGTTATTTGCATGATTTATTTTATTTAAAAATTTTTCAGCATCATTTCCTTTTAATACCATAATCTGTTTTCCGTAATATTAAATTAATACCATGTTGTTTTTTATTATCCGATAATGAAACATTTTATCATCTAAACGATTGCGTTTATCGGTATTTTTCATATTACATCTCCATTCTTTTTAGTATGTAACAAATGTTACAAAAGAATTTGAAATTATAGTTTAATGCATCCGATTGTATGTTGGAAATTTTGCAAGAAAGAAATACAATAGAGAGTAGTAAAAATTGAAAATGAGAAAAAGGAATCTAGTTTTAACAGAGTGAATATTAAATAATATTATAATATACTTGATAATTAAAAGATATAAAATAGAATGGATGTACGTTAAGTGAAACTAGATAAAAGAGGGTTCCTAGTATGTTAAAGAAATGGTTAATCGTTTTCTTTATTTTTGCTGTTTTTTGTGGAAGTGTTGTTACACTAATACATGCAAATAAAGGAAAAAAATATGATACAAAGGCATTTTCTAATGTAAATAGTAAGCAAAAAGATGTTAAGCAGGAAGTTGATGCGAATGAGAAAAAGCGTTATGAAATTGCAGCTGGAAAACTAGATCAGTACTTAAAAGATAAAGGATTTAATGGGAGTGTTCTTGTAGCAAGTAAAGATCATGTCATTTTACGAAAAGGCTACGGTTATGCGAATGTGAAAGATCAAGTATTAACAACGCCAAGAACGAAATATCGCATTGGGTCTATTACGAAAACAGTAGTTGCAATATCTATTATGCAACTAAAAGAAAAAGGGAAGTTGAACATTGAAGACAATGTAAATAAATATATCCCATCGTTTCCAGCAGATAAAAATATTACGTTACGAAACTTGTTAACACATACGTCTGGATTACCAGAACAGGGACAAGGTAGTGTTGACGCAGCATCACGGTTAAAATTAGTAACGTGGATTGGGGCACAAACGTTACAATTTCCAGCAGGGACAGGCTGGAAATATACAGATTATAATTATATGGTGCTTGCATATATTGTAGAAAAAATATCGAATAAACCACTTGCTGAATATGTGAAAGAAAATATTTTGACTCCTGTTGGAATGCATGAATCTGGAATGGGCGCAACACTCCCAGAAGATATTTTCTTAGCAGAAGGGTATACGAAAAAAGATAATAAGTTAATAGCCACGCCTCGCTTAAAAATGAACTGGTTGTATGGCTGTGGTGAAATGTATACGACTGTTGAAGATATGAAAAAGTTAGATGAAGCTATTATGGATGGTAAACTACTTTCTAAACAGAGTATATCAGATATGTTTTCTGCATCACCTGCAAGAAAATATGGATTTAGTTTCTATATTTACCCAGATTATTATCATAACCACGGTGTATTAGCTGGCTGGAACACTTTTAATAATTTTAACTGGGATAAACGAACGTTTGTCATATTATTTTCTAACGTCCAAAATGGTATGAATGATGCATTTAATCAAGAATTTAGGAAAATGGCGAATGATTTAATAGAAGGAAAGTAATTATAAAAAAATCGGTATTGATATGTAATTATCAATACCGATTTTTTTATTTTGTAAAGTTTTACTTACTGAATAAAGTGAAACTTTAATCAGCAGGGCCCCACCTAACTTCTTTGCTTTCGCTGAATTTTGAGGTGGGGGTCTTACTGCCCACAAATAGCGGGATAAATAGGTGAAAAAGGTGATTGGCATTTGAATAAATCTAAATAGGTCGTTAAATGCTAAGTAATGCAAAGAACAATTGGTAATTTTTACATTGATAAAAAAGCTTGAGCTTCACACTATGTGAAGCTTTACAGTATTGGAGACAAGAACAGGAGGTTGAAAAAATGAAAAAAGCAATAAAGTTTTGTTTAATAGCTACATTATCTACAACGATTATTAGTGGATGCTCTTTTGAGGGTAACAATGAAAATGTTAAAGGGAAAGAAGGAGAAAAAGTAGAGGTACAGAAAAATGCTGGGAAATATACGATGCCAGATGAAAAAGATAAACATGAAGGTACATGGCTACAATGGCCACATGAATACACATATGGTGAAGAGTATAAGCAGGAAGTTGAACCTATTTGGGTTAAGATGGCAAGTGCTTTAACTGAGGGTGAGAAAGTCCACATTGTTGCATATGACCAGGAAGAAAAAGAAAGAATCAATAACCTTTTAACAGATGAAGGGTTAAATATGGAGAAGATTGATTTCTTTATCTCGCCTACTGATGATGTATGGGCAAGGGACAGTGGACCAATTTTTGTTTATGACAGCAATAAAAATCTCAAAATATTAGATCCAGCATTTAATGGTTGGGGGAAGAAAACACCTTATAAAAATGATGCTCAAATACGTAAGAATGTGAGTAAACAATCAGGAATTGAAAGAATTGATTGGGGGAAATTTGTCCTTGAAGGCGGCGCAATTGAATTAGACAGCAATGGGACTGCGTTATTAACTCGAAGTGCGGTAACGAATAAAAATAGAAATCCTGATTTATCAGAAAAGGAAATTGAAAAATATATAAGTGATCTTGGGGTATCAAACTTTATTTGGTTAGACGGAGTACCTAATTTAGATATTACGGACTTTCATATTGATGGATTTGCTAAATTCCATAATAAATCTACCATTGTAACGATGAAAGAAGATGACCTAGCTGAATGGGGTTTATCCAATAAAGATATGGATACATTGTTAGATGCCAAAAATGCTTCAGGACAGAAATATAAGTATGAATACTTGCCGCTTAGTAAAGAAAAGGTTGCTTTAGAGAATGGAAAAACTCTCGATTATAAGGGATCGTATATCAATTATTATATTGGGAATACAGTTGTATTAGTGCCTAATTATAATGATCCAAATGATAAAATCGCAAACTATACGATTCAGAAGTTATACCCAGATCGTAAAGTAGTCGGTATTGATGTGAGGGAGTTGTATAAAAACGGCGGTATGATACATTGTGTGACACAACAACAACCAATTGCATTGAAGTAATTAATTGTAATTTCGTTGTGCTGCTATATAGACAAAATAGGTGAAATCTTATCTTTACCTATTTTGTCATTCCTTATTATTTGTAAAAATAAAATTTAAATATGATGATAATTGAATTGTAGTGTATGTTCGCTTTTCGTTTTATATGGTAAAGGAGAAAAATGTTTGTGTTAAAGAATTTTAAAATAGTGTTTTCGTATTTTCCTATCGTTTTACAGTACATTTTAAATGTAGCTTTAATTTGCTTAGGGGTTGTTCTAAGTGTGTTTCTTATGAAAGAAGTCATTCAGTTTATACAAGAACTGAAATTGGATGGTAATGAATCTAGTTATCATTTAATTGATAGTATCGTCGTATTCTTTTTGTACTTTGAATTCATCGTAATGATTATAAAGTATTTTCAAATGAATTTTCATTTTCCATTACGATATTTTATATATATAGGTATAACAGCTATTGTGCGTCTCATCATTATAGATCACGATAGTCCGTTAGATTTATTGTTATATGCCTGTGCAATCTTTGTATTAATTAGTGCGTTGTTCATTGCGAATTCTAAAATGATGCGTCGGGATTTAGAATAGTGAACATTTGTTGTTGAATTAAATAAGATATTTTATCTTTTTGCAAAAAAGGAGTAACGGTATTGAAAGAAATAATCTTAACCAGCCTCATAATGATAGGGTTTATGATTCTATTATTTAATTGTATACTTTCGTGATTTAAAAGAATAAAAGGTTAATAGAGAAAGAGGTTTTTGTAAATATGGTTCATTACAATAATCAAAATAGTTTACATTTATAAGTTTTGCATTCATAGGTATTGAAGCAATAGGGGTTGAAATTGAAGATCCCTTTGGTCAGGATCCAAATGATCTTCCGCTAGAAGGAATTTGTATAGGAGTAGAAGCGCATTTAGTGAATTTATATAATCAAAACGATCTATTAGAAGTAATGGGTTTGAATCTTGATAAAAAAATCATTTAATCATTTATTGTTGTTTTAAAATAGGTTATTTAAAAAACTTGTCAAGAGTCAATTTAAGGCTTAACGTCAGCTTTATATTTTTTATATAAATATATAATATTTCTCCATGCTATAATCCATTCATGAAATATACGCGGTTCATGAGTTGTAATGAAAAGAGAAATGAATTGAGGAATAGTTGGCTTTGTGAAATCAGTTATGTAACTACTATTAAAAAGCGAGGTAAATAATATGGAACAAAAACATAATGGGATTATTTTTACTGCAATACCAGACGAATCGAATGAATATTATCAACCATTTTATGAAGACTTGATTTACTTTAATGAATGTTTAAATGAAAAGAAATCAATTGCGGATCAACTTATATCTTTATCTGTTGAAGAACAAGACTTTCATACGAGCTGTTTTGAGTATGATGATATTTGGCTAAGAGATGTTGCACCGGTTGTCACAACTCATCTAGTTAAATTTAAATATAGACCCAATTATTTGCCAGATGATCAGGGGCGATATTTAGATCAACAGTTTAATAAATGGTTGAAAAAGAATGACTTTGAATATGTGAAATCCCCATTAATATTAGATGGTGGTAATCTTATTTGGAATAAAAAAGATACCGTAATATTAACAGAACGTATATTTGATGATAACGATGATTGGACAGAAGAGGAAATTATTGAGCAGTTAGAATGGGATTTAGATGTGAGCCGAGTTATTATTATTCCTGCTGAAGAAGGGGATGTACTAGCACACGCAGACGGAATGGTTAAATTTATTTATGAACATACAATGTTTATTAGTGATTTTTTAGGGGATCATGAATTTAGATATAGTGTTCAAGAGATTATTCAAGAACAAATGCCAGAAGCTGCATTTATAGTTGTTCCTTCATCATATACAGAGAAAGGACAATATGATCAAGAGATAGCATCAGCAAAAGGGTTGTATATAAATATGTTAGAATCATGTGATGCTCTTTATGTTCCTAAGTTTGGACTAGCTAAAGATGAGGAAGTTTTACGATATATTCAACAGTATACGGAGAAGCAAGTTATTCAAATTCATGTAGGAGAAATATCAACAATGGGAGGCGCAATGAATTGTTTAACGTGGTATTGTCCAAGCCATTTGTTACCTTCGAAAATGAGAAGATTGAAAAATCAGAATGAAGATTTTTGATTGGTTTTAATAAATAAGTAATGAAAAGAAAATATATTCAAGGAGTATTGATATGTATACCATCGCTGAGTTTTCTCGGATTTGTAAAATGAGTACGCGGATGTTAAGACATTATGACAAAGAGGAGATATTAAAACCGGCATATGTGAATCCGGTTAATGGGTATAGGTATTATGAACAAGAGCAGCTGGAAGTAGCATTGAAAATAAAAAAGCTAAGGGAGTATAAATTTCCTCTTCCAAAAATTAAAATTGTTTTGCAATCATCGGATCAAGATTCGTTTGTTCAACATATACAATCACAAATTATCGAGTTGTCTCATGAAGTGAAGCAAAATTTACAGGTTATTTCAGAAATGAATGAAATGGTAATGGTGAATAGTAGTCTAAATATTGCTCGCCATAGAAGTTACGATATATTAATGGGAATGAGGAACGAAGTAACGATAATTACTCAAAGAGTAAAAATAGATATAGATGATATAGATGATATAGATGATTATTTTTATGATTTATATGAAGAGGTACAAAAAAATAACTTTCAAATAGTCGGTTCGCCATCTGCAGTCTTTTATGATGAAGAATATATTCCAAGTAACAGTGATATTGAATTAAGAATCCCGGTTATGCAGGGGAATGATGAAGATGTAGTACAAGAATATGAAATGAAAAAACTAAGTCCACATCAAATCGTTACTACTATGCATTATGGAAGTTACGACTATATAGGTTACGCTTATATAGCGTTAGAAGAATGGGTTGAAAAAAATGGGTATGTAATAGTTAATTCGCCATATGAGGTTTATATAAAGGGACCTGAATGTGATTGTTTAGCAGAAGAGTATGTGACACAAATTTGTTTTTTAGTTACGAAAATAGAATGAGAATAAGGATTGACATTAATATTATGTCAATCCTTATTCTATGTACGAAAGCAATTTATCATAATAAAAAGGCGAAATAAAGAGTCACCTTATAAAGTTGCTACAAGTAAATGAAGATATTCCTGTTGACCTTAACACGATGTCAAAGTATAGACTGTACGTACATTCATATAAGGGGTGAACACGTATGAGAAATATAGAAAATAGTTTGTTTTATATGCCTGCGGAATGGGAGAAACATGAAGGTACATGGCTCCAATGGCCACATGATAAAGCACATAGAGGTGAAGGTTATAGAGCTAAGTTAGATGATATTTGGATATCGATGGCAAAGGAGCTTCACTATGGAGAAAATGTCCATATTGTTGTATGTGATGAAGAAGAGAAAATACATGTCCAATCGAAGTTAATGGAAGCTAATGTAAATATGGATAAAATTGATTTCTTAATTCAAGAAACTGATGATATTTGGATAAGAGATAACGGACCAATCTTTGTAACGGATAAGGAAGGGAATCGCTGCCTAACGCACTGGATATTTAATGGTTGGGGAAATAAATATCCGTACGAAAAAGACGCTAATATTCCGAATAAAATAAGTGAAATGTATCGCATTCCAAAAGTTGAATCTAGTGTCTGTCTAGAGGGCGGGGGAATTGAGATAAACGGAAACGGGACCTTAATGGCGGCGAAAACGTCTATTATAAATGAAAATCGAAATCCCACACTAAGTCAGAAAGAAATTGAAATGGAATTAACGAAATATTTAGGAATAACGAATTTTATATGGATAACTGGTATACGCGGAGAAGATAATTATGATGAAGATACGGATTATCATATTGATGGCGCGGCACGGTTTGTAAATGAAAATACGATACTGTATGAATATGATCCTTTCGGTGAAGGAGAGCCATACCTTTTGGAGGCGTACGAAAAGCATTATCAAGAATTGCGACAAGCGAAAAATATAGATGGAAAGCCATTTCAGCTCATTCCAGTACCAGTAACAAGAAAAGTGGTAAAAGAAGCAGACTGTAAGGGTTCATATTTGAATTTTTATATTGGTAATGAAGTCGTATTAGTTCCTGTATATGGTGATGAACATGACAAGTTAGGGCTGCAAATTATTGAAGGTCAGTTTCCAGGAAGAAGAATTGTCGGTATTTATGTGAATGAATTGTATGCGTATGGTGGTATGATTCACTGTGTGACGCAGCAGCATATAGAATAGAGTAATTCAAATGAAAAAGCATGCAGAGCATATACTCTGCATGCTTTTTATAATGCTGAAAACTCCTCAACAAGTTGAGTGAATTGTTTCAATGCACTTTCAATCGGTTCTGGCGTAGTTAAATCAACACCAGCTTTTTTCAATAGGTTTAGTGGATAATCAGAACTTCCACCTTTCAGGAATTCAATATAATTTTTCTGAGCATTCGGATCACCGCTTAATAGTTTATCAGCGATTTGAATGGCAGATGCGAATCCAGTTGCATATTTGTATACGTAAAACGGGCGGTAGAAATGAGGGATTCTAGCCCATCCGTACTTTACTTCTTCATCAAATACAAGTGAATCACCGTTATATTCTTTAAATAGTTTTTCATAAATTTCACTGAAGACTTGTGCATTTAATGGTTTACCTTGTTCCGCCATTTCATGTGTGATTTTTTCAAATTCTGCAAACATAATTTGTGTAAAGAAAGTACCTTTGAATTTTTCAATAAAATGGTTAACTAAATGGTTACGCACGTTCGTTTCTTTTGCTTCTTTTAATAAATAGTGAATTAATAACACTTCATTTACTGTAGAAGCGACTTCTGCCACAAAGATAGAATAATGTGCAGAAATTCTTGGTTGGTATCCATGTGAATAGTGCGTATGCATACCGTGCCCGCATTCATGAGTAAGAGTGAACAGGCTATTTAAATCATCGTGATGATTTAAAAGAATGAAAGGATGAACACCATATACACCAAAGTTATAAGCACCAGAACGTTTTCCTGGTGTTTCTCTTACGTCTATATATCGTTTATCTTTAAAACTTTTTAATGTCTCAATATATTCTTCTCCTAAAGGAGCTAGTGATGCAATCATAATGTCAAATGCTTCACTATATGGGATGTCTTGTTTTGCACCTTCTACTAAATCGACGCCTAAGTCGTATTGTCTTAGTTCATCTACGTTTAATTTTTCTTTTCGAATTTCATTGTATGTATGTAATGTTTGAATGTTTTTTTTCGTTGTATCAATAAGGTTTTCATATACTTCTTTCGGAACCATATCGCCAAATAATGATTTCTCTAGCGCTGATGGATAGTTTCTTAGCTTCGAAACGGTAACATTATTTTTAATAGCAGCGGATAAAGTAGATGCGATGGAATTCTTTAACTGAACATATGGTTTGTAATATGCTTTATAAGCTTCTTTACGCTTTTCACGATTCGTATCTTCTATTAACTTTGCATACATTCCGCGTGTTAAGTTCACTTTTTCTCCATCGTCAGTCGTCACTTCACCAAATAATATATCTGCATTGTTTAACATACCAAATGTGTGCTGTGGAGAAGAAAGAGCTTCACCCATCTGTGATAAAATTGCTTCTTGGTCCTTATTCAATACGTGTTTTTTATAACGATATAATTCAAATAAGTCTTCTTTATAATATTGTAAGCCTTCTGTTTCTTCTATGTAAGAATGTAATGTGCTTTCGTCTATGCTAAGTAAGAAGGGGGAAAAGAAAGATTTAGCTGCACTTACTTTTACGTGTAATTGTGATACTTTATCGACAAGAGATTGCGCGTCAGTATCGCGTGTATCAAGGTCAGATTGTAATCGTGCATAAGCGAACATTAAAGATATTATGCTAGAAATTTCTTCACTCTTCGTTAAATAAGCTAATAAACTATTGCCATCGTGAATATTGCCATTAAACTCGTGTAATTCTTTCGTTAATACTTCAATTTTATGAAAATCACTTTCCCAATCTTCAATTGTATGGTAAATGTCTGTTAAATCCCATTTTTCTATATCAGCTACTTGTAATCGATCTTTAAGTTCTGTCATAATCATTTCCTTTCTAAACATGTAGTTATATTTCTATATAACTATGAAATACAACAAATTGCAAAAAATCCCTGCTGAAAATTGAAAAGCCTTGCTAAAATAACAAGGCTTACATACTTATAGTGTAATTCCGAATTTTGAATGTAAAAGGTTTGTATATTGCATGTCTGTAACGGTTTCTTTCGTTTTTTTACCATTTTTCGCTACTGTAAGGCTATCTTTCGTTAAAGAGGCATGCCCATCTTCAGTTAGTTTTACAATAAGAGGTACTTTATTAAAGGGTGATCCTTCATGTTCAACGATAATTTTTTGTGCTGTATTTGCTTTTTCTTCATCCACTTCTTCTATATAAAATGCATAGCCTAACGTCCAATCATCAGCAGAAGATTGATCCAAGAACTCATTGTTTTTCCGCATCTCTAAAATGTAGTTTCCCTTTTCGGTCATTTCTTTACGAATACGATAATCTCCTGTAACAGAGTGAATGACTTCACCTGAGAAAGGGACAGGGGCAAGAGGTAAGTATGATCCGAATCCTACTTCAATTAAATAAAGTTCATTATGATGTGTTAAAACGGTTGCAATATGGCCAGAATCAACAGCCCATATGGAGTTTGTAGCGTTATAAACTGTTCCTGAAACGAGATGAACATCGAATCCAGAATCTTTCAGGAAGTAATACATAGTAGGATTGAGTTCATAACAAAGACCGCCACGGTTATTTACTAAAATTTTCTCTTTCAAATTTTCTTTTGATATTTCTTTAAAATTCTTTTCGAGAATATTTAAGTTTTCAAAAGGAACAGTTTGTGCCATTGCGTACATAATGTTAGATAAATCTTCAAATGAAACTGTGTCTTTTTCTTCTATATATAATCGTGCGAAAAATTGTTTTTGAAAGTCTGTCATAGAAATCCCTCCGTTATGTTTTTATAGGTAAATTGTAAACAATCTTGAATAGGATGTGAAATTAAAACTACGTTGAATATTTGAAGTGAGATTAAAAATAATGTGGGAGAGTGAGAGATTGCTACTTTACTAACGGTGGAACGAATATTATAATAATTCTGATAAACTATGCAAACGCTTTCTTAGAAGGGGATGGTGTACAGATGTTTAAAAGAGTAACAATAGTCGGATTGTCAGTTGTTATGTTTTTACCTAGTATATATGAGGGGAGTAAAGCATATGCAGATACAGTTAACAATGGAACGTTAATGCAGTATTTTGAGTGGTATGCTCCGAATGATGGGGATCATTGGAATCGTTTGCGTACTGATGCTGAAAATTTAGCGCAAAAAGGAATTACATCTGTTTGGATACCACCTGCATATAAAGGAACTACGCAAAATGACGTAGGATATGGAGCATATGATTTATATGATTTGGGGGAATTCAATCAAAAGGGAACAGTGCGGACGAAATATGGGACGAAAGCACAATTGAAGTCTGCAATTGACGCTTTACATAAGAAAAACATCGATGTATACGGTGATGTAGTTATGAATCATAAAGGTGGGGCTGATTATACAGAAACTGTCACAGCAGTTGAGGTAGACCCAAGCAATCGAAATGTTGAAGTATCAGGTGATTATGAAATTAGTGCGTGGACAGGCTTTAACTTTCCAGGGCGTGGAGATTCTTATTCTAATTTCAAATGGAAATGGTATCATTTTGACGGAACAGATTGGGATGAAGGAAAGAAATTAAACCGAATTTATAAATTTAGGGGCATAGGTAAAGCGTGGGACTGGGAAGTGTCTAGCGAGAAAGGGAATTATGATTATTTGATGTACGCGGATCTTGATTTTGATCATCCAGATGTTGCGAATGAAATGAAAAAATGGGGAACGTGGTATGCGAAGGAATTAAATTTAGATGGGTTTCGTTTAGATGCTGTTAAACATATTGACCATGAATATTTGCGCGATTGGGTAAATCATGTTAGACAGCAAACGGGGAAAGAAATGTTTACAGTAGCTGAATATTGGCAAAATGATATCCAGACTTTAAATAATTATTTAGCGAAAGTCAATTATAATCAATCTGTGTTCGATGCACCACTGCATTATAATTTTCATTATGCTTCAACAGGAAATGGGAATTATGATATGAGAAATATTTTAAAAGGAACGGTAGTTGCGAATCATCCTACACTTGCGGTTACTCTAGTTGAAAATCATGATTCACAGCCTGGTCAGTCATTGGAATCTGTAGTGAGCCCTTGGTTCAAACCGTTGGCATATGCATTTATTTTAACGCGTGCAGAGGGATATCCTTCTGTTTTCTATGGTGATTACTATGGTACAAAAGGAAATAGTAACTATGAAATTCCAGCGTTAAAGGACAAAATTGATCCGATTTTGACGGCACGAAAAAACTTTGCATATGGTACGCAGCGGGATTATTTTGATCATCCAGATGTAATTGGCTGGACAAGAGAAGGTGATAGTGTACATGCTAATTCTGGTTTAGCCACATTAATCTCTGATGGACCAGGAGGGTCAAAGTGGATGGATGTTGGGAAGAATAACGCAGGGGAAGTATGGTACGATATTACGGGTAATCAAACAAATACTGTAACAATTAATAAGGATGGTTGGGGACAATTCCAAGTAAGTGGAGGATCAGTCTCCATATATGTTCAGCAGTAATTTGGTGATGAAAAAGAAGAGGTAGACTGAAATATAAGTCTACCTCTTCTTTTTATATTGTGCATATTTATCCCGCTATTTGTGGTCAGTCCGATTGGTGAGGGCTTATTAAAGTTTCACTTTATTTTTCCTGAATCTTTATTGTAATAAAAGAGTTAGTCGACCTTTATAACAACAAGAGAGGCATTGGAATATATAATGTCACCCGTGGCTTCTCTTATTCGTACTCGAAGAACATCCCCTTGATTTAAAGGTAGTAAATCAGTTCTGGCGGATGTAGCTCTCACCCCAGAAGCACCACCAACTCGCGTTTCAATTGCGAATTGAATGGAATCGTTTATTGTAAGATTTAATATACTAGACGATATAGCTTGTATTACAAATACAATTGAAAAGGATACAGAGTACACGCCAGTGGTATCAATTGTAATAGAATTATTTAATGGATTTAGGGTAGTTCCACTAGCAGGTCCTGGAATGGTAAAATTAATATTTGTATTAACTACTGCTGAAAAACCGATTCCTACTTCAGAAGTTATTGTTCCAAATATGGGAAGAATCCCTAAACCGGTTGCGCCAGTAGGACCAGTTATTCCGATTCCGGTAGAACCTGTACCCCCAGTAGGACCAGTTATTCCGATTCCGGTAGGACCTGTACCCCCAGTAGGACCAGTTATTCCGATTCCGGTAGGACCTGTACCCCCAGTAGGACCAGTTATTCCAATTCCGGTAAAACCTGTCGCACCGGTAGGACCTGTGATTCCAGTAGGTCCGGTGGGTAATGTAAATGGTGGAATTGATGGTAGTGTGGGACCGATTAAATTTGGTTCTAGAGCAGTTCCATGTAAAATACTATATTCTTCACTCATATAGTAAACCTCCTATTATTGCTTGTCATAATTATTAAATGTATCAGGGGAAGGAAATGACATTCGCAATAGCGGAGGCGCTTCTTATAATTTCTCCTCAGCGAATATAGGTCTAATTTAAGAAATATTGAAGTGTAGAGTTGCGTACTACTGAAGTATGGCACCTTTACTTCTCACGTAACATATAGTATGATGATTTCAATAAATTAGATTTCAATGACTATAATATAAATTAATGAGAGGTGCTTTTTGTGAGTGCGGTAGGTATTAAATAGGAAAAATTTAATGAAATAAATCGGATAAGACCAGGGGATTTTTATGTACATCATACCCCTAATTTTGTCATGCATTTATTTCAAAACCTATGAAGATACCTACAATACTTTATAAAGCGTGTAATAAGGGACTGCCATCTATTTTTATGGCTTATTTCCTCATACGTTATTACACATGCCTTGTAAATGTAAAAGCTGCGGTATCCCCGCAGCTTTTTTGTATATATTTTTAATGTATAAAAATGGTAATTAAATAATGTAGAGCTCATTGGAATCTAATGAGTAGGTATCTTCATTTATGATAAAAATCAATCATAGTGAGGAGAAACAAAATGAATACGATGACTTTTGAAAAGTTACAATATAACGAATTAAAGGATATAGTGAAATCTTATTGTGTAAGTGGATTAGGTAAGGAATTAGTAAACAAATTAGAGCCGAGTACGAGTATAAAAGTAGTGAGAAATCGCTTGAATGAAACGACAGAAGCACGAGCTATATTAGATGCAGAAGGGCATGTTCCTTTCTTCGGCATTTCTAATATTGCTAGTACAATTCAAAAATTAGAAAAAGGAATGATTTTAGATCCAGAAGAATTAGTAAGTGTTTCAGACTTTTTACGTGGGTGTAGAAAGATTAAAAAGTTTATGTTAGATAAAGAATTTTTTGCACCAGTATTAGCTTCTTATGCAAATTCAATGACTGAATATAAAAGTATTGAAGAGGAAATTAACTTTTCAATTAAAGGAAATAGTATTGATGTAGCTGCAAGTAAAGAGTTAAAACGAATTCGAAATAATATCGATTCTGTAGATGGGAAAATAAAAGAACGTTTAACGAAGTTTTTAAATAGTAGTGCAAATAAGAAATTCATTCAGGAATTCTTTATTAGTAAAAAGGATGACCGTTATACGATTCCAATTAAATCTTCCTATAAAAATCAAGTTGCTGGAAGTATTATTGAAGCCTCGGCAAAAGGTTCTACTGTATTTATAGAACCGCATACGGTTACGAAATTGAATGCAGAATTAGCAGGTTTGAAAGCAGAAGAAGCGGTTGAAGAGTATCAGATTTTAGCGACTTTATCAGGAATGGTGTTAGAAAACATATATAGTATAAAGATTAACATGGAGCTAATTAGTCAGTATGATATGGTATTTGCGAAAGCGAAGTTTAGTAAATCGATTGATGGAATAGAACCGAAGTTAAACGATCATGGCTACATTCATTTAGTGAATTGTAAGCATCCGCTTTTAACAGGGCAAGTTGTACCGTTACATTTTAAAATTGGTCAAGAGTATCGTAGTTTAATTATTACAGGGCCGAATGCGGGCGGAAAGACAATTGTGTTAAAAACGATTGGATTGTTAACATTAGCTACAATGTCAGGTCTTCATATTGCAGGAGATAAAGGTACAGAAATCGCTATTTTCGAAAATGTATTCGTAGATATTGGTGATAATCAAAGTATTGAAAATGCACTAAGTACATTTTCGTCTCATATGAAAAATCTTTCTGAGATTATGAGGATGTCAAATAATAATACGTTACTTTTATTTGATGAAATAGGGAGCGGTACAGAACCAAATGAAGGTGCAGCACTTGCAATTTCTATTTTAGAAGAGTTGTACTTTGCGGGATGTATTACCGTTGCGAGTACGCATTACGGAGAAATTAAACGATTCTCAGAAATGCATGATGACTTTATGAATGCAGCGATGCAGTTTAATAGTGAAACGCTAGAGCCGCTTTATAAATTAGTTATCGGAAAATCAGGAGAAAGTAATGCACTTTGGATTGCGAATAAAATGAGCGTAAAAGAACATGTACTGAAAAGAGCGAAAGAGTATATGGGAAATAAAGAGTACGCTTTAGAAAAAGTGAATGAAAGTAAAATTAGAAAACCGAAATTTGTACAAGAAAAAAGAGAATCTCATTATGAGTACAAAATCGGCGATCGTGTTAATTTATTGGATCATGATGATTTTGGTATCATCTATAAGGAAAAAGATAATTTTTATAACGTTGTTGTATATTATAACGGTGAATTCGTTGAAGTAAATGTAAAACGTATTACTTTAGAAGTAGCAGCGAAGGAGTTATATCCAGAAGGATACGATTTAAATACACTATTTGTTGATTATAAAGAAAGAAAAATGCAACACGATATTGAGCGCGGATCGAAAAAAGCACTGCGTAAAATTCAAAAAGAAATAAGAAAGAATAGAGGATAAGTTAAAATGGTAACGATTAGACAAGAACAAAAAAATGATTATAGAAAAACAGAAGAAGTCATAAAAGAAGCATTTTTAAAGGAAGAATTTAGTGATAAAACAGAACATGAACTTGTAAAACGTATTAGAGAATGTGACGCGTTTGTTCCAGAGTTATCAATTGTTGCGGTAGATGAAGATATAGTTGGTCACATTATGTTATCGAAAATTACAATAGAACAAGATGGAACTTCTGTAGAATCGTTAGCACTTGCACCAGTTTCAGTTGCTAGGGGTCATCAGAAAAAAGGAATTGGTGGAAACCTGATTGTAGCTGCATTAGAAAAAGCGAAAGAACTTGGATACGGATCAGTTGTAGTATTGGGACATCCAGAGTACTACCCGAAATTTGGTTTTAAGAAAGCAAGTGAGTGGAATATAAAAGCACCGTTTGAAGTGCCTGAAGAGGTATTTATGATAATGGAATTAACAGAAAATTCTCTTCGAGGTGTAGAAGGAATTGTACAATATTCGAGTGCTTTTGCTGAGTAGGAGTAACGGTTAAGAAATGTAATCATAAAAGATGCTATCTTTTTGTATGGATATACAGAAAGATAGCTTTTTTTATTAAGCGGATCTACTGACGTATATTTTGCTCAATGAATAATTGAGGTGGTAAAATTGATATAGAAACGTAAAGGGAGAGAATGAAATGAATAAGCGAGAAACAGATAGCAATGAGAATGCAGTTACGTTATATGTTACAAGACACGGTAAAACAATATTAAATACGAATCATCGCGCGCAAGGTTGGGCTGATTCTCCATTAGTAGAAAAAGGTGTTGAAGTTGCCACAAATTTAGGAACAGGATTAAAAGATATTCATTTTATGAATGCGTATAGTAGTGATAGCGGCCGAGCGATTGAAACTGCTAATTTAGTATTAAAATATAGTGAGCAATCAAAATTAAAACTTGAGCAAAGAAAAGATTTGCGAGAATTAAATTTCGGTATTTTTGAAGGTGAAAAACTTGAGAATATGTGGGATGTGGTTGGAAAAGCTGCAGGCGTTGCATCACCAGAAGAACTTATGAAGTTTTCTATTCAAGAAGTGATTAATCTTATTAGAGTAGCAGATCCTACAAAACAGGCGGAAGATTGGGAATTATTTTCTACTCGTATAAAAGCTGAGATAGATAAAATTAGTGAAGAAGCTGCTGGAAATGGTGGCGGTAACGTTTTAGTTGTCGTTCATGGGCTTTTGATTACTACCTTAATAGAAATGTTAGACAGTAGCAAAACAAAACTTGGGGTGGAAAATGCTAGTGTGACGAAGATTGTATACCAAGATGGAACATATACAGTCGAGTCGGTTGGAGATATGAGTTATGTTGCAAAAGGGAAAGAAAGTGTGGAAATATAATTAAATCTCAAATAGAAATAAGAAAAGGAAGGTAGAGAAATCTAGCTTCCTTTTCATTTTGTGAATTATGGGATTAATAAAATCTTCCCTGTGCTTTTACGGCTCTCTAATAATTCATGAGCAAGAGCACCGTCTTGTAAAGAGAATGTAGTAGGATTTGAAATGTTTAATTTTCCAGTTGCGATCCAATCGAATAATTGAGTAGATCGTTTTTTACGTTCTTCATAAGTGGTAAGAACGTTCCAAAGGTCTCCGCCAGTTAAAGTTTTTGAAGTATCCATAAGCATACGTGGATCAACTGGAGCAGGATTACCACCAGCCATTCCGTAAAATACGACAGTACCGCCAATTTTAGTAGCGTTAAAACTTTCCTCTAATGTAGAACCTACTGATTCATATACAAGATTTACTCCAGTTCCATTAGTCATTTCAAGTACTTTCGTATGCCATTCGTCGTTATATAAAAATACGTGATCGGCACCAGCTAATGTAGCTATCTTTGCTTTTTCTTTTGATGATGTAAGACCAATTACTGTTCCGCCCTGTAGTTTAATCATTTGAATAAGAAGTTGACCGACGCCACCAGCTGCAGCGTGTACTAAAGCTATATCACCTTGTTTTAGTTGATAGCTATCTTGCGTTAAATAATGTGCAGTTAATCCTTGTAATAAGACAGAAGCGGCTGTTTCAAAAGAAATAGAATCTGGTAGTGGGATTACTTTTTCAGATGGAACGGCAACTAGTTCTGCATTTGCAAATGGGACGTCCGCAAATGCAATACGGTCTCCTAGGTTGATAGTAGTAACGTCAGCTCCTACTTTTTCAACAATTCCAGCTCCTTCATAACCTAATACATAAGGCGGATTGCCAGCAAGATGATAATCGCCGCGGCGTCTATAAATATCAGCGAAGTTTAATCCGATTGCTTTCGTGCGGACAAGAATTTCATTTGGACTTATGATTGGATCGTGTATTTCTTTATAGTGTAGAACATTAGCGTCTCCGAATGTTTCGAAACAAAGTGCTTTCATATGGAATACCTCCATTTATATTGTTTATAGATGTTCTTTATCATACAATACAAATATCAATAGACAAAGAGGATTATTTCGATGGAATCAATCGGAAATATCGATTGAAAAGAGGGATGATAAATGGAAATAAAACAGTTAATTACATTTAAAGTAGCGGCACATACTTTGAACTTTACACAAACTGCGAAGAAATTAAACTTTGCTCAATCGAGCGTGACAGCGCAAATTAAAACGTTAGAAGCTGAGCTTGGTACACCGTTATTTGAAAGATTAGGAAAACGTCTTTTCTTAACTGAAGCAGGTAGGAAGTTTCAACTATATGCCGACAAGATGATTGTACTCAGTAACGAAGCGAAAATGGCTGTGAAAGATGATGAAGAAATAGCAGGTACGTTAATAATTGGTGCACAAGAAAGTCAATGTACATACAGACTGCCTTCTATATTAAAGAAGTTTAAAGCACAATTTCCTCAAATAAAACTTATATTTAAACCAGCACACTCCAATAAAGATGCGAAGGAACAATTGATGGAGGGGAAAGTAGATCTTGCATTTATTTTGGACGAATGTAAAACAGAAGATGTTTTACATGTGGAACCACTTATGAAAGAAGAATTAAAAGTAGTAGCTGCTCCTACGCATCGTTTACTTGAACAACCTTCAGTTTCTATAAAAGATTTAGAGAGTGAAACACTTTTACTAACAGAATTAGGCTGCTCGTATCGGACTTTATTTGAAGAGCTATTTCGCGGGGAAGATGTATATCCAGCAAATAAAATTGAATTTGTTAGTGTTGAAGCAATTAAACAATGTGTTATTGCAGATTTAGGTATAGCCGTTTTACCAGCGATAGTAGTAGAAAAAGATATACGGGAAGGGACGTTAAAGGAGTTAATGTTAAACGAAACAATATCTCCAATTTATACACAAATTGCTTGGCATAAAGATAAATGGATGACAGCACCACTGCAGCAATTTATTGATGTAACGAGGGAGTTTTTTGTAACGAATTAAGTGGAGAAATATTTATTTTATATAAAAGAAAAAATGGCAATTTTGTATAAAGAACCGATGCTTGAATATAACAAGTATCGGTTCTTTTATGTTTTAAATATAGAATGCTATAAAATGTGTATTTCTCAACTTTTTTTCTTACAAGGATAAGTAAAATTCTTCGTATATTCCAATAATCATAAGGGAATTTACAACGTTTATTCGTTTCTGTAAGATGCCTCTAGGAAGCGTGAAAGGAGGACTTACATAGCAGTATAGCTTGTCTTTAGTATACGTACTTATTGTGAGGAGGAATTTAAAATGTTTAAAAAGTTAATGAAAGTATGCGTGTTAAGTGCGGCAAGTATAGGTGTATTATTTAGTTTTCAAGGAAGTACATTTGCAGCTACTGATTTAAGTAGTTATTATGACGGGAAAAATCCAGCAACAACGAAAGTATACGGGGGAAGTACGACGTGTGATGCAGATGGATTTAATGCAAAATCTACAGCTGTATATGAAGGTAGTAAAAAAGTAGGGACAGTGTATTTACGTTACAGTAATAAATGTCATGCAGCATGGGCTAAGTTTGTTTTAGATCAACCAGCACCAGCTGTTTCGGGAGGAGTCTACGCGTACGCTGTTGTGAATAAATACAAAAATGGTGTATTCCAAAAATCAGTTACTTCTAATCAGGGGAACGGCACAATAAAAACAGGTCAAACGAGCACTTATACAGGAATGGTATTTGATTTAACTGCTGATTTCGGATACACAGCAGATGCTGAAGCAGTTACGTTTAATAACGGTTACGGGAAAACAGCACGTTATTAATAAAGGAGTGAAATGATATGAAACTTTTAAAAAAGACGAGTGCATGTTTATTGCTATCTTTACTCGTTGTAACTAGTATGTTTAGCACGACTAATAGCGATAAAGCATACGCAGAAGACCATTCATATGATGGGAAAAGTCCTTATTATAACAGCTGTGATCAATCTGCAGTAACGAAAGAAAAGAAGTGGATTGATTCAAATTCTTATGTGGAATTAAAATTTAGCACGACGTGTAAGACAGCGTGGGCAAAAGTTACTGTAACTCGTCCAGCAGTTTATAATAACGAAGCTGATGCAAGGATTGTTAGAAAAACAGATGGAAAGGCATACACTTGTGGAAGTGCTGGAGGAAATGGTGTTGTAAATAAAGGGCAAACATCATGCTATACGCCAATGGTATATGACTTAGATCCAAGAAAGGCGCAAGCGCAGGGGAAACATGCCATTCCGAATAGCGATGCTTATAATTATGCGGAGACAATTTGGTATTAATACGATTATACATGTTTTAAGAGCTGTTATTTGATATAAAAATGAAAGAGCCTTACTGCATTTTATTGTGGTAAGGTTCTTTAAAATTGTTTAATAGATTAAGTACATCCATTTACAAAGGTCTCTATATAATCGCTTTTAAGTATGGCCATAATAATTTCATCTGAGTATGTATCGTTATAAAATAAAGATTGACGTAAGGTTCCTTCTTTTACAAAACCAACTTTTTCATAAGCTTTAATTCCGCGTAAATTATGGCTAAATACTTCTAACTGTAAACGATTTAATGATAGTTGTTCAAAAGCAAAAATTAAAACTATTTTAATAGCTTCAGTTCCATAGCCTTGTCCTGTTAATGCTATTGAAAGCATTGATATTCTGAATCCTGCTCTTTTGTTCTCCTCATCGATATCTAAAATCGACAACTCTCCAATCATCTCGTCAGTACTTTGTAAACAAATAGCGAAATCATAGCGACTTGAATCATTATTTATATGATCTATATGTTTCGTAATTTGCTCCAATGAAAAAGTGGACTTAGTTCCAGTCATATATCTTATTTCATCATCCATTGTACTTTCTAATATAATAGGAGCATCTAGCTGACAAAGAGGCCTTAAATAAATTCTTTCGCTCTCTAATCTCATTATAATTTTCTCCTTTAGTTAGTAATTGAATGTATAAATACTTAAATTTTCTTCAATGAGTTACATAAAAAATATGAATCTTAATTCGATGTTACATGAATTTTATAATGGCATGGTATACCTAAAACAAATAATAAATGTTTTATACACAACAAAATGTATCAACGAGTTTTTTGATCATACTATTATTCTTGCTGCTCATTCCGCTTTTAAATGAACACGAATGTATTAACTAAGGTCTGTATCAGGAGGAGTATATCCAAGGTGCCTAGCCATTGATACAATTTGTCCTTTATGATGAAACTCATGAGTCTCTGTATGAGTTAAAAGCCATAGCGGAGTTGTACTCCAAGGCTCTTTTTGCCACTTTACTTCATTTGCAATATTTTCGAGCCAACGGTCATTGTATTCATCTAAAAAACATTGTACAGTCTCATCTACTAATTTAAATCTAGCACGGACTTTCGCGACATCTGCATGCTCAATTTCGTAATCGCTAGCAAATGAAAAGTCTGCTCTTTTTTGCTTGAATGCGAATGATCCAAGCCAGTATCGATAGCAATCGGCTACATGAATATGTGTCTTTATAATGCTACCGCTCCCGAAATTCGGAACAGTGCTATGTAATTTTTCTAGTGGGATTTCTTCCAAAAACGAAAATAGAGTTTCTCTTGTAGAGCCAATAAGATTATATTGTTGTTTTAAAATATGTAACATGCAAGTACACTCCTCTTTTATTTACATAGTAAGTAATTCTATATTTACGAGGAGTGAACCTTTTTATTATTTTTAATAAGCATATTAGATGTATTTCTTATTTGTTTCTGATAGATTAAACAAGGTGAAACTTTAATAAGTTGAACATTCTTAGTTCATAATAAATTGTACATCAAGAAGGGGAACGATAACATGAATAGACTAGTGGGTTTAAAACAATTTGAAATAACGCGCGGGGCGTTACTTAAATTTATGGAAACGTTAGATGATAAAACTGCGGATACGCAGCCAGAGGGTTTTAACAATACAATTCGTTGGCATATCGGTCACGTGTTAACAGCAGCAGAAGTTTTCATGTTTGGAAAAGAATTCAAACAATTACCAACTGAATATCCAGGTATGTTTGGGTATGGATCACGACCATCTAAATGGAAAACAGAAGGACCATCGTTAGAAATGTTAACGGCTCAATTAAAAGAACAAGCAAAACGTATTAACGAAATTCCAGCAGAAGCATTTGAAAATAAACTGCCAGAGCCATTCCTAGGATTGGAAACAGTAGGGGAGCTTTACGGTATGATGCTTTATCATGAAGCTGATCATATTGGGCAAATGAAAGCGATGGAACGTATTATTAAAGCTCTTTAGTCTTAATTGCATATAACAAGCAATACAGGTGTAATGTTAAATAATATATACAAAAAAGGTAGATAAATTATTATCTACCTTTTTTGTATAACTTCTTGAAGGATTAGGGATTATCATCGTGATGCTGATGAAGAAGGATAAGAGAATTTTATAATTTTTATGTTGTGATTATTAATTATAGTATTCCTAAATATGGAATATACGTATAATGATAGAGAAGAACTAGAAATAGGGGTGAATACTATGATTACATTAGAGCAAAAGTTGGAGCAATATAAACATACATATGTACAGTTAAAGGGAGAACTAAAATGGAAAACGAGTGATTCTCGAACAGGAATGATGATTGCTGCTATGTATGCAGGTAGTGATAAATTGTTTGATCTCGGACGTTTTTTAGAAATTAGTAGTTATATTAAGAATCAGGTAGGGATGTTTTCATACTTAAAGTCTTATCATCGTTTTGTAGTGGCCGCAACATTAGATATTCACTTTACAGATTACAAGGAAGCTTTTCGGACGTTTTTAGATTTATATGAACAATTGGTCACTGGTGGCTTTAGCCGGAGTATATTTACTTATCTCGCAGCAGCTGTGCTTTTAACAGAAGAAAATGAACAGCATGGCACACATATTCAGCGTTCGATGCAAGTATATAAACGCATGAAAAAGGATCACCTCTTTCTTACAAGTACAAATGATTATCCGCTCGCAGTTTTATTAGCAGGACAATCAGAGCATGTAGAAACACTTATGGACCGAGTGGAACGTCTTTATCAGAAACTAGCGACAGCTGGTTTGCGTAAAGGGAATGATCTTCAATTTTTGAGTCATATTCTTTCACTAAAGAAGGATGTCAGGGAAGAACTATTAGTTGCAAAATGCACAAATATATGGAATTTGTTAAAGCAAGAAAAGGTAAAAGTAAAACAGATGCATTACCCAGCTATCGGGCTACTAGCGTTACTCGAGGATGGAGAAAAAGAGATTCATTCTATTCGAGCATTTATTGAAAAATTGCAGGGGGATAAATTGTTCCGTTGGCATACAGATACAAATATTCTTATTGCTATTCAATTGTTCGTAAGTCAGAAAGGTGAGGAAAGTAAAGCTACCAACACAGGTTTACAAACTATGATAGAAGTCCTCATACAAGCACAACAGGCAGCCATGATGGCAACGATTGCCGCTTCATCTGTAGCAACATCTTCTGCTAGTAGCAGTTCATAATGTGTAATTGCTTATGCTCTTGTAAATTATAACTCCTTTGATAAGGTCGGTTTAAAAAATATTACTAAAAAAAGCCCATCACTCTCTAATGAGTGATGGGCTAACTGTTTTTACATAATCAGCATTATCTTTTTGATTCCTTCAAATGTTTGAGCTGCGTGACAATCATAATGCTAATAACAACGAGTAAAAACCATGAACTAATTTTGCTTAAGTGAACGAGACTCCATGCTTCCCGTTGATTTGGATATTGCCATGCTCCGAAAAATGTTGCGATGTTCTCTGCAATCCAAATGAAAAATCCGATAAGGAAAAAGGAGAGAACGAGTGGCATTTTATATGTAACGCCTCGTAATGAAAATTCTACAAATGTCCGAAAGAAAACGATGAATAAAAGTACAGTTAATACCCATCTAAAGTCATATAGAAAATGATGTGTAAAAAAATTAAAGTAAATCATTGCTCCTAGAGGTATTGCCAAAATAGCTTTTGGCCAATGATGCATTTGCAAATGCAATCTTCTCCACGCCTGGCATATGTAACTTGCAACACTTGCATACATAAAGCCACTATAAAGCGGAACTCCAAAAACTTTTGAATATGCCTCTTCCGGATAACTCCATGAACCGAAATGTACTTTATATATTTCTAGCAAGAGTCCGATGAGGTGGAAGACAGTAATTACTTTTAATTCATCTTTCGTCTCAAGTCCAGTCTTGTACATGATCCACTGCATAAGAAGACATACGATGAGTATGAAATCATATCGGTACAACCCTGAAATCGAAATGATTTTTGAAAGGGCTAGTGTTAAGAAAATAACGACTGGGAATAAGCAGGATAATGCTTGTTCATAAGTAAAATAGAGTAGTTGTTTTATATATAACATTGCATCACCTTGGATATTTTTATTTGAAAACTCAAAATAATGATTAAGTATACTACACTTTTAAAAATAAGCTAGTAGTCTATTTTGCATGTATTTGTAAGTTTTAGAAGGGAATTGTAATGAGTATTTTAATATTGTAGAAAAGTGAAAAAATAGTTTGCTATTTAAAAAAAGTGGGGATATAATATCTAAATGAAAATGATAATTATTATCAATAATAATTATAAATAAAAAATAATTACAAAAAACAACTGAATATAAAGGATGAAATGAAACATGTTACATAAGTCTACTGTACATGCTGGTAATAACCGCTGGATACATATTAAGTTCATATGTTTCATGAGCTTAACAATTTTATGTTTAATTGGATCTATATTTTTAGCCATTTCATTTGGTGCAAAGGATATTCATTTACAAACGGTGTGGACTGCGGTTTTGGATTACAATCCGAAATTAACGCAGCACCAAATTATTTATGAATTAAGGCTCCCGAGAGTAATTGGAGCAGCAGTTGTAGGGGCAGCTTTTGCGGTCGCTGGAGCGGTTATGCAAGGAGTAACACGAAATCCTTTAGCTGATGCAGGTGTACTTGGCATAAATGCAGGAGCGATGTTTGTAGTAGCACTTAGTTTTTCTTTTTTTCCGCATATGCCGTATTCCTATTTAATGATTGTTTCCTTTATTGGAGCAGTCTTAAGTACAGTACTTATTTTTGTTATTGGATCAGCAACATCAGGTGGGTTAACACCAATGAGGTTAACGATTGCTGGAGCTGTTATGGCAGCGCTTTTACATTCATTAAGTTCAGGTGTTGCGATTTATTATGATTTAAGCCAAGATTTAGCGTTTTGGTATGCTGGTGGTGTTGCAGGGGTTAAGTGGGAACACTTGAAATTTTTAGTCCCTATTATTCTTATAACGATTATTTTTGCAATAGTGTTAGGGAGATCTATTTCACTCATATCAATGGGGGATGATGTTGCTACAAATTTAGGAGTGAAAACGAACCGAACGAGAATACTAGGGATGATTATAGTAGTTATTCTAGCAGGTGTTTCTGTTTCAGCTGTTGGTTCTATTGGATTTGTAGGACTAGTTATCCCGCACATTGCTAGAAAATTAGTTGGTGTGAATTATAGACTCATTATTCCTATGTCAGCATTATTAGGAGCTATGTTATTAGTTGTAGCTGACCTAGGAGCTAGAACAGTAAATCCTCCTAAGGAACTTGCGATAGGGATTATGGTAGCTCTTGTTGGAGTTCCGTTCTTCCTCTATATAGCACGTAAAGTTGGGAGGGAGTTATAAGTGAAAGATCTTTTTAACACGGATAAAAAGAGAGCTATTACTGTAACTACAATATTCGGATGTGTAAGTATCGCTGTAATTTTAATCAGTCTAAATACAGGGACACTGAGTATAGAGCCACTTAAAGTAATTCAAACACTTTTTGGTTATGGTGATTTTGAGAGCGCAACCGTGCTATATGATTATCGTATGCCAAGAATTATAATCACAATGTTAGCTGGTATTGGCCTTGGGATTTCCGGTGCGATTTTGCAAGGATTATCCCGTAATGCACTTGCAGACCCTGGTATTCTTGGACTGCATTCAGGTGCATCTTTCGGGCTAATTATATTCGTTACATTCTTTCATTCTATTAATGAAAGTGCATCCATTTTAATACCGTTATTTACATTTGGCGGAGGAGTATTAGCTGCATTTCTTATTATTTTACTTGCGAGTGATCGGTCAAAAGGTTTACTTCCCATTAGACTTATTCTCGTTGGTATTGCAGTTTCAGCTGGTTTTAGTGCAATTTCGTTATTTTTCTCTCTCAAGTTAAATGATGAGACGTATACATTCGCTTCTAGATGGCTAGTTGGTAACGTGTGGGGAAGGGATTGGATTCATGTCCTTGCATTATTACCTTGGATTTTCATACTAACCCCTTATGCGTGGCTAAAATCTAAAACGTTAAATGCATTGTCACTAGGTGATAGTGTAGCGGCAGGACTTGGTGTTTCTGTTCAAAAAGAACGGTTATTACTTTTAGCTACAGCGGTTGGATTATCTTGCGCAAGTGTATCGATGGCAGGAGGGATTGGTTTTATCGGTTTAGTTGCTCCGCATATCGCAAGGAAGTTAGTAGGTACTACATATCAACACTTTCTTCCTTTAGCTGGCATTATCGGAATGATTATTTTAGTGCTAGCAGATACGATAGGTCGTTCTATATTTGAGCCAAACTCCATTCCAGCTGGTGTAGTAGTGGCAGCTTTAGGAGCACCGTATTTTCTTTATTTACTTACAAAAACAAAATAAATACTTCAAAGAGGAGAACATATGAAAAAGAAACTTACTATTTTATTTAGCATGATGTGTATTTTAGTATTAGCAGCATGTGGTCAAACGAAAGCTAATGAAGAGGCAACGAAAAAAACGGAAAAAAGTAATGACCCAAAAATTGCTTCAATGTCTATTCATTTAACGAATGATTTACTTGCATTAGGAATTACACCAGTAGGTTCTGTTATTGGTGGAGATTTAAAAGATTTCTTACCGCACGCTAAAGAGAAGTTGAAAGATACGAAGAAGCTTGGTGTTGTAACAGATCCGAATATGGAAGCGTTACTTCAATTAAAGCCAACGGACATTTATGTTGATGAAAAATATGCTGGTAAAGATGTAGCGAAATACGAAAAAATTGCAAAAACACATTCTTTCAATTTAGATGAAGGTACGTGGAGAGATCATTTAAAACAAGTTGGTAAACTTGTAAACCGTGAGAAAGAAGCAGATAAATATATTCAAGATTACGAAGAGCAATCAAAACGAGTAAAAAGTTTAATAGATAAAGAGCTAGGTAATAACGAAAAAGTAATGGCAATTCGCGTTACTGCAAAAGAATTACGTGTATTTAGTACAAAAAGACCGATGGGACCAATTTTATTCCAAGACTTAGGATTACAACCTGCAAATGGTGTAGAGAAAATTGATGGAAACCGTCCTTTCGAAGTCATTTCACAAGAAGTATTACCTGACTTTGATGCAGATGCTATTTTCGTTGTCGTTAACAGAGATGATAAAGCGAAAGCTGCATTTAAACAACTTCAAGAAACACCAATTTGGAAAGACTTAAAAGCTGTTAAAGGTAAGCACGTATACATTATTAGTGACCAACCATGGCTTGACTATTCTGCTTTAGGTAACAAAATGGCAATGGATGAAGCGGAGAAAATGTTTACGAAATAATATAGTTTCGCTATTAGGAAAGGCCCTCTAAATTTGGAGGGCTTTTTATTATTGTTAGAATAAACGAAAAATTATACAATGAAGTTAATTTCGTGTAGAGGAGATGTGCCAATGTCAGCGCTTATTGTAAGTATCCCGTGTATAAAGCAGTTTATAGAATAAGGGGATAAATAGGCTAATAATTATCCCTGTTATTAAAAAAGGGGGAGTTTGAAATGACAATGAATCTTTTCCAAAATAAAACGATTAAATTATCAGCTATTAGAGAAGCAGATGCTGAAGTAATGGCTATGTGGCAAGAAGATAGTGAGTATTTAAGGAATGTTGATACAGATGTAGCATTCCCGCAATCTTTAAATGAAATAGCAAGTGATGGGTTATTAAAGGGACGGAGATCGAATAGTATATCTTTCATGCTAAGAACAGTTCAAGATGATCGCTTAATTGGTTTTGTTGCAATTCATGGCATAGAGTGGAATAACAGAACAGGTTTATTAGCCATTGGTATAGGAGATGTAAATGATAGGGGAAAAGGATATGGGAAAGAAGCAATACATCTTATTCTAAAGTATGCTTTCTATGAATTGAATTTACACCGCATCGGTCTCGATGTTATTTCGTATAATAAATCTGCCATTGCATTGTATAAAAAGATGGGTTTTCAAATGGAAGGCTGTATGAGAGAAGCGGTTCAAAGAGACCGGAAGTGTTTTGACCGTATAATTATGGGGATATTGCGGGATGAATGGATAGAGCTGCAAGGTTAGAAAGTACATTCGAAATTATATATGTAGTATGCAGGAGATATAATGATAATTGGCGAAAATTTACAGTGAACTGATTGAATTTATAAGGAGTTATGTAAAATGAATTTAGAAAAAGCAAAACCAGTAAATGAAGAGGTCGCTGAATTAAAGGAACTAATTAAAGAGTTACACGGAAGTGTACATCAACTGCAAAGCGAAGTGCAGCAACTAAGGCACGAAAGACCAGTTGTTGAAGTGAGAAAAGGTGTTCAATTATCACCAACAATTGTCGGACAAATTGGTGGTATGATTTTAGGTGGGTTAGCAATTATCGGTATATTTTGGTGATGAAAAAAGGTTTGCAGCACGATGCTGCAAACCTTTTGGATTTGACGATATAATTTCATGCAATACAACTTTTACATTAAATAACGTAAATATATATAAGCATGTGATAACAAGAGTGCAACAATAGTTAATGGTAAACCAATTTTTAAGAAGTCCATATAAGAGAAAGCATGTCCTTCACGTTTTGCAATACCAGCAACGACTACGTTTGCAGATGCTCCGATTAGCGTTCCATTTCCTCCTAAGCAAGCTCCAAGAGATAACGCCCACCATAGTACTTCGATTTGCGGAGAATCGACAGATAGTCCGAGTCCTGTAGCTAAGTCTTGAATAAGAGGAATCATCGTAGCGACAAATGGGATGTTGTCGATTGTCGCAGATGCGATGCCAGATACCCATAAAATAAGTATAGCTGCGAATCCGATGTCACCGTTTGTTACGCCGATTACTTCTTTTGCAAGTGAAGAGATAAGTCCGATATCAATTAACCCGCCAACGAGAACAAATAGTCCGGCGAAGAAGAAAATGGTTACCCATTCAACGTGGGCAAATACATCTTCAATATCATGTTCTTTCACGCCGATTAACATAAGAAGTGTAGCGCCTGTCATCGCGATAACAGCAGCGTCTACATGAATAATCGAATGAAGTACGAAGCCTAAAATAGTTAGTCCTAAAATCGAAATAGATTTTAAAAGGAGGCTTTGATCTTTAATGTAATCTTTTTCGTTTAATGCCATTAGTTTTTCGATTTGTTCAGGTGTTGTTTTTAGTTTGTTACGATACATAAAGTAAATAATGCCAAGTGTCACGATAGAAATAATAATTACGATTGGAGCTAAGTTAAGTAAAAAGGCGTTAAAGTCTAAATGCTTGTTTGCTGATCCAATCATAATATTAGGTGGATCACCGATTAATGTTGCTGTTCCGCCTATATTTGAAAACAGCACTTCTGAAATCAAATAAGGCACAGGATTTACTTTTAAAATACGTGTAATGGATAATGTAACAGGAACGATTAATAAAACAGTCGTTACATTGTCCAAAAATGCTGATCCGACAGCAGTTAATAGGGATAGTAATAATAAAATGCGAATCGGTTTTCCGCCAGCTGCTTTTGCCGCTTTAATGGCCACAAATTCAAAGACGCCTGATTGACTCGTAATATGTACGAGAATCATCATCCCAATTAAAAGGGTAATCGTTTCCCATTGAATATGTGATGTGAAAGCAGTATGTAAATCTACAACTCCAAAAATAATCATAATAGCAGCACCGAATAGTGCGATTACAGCACGATTCAATTTCTCAGAAATAATAAATCCGTACGTGATTAAAAATACGGCAATTGCAAAATAATATTGCCAATTTGCTACTTCATGTGCTGATTGTTCCAATCATGTCACCTTCTTTAAATTATGTATTCAATTGTCGAAATGTATCTCGCTGCAATAATGCGGGATAAAATATATTGTAGCAAATTCAAAAAAGAAAGAAAACTATTTAACAAAGTGAAGGAAAAAATATATTTTTTACATATCATATAAAAAATATAAAAAACACAGTGCAAATTATTAGGAAAAGTGAGCGTTGTCCTCTAATATAGAGATAGCAATTTACATTATTTTTGCGTAAAATGGTTTAAAGAGGTGAATTCCGATGGAAATAGTAAAAGATAGTTCTCTTATTCAAAATGAAATTGAACGTTTTGTAAATAAAGATGTATATATTCATTTAGAAACGACAAACGGAGCGTATGCATCACACATAAATGAAAAGATGATGACAGTTGGTGCTTTCATTCGAAATGCAATTATCCGTTTTGAACGCGGGAAGATAACTGGAACAAATCCATACCGAGTTGGTCTAAAAATGGATCATGGTTGGGTATATGCTGAAGGTATTACGCACTGGGAAGTAGATGGTCAAGAGCGTTTATTACTAGCTGGACATGATAATTTAGGTCGTCTAGCAGTTGCACTTGAGTTAAGCTTAACACCATTTAAGTAAGAAGGAGGGAAACTTATGGAGAGACATGTACTTGTTGTATTTCCGCATCCAGATGATGAAGCATATGCTGCGGGAGGAACAATTCGCTTATTAACAGATCAAGGAGTACCTGTAACATATGCATGTGGTACTCTAGGACAAATGGGACGTAACATGGGTAAGAACGTATTCGCTAACCGTGAAACGATTCCAAATATCCGTGAGAAAGAATTGAAAGATGCTTGTGAAGCGATGGGCATTAAAGATTTAAGAATGCTTGGCTTCCATGATAAAACGTTAGAATTTGAAGATGTTGATTTCGTTGCTGACAAAATTGAAGCAATCATTCAAGAAGTAAATCCATCTCGAATTATTACATTTTATCCAGAGCACGGTGTACATCCAGATCATAATGCATTTGGCCGCGCTGTCGTTCGCGCTGTATCACGTATGCCAAAAGAAGAGCGCCCAGTTATTCATGCTGTTGCGATTACGAAAAATCGTGAAGCAGTATTAGGAGAACCGGATGTTGTAAATAACATTAGTGAAGTATTTGATCATAAATTAACTGCATTAGGTGCGCACCGTTCACAAACAGAAGCAATGCTTGAAGACACGCATGCAAAAATAAAAAACAAAGATGCAGCAACATTAAAATGGCTGCAACTTGAACAGTTTTGGACTTATAAATGGGAGTAGGCTAGAAGGATACCTTCTAGTTTCTCTTACATAGAAAAAGCGCCGTCACTTGTGATGGTGCTTTTTCTTGTTGAAGACTATATATTTCTTAGGGTGCTTCAAAATTTTTAAATTAACGTGCAGTATAGCCTCCATCAACAAGAAGTGTTGTACCGTTAACAAAACTAGCATCATCACTTGCTAAAAATAAGACAGCTTTAGCGACTTCTTCTGGTGTTCCAAGTCTGCCTTGTGGATGAAGTGAAGCTAAATATTCTTTTTGTTGAGGATTAACACTACCTAGTAAAGGGGTGTCAATATAACCAGGGCACACCGCATTAATACGTATTCCATATTTAGCGTAGGCAGTACATAAATTTTGAGTTAATAGTTTCACACCACCTTTTGCAGAGGAGTATGCTGTTGGGGTAGGTAATGAAACAAAACTATGAATCGAACCAGCGTTAACGATGACACCACCTGTACCTTGTTTAAGAAATTGTTCAATCGAATATTTATCAGAAAGGAATACCCCAGACAAATTAATATCAATAGTTCTTTTCCATTTTTCATAGGATAATTCGTTTGCCGGTGCATCATCAGCAACGCCGGCATTTGCATACATAATATCTAATTTACCGTATGTACTTACTGTCTCATGAATTAGCTGTTTAATATCTGCCTCTTTTGTTACATCGGTTTTAATAAATAACGTATCATATCCATGTGCATTCAATTCATCTGATAGTTCTTTTCCACGTTCAGAAAAGTCAGCAATAACTACTTTTGCACCTTCTTCGATAAAAAGACGAACAGTAGATTCGCCAATTCCACTTGCACCACCAGTTATGATTGCTACTTTGTCTTTTAATTTCATATAAACCTCTCCATTCATCAATGAATTTAAGTCGAATTTTTAAATCTTGTTACTAAACTATTAACCTTAAATAGTAAGTAGATAGAAGAAAAAGCTCGCGTTTACTTAATCGTGAGAGTGCTATTTTTCTTTAGTGTACTTTTTGATACAGTTATGGACGAAAATATTAATTTGGTCAATTTTATCATTAGATTGAATATTTGGTAAAGAGCTCTCGAACAGAGCGAGTACGGATGCTGAAAAATTAAAATAAACATGCAGTATTATTTGTAGGGTAAGGAACAAGGGGGGAGAGAAGCATAACGAAAACTACTACTCTAGTTAAATAGGAAAAAGCCTTGCAGGGGGGCAAGGCTTTAAACAGGGTATTAAAAATTATTGATTTATTAAGAATAACTTCTTCTTGTGAATAAACTAATTTTAGCATGATAACTCATATGTATGTGTTACGAATTTGTGAATAAAAACTCAATGATAAAAGTATGAGTGAAAGGAAATAATGTATTTGAAATATGTATTATTACACAAAGTTCAGTTGAAATAGGGAGAAAAATAAAAAAATGCAATGAGTAAAATGATTAAGAGACGAATTATACGAAAGGTCAGTGGAACGCCTAATATTTAATTTGTTTCACTATAATATTAATTCCGATGCTACAAAATTCAAGAGATGACTTATCAATATAAAAACAAAAAGTTCTCAGAATCTACGGCTTTAAAATCAAAAAAATTTAATCATTGGCATAAGGGAATTTTATATTGCTTGGTCGAAGAAGGAGATTTGTATATTTAATTTCTTTTTGCATTTAATTCTTTAGAACTGTTTTTTAATAATGTATATAAGAAGCGTATATTTTGAATTATTTAATAGAATAATATATATTTATATTGATTTAATGATTTTAGTTTGTTAAAAATGGGGAAATCGATATGAAGGTTAAATTTGCCGTAATAAAAGATGAGAATTTTGATTGTAGTTTATTGGAAACAAAATTATTGAAAACTTTTAAAGAAGTAGATTGTGAAGCAGATATTGTAAAGGTTGAGGATGAAATTTTTGAAAACAATGATATACAAACGCATTTATCAGAAATAACCATTCATGTTACTGGAAAAAATATCGGATATAGATCCGTTTCAGCCAGTATATTTATTGTTCTAGAGAGTTTATCAATACAGCTATTTCGTATTAATATTAGTATACATTAAGCAGCTGAAAAAGTGGATTCTTCAGAAAATCATACTGATTATATTGAGTTGTAAATATGAAAATGGTGATGAAAACAATAGAAATTATCGTAGGTGCTCCCGAATGTTGGATTGCACCTTGTTTGTTGTTAAATAAACAAGGGATTCCTTTTTAAATTTTAATGTATCTTAACGCTAATTTATAAATAGAAGAATGGAAACATGTGAGTAATTCAATTAGATTGTACAAATAATTTGGTACGCGGATATACGCAATGTATTCACAGGTAAGAGGGTTGTCTCATAATATATATAGATTTTTCTATTAAGATGAACAGAGGGTGTGAATATATGGAAGATGTTTACGCTAAAATTGACAGTCTCAAGGCGGAGCAAAAAGAAATTATGAGAGACATTCGAAATTTAGAAACGCGTACTACTATTAATGAGAAAGACATAGCAACAATCAATAAGCAATTAGAAAAAATAAGTACAAACACAACTTGGATTTTGCGAATTATTATTAGCGCGATAATAATGTCAGTTTTAGGATTGATATTAAAAGGAATGATTTAGTCTTGTGAAATAGAACGATATAAAAGAAAGAGGGGAGCTCCCTCTTTCTTTTATGTAAATGAGAAGCTATAAATTTTCCGTTTCCTTTTCACCTGCATATTTTTCCTCTAAAGAAATTAATAGAGGAATGGATACAGTTACTAGAATGATTAAAGTAGTTATAAAAGATTTAGAAAGAGAAAAAGAACCTTCAATTAAAGGTGATAAAAACTTGAATGAAAGTATACTTGTTATTAAGGAAATTACTAAAAAGCTCAAAAGAGATATATTTTTATTCTTTATAGATGTCTCTATAAAGTCTTTAACACAGGTTATTACGACAAATATAGTTAATATGATAAGAGAAACAAAATAATGTGTTAAATTCGTCATACTAATAGTAGGATCGTCTATTATGTAAGCAAGTAACTTAGATACTAATATTCCTCCAAACAATAAAATAATAAAAGCAAGTAATCCTTCCGATATATAAGTGCTGAAATTGTTTTTCTTGTTAAAGAGTTTATAGTTTAGAGTAGATTGGGTTATTTGAATTAGGAATAGGGTAATAATCCATACATAATATACAAATGGTAATTCTCCTGAGAATAGAGAAATTAGAAAGTTTACTACTGTCCTTAAAATTTCAATCATTACGAAAGTCCTCCTACTTGTTCAGCTTTATGACATTAGGAATATATGAGTATATCATTTTATAATTAGATTTATAGATTCAAACTATTTCTAATTATTCCATAATAAGGTGGTTATATCAAGTAGTTATCTTCTATGGCGTGTATTAGTTGTTCACTAATATAAAAAGAACATTTGAACGTTAATACTAGAAAAATAAAAGTAATATGTAATATAATTGAAAAAGTATATTTAAAAATAAATGTTAATATTACCCTCCTATAAGTATTAACATACGTAATTGAGGTGTTTTCTTTGTTGTTTTATGACCGGATTTCTATAATGGCCCCTCCTGTTCCGTAGCTTAGGAAAGTCTTTTTACTTCTGAGATTTTCAAAGTTATAGGAGGGTATGAAAAATGAAAAAAGTCTCAGTACCATCACTTTTGTTAATGATTGTTCTTGTCGCATTTCCGCAAATTAGTGAAACGATTTACACACCGTCTTTACCGGACATTTCAAAGGCGTTACATGTAAGTAATAATGAGGTGCAGTTAACGCTTAGTGTGTATTTTGCTGGATTTGCTTTAGGTGTATTTTTTATTGGATGGCTATCAGATATAATTGGCCGTCGCCGGGCGATGTTACTTGGAATTGTCGTATATGGCGCTGGGAGTTTCTTATGCTATATTGCAAGTTCCATTGAAGTTTTATTGATAAGTCGTTTTATTCAAGCGTTTGGAGCAAGTGCAGGATCAGTTGTGACGCAAACGATTCTTCGTGAAAGTGTAGAAGGGCATAAGAGGCATGTTATGTTTGCTCAAATCTCGGCAGTCATTGCTTTTACACCAGCGATAGGACCGTTAATTGGTGGCTTTCTTGATCAAATGTTTGGATTTAAAATAGTATTTTTAAGTTTAGTAGTTATGAGTATCGGTATTTTTCTGTATACGTTTGTTTCTCTTCCTGAAACAAAAACGGGCTCAGTAACGAATAAAATAAATGTATTTTCAGTCTTGAAGAGGTTAATTACAAATCCGAAAGTGGTAACATATGGGCTGTTAATTGGAGGAGCAAATGGTGTTTTATTTAGCTATTATGCAGAAGCGCCGTTTATCTTTATTGAATACTTTCAATTATCGCCTAGTATGTATGGATTTCTAGGAATTGTTGTTGCGTCTGCTTCTATTGTTGGAGCGAAAATTTCAAAACGTTTACTTGCTACTTATAAACCAGAGAAAATTATATATATCGGTTGTCTCGTAATGACAGGAGGAGCTATCCTTTTATCTGTTATTACGTTTGTTGGATCAAATCCGAATGTAATATATATGGTTGTATTTTTAATAGCAATGTTTATATTGTTATTAGGGATTGGAGTAGCGTTACCTAACTGTTTAAGTTTAGCGTTAGTAGATTTTCAAGATGTCATTGGTACAGCAGGTGCATTGTTTAGTTTAGGGTACTATGTAATTGTAACGATGACAATTTGGGGAATGAGTCAGCTGCATACAGGCTCGTTACTAGTGATGCCACTTTATTTTCTAGTTATTGTAGTTATAATGGCAGTGTTTACTAGGGTGTTTATCTTTGGTAAGCAAACTTTGAAATCGGTTTAAATATGAAATCGTAAAAGAGTCTCATTTTTTAATGAGGCTCTTTTATATTTTGGCTGGGGTAAAGAAGTTAGTAGTTTATTAATATATTAAATTTCTCATTGGTATATAAATCGAATGTGTGGGAAATTACGTTATCAACTATAAAGGTTGAAGTATTTGACATATGAAACCGAGGAAGAAATGCTCTCCTCTGTTATTTATATTGTAATAATATACATGCCGGAATCATATTGAATAGATGTATTTTATTGTTAATTTAGTTAAAAATTAATCAGACTTATGTATAATAATTTATTGAAAAAATAATTGAATTTTTCAGATTAATGAATTAATATAAGGTAAGTAATTTTAAGATTTATAGAATATTGGAAGATGAAAGGTTTTGAGAATTTTATTAGGAGCACAAAACGATTTTAGGATAGCTTTAAAGCTAGTGTAAAATGACGTTTGCTTCATCATTTTCAGGGCCGAAAGGAATTAGGGGAAAGCATTTTGTGTTAAAATGCGGCTATGAATCATCTAAGAGGGGGAAGTGAAGTGGCAAACAAAGAATTGAAAAGAGGTTTAGAAGCACGTCATATTCAAATGATTGCTTTAGGCGGAACGATTGGTGTTGGTTTGTTTATGGGATCAGCCAGCACAATTAAATGGACAGGTCCGTCAGTAATGCTTGCTTATGCCATTGCAGGTATTTTCATCTTCTTCATCATGCGTGCCATGGGAGAAATGTTGTATATGGAGCCAAGTACAGGCTCATTTGCGACATTCGGTCATAAGTATATTCATCCACTAGCTGGTTATATGACAGCGTGGAGTAACTGGTTCCAGTGGGTTATCGTTGGGATGTCAGAAATTATCGCGGTTGGAGCGTATATGCAATATTGGTTCCCAGATTTACCAGCTTGGATACCAGGTATAATCGCAATGGTTATTCTTGGTGCGGCTAACTTAATTTCAGTTAAGTCATTTGGTGAATTTGAATTTTGGTTCGCGATGATTAAAATCGTTACGATTCTATTAATGATTATTGCGGGATTTGGCCTTATTTTCTTCGGAATTGGTAACGGAGGAGAAGCGATTGGTATATCAAATCTTTGGTCAAATGGCGGTTTCTTTACAGGTGGTTTTTCAGGATTCTTCTTTGCGTTATCACTTGTAGTTGGAGCATACCAAGGTGTGGAATTAATTGGGATTACTGCTGGTGAAGCGAAAGATCCGAAGAAGACACTTACAAGAGCGATTCAAAGTACAATTTGGCGTATTTTAATATTCTATATTGGTGCTATTTTCGTTATTGTAACTGTGTATCCGTGGGATCAATTAAGTACAATTGGTAGCCCGTTCGTAGCGACTTTTGCCAAAGTTGGTATTACGGCAGCAGCTGGACTTATTAACTTCGTTGTAATTACAGCGGCAATGTCTGGTTGTAATAGTGGTATTTATAGTGCTGGACGTATGCTTTATACGTTAGGGGTAAATGGACAAGCACCGAAATATTTCACGAAACTTTCTGGAAATGGTGTACCTTTATTCGGTACAGTTGGTGTAATTATCGGTCTGGCGGTTGGTGTTGTATTAAGTTATATCGCGCCGAAAAATTTATTCGTATATGTATATAGCGCGAGTGTACTTCCTGGTATGGTACCATGGTTCGTCATTTTAATTAGTCAAATTCGTTTTAGGAAAGAAAAGGGAGCAGAGATGAGAGATCATCCGTTCAAAATGCCATTTGCTCCTGTAACAAACTATTTAACGATTGCCTTTTTAATTATGGTATTAATCGGAATGTGGTTTAACGATGATACTCGTATTTCACTAGTTGTAGGTATTATTTTCTTAGCTATCGTTACAATTAGTTTCTATGCTTTTGGAATAGGGAAGCGAGCTCCGTTAGACGTTCAAAATAATCAAGAGATTTGAAGTAAATAAAGAAAAGGCTGTTCATCTGGAACAGCCTTTTCATATTGTTGCTATTTGTCGATAAATCGATATACCTTGTCGAATTGTTGATATAATTTGATTTATGATAGATATATTTGAAAAATCGTTGATATATTGTACGTTATGATAGATATATTCGGAAAATCGTTAATATAGTTTCACATACTATCTGTCACTATCATGATTAAAATTTCTCTAATACGATTTTCCCAATGGTGTGCCCGCTTTCAAGTAGTGCATGTGCTTTCTTTAAGTTTTCAGCGTTAATCGGTGTTAATGTTTCATTTAAGGTAGTCTTTAAAATGCCTTCATCTAGTAGTTCGCTTACTTTATTTAATAGTTCGTGTTGCGTAATCATATCGCCAGTTTCATACATCGCTTTTGTAAACATAAACTCCCAAACGAGTGTAGCACTTTTACTTTTTAAAATACTCATTTCAAGAGGGTGTTCATTTTCTACGATAGAGCAAATTTTGCCTTGTGGTTTAATGAGGTCACATATTGCTTGCCAATGTTGATCTGTATTGTTTAAGCAGAAAATATAATCTACATCGCTGAATCCAAGGCTTTGTAATTGCTCTTTTAAAGGGGTATGATGGTCAATTGTATGGTCAGCTCCAAGCTTTTTAACCCAGTCTATCGTTTCGCCGCGGGAAGCAGTTGCGATTACATTTAGTCCAGCCCATTTCGCAAGTTGAATTGCGATTGAACCGACACCACCAGCTCCGCCGATAATTAAAATGTTTTTAAATGAGTTCGTATCTTTTTTAGTATGATCAATGCCTAAACGTTCAAATAAACCTTCCCATGCTGTAATCGCTGCTAAAGGAATTGCGGCAGATTCAGCAGCATGTAACGTTTTTGGTTTCTTACCGACAATTCTTTCATCAACTAAATGATATTCACTATATGTACCTTGTCTCGTAATGCTTCCAGCGTAAAATACTTCGTCTCCTTCTTTAAATAATGTACAACTTTCGCCAGCTTGTACAACAACACCACTAGCATCCCAGCCAAGTATTTTTGGTGCATCTTCTTTTTTATCTTTCGGGGAGCGGACTTTTGTATCAACTGGATTAACGGAAATAGCGTTAATTTTTACGAGTATATCTCTTCCTGTAGCAACAGGTTTTTCAACTTCCAGATCAATTAAACTGTTTTCTTCTTCAATAGGTAAGTATTCATGTAAACCAATTGCTTTCATTTGTAATCCCTCCATTAAAGTAAGAATCATTTACTTCTACATTATAGATGGTGAAATACTGCTATGTAAAAAAAATACACTCTTTTTTATGCAAGCTGTACTGATAGTCTAGAAGGAGTTTATTTCTAAAAAGAAGAATTTTTTACTGTATTACTTTATCCAAAACTAAATGTAAAGGTGGATACATAATGACAGTAAAGAAACTTTATTTCATCCCAGCAGGTCGTTGCATGTTGGACCATGCGTCTGTTAACAGTACGTTAACACCGGGGAAACTATTAAACTTGCCGGTGTGGTGTTATCTTTTGGAGACGGAAGAAGGTCCTATTTTAGTAGACACAGGTATGCCAGAAAGTGCAGTTAATAATGAAGGGCTTTTTAACGGTACATTTGTTGAAGGACAGATTTTACCGAAAATGACTGAAGAAGATAGAATCGTGAATATATTAAAGCGTGTAGGGTATAAGCCGGACGACCTTTTATATATTATTAGTTCTCACTTACATTTTGATCATGCAGGAGGAAACGGTGCTTTTACAAATACACCGATTATTGTGCAGCGAACGGAATATGAGGCAGCACTTCATAGAGAAGAATATATGAAAGAATGTATATTACCGCATTTGAACTACAAAATTATTGAAGGGGATTATGAAGTGGTACCAGGTGTTCAATTATTGTATACGCCAGGTCATTCTCCAGGCCATCAGTCGCTATTCATTGAGACGGAGCAATCCGGTTCAGTTTTATTAACGATTGATGCATCGTACACGAAAGAGAATTTTGAAGATGAAGTGCCGTTCGCAGGATTTGATCCAGAATTAGCTTTATCTTCAATTAAGCGTTTAAAAGGAGTTGTGGCGAAAGAGAAACCAATTGTTTTCTTTGGTCATGATATAGAGCAGGAAAAGGGTTGTAGAGTGTTCCCGGAGTATATATAGTGCAAAAAGTCATGAGTTCGCGTGCTCATGACTTTTTCGTTTAAATAATTTTTTTAAATAAATTATAAACTTTTTTTGAACTATCTTCGTTTAACTGATAGTACGTAAGGTTTACATCATCAGGAGTATCTTGCTGAGCAATCATCACTTCGCTGCTGTGATGATCAACTACCCATATGAAATATTTTTTATAAGTTCCATCTTCGAAAGTAATCCACATATCACAATCTATTAAGTCTGATCCTTCTTCATCTAATGTTAATTTGCCTTTTTTTGCGGTATTCATACTGTTAATAAACGTTTTTAATTCATCTGTTTTTGTGAGAAAGATATCCTTTTTTGTTTTAATTGATTCTACATGTATATCTTTTATTTCCTGTTTACCTAAAAAAACAGGAGGCTCATTTGGATCTCGCGAGCTTGAAATAATAGTAGCTTTCTTTTTCGGTTTATTTGCAGTATAGAGATCTTGAATAGATTTCCCCGAGTTTATAAACCATACAATTCCAGAAATAATCAATACGCTACCTAGCAATAAAATAATTTTTTTAATAGGGTTTTCTCCTCTCTATTATTTCGTGTGAAGAGCTTTTCTATTAATATATGATAGGTAAGCGTAAAGTATTATAGTTGAACTTGGTTATGCTTCACAGTTTTTATCGGGCGATCTATGAGTAAATTGTAAGTAAGCCCAATTAATACGAAAATGCCACCGATAACTTTACCGATTGAGAGTTCATTTGTCAGGAAGAAATCAATAATAGTCCCCGCAAATAATTGTCCGATAAAGATGAGTAATGTTAAATAAAAGGCTGATATTTTAGGAGTAATATAGTTGGATAATGAAATAACGATAACGCCTACTAATCCGCCAAAATACACGGCGATAGGAATAGATTGCAACGTATGAATAGGAATATACAATGAATCTGAACTGAAAATTAAAAATAACATAGAGAAAAATAATCCAGTAATATAATTGAAAAACGTGCCTTCCCAGTTTCCAATTTTCTTTGCTAAATTCGCGTTAATAATTCTAGCAACGACGATAGAAACACCAGCTAAAATAGCGATCGTAATATATAACATATTTTTGCCCCCATTAATATATTGTCATGATAATAATCCCAGAAGAGATGAATGCTAATCCAACTAGTTTTTTTCTTTCAAACTTTGCAACTTTCATTCCTAATAAACCGAAATGATCAATAACTATGGAAGCAATGGATTGACCGAGTAAACTTAATGCGATCGTAATAGAGGCACCAAGGACGGAGAAACTTATATTGTTAAAAAGAACAGTGAATACTCCAATCGCTCCAGCACTATATAAAAAAAGTGGAATGCTTTTATCAAAATGGATTTTATGTTTGTTTATGATTAAAACGAAAATAACTGCAATTAAACCGACAAGGTGAATGACAACACTTGCTGTATACTTGCCAATTAACTCAGATAAAATCCCATTCAATGGAAGCATAACGGCGATGAGCACACCAATAAAGACAGAAAGAAAGTTATACAATGCAATATCCCCTTTATATTTCATATTTGTAATGACTGTATCATGCTGAAATTGTGTATTACTATGACATATGTCATAGTGGAAGAAGAAAATTTTGATTACAATGGGGATGAGTTGTAAAGGTGGGGGACTATGAAGAAAATATGTAATTCAATTAAATTAGCAGAGTATATGAAACAAAATAACATTGATTCATTTTTTACTAATGATATGAAACCATATATGGAGCTTATATTTTTTAAGAAGAATGAGTTTATTTGTAGAGAAAATGAAGAAATAGACTACTTATATTTCTTTGTAGAAGGAAAAGCGAAAGCGTTTAACACATTAAGTAACGGGAAATCCGTATTACTGTGTTTTTATGATAGTTTGCAGTTACTTGGAGATGTGGAGTTAATTCATTCCCAAAGGATTACTTCAAACGTACAAGTGATGGCAGATTCGTACTGTGTCGGTTTACCTTTAGGAAAGGTGAGAAATAAGCTATTTCATGATGCGAAATTTTTAAGATGTATTTGCGGATCATTAGCACATAAATTAAACCGACTTTCCAAAAACAGTACAATTAATTTATTGTATCCACTTGAAAATAGACTTGCGAGTTACATGTTAGCAGCAGGAGAACGAGCAGTTCAGCATGAAAATAGAATTGTGTTTAGTGGGAATTTAACGGAAATAGCGGAATTGTTAGGAACGAGTTATCGACATTTATTACGTACTTTGAATCTCTTTTGTGATAAAAATATAATCAAGAAAAACAATGGTTGTTTTGAAGTAGTAAATGTAGAAGTTTTGAGGGAATTGGCTGCGGATGTTTATAAATAGGAGGAGAGTATAAATGATAACACCTATATTTAGAATTTTTGATATTGAAAAAGCAAAGCTATTTTACTTAGGTTTTTTAGGATTTAAACTGGATTGGGAACATCGGTATGAGGAGCATATGCCATTATATATGCAAATTTCGTTACAGGATGCTGTGATACATTTATCAGAACATCATGGTGATGCCTCACCAGGTGGTGCGATTCGGATCAAAATAGATGATGTAAAGGATTATCATTCTGTATTATTAAGTAAAGAATATGCTTATTCGAAGCCAAATATAGAAAAAACACCTTGGGGTACAATTGAATTAACTGTGATTGATCCGTTTTCAAATAGAATTATATTTTATGAGGAGAGGGTTTAGGGATATTTTATCAAAATAGGGGGTTACAACGAAGAGGCGTTTACTTTATGGTAAACTGCTTTTTTTTATTTTGAGCAGATATTGAATTATATAAAAATAAAATGTTATGATTATGGAAACGTATGAATATATGAACAAGTATTCATACGTTTGAGAGAAGGAGGGATTAGAGTGAAAGACCTAATTATTATTGGAGCGGGTCAAGCTGGATTAACAATGGGATATTACTTAAAGCAAGAAGGGTATAATTTTTTATTACTTGAGGTAGGAAAACAAGTTGGTGATTCATGGAGAAATCGATATGATTCTTTGCAGCTTTTTACCCCAAGGTCTTACAGTAGCTTGCCGGGTATGGCGTTAATAGGTGAAAAAAATGAATTTCCATATAAAGATGAAATTGCAACTTATTTAGAAGAATATGCAAGACATTTTCAATTACCAGTACAATTACAAACGGAAGTTTTAAAGATAAAGAAAGAAAAAGAAATATTTGAATTATATACTCCTACAGAAATTTTACAAACGAAAAAAGTTATTATCGCATCAGGTGGTTTTCAGCAACCGTTTATTCCTTCAGTTTCAGCAAATCTATCATCACATATTTTTCAAATACATTCATCACAATATAGATCATCATCGCAAATTCCACAGGGAAAGGTACTTATAGTAGGTGGCGGAAATTCAGGAATGCAAATAGCAGTAGAACTTGCAAAAACGCATGAAGTTACGGTGTCTATTAGTCATCTTTTAACGTTTTTACCGTTACAACTTTTTGGGAAAAGTATTTTTAATCTGCTAGAAAAAGTGGGTTTATTGTACGCTGAAATAAATACAAAGAGGGGAAGATGGTTTCAGAAGAGAAAGGACCCTATTTTCGGTTTTGAAGGTAAGAAACTTATTCGTAATGGAGCAATTAAACTGCAAGAAAAAGCAGTAAGTGCATCAGGAAATAACATTATGTTTCAGAATGGTGATATTTATAGTGCAGAAAGCGTTATATGGTCAACTGGTTTTGTTCAAAATTATAATTGGATTGAAATTGAACAGGCAGTGAATGAGAAAGGATTTCCTAATCATATAAAGGGAATCAGTCCAGTAAAAGGATTGTATTATATCGGATTACCGTGGCAATCTCAAAGGGGTTCCGCACTTATTTGTGGTGTAGGAAAGGATGCAGCGTATGTACTTTCTGAAATCAAAAAAATAGATCAGTAGCAAGAACTACTGATCATCCATATGTACATGAATTAGGAGAGGTCAAACATTTATTAACTTTATTATAATAGATTTTCACGGAATTAAAAACTGAAAATTCAAATTTAATGTTGAGAAAGTTTTTTGTATCGAAATATATGAAAAAATAGGGGTTTTTATTAAAACAGAAAAAGATATTTCTATTTTAGTAAATTATGATATAGTCTAAATAAGCGTGTTTTTCCATAAATGTAATTATTTTCATTGTAGTTTTGTTTATATGAGGGAAGGAGAAGTAATTATGAAGTTTGATGATCAACGCTTACTAGGAGTCCGATTAGGTTCTGTACTTGTGACAGAGGAAAATCAATATTTAGTAATTAAGAAAAAAGATCATTATGCACTGTTAAATATACATAATTTAGAATGCACTCATGTTGAAGTGCAGTTAGAACATTTGGAAGAAATGTTGCGGGAAGATTTCCAAGAAAGTATAACGGAGATTATCGCACCAGAACATATAAAAATTGTTGCGAAAAATGTTATATAGATAAAGAAGCTGGAAGGAACAGCTTCTTTATTTTCATTATAAGGGTAACGTTTTTACAACCTCACCAATGATCCCTTCCATTTGATGAACACCTAAATCGGAATTGGTCATAATAACAGCACCATTCCCGCAGTATGGATAACAAACCATCATACATTGAAATCCAACGCCCCATCCGAGTGAATACACCTGTAATTCTTCATTAGGATCATCTAGAAAAACACCTAATCCAGTCCATTTTGAGCAACCTTGAGGAGAAATCATGTCTATTACTAATTTTTGAGAAAGTTTTAGTTTGCCCTTTCCTTGTAAGGAATGAATGATTTCAATAACTAAAGCTGATAAGTCAGTTGGTGTTGTCCAAATACCTGAAGCAGCTGCGAATGGATAAAATGGATACTTCTCATTTGTTACAGTTCTATCTTTATTATGTCCGCAAGCAAAAACATCGGTTTTATCTATGTCTTTTGGAGAGAAAAGTGTACTATTTTTCATTTGTAGTGGCTGGAAGATGTGTTCTTCTAATAACTGACTAAATGATCTTCCTGTAATATCTTCAAGTAGTAGTTCGATTATACAAAAGTTTGCGTCTGAGTAGCGAAATTCACTTTCTGGTTTGTAAGTTACTTCAATAGGTACGGAGCAATATGATGTTTTACCGGCAAGGAGTTCAGACATGTTTGGTTGCCCTTGTGCAAGTGTATAATGCTCAAAACTGTTAGGAGGATCAATGATTCCAGATTGGTGACTTAATAAGTTCCGCAACGTAACTTTTTTCTGTGAAGTAAATAGATTGGTAGGAATATTCCAAGATGTGAGTCTATCATTTACGTCTTCGTCTAAATGCAAGATTTCTTGATCTGATAACATTAGTACGAGCATTGTAGTGATGAATTTGCTGATAGAACAAGAATTAAAGAGAGAATTTGTAGTAACAGCTCTAGTTGTTCCAGCTTCAAGTGTTCCAAAGGCAGTCGCTTTATCTAGTTTGCCATTACATATAACAGCGAGGCTTAAACCTGCAACGGAATATTGGTTCATTTTCTCGTATATATTGCTACTTTTTAAGTTCATGGTGACTCCTTTCTTTAAAGACAGAATATTATTTTTATTATACAGTAGTAAAAAAAAGAAAACACTTCGTCATTCACCAATGAAGTGTTTTCTTTTTTAGTTAGTTTGAAGTGAACTTTTGAAAAAATTTGTCTCGGTACATGTACATAACCCATGAGATTGTTATTAAAGAAATGATGATTTGTTTGTTTTTAATTGGTGCATTGAAAACAAGCCAACCAACTATATCAAATAACAAATGTAGCACGATTGAAAGAACTACAAATTGAAGTAACGTATTTAAAAATCTTTTCATAAAGTGTCCCCCTAAAATAATAGGTTTTATTAACAGTTTGATATAGTGATATTATACATTAAATGTGTATTGTGGTAAAATTTACATAAGTTAGTGGAATAAAGCAAATGAAAGTTAGTAAGGGGGAACATTCATGGAATTCTGGATGGTTATACTGATAGTAGCTGTTGGTTTCATTTATATCGCTGAAAAATTAACTACAATTGAAAAGAAAAATGATGCGCGTTTAAAGAGAATTGAAGATAGATTACAATTAATTACGAAAGAAATGGGAATTATAGAAAGAGAAACTGAAATTAATAAAGAACTACGCCAGCTTGTAGAAGAAGGCAAAAAAATTACAGCAGTTAAGAGAGTAAGAGAAGCTTTTGGTTTTTCCTTACTAGAAGCGAAGCAATATGTTGATAAATTATAAAAAAGATCATCCATTTGGGTGATCTTTTTCACTGCACCATGCGTGTATTTACATAAGCCGCGATTATAAAGTGTCCAATTAGAGTGATAGGAATAACGATTGTGACATTAGGCGTAGTGAAGACACTACCGATTGTCGCAATGACACCAGCAATTAAATTATAAAGACCTACTATTTCTGATAGTTTCACTTTATCAGGCACGCGGCGTTCGTTGAATCCTGATAAGAGCCAAGTGTACAGCTTTACTCCGATGAAATAAGCTAGTGCAAATGAAATGATTGCTACTATAAATAATGTTGGTGAAGCGAAGAGAGTCATTGCAAACACCTCCGTTAATGGGCTATAAATAAATTATAGTCCGAATGTTATAATTTAACAAAATATAATTTTGGTTTTAAGTGTAATAGAAAAATGGAGTATTGGTAATGAGGGGAGATTAAGTATGAATATTGTGGAGTTTCAGAGGTATGTATCAAATTTCAGTAAAGAAAAAGGATTTCAAGATACAACAATTGAAGAGCGTACGATATATACGATGGCGGAATTAGGTGAATTAGCGGAAGTCATATTAAAGCGTGATACAATACAAGATGCGAAAAGAGAAATCGGTTTAGAAATGTTTGATGTAATTTGGAATGTATGTGATTTAGCAAATAAATTAAATATTGATTTAGAGAAGGCGTTTAAAGAAAAAATGAAAATTAATAAAAAGCGTGAATGGTAAGTAGAATTTTAATTTGTAAAGATGGGTGATATGAATGAAAAAGAAGCTTTTTATAGGAGGAATCTTTACTTTAATTAGTGTAATAAGTGTTGTCGTTTACTTAGTTTTTCAAGGCATATTCATTCCGAATCAAATAAGTGCTGATAAGTATGAAATAAAAGGTGTAGATGTCGCATCGTATCAAGGGGATATAGATTGGAGAGAGTTGGAAAAGCAAAATATGAAGTTTGCGTTTATAAAGGCGACTGAAGGAAGTTCGTTTGTGGATGAGTACTTTTCGAAAAATTGGAGGAATGCGAATAAGACAGATATGCGCATCGGAGCGTATCATTTTTTTAGTTTCGATAGTAAGGGTGAAACACAAGCAGAGCAATTTATACGAACTGTTCCAAAATATAAACAAGCACTGCCACCCGTGATTGATGTTGAGTTTTACGCTAACAAAAAAGATAATCCGCCTAAGCGTGAAGATGTTACGAAAGAGTTGGCGGTCATGATTGAAATGCTAGAAAAACATTACGATAAGAAAGTAATATTGTATGCAACGCAAGAGGCGTATGATTTATATATAAAGGATGCGTATCCAAAATGTAATATATGGATTCGTAGTGTTCTTACAAAACCGAGTTTATCTGATGAGAGAAAATGGACGTTTTGGCAATACACGAACCGCGGGAGATTAAGCGGTTATAATGGAAAAGAAAAGTATATTGATTTGAATGTATTTTATGGGAATGAGGAAGAGTTTGAGAATTATGGAATGGAAGATTAAGTTTTAAAGCGTACAAAATTGTGTACGCTTTTTTGTTAATTACATAAAAGTATGCAAATGAAGATGGAACAAACATTTGAGATGAATTGTCTAATATAGGTAATAACTATTTAGCTTGAAAGAAAGGGTTGATAACATGAAAAAGAATACGTTGTTAAAAGTAGGATTATGTGTAAGTTTACTAGGAACAACTCAATTTGTTAGCACGATTTCTTCTGTACAAGCATCACAAAAGGTAGAGCAAATAGTAATCAAAAATGAGACGGGAACCATTTCAATATCTCAGTTAAACAAGAATGTATGGGTTCATACGGAGTTAGGTTATTTTAATGGAGAAGCAGTTCCTTCGAACGGTCTAGTTCTTAATACTTCTAAAGGGCTAGTACTTGTTGATTCTTCTTGGGATAACAAATTAACGAAGGAACTAATAGAAATGGTAGAAAAGAAATTTCAGAAGCGCGTAACAGATGTCATTATTACACATGCGCACGCTGATCGAATTGGCGGAATAACAGCGTTGAAAGAAAGAGGCATTAAAGCGCATAGTACAGCATTAACCGCAGAACTAGCAAAGAACAGTGGATATGAAGAGCCGCTTGGAGATTTACAAACAATTACGAGTTTGAAGTTTGGCAATACAAAAGTAGAAACGTTCTATCCAGGGAAAGGACATACAGAAGATAATATTGTTGTTTGGTTGCCACAATATCAAATTTTAGCTGGAGGCTGTTTAGTAAAATCTGCGGAAGCGATATGGAAATATAAATTCGGTAGTACCTGGTCATGGAGAAGTAGGAGACAAGGGATTACTTTTACATACATTGGATTTATTAAAATAAGAAATTGTAGAAATACAAAAGAAAGGAGAAATAATTTTCTCCTTTCTTTCTTCTAACTATATTTAAATGCTGAATCTGTCGATTACGTCAGCATATATTACTGAGATTTTAATTCCAAGTATACAAATACTAGTACTGTCATAATTGCAATAACAACGTAAGTAGCATCAAGCATTATAAGTGTTTTTAAAGTTTCAGTCATCGTAATTCACCCCTGTTATAAAAATATAACATGATCTTTTTATTGATTAGATTAGAGATCATAAAGATAAAATGTATATGAAATTTCTTAAGTAGCTTCTATATAAATATATCATATAAATAATGTAAGTAATGTTAAGATAGTGTAAATGTATTGTAAATAAAGAGGTTTACAATGAAGGCTTTAATAAAAAAATGATAGTTCCTTAAAATAAAAAATACGCTATTCTTTCTATTGAATGATAGAAAGAATAGCGTATTTGTATGTCTATTTTCATATGTGATGAATTGCAATTATTTGTATAAGGGATTCAAAAAAATTTTTTCGTTGTATATATTTCTCCAAATTAATTATTTAGCTATTTAAAAGTATCGAAAGATGTGTGCACACTAATGTATATTTTTTGGATGTCAATAAAAGTATTATGTCAACAATATGAACTGTCACAAATCTTTATATATTATTGTGATTGATATCACATCACTTTTTTTCAATGGGTATTATGCTTAAGGTGTAATGAATGATTGGGAGAGGGTGGGATGATATGTTTTGTTATCAATGTGAACAAACGCCAACAGGCGGATGTAAAGTAATGGGGGTTTGTGGCAAGAATGAAACGATTGCGAGTTTACAAGATACGATTGTGTTTGGGCTAAAAGGAATTGCAGCTTATCGCACACATGCTGCTCAGCTAGGGTATACGGATGCATTTGTAGATGCTACAACACAAGAAGCTTTATATATGACATTAACAAATTCTAACTTTAACGAACAAGAGCATATTGATATGGCTATGAAAGTTGGGAAATCAGCTTTACGGGTGATGGAGTTATTGGATGAGGCACATACGAATCATTTTGGTGTGCCAGAGCCTGTACAAATTACACAAAATCGTGTAGAAGGTAAAGCAATTGTAGTTACGGGCCATAATTTATTTGCACTAGAAGAACTATTAAAGCAAACAGAAGGAAAAGACATTAATATTTATACACATTCTGAAATGCTACCAGCACACGGATATCCGCAGCTGAAAAAATATAAACATTTAAAAGGAAACATCGGCAAGGCATGGTATGATCAAAGACGCCTTTTTGAAAAATTTACTGGTGCCATATTAGCGACAACGAACTGTGTTATGCCAATTAAAGGATCATACTCTGATCGATTCTTTTCATATGATATTGCAGGTTTAGAAGGTGTACAAAAAATTGAAAATGATGATTTTATACCATTGATTCAAAAAGCACTAGAACTTCCAGAAGTACATATGGAGTCGGATGAACAGTTAGTGACAGGGTTTCATCATAATACAGTATTATCATTAGCTCCAGAAATTATTGATGCAGTAAAAGAGGGGAAAATAAAGCGTTTCTTTGTTATCGCCGGTTGTGATGCACCGGGAAAAGGCGGAGAATATTATCGTGAATTAGCAACGTCACTTCCGCCAGAAACGGTTATTTTAACAACTTCTTGCGGGAAATTCCGCTTTAATGATGTGGATTACGGTGTTGTACCTGGTACGGAAATTCCACGTTACATTGATTTAGGACAGTGTAATAATTCCATTTCTACAGTGAAAATAGCAGCTGCATTAGCTGATGCTTTCCAATGTGAAGTGAATGAATTGCCAGTAAGTATTGTGCTATCATGGTTTGAACAAAAAGCGGTTGCCATTTTACTCGGGCTATTTAGTCTTGGGATTCAAGATATTCGCATTGGTCCAAAGGCTCCTGAATTTATTTCACCTGGCGTGCTTGATGTATTACAAGAAACATTTGGTTTAAAACTAATTACAAATGCAGCAGAAGATATGGCTATGATGTTATCGTAACGGAAAAGAAGTTTTCACTTAATTGTAGCTTTATAAATCATTTGTATGTGTGTGAGTAAACGTACATACAAATGATTATTAATAAAGAAAATCTGCTATATCTATAAATTTTATAATTTTATAAAGCTTTTAAAGTGTAACACCACATGCCCATCACCTTAAGATTTTAAGTATCCCCAAAACGAAATTTCTACATGAATATCTATAATTTCACCTCTTTTTCATTTGATTTGAAAATAAGCTTTCTATTTTTAAAAACCAACGATACCACCTCAAATTATATGAATAAAATCCATTCATATATTAGGAAAATGGATTGAAAATAATAAGGTAGACTAAAAAGTAAAATATTATTTATGGTAATCATTCTTTTATAAAATTCAAATCGGCAAAAGCCCTACTCATTTTGATTGCGCATTTTTAAAATGGAGGGGCTTTTTTTACTGTAAAATCAATAACTGCAGCATATTTTTATTGCAAAAATTCTCATTTTTATTTTGAAAGTGATATGGGTACATATACATGCACATCAATCTTTTATTATGAAGTGGCCCTTGAATATATTGTTTTTTATTGACAGACATAAAAATGATTTATTTGCCGTATTGATAATTTATAGACATTATTATAAAATGTTTATGTATAAACAAACTTAGTCTATTTTTGTTTGGTTTTATTGGAAGGTTAGGTAGTGTTAATAACAACGAAATAATGGATATATCACCTGCAAAAAGAATGAAACCAATACGGAGAAGATGATTTCGTTAAAAATTCGAAAAATAAGCGTTATTAGCTCTTGAAGAAAAATTACAAGCATATGGAAAATAGGGTTATACAAAAAGTCTTAAAGGGGGACGGAATTATGGAGAAAAGAAAGTATTCAGTAACACCACAAGATCGAATGAATTATGTATTAGGTCTTTATTCTGCAGATCAACAAATTAATGCAGTTCTTTATTTTCCTGTAGGTATATCAAAGGAAATACTTGAAGAATCTGTAAGGATAACGTTGCAATTGCAACCAGTTTTGAACAGCCGGTTTGTAGAAAATGATATTCCTTACTGGGAGGAACATTCATCTGACACTAACTCATCTATTTGCTTTTTTGCAGAAGGAAATAATCAAGAACTTGAAATAATGGCAATAGATTTTATTAAGGAACCTGGTGATCGTATTCAGGGGCCTATGGTTCAAACGAAATTATTACGGGGCACTACAACAGATATGTTAGTTGTGAAATTGTCTCATCTATGTTCAGATGGTGCAGGAGTCAAGGAATATATTAAATTGCTTGGAACAATATATACTCACCTTTCATTGGGACGGTCTAAGAAGCAAATTATAAAGGAATTTGATGAGGGAAATGAGAGTTGTCGAGATCAATCACATGTATTCAAATACGCTGGAATATCGGACATAAAAAGTGCGTATCGTCCTAACCAAGAACAACAGGCATCGTTATGGTCTTTTCCATCTCAACCTAACAAAAATAAGTTTCCCCAAATGTCCGTACGGCGATTGAGCCATAAGCAAACTCTACGTTTAACCCAATGGACAAAAGCACAACAGGTTACCTTGAATGATGTAATCATGACTGCTTACTTCCGAGCTCTATCACATTTCACTGTGTATGCAGAACCTCGCACTGCAGAAAAAATGATTGGCTTGACAATTGATTTACGTCGATATCTGCCTAATAATACAACTGGTGCTATTTGCAACTTATCCGGTATGGAAATGCCAGTGATTAAAATGGAAGACGATGAAACATTTAAGCAGACTCTTGTTCGAGTTAAACAATCAATGGATAAAATAAAGTCTCAAAATCCAGGTCTTTCTTCAGCAGCAGGAATGGAGTTACTGGCAGAAATGAAGCTATCTACAGTGAAGGAAATGTATAATCAGCAATATGAACAGGCTGTACAGATGGGGATGGCTTTGCCATTACTGACAAATTTGGGAGTGATTGCTGAGGAACCTATTCAGTTTGGTCAAATTCAAGCTGAGGACGGGTATATGGCATCACCTATTATGTATGCACCATTCTTTTCAATGGGAGCAAGCTCTTATAATGGAAGGCTTACATTTACGATCGGTTATCATGCGCCGGATACATCAAAAGAAAAGGTAGAAAAATTTTTAGATAGTGTTGCTAATCAACTATCAGAAATAAAATAAAAGAGAATATAGAGAACAAATTTCTAACAGAATTGTATTTTAGGGGCTCGTATCATGTACGGATAATCTCTGGAAATTTTCTCTGACCGCACTTGCCTTTATGCTTTATATGCAATGGGAATGGTAGTGAGAAACAATTTGTATCGTGAAAAAACAAGATATAACGGTATGAAAACAATAAAGCAGAGCTGATTTAAATTACACTTTGAATCAGCTCTGTTTTACTAGTTTGATGGCCCTTACAACAAAAAAGGAGGCTGTATCCGGTTAGGATAAAGCGGATTTTTAATTTTTTTGAAAATAAAGTTGACATCCACAACTACTTAGTCATACAATGTAGTTGTAATAAGTAATACTGAATAGTGTGGTTTTACTCAAAAGCTACTCAGTAAAAAATTCGCCTTAGTACTCTGTGTTACTGAATATAAGTCAGACAGAATAGGGGGTAAAGGAGGATCAGGACATGGAAAATTTAACTGAAATGCTGAAAGGTTCACTGGAAGGGTGTGTACTGGAAATCATTAGTCGCCGTGAAACGTATGGCTATGAGATTACCCGCCACCTGAATGATCTTGGGTTTACCGAAGTTGTGGAAGGTACGGTGTATACTATCCTTGTACGATTAGAGAAGAAAAAGCTTGTGAATATTGAAAAGAAACCATCAGATATGGGACCGCCTCGTAAGTTTTATTCATTAAATGAAGAAGGCCGCCAGGAGCTTGAATTGTTTTGGGAAAAATGGGATTTTGTATCGTCAAAAATTAATGTCTTGAAGTCAAAATAGGTTCATAAGATAAAATGTTCCGGCCGATACTTTGAAAATTTCTTGTTCGGTTTTATAAAAAAGGAGGAAAATAAGATGTTAGAAATGTTTAAAAAGTTAATTGGTGATAAAAAAGAGTACAAAATGATGATGGCCCGAGTTGAGGCTCTGCCAGAGGACTACCAATTTGTATTTAAGAAAATTCAAAACTACATGTGGAATTTCTCAGCGGGTAACGGGATGGATATGTTACACATACAGTATGAATTAATCGATTTGTTTGAAGCTGGTGCAGCAGAAGGAAGACAAGTGCTTGACATTACTGGGGATGACGTGGCTTCCTTTGCTGACGAACTAGTCGCAAATGCTAAAACTTACGTCTCCAAGTATCGTGAAGATTTGAATGAAAGTATTATGAAGAAATTGAGAAAAAAATAAATGGAATAAGTAATACCAACTGATTAGCTGGTTACACATATGAATTGCCATCATAGCTATTCAGTTATATTTTTAACTCGGTACTAAGTAATACAGAATATCAGTGATACTAAATAGACAGAGGTAAATAACTTATCTTAGCAAAACATTTTTATAGGGAGGAAAAAAGTATGAGTCATGCAGCGATTTCTGTAAAAGGCTTGAAAAAATCCTTTAAAGACAAGGAAGTTTTAAAAGGGGTAGATTTTGAGGTGCAGCGTGGAGAAATTTTCGCGCTGCTAGGCTCAAATGGAGCGGGAAAGACGACAACGGTCAACATCCTTTCGACACTAATGAAGCAAGATAGCGGTGAAGTAAGTATTTGCGGATTTGATGTACAGCGTCAACCAGATCATGTTCGTCAAAGTATCAGTTTGACAGGGCAGTTCGCAGCTTTAGACGGTATGCTCACTGGGAGGGAAAACTTGATAATGATCGCTAAGTTACGTGGTGTTTCCAATCCCGCTCAAGTTGCTGACAATCTACTTGCAAGATTTAGCCTGACTGATGCAGCAAACCAAAGGGCAGATCAGTATTCAGGCGGGATGAAGCGCCGGCTTGATATCGCGATGAGTTTGATTGGGGCGCCAGCAGTTATTTTTCTTGACGAACCAACGACTGGACTTGATCCTGAAGCGCGAATCGAAGTGTGGGATACAGTCAAGGAACTTGCTGGTAGCGGTACAACTATTTTGCTTACGACTCAGTACTTGGAGGAAGCAGAACAACTGGCAGACCGTATCGCTATTTTGCATGGCGGAAAAATTATTACGACAGGTACTCTTGCTGAACTAAAAGAGATGTTCCCACCAGCAAAAGTGGAGTATATCGAGAAGCAACCGACATTGGAAGAAATATTCCTTGCGATCATTGGCAAAAAGGAGGAGATGTAAATGAAAAGTAAAACAGGTGTATTACTAGGTCGTTTAATGCGTAACATTATGCGCAGTCCGGATACAATTATTACAGTAGCGATTACACCGATTATGATGATGCTATTATTTGTCTACGTGTTTGGCGGCGCAATAAAAACTGGAACGGAAAACTACGTTAATTATTTATTGCCGGGAATTTTGCTAATGGCTATCGCATCCGGTGTAGCTTACACTTCCGTGCGACTCTTTACGGATGTAAAGAGTGGGCTGATGGCACGTTTCATTACGATGCCTATTAAGCGCTCATCGATATTGTGGGCTCACGTTCTAACCTCTCTGGTTGCTAATGTACTTACTATCGTGGTGGTTATTCTTGTTGCACTCTTAATGGGTTTCCGTTCCAGTGCTAATATTCTAGATTGGCTCGCGGTAGCTGGGATACTTGGGATGTTTACGCTGGCGCTAACATGGCTAGCTATCATTCCAGGATTGAAAGCGAGGTCTATGGAAGGGGCGACTGCTTACTCGTACCCGCTAGTTTTTCTTCCATTTATTAGTTCGGCCTTTGTGCCTACCGAAACGATGCCAAAAATTGTTCGTGCGTTTGCAGAGAATCAGCCTGTAACTTCAATCGTGAATGCGATTCGTGCTCTTTTATATGAAGGAACTGTTGGCAACGACATTTGGATTGCACTCGCTTGGTGCGTAGGTATAATGATTATTTCTTACTTTTTCGCCAGTAAAGCATTTAAACGTCAGTTAGGGTAAGAAACGAGATAAACGAAACCTTCAGGAATAATATATATTTAGAAAAGCACGGGAGATTTTCCGTGCTTTTATTATTTATCATGCTCTCATTGTAGTAAATGAAATGGTATTTAAAAATAGAATAATTGTCCATAAAGCTTAATATTTGAGGCTCACTGCTTATGGAATGTATAAGCACACTCGTTTTTGTAAATCTGCTAATACTTCATCGGGAATTTCTTTGATTTTAATATCCTTCCCTAGAAAAAGCAGCCAATTTATTATTTCCGTCATTTCATCGGGATTGTTAACATTGATAAAAGTTTTTAAAATGGCTGTGGATTGGTAAGGATTAGTATAAGATATTGAAATTTTTAAAGGATGGTATTTTTTGAACTGGGCAATTGCTGTCGGACCAAGTTCAAATACAAGGTTAATTGCTTCGTCCTTCTTACTTAGTTTTTCTAAAATCTTTTTCTTATTTAGCCTTTTGTTCGTCGTGTATGGTTCGATATTAATGAGATCATCGACAGGAAACATCATCTTCTTTTCTTTTTTTAAGTCAAATCCTTCAATGATCCAATGGCTTTTTTCTTGATAAAGGTGCAATAGATAAATTGGATAAGACTTAATTTCTTCATCTTCTTTCATAGTAATCAATAAATGGTTATCCAAAAGAAGGATTTGAATGAGTTTTTCTAACATAGGATGGGGGAGATCAGAAAGCTCAAGTAGATCGGGATTATGAGGGTTAGTCCCTTGGAAAAGCAAGAGTTGATTTAAAAGAACGAGATCATCTTGCTGGGTTTCTGAGATGAGTCCTAGTAGTTTTTCGGCTAAAGATTGACGACTCTTTAGGTAGGGAAGTTGTTGATTCCTCGTAGCCATAAAGGCAATAAAAAGAGCTTTCACTTCATTATCAGTAAAGCGAACAACGGGCAGGATAGAGTTGTGCATAACAAAATATCCCCCGGTCCTCCCAACTTCAGCGACAAGTGGCATTCCCATAGCTTCGATTTCTCTAATGTCTCTAATAGCTGTCGACCGTGATATGTTAAATTCTTGTATGATTTCAGAAATTGTAAAGTGGGAGCGGTTGTTGATATACCGCATAATTGTATTAATCCGTTCAACTTTTTTCATTTTAGTCTCCTAAACAGTATCATTTTTTGACATGGTTTAAAGGTATTATAAACGTATCAGATGAAAAGATAAATCGTTTGATTAATAAAAAAGAGGCAGGTTTTGAATATGAAAAATTATACTATAGAAGAAAAAGATAGCTTTATTGTGTTAGGTATTGGAACTGAAATTAAGAGTGAATACACAGACTTTGCTGGAATAAATAAAGAAAAGGAAGACTTTTGGTCGGCTGTTAAAGAAGATGGAAGGCTGGACACTTTAAAAGCTTTAGCTACAAATGAATACATTTTTTCCGTGAGCGAAGCGGTGAATAACAAAATGATGTATTATGCGGGTGTCATGACAGAAGCACAAATAGAAGAAGAATCTAGAGTGATTCAGTTTCCGAGGGGAGAATACTTAGTAGTGAAAGGGGAAGACAAAACGGCTAAAGAGCTAAGTAATAAGCTTACTGGCATCGCCTTCGGTCAAGCTTTACCAGAAGCAAAGGATTTTGCCTATGTTGGTGGACCGAATACAACGGTTGAGATGGGACAGAGAAATGGCTTAGTATTTGGTGAAATGTGGATTCCGGTTGTTAGGAAGTAAAGTGATAAAAGGTGCGAATATGGAAAGTAGAGGCTAACGATCTTGTATTGTTGGCCTTTTTGAAATGAATATAATATTCATATACTGCTACACAGTATGTTCTGATAAAATGGAATAAAAGGGAATTACTGTAAGGTGGTGGCAGATTGAATAAAAAAAGATTATTTGAGCTATTCATAGTAACGTTTGTTTTTCTATTCCTTCATGTAAGTACATTTACTAATGAAAAATTTAACGATAAATTGGGATCTTTTACTTTCATTGTGCTACTTCTTATGCTTTCTATTTACACTGCATTTATAGAAAAGTATTTTGATGATATACAAAAGTGGATTCGAAATATTACATGTTGCTTTGCTTTATTCGTAGTGGTTTTAGTAGCTCTATGGATAGGTTATTTTTAGTCCTTACTTAAGAGAATGAGAAATATGTGATTACACTACATTCGATCCGATAATATTACTTAGCTGCATCGGTTTATATTAATCTTTTCTCTCCTCAATCATGATAAAATGTACAATAGGAAATTTTATGTAACATAAAGGGGGGAAGGTTTATGGTCAGCTTGAGTACTTTGTTAGCGTTCGCAATTGTTTCGCTTAGCATGGTTTGTTCACCTGGGCCTAATATGATTTATCTCATTTCCCGTTCCATTACGCAGGGGCGAATGGCAGGATTTATTTCTTTATTGGGCATCATGCTTGGATTTGTAATTTATATAATCGCAACAATGTTTGGACTTACAGTTCTTTTCCTTGCTGTTCCCGCTGTCTATGAAGCAGTAAAGTGGGCGGGTGCTGCTTACTTGCTCTGGCTTGCCTGGAATTCGATAAAACCTGGTGCTACATCTATTATGGAACCTCGTACGATTTCTAATGAGCCACCACGGAAATTATTTTTGATGGGACTTATGACCAACCTTCTGAATCCAAAGATTGCTATTTTGTATGTATCACTTTTGCCTCAATTTGAAGATCCTGAAAAAGGCTCGTTGCTTTTTCAAGGTGCAGTTTTGGGCCTTACGCAAATCACTGTTAGTTTTATAGTCAACCTTCTAATTGTATGTACAGCAAGTAAAATTGCAAAATGGTTTGGCACACGTCCAACGTGGCTGCGAGTGCAGCGTTGGCTTATGGCAAGCGTCTTGACAGGTCTTGCGGTACGTTTAGCTTTTGAACGTCGACAGTAAGAGTATCTAAAAAAATTGAAAATCTTTTTTTATGAAGAAATTAAATTTCATAGTGATGGTACAACAAGTACAGAAGCGAATCTTACCCACGTATATGGAGAAAAAGGAACATATACTGTGGAACTAACAGTGGAGGATAGTAAAGAACAAACAAAAGTTACTGTAAAACAAGATCCGCAAACAGGTGAATCCCTCGAAGAGGAGAAGGACTCCCCATAGGCTTGTAAAAGGGAATCTGATTACTCCTGATCAGACAGATGTTTATACGTTTGATGTTACAGTTCCGAAAGAAGTAGATATTTCTGTGATAAATGAACAAAATATTGGGACGACATGGGTACTTTATCATGAATCAGACATGTAAAATTACGTAGTTTGTGGTAAAGATGAAGGGAATACTATAAAGGGAAAATTCGTAGCGAAACAAGGAAAATATTATTTGAATGTGTATAAATTCGATGATAAAAATGGTGAATATTCATAAAGTATACTTAATATCAGTAATTCATGTAATTAGGGGTGGTTTCTATATTTAGAGAAAATACAAAAAGGATACTTCTGTCATTAGTAACAAATCCAATACTAATAATTGTATACGGGATTTTTTGTTATGAGTTGGCCTTATACTGTAAGTACGGAAGAATGAATTATAATATTTACATTTTGTTATTATGTATAGTACTTTTTATATCCATAACTACATTTACTACAATGCGGGTGATAAAAAATAGAGAATATGAATCTAAAAAATTAACAAATTCAATAGCATGGAGATCCATTTCTATTATCATTATTGTTGCAATTACATCATTTTATGGGATGCAGATTTATAAAAGTGCAATAAATTACAATGGTAAATTGGCATGGTTTATAGAAAAGTTAAAACATGAAAGGTCAGTTAAACTTAAACATAATAATATATATAAGTCTGGAGTAGAAGGTATTTTTGAAGATATAAATAAAAAATATCCTTTGCCAAAGAAATTGTATATGGCAACTGATTTTGATCTTACATTTCATTCAGATGGAACAATCACAGCGTTTGATACATTTGTTTATGGGAAAAATGATGATGGGAAAGAAGAAACTTATTTAATCTCTTATAATAAGAAGAAGTCAGAAGATATTACTATAATACGAGACGGATACGCAAAGCCTGATTATAATGATGATAAATTAGTAGAACCTTTAATTGAAACGGTTAAGGCAATTCCAGTTAAGCAAACGGTTAGAAAATGGAATGAAAGTAAGTATGGGTTGATTTATTATGGAAAAAGAAATTGGGGATCCAATACAGAGGGAATTATTAATATTACTGAGGATGGTAAGAGGCAGAGTCTTAAAAAAGCAGCTTCTGATATCATTGGATATACTGTATCTATATTTGTCCCTGGAAAAGAGCAAGAGCTAGTCCCTGCTAGATATAATTTAATAAGTGACGCAAGTTGGAGTAAATCAAAGACGCCTCCAAAAGAAGATATGCTTAAAGAGAAGAAACAACAAGATTTAAAGAATGAAAAAGAACAGTTTTTCCTATCGAAAGAAGTTGGTTATAAACTAAATATGACAGATAAAGCATTAGGGAGCGCCTTTTATTCATTAAGCAAGACTAGTGATGAAGGGAAAACATGGGAGGTTATCAATCCAGACCCATTTAATGGGGGGATTGGTAGTGTATCAGGAATCACTTTTATAAATGATAAACTTGGGTTTTTAGGAGCAATTAGGCCTTCTGGTAATGAAGGAGAGTTATATCGCACAGATGATGGGGGAGTATCTTTCAAAAAGGTAGAATATCCGCCGCATGAAGTGAAATTAGATCATACACAGTCCACAATAAGTCCTTTTGATTCACCTAGTATGCCATATGAGAAAGATGGGGTTTTTAATATGTTAGTTGGACAAGGGGCAGATGGAGACTACAATGGCGATAGTAGTGCACTTTATCAATCAAAAGATAACGGAGAGACATGGGAATTTGTAGAAGAAGTGAAAAAGAAATAATCAGAATGTTTTTTGGAAAATAAGGTAACTACTCAGCTATACATTTCATTTAGAAGTTTGGTAAGGGGTATAATTCCAGCCATGAAGATAAAAATGGACCTATACCTCGCTGCCTTTCTTTGTTTTATTTCTTATGCTTACTATCAACGCTATATATAGAAAGGTATTTTGGTGATATACAAAAGTGGATTCGAAATATTACATGTTGCTTTGCTTTATTCGTAGTAGTTTTAGTAGCTCTACGGATAGGTTACTTTTGAATCCAAAGATTGCTATTTTGTATGTATCACTTCTACCTCAATTTGAAGATCCAGAGAAGGGATCGTTGCTTTTTCAAGGTGCAGTTTTGGGGCTTACGCAAATCACTGTTAGCTTTATAGTTAACCTTGTAATTGTATGTACAGCAAGTAAAATTGCAAAATGGTTTGGCACACGCCCGACGTGGCTACGAGTACAGCGTTGGTTTATGGCAAGTGTTTTAACGGGGCTTGCTGTACGTCTTGCTTTTGAACGTCGACAGTAAGAGCCTCTTTACCGTCAGTTTCTATAATATAACCTAATAAATATTAATATAATTTATGTATAGTAGATATTTACCTTATAAAATAAGGGGGGAATATTATGACTGAGACAAACGAATCTTCAGGAGTTAATTTGAAAAAAGATGTGAAGTTTTCTATTATAATTCCTGCGCATAATGAAGAAAAGTACATTAGAAAATGTTTAGATTCAATTGCAAAGGCATCAGAGGCATATAAAGAGCAAACGGAAGTTATAGTTGTTTTAAATCGTTGCACAGATAAAACAGAGGAAATAGCAAAATCTTATAATTGTGTTACATTGAAAAATAACGATAAAAACTTATCTAAAATTCGAAATGCAGGGGCTAAAATAGCTAATGGAGAAATAATCGTCACTATAGACGCTGATACCATAATGACAGAGTCTATGTTGTCTAATGTAGATAAATATTTAGCTTCAGGTAAATACATTGGTGGTGGGGTAAATGGGAAGTTTGAAAGAATATCTTTAGGAATATTTCTCTCCGCAATGTTAATCATAATCCCCTTACTTTTTAAGTACGGAGCTATATCTGTAGGGATTTTTTGGTGCTATAGAAAAGACTTTATGGCAATCAACGGATTTAATGAAAACATGCTTATGGCAGAAGATGCAGATTTCGCTAAACGTTTAAAAGAGTGGGGAAAGAAAAATAATAAGAAATTCGGTACTATTAAAAATGGAATGATAACTTCATGCAGAAGATTTGATACATATGGAGACTGGACTTTACTTAAAAATCCAAAAGTAATTTTAGCTTATCTAAAAGGAAATGATAGAAAATACGCAGATAAGACATATTATGATAACCAAGAAAGATGAAAATGGAGAAAATAGGCAGAGGATAGCTAGTACTTTTTTAGATATAATGAGAATCCAACTTAATTTAATAGATATTATAAGAAAACCATCAATTTGATTATCTTTTTTCAAATTGATGGTTTTTATTTTTGAAATAAATATGTATTTTTTTATGAAAATATTTTTTGACCCCCATAAAACTATGTATTCCTCCGAATATGTATAGTGAAGAAAATAAATAGAAGAAAAATGACTATGAAAGAATATAGAAGCATTAATAAAATTACTAGATTAAGTGGGCATCCAAAATGGAAGGATGAAATTACCAATTATATAAAGAAGAGTTATTCAAGGATTGCAGATAAAATAGAAAGAGAAGAAGCAAAACGAACGGTAGAAAATAAGAAAGTAGATAAAAATACAAACTTAACTGTAGTGCCGAGAGAAAAGGAAAAATCATTAAGAAAACGTTAGACTCTAAAAATATAACTAACAGCAAGAAAACAAGACCGAAGAAAAGTACCAAGAAAATCTGGTTAAATGGTCACTTGTGTAGTGGCCATTTTGCTATTTGAAGGAGGCTGGGAGATTACAAGTGTTGAGTTTAGTAATGAAGATCTTAAGAAAACCGAAAATAGAAGATATCGTATGTAACATACAAAACAACGAAGAAGATAAAGAAGCATTTATCGTACAGTATCAGCCTTTTATTAGAAAATCAATCTCATCTGTCTGCCGCCGGTATATTACAGAACAGGATGATGAATATAGCATTGGATTGTTTGCGTTTAACGAAGCAATTGAACAGTATTCATATACAAAAGGAAAATCCTTTTTAGCGTTTGCTGATCTTCTTATAAAAAGAGATGTAATTGACTATATACGTAAGGAGTCTAAACATAACTTTGTCTTTTTAAAAGAAGATGAGCAAGAGGAAATGTTAGAAATGCAAGTGTCGCTTACAGAGTATATGAAAGAGATGGAAAATAGTAACCGTAAGGAGGAAATTCTTCATTTTCAAAGTGTGCTAGCTGAGTTTAAAATCACATTCTCAGAGCTTGCTAAAGAATCTCCTAAGCATCGTGATACGCGTGAGCACTTAATAGAAATTGTAAAAATTATTATAAAAGAAGAGGAAATGATGGAAGAGCTGTTCCGAAAGAAAAAGTTACCGCTTAAACATATTGAACCGCGTGTTAGGGTAAGTCGTAAAACGTTGGAACGACATAGAAAATACATTATTGCAATGTGTATTATTTTTGCAAACAACTATACATATATTCTGGATTACATAAGAGGGGAAAAGCATGATGAATAAAGGAATTGTGATGGATATAAAAAAGCATAGCGTAGTTGTTTTAACACCAAATGGAGAGTTTATTACGTGTAAAAGAAAAGGGGATTCTTGCATGATTGGGGAGGAAATCTCATTTGATGAGCAAGAACAAAAAGCATCGCATTTTTCGATCCCTTCCTTTTTAAAACCTGCATCAATACTTGTTGCTTGTTTTCTATTTGCAGTGCTGTTTTTCTACAACCAACCAGAAGAAAAAGTATTTGCTTACGTCTCAGTTGATATAAATCCAAGTTTAGAGGTGAGCGTAACGAAGGATTTTCGTGTTATAGATTTACAGGCTTGTAATGATGATGGAAGGCGTATTTTAAAAGAATTGAAGCAATGGGAAAATAAACAATTACAAGAAGTAATACGTACTATTATAAAGCAAAGTCAAGAGGATAAGTATTTAACGAATGATAAGCAAGTTATGCTAACAGCTGTTGCAAAGGACAAGGCGCTAGAACCACAGTTAGAAAAGGCAATGAAAGAATTGAAGAAAGAATATGAGTTAAAACATATTACAGTTGAATATCAAAGTAGCACGATGCAAGTACGAGAGAATGCTAGAAAAGCTGGAATTGGCACAGGTGTCTATATAAAGCAAGAGAATGAGAAAAACAAATCGCTTACTCCTCCTGCCACGCCGCCTAATCCGGTGGAAAATGAAGAAGAGGTGCAATCACAGCCGGAGTCATCTCCTGATGCATCAATGGATTTATCTCCTGTAGACGAAAAAAAATATGAAAAGCAAGAGCAGAAAGAACAAAAGAAAACAGAGGAACAGCCATCGAAGCAAATAAAAGAAAACAATGGAAGAGGATCTCAGCAAGAAAATAGAGGGAATCAACAGGAGAATAAAAGTAGAGAAGCTCAACAAGGAAATAATGGGAATCAGCAAGGGAACAACGGAAGAGGATCACAACAAGGGAATAATGGAAATGGGCAAGGAAGCAACGGAAGAGGATCACAACAAGGGAATAATGGAAATGGGCAAGGGAACAACGGAAGAGGATCACAACAAGGAAATAATGGGAACGAGCAAGGGAACAACGGAAGAGGATCACAACAAGGAAATAATGGGAACGAGCAAGGGAACAACGGAAGAGGGTCTCAACAAGGGAATAATGGGAATCAGCAAGAGAACAACGATAGAGAATCTCAAAAAGGAAATAATGGGAATCAGCAAGGGAACAATGGAAGAGGATCCCAGAAAGAAAATGGTGGAAACGAGCAAGGGAATAATGGTAGGGGGTCTCAACAAGAAAATAGAGGCCACCAGCAAGGGAATGAAAAGAAGAATCAATAGAATATGGAAGTGAGAGATTCATTTCAAAGCTAAAAGGATTTCTCTCGCTATTGTGGGCAGTAAAACTCCCATCTCAAAATTTGGCTGGAGCAAAGAAGTTAGGTGGGAGTTGGGCTGCTTGTAAATGCCCAATTGGTGAGGGCTGATTAAAGTTGCACTTTATTATTTTATAGTTCTATTAAGAAGGAGTATGTGAAAAATATAATGGAGAAAAACATTCAACAAGAGAAAGATAAAGAAAAACCTGTTTTTTATGATCCGAAAGGAAGGAGAAACATAGCCTTTATTTGGTTTCTATGTACCTCAATAGTTAGTGTAGGTGTTGTATTTTATTTTTTCTTTCAAAGTATTTTTTCAACACCAGAAATTCCAAATATGAATACCGCTGTACAACAAGATACTAAACTTGTACCAATTAATCAAAAACTTAGTGATCAGCAGTTAAAGAAGGAAGAATTTAACCCAAATACCGAAACGAAGGATAATAAAAATTTGGTGAATCCGCCGAAGGATAGTAAACAACCTAAAGAAGTGTATGGTTTTTATGTAAACTGGGATGAAAATAGTACCGCTTCTTTAAAAGAAAATATCGATTCCTTAACTACGTTAGTACCAGAGTGGTATCATTTAAAAGCAGATTTAACGATTAGAAGTGAGATCAAACCTGAGATAGTAAAGTTGGCAGAAAAAAATCAAGTGAAGATTATGCCTTTGCTTACTAACTATACTGAGGAAGCTTCTGGTCCTGATAGTGGGCTAATTCATAAGTTACTGAATTCCTCAAATGATGTAAAGACAAAGTTTATTAATGATTTAGTAAGCCAAGTTAAAAAGAATCATTTTTCAGGAATTAATATTGACTTTGAGGCCGTACCTGAAAGTGATAGAGAAAACTTAACAAATTTTATGAAAGAACTTACTACGGAATTTCATCAACATGATTTGCTCGTTACACAAGATGTTCCAGCTAATGATAAGGCTTTTGATTATAGTGCGTTAGCAAAAATAATAGATCGAATGATTGTAATGATGTACGATGAGCACTATGGAGCCGGGGAACCAGGACCAATTGCTTCAAATAAATGGTTCCAACATACATTGAAAGAACTGAATATTCCGTCTAATAAGCTTATAGTTGCTTTCGGTAACTATGGATATGATTGGCAAGTAAATAGTAAAGAAGCTGCGAAGTCTTTAACTTTCTCAGAAGTTATGGCAATGGCTCATGATTCAAATATGAAAATTCAATGGGATAAAATGAGTGGAAACCCTTATTTTAGGTATAAAACAGAAGGGAAAGAACATACTGCTTGGTTCTTAGACGGTGTAACTCTTTATAATCAAGTGAAAATCGCAATGGACAATAATGCAAAGGGATTTGCGTTATGGAGACTAGGAGCAGAAGACCCTACAATATGGAAAGTTTTAAAAAATCCGATTGAGGCACAAAAAAATCCTAATGTATTACATAAAATCAATAGTTTAGATGAAGTAAATTATTCTGGACAAGGTGAAATTTTACAGATTGAGAATGAAAGAAAAAATGGATTGAGAGATTTTAAAGTAGGCAAAGATGGTTACCTTACAGATGAAGTATATCAATCCTTACCATCTGCATATGAAGTGCAACGATATGGAAAACCAAATGGGAAACAAGTAGTATTAACATTTGATGATGGACCAGACCCGAAATATACGCCAGAAATTTTAGATATATTAAAAGAGAATCAAATAAAAGCTGCTTTTTTTGTACTTGGTGAAAACGCACAACTAAATACTAGTATTGTAAAAAGAATATACGATGAAGGGCATGAAATTGGCAATCATACTTTCAAGCATCCTAACATAGCTGATACGTCTTTACTACGAACGAAAGTAGAACTTAATACGACGCAACGTTTAATTCAGGAAGTAACTGGACATTCTACGGTTTTATTTAGACCGCCATATGAAGCGGATGCTAACCCGGATTCATCAAATGAAATATTGCCTATTTTACGTGCACAAAATATGAACTATACAATGGTAGCGGAAAAAGTTGATCCCGAAGACTGGGCAACACCATCAACAAATGAATTAGTAAGACGTGCTCTTAATCCCATTTATAAGGGAGAGGGAAATATTATTCTTCTCCATGATGCGGGAGGGAATCGTACCCATACAGTAGAGGCACTCCCGATCATTATTAAAGACCTAAAAAAGCATGGATATAGTTTTGTAACAATTTCAGATTTAATGAATAAAGAACGAGATGAAATTATGCCTCCTGTTTCTTCTGAGGGGAAGCAATATTTACTTTACAATAAAGCTGTCTTTTCAGGAGCTGGATATTTTAAGCATATATTAACTACTATTTTTTATATTGCTATTGGATTAGGGATTTTTCGATTTTTATTCTTAATTTATTTTGCATGGAAGCAGAAAAGAAAAACGTTATCTCGCTATATTAATTCGTCTTATCAACCTTTTGTTAGTGTTGTCATAGCGGCATATAATGAAGAAAAGGTGATAGCCAAGACGATTCACTCAATTTTGGATAGTAATTATAGAGAATTTGAAGTTATTGTTGTGGATGACGGATCGACAGATGGTACGTCAAAAGTAATGAAAGAAACATTTTATAAACACCCTAAAGTTCGTTTCATTCAGAAAGAAAACGGCGGGAAATCATCGGCAATGAACCTAGGGTTTCAACAATCGCGAGGAGAAATCATTGTCACTTTAGATGCGGATACTATTATTGCGCAAGACGCTATTTCTTTAATGGTTAGACACTTTGAAGATCAGAATGTAGCTGCAGTTTCAGGTAATGTCAAAGTGGGGAATAGACGGAATTTGTTAACTACTTGGCAACATGTTGAGTATATTACAGGGTTTAATTTAGAACGTAGAGCTTTTGATGAGTTAAATTGTATTACAGTAGTTCCAGGAGCTATTGGGGCGTGGCGCAAGAAGAATGTAGTTGAATCTGGATATTTAAGCGAAGATACATTAGCAGAAGATACCGATCTTACTATTACATTTTTACGTCAAGGGCATAGAATTGTATATGAAGAAAAAGCGCATGCTTTTACGGAATCACCTGAGGATGTGAAAAGTCTCATTAAACAGCGATATCGTTGGTCATATGGTACACTTCAGTGTCTTTGGAAACATCGAAAAGCGTTGTGTAATTCAAAACATAAAACATTAGGATTTATTGCACTGCCTAATATGTGGTTATTCCAATATGTTCTGCAATTCATTGCTCCTTTTGCAGATATATTAATGATTATAGGACTATTTAGTAGTAATCCGCTAAAAGTTTTAGGATTTTATTTTGTATTCTTTTTAATGGATCTTCTCGCTTCGCTGTTTGCATTTAAATTAGAAAATGAGAATCCGAAACCATTAGCATGGTTAATTTTACAACGTTTTATTTATCGTCAATTTATGACTTATGTTGTCATTAAATCTATATTCTCATCGCTTCGAGGAGTAGCGGTAGGGTGGAATAAACTAAAGAGACTGGGGAGTGTTAAACATTCCACGGAACATAAGGAGGCATCATAAAAGAGCAGACTATTGAACTGCACCCCAATTGTTAGACACAGTCTAACAATTGGAGGTGCAGTTTTTCTATGGCTAAATTTACAGCTGATGAAAAAATACAAATCGTTCTACGTTATTTGAACG
>NZ_JBPWBC010000007.1:0-298570 GCF_051776965.1 Bacillus cereus group sp. BceL220 | reverse complement strand
CGTTCAAATAACGTAGAACGATTTGTATTTTTTCATCAGCTGTAAATTTAGCCATAGAAAAACTGCACCTCCAATTGTTAGACTGTGTCTAACAATTGGGGTGCAGTTCATAGTAGCTGATTTAGTTGCTATATAAATATGAGTTGTAATAATCATTACATATACGATGTCAGCGAGAGTAATGCATGTTTTGGAACCTAAGTAGTAGGTTAGTGACAGGTTTCTCAATAAGAATAACACCTCTATAAAAATAGTATTTAGTAATTAGAATAATTGTAATTTAAAAAATGAAATTTTTAAAGAATTTAATTTTTTGTCACTTTTTGAAAGGAATTTTCATGTATAATGAAGAATATATCGATATAGTATTATATTAATAATCATTGTAACAGTGAGTATGTACAATAGCTTGTAGCAAACGCCCAAGTGTAAGAAAGGGCGGATAAACCATTCTTTTCTTCATATACATATAGAAAATGAGAAAGAAAGTGAGGGTTGCATATGGCTGCTTGGGTAATTTGGTTTATAATAGCTGGTATTTTATTTATTGCAGAAATGTTGTCGATTACATTTTACATGCTTTGGCTTGGAATTGGAGCTGTTGTCGGAGGTCTTATTGCTTTGTTTGCTCCTGATGCACTACTGTTACAAGTTACTGTTGGCGCAATTGTAAGTTTAACTTTGACATTCTTTACGAAAAGAATTTCCAAAAACTTTCGAGAGGCAAAAGGTTTTACTGATACAGTAGATATGCTTGTTGGTAAAAAAGGGATTGTTATGCAAGCGATTACAAATGAAGCAAATGGTATTGTGAAGGTGGATGGAGATACTTGGACAGCTATTGCAGATTCTTCAATTGATGCTGGAGAAAAAGTCGTTGTTATAAAGAGGCATAGTACTATATTACAAGTAAAAAAGGAGAGTGAATAAATATGGTAGCATTAACGTTAACGATTATATTCGCACTAATTGTAGTTACATTTATCGCATTAACAATTAAAATTATTCCTCAGCAAAAAGTTGGGGTTGTTGAAAGATTTGGTAAGTTTCAACGTATAATGCACCCAGGATTAAATATTTTAATCCCAATTGTAGATCGTGTTCGTGTATATCACGACTTACGTATTCAACAAACGAATGTACCACCGCAAAAAGTAATTACGAAAGATAATGTTCAAGTAGAAATAGATACAATTATTTTCTATCAAATTGTTGAACCAGAACTTGCGACATATGGTATTTCAAACTATGAATATGGTGTTCGTAATATTACTTCAGCAACGATGCGTCAAATTATCGGTAAAATGGAACTGGATGAAACGTTATCTGGTCGTGAAAAAATTTCAACAGAAATCCGCTTAGCGCTTGATGAAGCAACAGAAAAATGGGGCGTACGTATTGAACGTGTCGAAGTTGTTGATATTAACCCGCCAAAAGATGTGCAAGCATCAATGGAAAAACAAATGAAGGCTGAGCGTAATAAACGTGCAATTATTTTAGAAGCTGAAGCAGCAAAACAAGATAAAGTTCTTCGTGCTGAAGGGGAAAAGCAAAGTAAAATCTTGATGGCTGAAGGGGATAAAGAAGCGCGTATTCGCGAAGCTGAAGGTATAAGAGAAGCAAAAGAATTAGAGGCACAAGGGGAAGCGCGAGCAATTGAAGAAATCGCAAAAGCAGAACAAAACCGTATTGAATTGCTTCGTGAAGCGAATTTGGATGAGCGCATACTTGCTTACAAATCATTCGAATCATTAGCTGAAGTTGCAAAAGGACCAGCAAATAAAGTCTTTATTCCGTCTAATGCAATTGAAACACTTGGTACTCTTGGGGCAATTGGAGAAATATTTAAAGAAAAACAAGCGAAGAAACTACCTTCAAATGATACAGGAAAAGAACAATAAAAGTGAGGAAGAGAAATGGGATACCATTTCTCTTTTTTTGTGCGTATATTCCGAAAAGCTTGTACATATCCATGTATAAAGAAGGTGATGCAGTGAAAAAGTATGCAACTCGAATACATGGGAAGAAATTAATTTCGTTACTCCTTTTATATGCGCTAATAGTAATTATAATAGCGTCGATTTTGACGTCACTTTTACATACAATGAAATCGAATTATGCAAATCAATGGTTTGGAAAAGTATCGATGCAAGGTTTTGTTCAAATGATAGAAAGTGAGAATCACTATTACGGATTTGATTATTTTAAGCAGAATAAAAGAGAGTCAGTTGGGAATTTAATGTTCTCTATTGCGACAGATTTGAAAATTAAAGATTTAAGAACATTCGTCGGTAAAGAAGTACCTGGTATGTCAAAGTATTATTCTAATATTATCGTAGCTGGGGAAGGGACAAACTTGACGAATATCCCAAATGAATCTAGTGTACCGATTGAAGAAGTAACGAAAGAACGGGAAGTAGCAAAAGATAAAGTTACAGAAGCGGAAAAGAATAATCCGGTTCAGAAAAAGAACGGAGCGAAAAAAGGTGAAAGTGCAGTATATATTTATCATACACATAGCTGGGAATCCTTCTTTCCATTATTACCAGGGGCAACTGATCCATCTAGCCCAGATGTAAATGTGTCCTTACTAGGAAAACGTATGAAGGAACAACTTGAGGGGCAAGGAATTCCAGTAATTCACGATAAAACGAATATGGGTGATTTATTAGCGAGTAAAAAGTGGGTATGGTATCAGTCATATAAAGCATCTCATGAATATGTAAAAGGAGCATTAGCACAAAATAATAAAATTGCGTTTCCGATTGATATACATCGTGATGATCAGCGTAAGAAAGTAACAACAAAAGTAATTAATGGAAAATCGTATGCAAGATTATATTTTATTATTGGGATGGAAAATGAAGGCCGTGCTGAAAATGAAAAAATTGCAAGAGCGATCAATAGTTATTTAGATGAAAACTATTATGGATTAAGTAGAGGGATTTTTCCGAAGTATAAAAAAGATGGAAATGGCGTTTATAACCAAGATCTATCGAAAAATGCGATGTTAATTGAAGTTGGTGGTGTTGATAATACGTTAGATGAATTATATAACACAATTGATGTGTTAACAGAAGCGTTTAGTAAATATTATTGGAATGATGCGGAAAAAGTGAATGGATGAGGGACGGGAGACCGTTCCTTTTTATTTTGAAATCTTAAAATGTGATATAATAGAATTTTGTGAATGTTAAATAAAGGGGGAGAGAGAAACATGCAAATACTACTAATACGCCACGGAGAATCAGAAGCTGATATCTTACATGTGCATGAAGGACGAGCTGATTTTGAGTTGACTGACAACGGGAGACGACAAGTACAAAGACTTGTACAGAAAGTGAAAAAAGATTTTGCACCAGATTTCATTTGGGCAAGCACATTAAAACGCGCTCGCGAAACGGGTGAAACATTAGCAGAAGCAATTGGTTGTCCAATTCAATTAGAAGAGGAATTAATGGAGTTTAATAATGGAATACAAGCTGGCTTATCATTTGAAGAAGCAAAGAAATATCCAGAGCCAAAATTTCTTCATGACCGTTTTGAAAACGGAGAGTCATTTATTGAGTTTCGAATGAGAATAGAAGGGATTTTTTCTAAAATTGTGACAGAGAATACATATGATCGAATTGCGATTGTTGCCCATGGAGGCGTAATTAATAGTCTATTACGTGCATTTTTCAATATGCCAATTTCAATGGACTACTATTTCAAAATGGGAGATACGGGAATAAGTTTAATTGAAATTGAGGGTGAACAAAAAACGGTGCATTTCATTAATGATACGAATCATTTGGACGGGATGTAAAGACTTATGTACAAAGTTGCATTTTTTGATGTTGACGGTACGCTTTTAAGCGAGATTGATAGAAGTATGCACGAAAGTACAAAAGAAGCGGTACAAAGATTAATAGATAAGGGGATTCACGTAGTTGTTACAACAGGGAGACCATATAGTTTATGCTCACAATTTAAGGGGCTAGGCATAAAAACGTATATTTCTGCAAATGGTGCACATATAAAATTTGGGGAAAAAGTTATACATAAATCAGTACTTTCAAGCGAAATCGTTCATGATATTTCAAATTTTGCTGAATTACATGGTCACAGTGTTTCTTACTTTACAGAAGAATTTGCAATGAATGATATTGCCTCCAAAGATGAACGTGTCATACGAGCGTTAAATGAAACTTTAAATTTAGAGCGGTATCCTGACAAAGTTAAAAACTTGTCAGATGAGATGTATTGCATATGTCTGTATGCTGATGAAGCAGAAGCTCAAAAATTCATTGAAAGATATCCAGCACTTACGTTTGACCGTTTTCATGGTTACGTTATGAATGTATTGGAAGATAGTAAAGTATCGAAGCTAACTGCAATTCAAAAAGTATTGGAACATTTAAATATTAGTAAATCAGAAGCCATTGCTTTTGGTGATGGTGGAAATGATATTGAGATGTTGCAGTATGTAGGATTAGGAGTTGCGATGGGAAATGGTGGAGAGGAGTTGAAGAGAAGGGCTGATTTCGTTACAACGAAGGCGAGTGAAGGTGGAATTTCTTATGCCTTAAAGAAGTTGCACATTATTTAAAACTGATAGCTAGTCAGTGTGAAAAATTCTGTTTTAATAATAGGATTTTTTTGTTCAACAATGTGCTTGCAATAAAAGGAAAAATATGAGTATAATGAGAAAGTGATTAGGTAAGCTAATTATTTAATGAGAAAGGAGAGTGAAGATGAATGGATTCAAGAAAAGATTCTCTTCCTTTAGGGATTGAGCCGTACGCAGAGTTAATCAAAAAGACAGCGTCAGCGGAAACGGATCCAATCGCAGCAAAACTTGGTTTGTTAATGTTATGGACGTCTGATAATGTTCTTGATGCGGTTGACGTAGATTTAGCTCCGCTTGGTATTTCAGAGAGTAAATTAGATTTTTTACTATTGTTTATTTTGCGTGAAATGGAAGCGAATGGGGAAGAGGTGAACATGAGTCCTTCGGATATTGCGAGTCGATTAGGGATTACACGTGCTTCTGTCACTGGCTTATTAGATTGGATGGAGAAACGAGAGTTAATCGTAAGATTCCACCATTCTGAAGATCGAAGAAGATTAAAGGTGAAAATTACTCCGAAAGGAAAAGAACTAGTTACACATTCTTTACCAACTTTTTGGTTATCTTGCGCTTCGTTAGTTGATGGCTTTAATCAAGAAGAGCGTCAAGTTTTAGAAAAGCTATTAAATAAAATGCAAACAACTATGCAGGTGAAATTAGGAGAAGGTAGGTAAATAAGTTGATTATGAAGATCAACTTATTTATTTGGACATATAATTAGCTTACCTTATTATATGCTTAACTAACTTTATGAGCGGTGATAATTTTTGCTATGTAATTAAAATAAATAAGAGTTAAAGGAATGCTATTTTAGTAATTTAGAGAGTTTAAACTAATAAAAACAAATCGTAATAAGGGAGAGAGTTTATGATGGAAATAGGAAAGGAAGTAAATAGTGAAAAGAATTATACAATAATGACAGCAGTATTATGTTGGTCGGGTATGGTAGTTATGTCTAGCCTATATGTAACAATACCTTTAATCTCTCTATTTTCAAACATTTTTAATACGTCATTAGCACAATCGGCAGCTACAGGAAGTATATTTTCTGTTGGCTTTGCTATAGGGTGTTTGTTATTTGGGGCAATTTCTGATAAATATGGACGAAAAAAAGTGATTTTTATTGGATTGCTTGCACTGTCGATTGTTTCTTTTTGCTTAGGGTTTGTAGATAGTTTATTTTGGCTTGTTATTTTTAGAGGTATACAAGGGATAGCAGCAGCTACATTTTCTCCAGTAGCGCTAGCCTACGTTGTAGAAATGTTCCCAGTAGAAAGAAGGGTTACAACAATAGGATTTGTTAGTACTGGTTTTTTAGTAGCTGGAATTGTAGGGCAGGTAATAAGTACTGCTGTTAGTCAGCATTTTGGATGGCATATGGTTTTCTTTCTTCTTAGCATTGTCTATATAAGTACTGCTATATGGGTTTATTATTCTCTTCCGAAAGAAGAGACGTCTCAATCCTATACTGATATTTTGGGGCCAATTAAACAGATGGGTAAAGTTTTTACAAATAAAAGCTTAGTATTAAGCTATATAATTGCATTTGTTTTATTAATGGCTTTTGTTAATATGTATACTGTTTTAGGGAATTATTTGAGCTCTCCTACTTACAATTTAACTGCAGAACAAATTCTTTATTTTCGCTTAGCGGGGCTATTTGGTATGTTGCTGTCACCGCTTGCAGGTCGTTTAACGAAGAGGTTTGAAGTAAGAAAAGTTCTTCAGGGAGGATTGTTGATCGCTATTTTTAGTCTAAGTTCAATGGGCTTTGTTTCGTATCTATCTCTACTTGTAATGATGAGTGTCTGTTTTGTAATAGGTATTGCTATATCCGTTCCGTCTTTAGTTTCTCTTGTAGGTCAATTAGGAGGGAAAGCGAGGGGAATAGCAGTATCTATTTATACTTTTATTTTATTTTTAGGTACTAGTATAGGACCTATTATTTCTATTTATCTAATGAAAATAGGAGGGTATGCTCAAACATTTATTTTATTAGGAATGCTACTTTTTATTGGTTTTGTAGCTTCTCTATTTATAATTAATGAATAAGTGGAAAATCACTCAAATAAAGGAATGCGAGGATCTTTCATATGCTCACATAATAAAAGATGAATTTGTCCACGATGATGATAAAAGTGTGCAACGATTTCAAGTAACCATTCAAAGCGCGAATAAGAAATACCCCAATAGGCAGTCATAACTTCTGCTAATTCTATTTGGGAGTAGGAAAGAAATGTTTTGGAGAGAAGGTTGTATCCTTCAATCATCGTTTGTTGCATTTGAGCAACTGTTACGGGCGTATGTTCTATATAAAAGGTATGTAATTCTTTTTCTGGAATACCATTTAAAATGAGCAAATCAGCATGACAAATAAGAGAAAGATGTGTACACATTTCAAATAATGATCGTTTTGAGTGAATCGGTTGTATTTTTAAATCGTTTTCACTATATTGGTTAAGCATATAAATAGAAGTATCAATAGCAACTTTTAGTTGATGTAATGCAGATTGAACAAACATTGTAATTCTCCTCGTCTCCGTATATAATAGTTTCTTGAGGATATTATATCATACTCAAAATTCCGAAAATTCTAGTAGTTTGACTAGCATAATGAAAAGTATTATATTGTAAAAGGTCATATGAAACGTGAAATAGAATGGAATGCAATTATTGAGTTAGGAGTTAGACCAATGAGTTTGAAATATGGAAGAGATACAATTGTAGAAATTGACTTAAATGCTGTAAAACATAATGTAAAAGAATTTAAAAAACATGTAAATGATGAAGAAATTAAGATGATGGCTGCTGTAAAAGCGAATGGGTATGGCCATGGGGCAGTTGAAGTTGCCAAAGCTGCAATTGAAGCTGGAATAAATCAACTTGCAGTTGCATTTGTAGATGAAGCAATAGAATTAAGAGAAGCAGGAATTACTGTGCCGATTTTAATTTTAGGATACACACCAGTAGCTGCTGTAGAAGATGTAATTCAATATGACGTTATGATGACTGTTTATAGAGTAGAAGATTTACATGGTATAAATGAAATTGCAAACCGTCTTCAAAAGAAAGTACAAATTCAAGTGAAAATTGATACAGGAATGAGTCGTATCGGTTTACAAGAAGAAGAAGTTAAACCATTTTTAGAAGAATTAAACCGTATGGAGTATATAGAAGTAGTAGGGATATTTACGCATTACTCTACGGCAGATGAAATCGATAAATCATATACGAATATGCAAACAAGTTTATTTGAAAAAGCTGTTAATACAGCGAAAGAATTAGGAATTCAAATACCATATATTCATAGTTCAAATAGTGCAGGATCAATGGAATTAAGTAACACATTTCAAAATATGGTGCGCGTTGGAATAGGAGTGTACGGTATGTATCCATCAAAAGAGGTGGATCATTCAGTCGTTTCTTTACAGCCTGCGTTGTCGTTAAAATCAAAAGTGGCTCATATTAAACATGCGAAGAAAAATCGTGGTGTAAGTTATGGGAATACGTATGTAACAACTGGTGAAGAATGGATTGCGACTGTACCAATTGGTTATGCTGATGGTTATAATCGTCAATTATCTAATAAAGGCTATGCGTTAATTAACGGGGTTCGAGTACCTGTAATTGGCCGTGTTTGTATGGATCAGTTAATGTTGGATGTTTCAAAAGCGATGCCAGTACAAGTAGGAGACGAAGTAGTATTCTACGGTAAACAAGGTGAAGAAAATATCACAGTAGAAGAAATAGCGGATATGTTAAGTACAATAAACTATGAAGTTACATGTATGCTAGATAGAAGAATTCCGCGTGTTTATAAAGAAAATGACGAAACAACTGCAGTTGTAAATATATTAAGAAAAAACTGAATCATTTAGATTCAGTTTTTTTATTTTTGGCAAGTGAAAAATGCTCTATTTGTACCGTACGATTGAATATTTTTAAAACCTACAGATTGTAATGCATGAGTAATTTCGTCTTTAGTGTAACATGTTTCTTTAAAAGAAAAGTCACTTCTTTTCCAAATATCATTTGTATCACGCGTAAATAATATGAAATTCATTTCTGCTTTTTTGTTTTTATTATCAAATGTAGAATCAATCGTACAAACATATTCTTTCTCTGAAATATGAAACGAAGCAATCCAGTTTTCAAGAAATCCTTTTTCCATATTCATATCAAATGCGAATATACCCTCGTTATGTAATACGGAGTAAACGTTGTGAAACACACTTTTTAGTTCATCTAAATTCATAATATGGTTTAAACTATCACCGGCAGAGATGACGTAGTGGAATTGCTCATTTATATTGAAATAGCGAGCGTCATCGACGAAAAAGGTTGCATCTGGCGCATTTTCACGTGCATATTCAATCATTTGAGTAGAACCATCTATACCAGTTACTACAAAATTGTTATCAAGTAGTTTCCTAGTAAGATGACCAGTCCCGCAACAAAGATCTAAAATATGAGAATGTGGTTGTGCATATTGTAAAACGAGTTTTTCAAAAGCTAGATAGGAGTGTTCGGCAAAATGTCCCCAATGTTTATTATAAATAGATGCGAAAATATCATAATCAGAATAAATAAGTTTTTTAGACATAAATATTCTCCGTGCTATTCATTAAATTATAATAGTCATGCTTCGTTTTAATTTTAAAACCACATTGTGTATATAGTTTTAAAGCATGGTTATTTTTCGTTTCGACGTCTAATTCAATTGTTGAAGTTCCTTCTGTAATAAGGGTATGTACCATATAACTAAGAATATCTTTTCCATATCCTTTACCTTGATAAGAAGGATGAACAGCGAATCCTGATAATGTAGTAGATTGTTCTTGCTCAGTAACTGTAATTGTTCCAATAGCTTTTTCGTTAATAAGAGCACTGTAAACTTTATGAGAAGGTGAAGTCATCATTTTTTGTAACCATGTAGCCGTATTGTCTACTGAATCACCAAAAGCTTTACTAGAAATCTCAATAAGGTCAAGCAGTGATTCTGAAGATGCAAGAGTAAGCTGTATATTATTATCTGTTGTTTTTTGAATTTCGTTTATTTTGAACTCCATACTATATTCACTATATAAATACGGTAACTTCATATGTTTTATAAATTCATTCCCAGAAATAGAATCCCCATTGATAATAAGAAGAGCTTCATCTGTCTCTCTATTTTGTATTTCTTTCATTGCAGTTTGTAAAAGGGTAGTTCCGAAACGTTGTTTTCTAAAATGAGGATGTACAAAGCCTATTAGTTCAAGCTTTGTTGGTCTTTCGAAATCATACATATTTAAAGTGCCAATTAATTGAGTACCGTTATAAAGAAGAAAATCGTTTATATGATCTTCATTTCGATTTTTTAAAAAGTTGATATGTAAATCTGAAGAGTAATCAAGATTGTCTTGTTGCCCGCAAATATAAGCCAAATCCTTCATTTGCTGTATTTCACTTTCTGTTACAGAACGCTTTTTCTGAATATCCATTGTATACTCCCTCTCATTTGTATTTAAAAATAGGATGGGTAACTTAACCATTCCTTTAATTCCACACTACCTTGCACAGATAACAGTCGGTATAAATAACGATATGGTTGTCTACATTCTACAAGATGAGGAATAGGCATAATTGTTTCGTAACCACTTTGAAAGGCATGTGCTTCTTTTTCAGTAAGTACATATTCTAGTCCGATAAAATCAAACTCTCGCGGGGCAACCGCGTAAGCTTCAGTATCTACTAAACCCGTAATAGTTGTACCGTCATATAAAAATTGGGTAGGGTCCATATCAAGTAAGACGAGTGTAGCTTCTTTTGGTACGGACAGGGAAGAAAGCTGTGATTCAAAGGTAGGAAATGCATCTTGTATGCTTTCATCATCGGAATAAAACATATTCACAAGCTCTTTACTCACGTTTAAAATATGTGATTGGAATTCATTTAGTGGAATTTTGAACGTGCCTGACGGATTTCCTATAAAATCGGCTTTAAACTTATGTATTTCTGCAAGTCCTTTTCCTAGGCTAAATAAAATAGAATCTGGTTGCTCGATAAAAGATTGAACTGTGTTACCTACTAACTTTTCGACCACCACAAATTCACGGCCATTTAAAACATGTTTTTCTAATATTGTTGGGATAGGAAGATTCGTATGTTCTTGCAGCAATGTATGTACAGTTTCTAAATGATGGACGTTCCTTGGATCAATTCCAAATAGATTTTTACATCCCCACCAAAAATCATTATTTGGTTCTTCATTCATTTTAGAGGTACGAACGATAACTTCTGTATCTTCTGTTTGAACGAGAAAAACATCACTTGCATGATCTTCATAACCTGGGTGCAAGGCCTGAACGGATAGAATAGGTGAATTGAATAGTTGTTGTAGCATGAAAAGACTCCTTTTTTCTGTAAATTCTATAAATTCATTATATAACAGATGATGTGTTATGAGGATAAAGATAAAAAGATTGAAAGCATACTTACATTTATAGTGAAAGCTCATTAAAAATATTATATTTCTCTATTTTTGTATGAATTGTCTAAAAATAATAGTGGTAATACTTGAATGTAAGACTCGTATCTTTAAATCTATGAAGAGTAAAAGTAAGCATTTATTTATAAGATTGTGAATCACAATAATGTAGACTATAGAAAATATTTCTCAATAATAAAATGAAGAGAAAAGCATGAAGAAGTAGAATGCATTCATTTATAATAGACTTAAATTAATTAATATAATTAATTGTTAATTTTGTTATATTAATTGGATAGGAGAGAATGTTATGGCAAATGTACTCGTAATAAATTTCCCTGGGGAAGGTCATATTAATCCGACTTTAGCTATTGTAAGTGAGTTAATTCAGCGAGGGGAAACAGTTGTTTCTTATTGTATTGAAGATTATAGAAAGAAGGTTGAAGCAACAGGTGCGGAATTCCGAGTGTTTGAGAATTTTCTCTCTCAAATTAATATTATGGAACGAGTAAATGAAGGTGGGAGCCCTTTGATGATGCTATCTCATATGATTGAAGCATCAGAGCGTATTGTTACTCAAATTGTAGAAGAAACAAAAGAGGAAAAATATGATTATTTAATATATGATAATCATTTTCCAGTAGGACGTATTATAGCGAATATTTTACAATTACCAAGCGTTTCATCTTGTACAACGTTTGCTGTTAATCAGTACATTAATTTTCATGATGGGCAAGAATCGAGACAAGTAGACGAAATAAATCCATTATATCAATCTTGTTTAGCGGGAATGGAAAGATGGAATAAGCACTATGGAATGAAATGTAATAGTATGTATGATATTATGAACCATCCTGGTGATATTACGATTGTATATACTTCAAAAGAATATCAGCCGCGTTCAGATTTATTTGATGAATCGTATAAATTTGTAGGTCCATCAATTGCTACTCGAAAAGAAGTGGGGAGTTTTCCTACCGAAGATTTAAAAAATGAAAAAGTGATTTTCATTTCTATGGGAACAGTTTTTAATGAACAACCTGCTTTGTATGAAAAATGTTTTGAAGCGTTTAAAGATGTAGATGCGACAGTCGTATTAGTCGTTGGTAAGAAGATAAATACAAGTCAATTTGAAAATATCCCGAAAAACTTTAAGTTGTATAATTATGTCCCGCAATTAGAAGTTTTACAGCATGCTGATGTATTCGTGACACATGGTGGTATGAATAGTTCGAGTGAAGCGTTATATTACGGTGTTCCATTAGTTGTAATTCCGGTAACAGGAGATCAGCCATTCGTTGCAAAACGATTGACTGAAGTAGGGGCAGGCATAACACTTAATCGTAACGAGTTAACTTCTGAATTGTTACGTGAGACTGTAAAGAAAGTAATGGATGATGTGACGTTTAAGGAAAATAGTCGTAAAGTGGGAGAGTCGCTTAGAAATGCTGGTGGATATCAAAGGGCAGTTGAGGAAATATTTGAATTAAAAATGAAGCCGTACGTAAAGATTAAATAGATGTTAGAAACACACTTACTTTTAATTTGTAAGTGTGTTTCTAGTATTACGTGTTACATAAAAATAGCGATAAAGGTGAAACTTTTTTGTATATAAATCGATACCTTTGAATTAGTAGTAAAATTACGTTAAAATAATACTAAGAAAATATATAAGTTTTGGGGGTAATGAATGAAGAAAGTATTTGAATACGTATTATTAACAATGGGCTCAATTATAGTAGCAGGTTCATTAGAGCTTATTTTAGCACCTAATGGATTAGTAGATGGCGGGGTAACGGCTATTGCTATTATGGCAAATAAAGTCGCAGGATTGCCGCTTTATGGTGTGTTCTTAGGAATTAATATCCCAATTTTATTATTTACTGCAAAAGTAATGGGAAAGAAATTTTTTATCCGTACATCTTATGCGAATGTAGTTACAACACTCGGATTAATTTATTTAAAACCATTTCCAGCAATTACGACTTCTGAGTTATTAATTGTACTTTATGGTGGAGTGCTGTTCGGAATTGGTGTTGGGATTGTTGTTAAAATGGGTGGAGCAATTGACGGTTCGGAAATGTTAGCAGTTTGGATGAATAAACACTTTAATGTACCGATTAGTACATTTTTACTTGCAGTAAATGCAGTTATTTTCATCTTTGTTGCCATTTTATTTTCAATCGAACAAGCGATGTTCTCATTAGCCATTTTCTATATTGTTACGAAAATGATTGATTTTATATTAGATGGTATAAATCAAGGTAAGAGCGTTATGATTATTTCTGGTAAGAATAAAGAAATAGGCGATTTACTTATGAAAGAATTGCAACTATCTGTTACGTATCTACATGGAGAAGGTGGTTTTTTAGGGGAGCATAAGAGAATCATTTATTGCATTACAAACCGATTCATTTATCCGAAAATGAAAGATCTCGTTCTCTCTGTAGATCCAACCGCTATAATTGAAGCTTCTTATTCAACAGAAACGACTGGTGTGAAACGTCCGGGAAGGAAAGCTAGGTCAGGTGAATAACTAGCAGAAGGCTGTCCAAAAAGTTATTTTGGAACAGCCTTCTTTTTTATTTTGTTGAATTGTTAGTATGTTACAAGTTAAACCCACTGTTAACAAGTTTCCTTGCAACTAGGGAACCAAGCGTTTTTCAATAATATAGCCAACGTTTCAATTTTATTTTCTGGAATGCTACCAAAACCGAGTAATACGTATGATTCCTTACGTAAATCATTCACGAAATCATATGGAGAAAGCGGGTATAATTTAACGCTTTGTTTTTTAGCGGATTCAATCAGTTCGTTTTCATTCATACTGTTATTTACACATAAAACAATATGAAGTCCAGACTGTTCGCCAAGAATTTGAACATTAGCCCCCATTTCTTTCATAATGGATTTTACTAACGTATGATGTTTTCTTTTATATAGTGTACGACTCCGGTTAAGATGACGTTCCCAATTCCCGCTTTGTATAAAGTTAGCAAAAGCAAGTTGTTGTATTGTAGCGACTGTTTGTTTAAAAATTCCATGCAGTTCTTGATATATTTTTAAAAGATGTGGTGGTAAAACAACATATCCCATTCGTAAAGAAGGTAAAAAAGATTTTGAGAAAGTCCCCATATAAATAACGCGTTCATTTGAATCAAGACTTTGCAAAGAAGGAATCGGCTTACCAGCGTAGCGAAACTCACCGTCATAGTCATCTTCAATAATGTATCCGCTGCAATCATTAGCCCACTTTAACAATTCTGTTCTTCTAGATAAAGGCATAATAATCCCGAGTGGAAATTGGTGTGATGGTGTAACGTATGCGACATTGGCATTTGTATTATATAAGCTAGAAATATCAATACCTTTTTCATCCAATGGTATGGGATGAATTTGTCTATCACAGCTTTTAATGATTGCGTGTATACGGTGAAATCCAGGGTTTTCAATGCCGTATTCTTTTGTAGGGCCAAGCAGTTGAAGTAGTAGCCAGAGAAGTGGCTGCGTTCCGGCACCGATCACAATTTGATCAGGTGAAGAATGTACACCGCGAGAATGATATAAATATGTTGATATATGCTCTCGAAGAGCGAATTCACCTTGAGGGTCTTCTTTGGCAAATAGTGCATTTTCGTATGTAAGAATGGATTCTTGTAATGCTCGTTTCCAATTTGTAATCGGAAATGTATTTTGATCAATAAGCCCTTGGCTACAATCATATTCGAATTTTTCGTCTATTAAATTGCTCGTCTTCATTGCTGCATTTCGTTTTTTGTTTGGGATAACGTCAATATCGAAATTTGCTACAAAAATACCACGTTTCGGTTTACTTTCTACATAACCTTCAGCTAATAATTGTTGATAAGCTGATTCAACAGTGATGCGGCTAATATTAAGTTGTGATGCTAAATTTCTGTGTGAGGGTAGACGTGTGCCAACAGAAATACTCCCTTGTATAATTTCAGCTTTTATATAGTCGTAAATTTGCAAGTAAATAGGTGTGTTACTTTGTAATTGCAATGGGATAGTAAAATCCATATAAAACTCTCCTTTAAAACTGGCCTTATAAAAAATACTTAAACTGTCACTTAAGTAAAGGGCAGTTACTTTCTATAATAATGATACAACATTTAGAAAATTAAATAAATAGTTAGAGGAGAGTTAAAAATGAATGTTAAAGAAGTAGTAACAGAAGAGCAATTATATGAAGTATTACCTGTTTTACAGCAATTAAGAACGAAACTTTCAAAAGAGGAAACAAGCTCTTTATTTCGAAATATGAAAGAAGAAAATTATAAACTATTTTCGCTGCGTAATGAGGAGGATGAAGTTGTTAGCCTTGCAGGTGTAGCGATTTGTACGAACTTTTATAATAAGAAGCACGTTTTCGTATATGACCTTGTAACGGCAGACGCACATCGTTCAAAAGGACATGGAAATGTATTACTTTCGTATATAGAGAACTGGGGAAAGGAAAACGGATGTGAATCTATCGTCCTCACATCAGCATTTGCAAGAATTGATGCGCATCGTTTTTATGAAAGAGAAGGGTATGATAAAGTGAGTTATTCTTTTCATAAAGAATTATAAAAAATAAGAAGAAGTTGTCCCGCAAAAGTTGGGAACAGCTTCTTCTTATTTTTTAAGTTATTATTAAACCGTAAATAGGTTGTAAGTTATGGTATATGTATTTGAAAAGGTTATATAGTGTATTTTGTCGAATTATTTTAATTTAATAAAGAGAATGATTGGAGCGCTTATACTTGAAGAAAATAAAGAAACTATCAATCCCTAATGATGCTAGAGTTATCGTCATATCTGATATTCATGGAGAATTAAATCTTTTAAAAGAAGCACTACATAAAGTTAACTTTAAAGATGAAGATTATTTAATTATTAATGGAGATCTTTGCGAGAAAGGACGAGATAGCGTAGGCGTAGTAAACTATGTTATGAATCTTGTAAAGAACAATTCAAAGGTTCACGTTGTTGAAGGAAATTGTGAAGTTTTAGTTGATGCTCTTCTAAATGAAAATCCTCGTCTTATTAATTATTTATGTACGAGAAAGCATTCGATTTTTAATGAATGGCTAGAGCAATTGGATTTTTCAGTTCATGAAGGCACTTCAATTCGTGAAGTGAGAGAAGCATTGCAAAGTGAATTTTCACAAGAAATACATTGGCTAACGGAGTTACCGACAGCGATTGAAACAGAAGATTATATTTTTGTGCATGCCGGGCTAGAAGATAGAGTAGATTGGAAAGAAACAGAGCGCAAAAATGCGATAGCAATGCCAGAGTTTTTTTATAAATCACATAAAGCAAATAAGTATGTAATAGTTGGTCATTGGCCTGTCGTGAACTATTCTGAAGAAGCACCGTCTAACAATCCAGTTATTGATGAGGAGAAAAAAATTATTGCAATAGATGGAGGAAATGCAATTAAAGAAGCAGGACAATTAAATGCATTTATCATTCAGAGGAAACAAACGGGCGATACGTTTTCTTATACATATGTAGACTATTTTCCAGGGTACGAAGTAATAGCGGATTTTAATGCGAATTCAGAAATGCAGGGCGGAGTGACATATCCGTATTATTACATAGAGCCTATCGAGAAGATGCAAGATTACACAATATGTAAGCAAAAGGAAACAAATAAATTACTCACTGTAAAAAATGAATACATGAAACAACTTGAGTCAGGTGAATATACAGTGAAAACTGATATTTCTTGTGCGCAAATAAGCGTTAGAAAAGGAGATATCGTTTCTCTCATTGATGGTAGTTGTTCAGGATATGATTTAATTAAAAAAGATGGTGTAGAGGGGTGGATAGAGAAAGGCATTTTGCTTGAGCTGAAATAGGAGGGATGTAACCTCCTATTTTTTATTGCCTATTTTGCGCCTTCGTACTTCAATTAACCTTTTAAATTAGTGGACTGTCTGCTGTCTTTAATAAGTAAATAAATCGTACTCGGTAGAATGATAAGCGTCATTCCTAAAAGAATTGCTAGTATGCCATAACCTCTATAGGGAGCAGAAACGCTAAAAGGAAGTATCGCTAAAAAAATCCCTGCTATCATCATTGAAATACTACTGATATTTGAAGCTCTTTTTTCGAGGTGCTTATCATTCCATTCTAATGAAACGGTTGATTTAGTCGTATCAATTTTGGAACTGAAATAACCTATTAATATAAATAAAAGCCCTAATGCTAAAAATATGAAATGATCAAGAGGAAGTGAAAAGCCAAGAGCGATGAGGGCAATGACAATATCGACAAAAAATAAGAATAGTAACATTGTGTTGCCGATCCAATGGAGAAATTTCTGGTTACTCGCTGCTTTAGATAAAGCTAAAAATACAAAGAATAAGAAGGAACATATAATTATATTTACGATTACAAAAGTGCTTTTATCCATTGTTGATGTAGGCGTTCCATTGAAGTCCCATTTCGTAACAATATTTGATGGTAAGAAGAAATATAGAATAATATTTGTCGTAATAATAGTGAGAAATAAAGCAATACTAAATTGATTATTCATTGAATCACCAGCTTTCTAAATCAATAATTGGTATCTTATAACAAAATTATACAATATAATATATGATATTAGTTTTGATTTTTCTGAAAAAATATTATAATTATATATGAAATAAAGGTGAATGCAGGAGGGAATTATGCAAAACGTTGTATTAAAGGGGAAGAAAGTTACAATTCGTACAATAGAAGAATCGGATATAGAAACATTATGGAATATCATATTTAAAGAAGAAAGCCCAGAATGGAAGAAATGGGATGCGCCATATTTCCCGTTCTCAATGCAAGAATACTCTTCCTATAAAGAGAAGATGCAAACTCGTTTGAAAGAAGAACCACTGTCAAATTTAATTATAGAAAATAACGGTCAAATCATTGGGACAGTCGGGTTTTATTGGGAATATAAACCGACGCGTTGGTTAGAGATGGGGCTTGTGATTTATGACCCAACATACTGGAATGGTGGATACGGTACAGAAACATTGACATTATATAGAGATTTGCTATTTGAAAAAATGGAGATTGGTAGAGTAGGAATCACGACTTGGTCTGGCAATGAACGAATGATGAAAGTAGCGGAGAAAATAGGAATGAGCTTAGAAGGTAGAATGCGAAAGTGTCGTTATTATAAAGGAACATACTATGATTCTATTCGAATGGGAATGATTCGTGAAGAATGGGAAGCACTATGTGTAACGAAGGGGTGAGAAAGACTGTACGCTATTATTGCTACATTTGATCGTGTATTTACTAATAAAATTACAGAACTGCAAAATGAATTAACGAATATAATGGGAACAAATCAATTAGCTGGAGTAGAACCTCATATCACGATTGCGGATTATAATGAGTTAGATGTTCATTTGTATACGGAGAAACTAGGGGAGTTTGTAGCTATTCAAGAAAATATGGACGCAGTAACTTTTCCTTCTGTTGGAATTTTTCCTACTAATGGAACGGTCTTTCTAGCACCGATTGTTACCGATGAATTGTTAAAACTTCATCATTCTTATCATGATTATTTTTAAAATTTTCATGACAATCCAAATTCATATTACGTACCGGGAAAATGGGTTCCGCATTGTACGATTGCAAATAGATTACATACAAAGCAGTTTTTAAGTGTAATGGAATATATTTATGAAAAATTTGATTTTGCAACAGCTTCAATTGAGAAATTAAAATTAATTAAGGTGAATTATAAAAATGGTTCTGCCATTTCTTCTAGTATATTAGCAGAATATAATTTAAAGAGAATGGAGACATCGAGATGACATATGTAATTAGAGAAATGAAGCAAGAAGACATTCACGCTGTACAATCAGTAGCAAAAATAGCTTGGCATGATACATATGAAGGCATTATTCCAAGAGAAATTCAAGACAGTTTTTTAGACGAGGCATATTCTGATGAAAAAATGAAATATCGTCTTAAAAATACACATTTATTCGTTGCGGAAGAAGAGGGAGAAGTAATAGGATTTGCTAACTTTTCACCTGTTAGACTACAAAATGAAGCGGAATTAGGTGCGATTTATTTGTTACCAGATCAGCAAGGAAAAGGGATCGGAAGTGCTTTATTACAAAGAGGGATTAAGGAATTAAATGGGATACGTAAATTGTACATACATGTAGAAGCAGCAAATAAAAAAGGAAAACGCTTTTATGAAGCGAAAGGTTTTGCTGAATTAGAGCAATTTGAAGAAGACTTTGAAGGACATATGATGCAGACAGTAAGGATGGTTTTATACGTATAAGGAGGACTAGCAATGAAAATTTTTGATTTTAGTGAAAAGTAGGAAAGCACATATCAGTATTTCAATCTAATTTCATAATGTCGAAAATAGTAAACCATCAAGGAAATGTACATATCGGTGCTATGCATTTACACGAGAATGGAATCATCGGTAATCATGAAGCAGTTGTATCTCAACTGCTTCTTATTGTGGACGGAGCAGGATATGTATGTGGGGCAAATAAAGAAAAGATAAAGGTAGAGGCGGGACAAGCTGTGTTTTGGGAGAAGGGAGAGCTCCATGAAACAAGTACAGAACAAGGATTAACGGCAATTGTTATGGAAGCGGAGAATCTTGAACAAGGGATAGTAATGCCTATTATTCAAGGGGAGTTGTAAAAAATGATAATTAAGGCGAATCAAGAAGATACCAATGAAATATTAAAATATGCGGCTCAATCGCTTTTTGAAGGGACGAGAGGGAATTGTCAATTAAGTACCGAGAAAGCGATTGAAATTACAAAGCCGATTGTAGAAAAAGGAGCATATTATTTAATCATTAAAGAAGAAAATAAAGTAATGGGATGGATATTAATAGGGGAAAATACAGACTATTTTTCTCGTGAAAAACTTGGATTTATATATGAATTGTACGTTTTCCCAGAATATCGCGGGAGAGGATTATCGCGAGAACTGATGGAAGCTGGTATTAAGGAATTAAAGGAGAAATATTCAGAAATTAGGTTGAATGTATTTGCTGGGAATTTTGCAAAAGAGATGTACGAAGAGTTTGGGTTTGTTGAAAGACAGGTAATTATGACTTTGAAGTGAGTATAATAGTCTGAATGAGGGAAGCGAAAGCATGAGAAAAGAAAATGAGTATGTATAAAAGCCGATTTTAAATCGGCTTTTAATTATCGATACATCGTCTATTCTTATATTTTCTATGTTATTGCCATATAGCCTACCTAAAAAGATTGCTCTTATTACTTTTGTTTTAATTATAGGAGCTATTTCATTGGGGGCGAATAAAGTGGTAGGACGAATACATAACAAATTTAAACAATAATAAAGTTTGAAAAAGGATAGGGATAATCCACTATTAATTAGGAAAAGAAACGGGATTATACGTTAGAGATGGTTATAGGATAGGTGATACTAATAAATTGAAGGATTAAGAGAGGGGCATATTAATATGCAATCATTTAAGGCCGGAAAATATATTACATATGTTGCAGTTGCGATACTTCTTATATTTGCTATGTTATTGCCATATAGCCTACTTAAAAAGATGGCTCTTATTATTTTTGTTTTAATTTTAGGAGCTATTTCCTTAGGGGCGAATAAAGTGGTAGGACGAATACATAACAAATTTAAACAATAATAAAGTTTGAAAAAGGATAGGGATAATCCACTATTAATTAGGAAAAGAAACGGGATTATACGTTAGAGATGGTTATAGGATAGGTGATACTAATAAATTGAAGGATTAAGAGAGGGGCATATTAATATGCAATCATTTAAGGCCGGAAAATATATTACATATGTTGCAATTGCTATATTACTTGTAGTCGCTATTATGTCTCCTTATGAATTACCTAAAAAGATTGGCTTTATTATAGGTGTTCTTATTTTAGGGGTATGTGCACTTGGTACTAATAAACTTTACGAACGGATATTCCTTATATGGAAGATATAACTGTAACTCAAAAAATGCACGATTTTAGTAGTATTGTAGGTTATGATGAGTATACAGCCAAGGTAGGTGCGGAATATAGTTCGCGCAAGTATGAATTGCTTTTAGAGAAAATTGATGTTCCGGATATTATTCCGTATTTCAGTGATCACGATATAACAATCCGCTTAGAATTGGGAGTAGGGACTTATGGGTATAAGCTTCACATGGGTCAAGAGAAAGGTTTTTATGCATCATACGAAGGTTTTGGAGGAGGTTTTTTCTTGAAACCTGAAAAAAAGGAGTAATCACACATGTTTAAACAAGGACGTATTTTGATGTATATTTTTACCGCGGTTTTATTTTTTTCTTCATTCTTTTTTCCGCAGCCAATGGAAAAAAGGTTTTTAACAGCTATTGCAGCATTGATTATTGGTGGAATAGGTATTGGAATTTCCTATCTATTAGAAATTTTGAGTAACAAGTCGAATATATCTAAAAAGAACGGAGAATGACGATGGAGCTTTTCCCGATTGGTTCAGTTGTGAAGCTAAAAGATCTAAACCAACCTGTTATGATTATTGGAAGAATGGTCATTTCAGCAGATAAACTTGATTTTGATTACGTAGGGGTTCTTTATCCGGTTGGTTATTTAGGCGATGAAAAAGTGTTATGCTTTAATCATGATAAGATTGTAGAGGAAATACATAGAGGGTATTTGAATGAGAGTGAATTAATTTTACGTGAGAGATTAGTGGAATTGTAAAAATATTGAAAAATACATATTGATTTTAAAAATACGATAGGGGAAACAAAATGGGAAAGATAATGAGAACTATAGTAATCATTGGCATACTTGTTCCTCCAGTGCTGCTGTGGAGTGCACCTGGTATTCCTTTAAATGATAAACTGCTGTTTACAGGTTTACAACTAACTGTAGGATTCACCACAGTAGTAGCGTTAGAGATTATATTTAAAAATCGAAAAAAGAAGAGGGCAAAATAGAGATAGATTGTATGGAATAACAGCTGAAAATATGTAACATGTATTATTAATCGTTTTACTTGGGAGGTGACCTACTGGTTGCCTCTTTTAACGTTATGCTTATAGTTTTATCTGAAAAAGAAAAAAGGAGCAATCAAGCAGGTTTAAACAAGGGCATATTTTAATGTGTACTTTTACCGCAGTGCTATTTTTTCTTCCTTCTTCTTTCCACAGCCAATGGGAAAAAAGGTTTTAACAGCTATTGTTGCTCTAATTATTGGTGGAGTAGGTATTGGAATTTCCTATTTATTAGAAAATTTCAGTAGCAAGTCGAAAAATATATCTAAATAAGAAAAGAGAATAACGATAAAGCGTTCCTAATTGGTTTAGTTGAAAAGATAAAAGATTTAAATTGTTTTTTTATGTTATAGAAATTAACAAGCGTTAACAAGTAAATACGTAGTATATCATATAGTAACGGCAAGCGGAGTACATGTGAATAGATATTAGTTAAGAAGAGGCTACTTATAATAGGCAGCCTCTCCTGCGTGTATTATGCATTATTATCGATACATCGTCCACATCCCAATGTCTTTAAACCCTAGTCGTTTATAAATACGTCCAGCAGCTGGATTGTTATAAAACAAACAAAGCGTTCGGCCTTCATTCGTAAAGTCTTGAATCATTTTTGGTAATATGAGCGAAGCGTATCCGCTTCCGCGATAATTCGGATGTGTACATACGCCAACTACCATAGCGGATAATGAATTTTCAGCGGAAGTAGAGGCGGATGCAATAATAGCACCGTCTTTTTCAATATAATATGTGCGTCCTGTATTTGTTTTGAGAGCTTGTCTTAATATTTTCTCTGATTCATTAGCAACTGGAAATTCAGCAATGTTACCTCGCAATTGCATAATTCGCTCTACATCATCTAGTGTGGCAAGTTTAATTGTTTCTTGGATAGGCGTGCTAGGTAAGTTGTTGTCATTTAGACATTCGCAAAAATACATTTCATTTTTGGCGCCTAATTGTAGACTTGGAGAAGTTTCAAACCTTTCTACAATAGTTGACTTGCCAGAGAGTTTAAGCGGTTTATATGCGGAAAGAAGTGCCTCATAATCAAGGGTAACAAAGTCTTCTTTACTATATGGTATAAATGAATCGTGGAATCGGAGTAGAATTGATTTTAATGTCCCATTCTCTTTAAATACTCCCCATAATTCTTGGAAATCTGTGTCATAACCGAAAGCTTCAATATCTCCAATAATAAACAAGTTAATGGCTGCTTCTTCTTTTAGGTAAGCGAATACTTGTTCATGATCTTTCTTTGTTAATTTTCGCATCATAAAGAATCGACCTCTTTTTTTATTTTTCTAAATATTACAACTTAAGTTTTTTGAAATCAATATAAAATTTTATGTTTAGTTCACAAACTTTCGGAAAAACTAGGAAAGATATGACAAAGGAGGTTATGAACGGTGGATCATCCAATTCAAGGGTTAATGAAAGCAGCAATGGAAAATTTAAAAGAAATGGTTGATGTAAATACGATTGTTGGAGAGCCTGTTCAAACGGCTGACGGTGGTGTGGTGTTAACGGTTTCTAAAGTAGCGTTCGGTTTTGGAGCAGGAGGTTCTGATTTCCAAACGAATGATGGACAAAGAGCGAACGGTAACCCTGCATTTGGTGGCGGTAGCGCGGGTGGTGTTTCGATTACACCAGTAGCATTTCTTGTGGTGAATAAAGATGGAGTAAATATTCTTCATTTACAAAATGCGACACATTTAGCAGAAAAAATGATTGAATTAGCTCCACAAACAATTGATAAAATTCAATCGATGTTCCAAAAAGAAGAAAAGAAAGAGGGAAATCATCATCCTCAAAACCCTGATGAAATCCTTTAAAAACGCCTGCTTATGAGCAGGCGTTTTTTCTTGTAATCACTATGTAATAAAACACATGAAATTGTAAATAGTTTTTGAAGTTTTTTCTATGTTTCTAAAATTTTTCATGTTAAAATATGCTATAGAATTGAAACATATAAAACGAAGGTGGCTAGGTGCTTTGTCTGGAGGATCTGACCAAGTAAAGAATATGATATATATTAATGGTAATCGTCGAGGTCATTGTTTTATTACATCAGGAATTACGTTTAAAGAGTTTGCGAGTAACATCCCTTCACCGCTTCATCAAGTGTTGCTTTTGAAGCACAACTTTGAATGGACGGATTTTCATTATCATACTTTATTTGAATATGTTGAGGAAGAAAATATACATAAGTTAATTCAAGCAGAGATTGATGAATTTGATGAATTTTGTTGGGTAGATTTTGATGATGCAAGCGATTTAGATGAATTAGAGCCGAAAGAAATTGCAGAATTATTATATTTGGCTCACAAAAAAGAACCACTTGCAAGAACATTCTTTCCGTTACTGAAAAATAGATTTGTTTATTTTTCACATGATGACGGATGGTACAACAAAGTGTATTATCGTAGAATTGCCGATTTTGTAGGAATGTTAAGTAAAGTCATTCCGTATAAACTCGGTGCTTTCGGTAAGAAACGTTTTTCTTTCTTCCAAAAATCAAAAATTTTCCCAGCAATTTCAAAAGAATTGATTATGGGACTTATTCCACTAATGGAAGATGGTCTTTACATAGATCTAGCAGGGAAGATTGAGTCAAGAAGAGGTCTTGAAATTCCGGTATATGTAGTTGGTTCGTATGAAAGTACGGATGAGGTGCTAGATAATATCGATGAATTGAAAGAGGAAGCAACAGAAACAGGTTGGCTCATTTTTGATAAGAAAGAACAAGAGTGGCAATGGGTTGTTGACTAAGAAAACTTGGCGCATGAAGTCAAGTTTTCTTGTCATTTGAAAGGAGTACAAATGAAGAAATATTATACAATTGTGGGTATTGTAAGTATTATTCTCGTGGCAATATTACTTATAACTTGTCCGAAAGAATCAGATTTTAAAGTGTATGTAGAGGATAAGTATGCGTTGAATTGTAATGAGAGTAGTTTTGAATGCACGCAAAATGTAGATGGTAAAAAAGAAAAACTACAATTTGAAAGTACAGATGCACGAAATGGTGTATTCTTTATGACTGTAAAGCAAACATTTAAAACAGAAGCTGGTGTTTCAAAAGAATATAGCGGAGTAGGAATGTTTGGTACATTTCTTTTTGTTTCAGAGAAGACTTTCTAGTAATAGAAGGTCTTTTTTTTATGCTTATGTTCATATAGATGAAGTAAGACAAGCATAGGAGGGATAGCGATGAAGAACACATGTATCGTTTGCGGTGGTGAGGAGTTTTTTTCCTCAACATTATATGCACGTACGAAACAAGATTGGGCATATGCACCAAACATGTATCGGTTTGAAAAAGTATTTATTGAGCATAGGGATGAAGAAAATTATCCAGTGTTTCAAGAAATTACAGCGAAACATTGTTGTGGATGCGGTCATATTATGTTGTATCATGAATGAACACACCAAGTATAACTTGGTGTGTTTTTTTAAAACGCTGACAAAGCAAGCGGATAAAGTAAAGTAAATAAAACAGAAAAACTACCAAAACCAATTGCTGTATATCCAAGTGTTCTTGCTCCGAAATTGACAGCTAATAGGCCAACTAAAATTGCTAGGGAGCCGAGCGTAACTGGATAAAAAGCAATGGAGAATAACGAAAGAAATAAAGCGACATAGCCTACCATTGCGCCGGTATTTGTACCTTCTATCTCATTTGCAATTTCTTTACGCTTATGTCTAATTGGAATGCCAGCTGGTGATATTTCAGCAGCATACTCTTCGTTTTTTTCACCACTTTTAAAATGATGATTTCTCTTTCTTCGCATGTACATCCCTCTCTTTCAATTGGGTGTACCTATAGTATCTTTCATAAAGAGAAGAACATGAGTATGAGTTAAACCCAAGTAAAGCAAAAATTGGAGAATACGTATTCCATCGTTAACATATCCATTTCCTATTGAAGATAAAGTGCGGGATTTTTTCCATCACGACTGATTATCAGCCAGCAACAATTGGATTTTTATAAGCAGTTCTCTTCCATTAACTGGTCCGCATCCATTGAATTCTGAGGTAGGTGTCTTACTGCAAGCGGGATAAAACAGGAATTTTGGAAAATGATGTAGAATGAAATGAATGATAATACGTGAAGGTAGGGGAATGTATGACAACATTTAATTGGCATGAATCAGCAGAGAAGAAATGGGATAGTAGTGCGGAGTTTTGGAATAAAAATAGTCAGGAAATGTGGGATAGCGGGAGTAGGAGCACAATTATTCCGTTTTTTGAACAATACGTAAAGAAAGAAGCACAAGTGCTCGATGTTGGTTGTGGTGATGGGTACGGTACATATAAATTAAGTAGCGCAGGCTATAAAGCAGTGGGAGTAGATTTATCGGAAGTGATGATTCAAAAAGGTAAGGAGCGCGGAGAAGGACCAAATTTATCTTTTATAAAAGGAGATTTTTCTGCATTACCATTTGAAAATGAGCAATTTGAATCAATTATGGCAATTAATTCTTTAGAATGGACGGAAGAGCCATTACGAGCGTTAAATGAAATAAAGCGTGTGTTAAAGAAAGATGGATATGCATGTATTGCAATTTTAGGACCGACAGCAAAGCCACGAGAGAATAGTTATCCTCGCTTGTATGGAAAAGACGTTGTTTGTAATACGATGATGCCTTGGGAATTTGAACAGTTAGCGAAAGAACAAGGTTTTAAAGTTATAGATGGCATCGGCGTATATAAGCGCGGAGTAAATGAGAAGATGTTAGGTCAACTACCTACAGAGTTACAACAATCGTTAGCATTCTTATGGGTATTTATGTTAAAAAACGTATAAAGAAATGAAAGAATTTTTAGGAGGTAAATAAGTGCAGAAAATACAAAAAACTGATACAATATCATCAGAACCAATTAAAGGGGGACTAGGGTATATGACAACTACTACAACAGTGAAATCCGATATTGAAATCGCACAAGAAGCGAGTATGAAGAAGATTCAAGAAATTGCAGCTGATTTAAATATTTTAGAAGATGAATTAGAGCCATACGGGCATTATAAAGGTAAGTTATCTCTTGATATTTTTAAGCGCTTACAAGATGAGAAAGACGGTAAAGTTGTTTTAGTAACAGCAATTAACCCAACTCCAGCTGGAGAAGGTAAATCAACAGTAACAGTTGGTTTAGGTCAAGCTTTTAACAAAATTGGTAAGAAAACAGTAATTGCACTTCGTGAACCATCTCTTGGACCGACGATGGGATTAAAGGGTGGAGCAGCAGGTGGCGGTTTTTCACAAGTCGTACCAATGGAAGACATTAACCTTCACTTTACTGGAGATATCCATGCGATCACAACTGCCAATAACGCATTAGCAGCGTTTATTGATAATCATATCCAACAAGGAAACACACTTGGAATTGATACGCGTAAAATTGTTTGGAAACGCTGTGTTGACTTAAATGATCGTGCCCTTCGTAACGTAGTAATTGGTCTTGGTGGACCTGTACAAGGTGTACCACGTGAAGACGGTTTTGACATTACAGTCGCATCTGAAATTATGGCCGTATTCTGCCTTGCAACAGATATTCAAGACTTAAAAGCGCGTCTATCTCGCATCGTAGTTGCTTATAACTTTGCAAATCAACCTGTAACGGTTAAAGATTTAGGTGTAGAAGGTGCGTTAACGCTATTATTAAAAGACGCATTAAAACCAAACTTAGTACAAACATTAGAAAATACACCAGCTATTATTCATGGCGGACCATTTGCGAATATTGCTCACGGTTGTAACAGTGTTATCGCTACGACAATGGCAGCAAAATTAGGTGATTATGTTATTACAGAAGCTGGATTTGGTGCTGATTTAGGCGCTGAGAAGTTTTTAGATATTAAAGCTCGTGCAGCTGGCATTAAACCAGAAGCAGTTGTTATTGTTGCGACGATTCGTGCGCTTAAAATGCATGGTGGCGTAGCAAAAGATCAATTAAAAGAAGAAAATGTAGATGCATTAGCAAAAGGTATGGAAAACTTACAGAAGCATGTTGAAACAATTCAAAGCTTTGGTGTGCCTTTCGTAATTGCAATTAATAAATTCATTACAGATACAGATGCAGAAGTTACATACTTACAAGAGTGGTGTAATGAGCGTGGCTATGCAGTATCCTTAACAGAAGTTTGGGAGAAGGGTGGCCAAGGCGGAGTTGACCTTGCTGAAAAAGTACTAAAAGAAATCGAAAAAGGTGAAAACAACTACGCACCACTTTATGAATTAGAATTACCATTAGAAGAAAAAATTCGTACAATTGCTCAAAAAGTGTATGGCGCAAAAGATATTGAATTTGCTCCGAAAGCACGTAAGCAATTAGCTCAATATGAAGGAGAAGGTTGGAGTAACCTACCAGTTTGTATGGCGAAAACACAATACTCTCTTTCTGACGATGCAACAAAATTAGGTCGTCCATCTGACTTTATCGTTACAATTCGTGAGTTAAAACCATCTATCGGTGCAGGCTTTATCGTTGCGTTAACAGGTACAATGTTAACAATGCCAGGTCTTCCAAAACAACCAGCAGCACTTCAAATGGATGTAAATGAAGATGGAAAAGCAGTAGGTTTATTCTAAAAGGTTGTAATTCATCTCGTTTATCTGTAAACTATATATACATCAAGTGGCGCCTTTCCATCGAAAGGCGCCTGTTTTTTGGAGGAAATTATGTTTGATCCAACTGCTTTTGACAATTTAAAAGTAATCGTAGAAGGTGCTGTGTATGATTTTGATCTACATGGAGATATTCTTGTAACAGATCGAAAAGATATGATGGACCTTGCCTCATTAAGTCGTATATATCATATCTCATTTCAATTAACAGAACCGTTCGAACCATTAGTAGAAGCAACATTTTCATTATCTGTGGATGCAAAGAACTTGTCTGGTGAAATACTAGAAGTGCCTCAGTTTACACCAGGTTGTGAAATGAAGCTAGCATTTTCATTCCCGTTAGAACAACCAGAAGTAGGATGCGAAGAAATTGAAACTTTAATGCGTTCTATATGGGGAAAAGAAAGAATGATTATGCAGAAAGTTTCATACGAATATAATAAGCAAGCGATTTCATATCATAATAAGGTAGAGGTTCTATTTCAAAAAGCGATTACAGAAGACCATGTTGATGATTTAATAGCTGTTATTTCACACATGATAGAAACGGTGCGAACAATACAGCATTTTCTTCAAAAATAGAGATAAAGGAGAAAAACAAATGATAAAAGATATGCAACCATTTTTACAAGAAGCTTGGGAGAAGGCTGGTTTTAAAGAATTAACTGAAATTCAAAAACAAGCGATTCCAACTATTTTAGAAGGACAAGACGTTATAGCTGAATCTCCAACTGGAACAGGAAAAACATTAGCGTACTTATTACCCCTTTTACATAAAATTAATCCTGAAGTAAAACAGCCACAAGTTGTTATTTTAGCTCCAACGCGTGAACTTGTAATGCAAATTCATGAAGAGGTTCAAAAATTTACAGCAGGAACTGAAATTTCAGGTGCATCTTTAATTGGTGGTGCAGATATTAAGCGCCAAGTTGAAAAATTAAAGAAACACCCAAGAGTAATTGTCGGTTCACCAGGCCGTATTTTAGAATTAATTCGTATGAAAAAGCTAAAAATGCATGAAGTAAAAACAATTGTATTTGATGAGTTTGATCAAATTGTAAAGCAAAAAATGATGGGTGCAGTGCAAGATGTAATTAAATCAACGATGCGCGATCGTCAATTAGTATTCTTCTCGGCGACAATGACAAAAGCGGCAGAAGATGCAGCACGTGATTTAGCAGTTGAACCACAATTAGTACGTGTAACACGTGCAGAATCAAAAAGCTTAGTTGAGCATACGTATATCATTTGTGAGCGACGCGAAAAAAATGATTACGTAAGAAGAATTATGCATATGGGCGATGTAAAAGCAGTTGCTTTCTTAAACGATCCATTCCGTTTAGATGAAATTACTCAGAAATTGAAATTCCGTAAAATGAAAGCAGCGGCTCTTCATGCAGAAGCAAGTAAACAAGAGCGTGAAGCAACGATGCGTGCTTTCCGCGGTGGAAAATTAGAAATCCTACTTGCTACTGATATTGCAGCACGCGGTATTGATATTGATGATTTAACACATGTAATTCACTTAGAATTACCAGACACAGTAGACCAATACATTCACCGCTCAGGACGTACTGGACGTATGGGTAAAGAAGGAACTGTCGTATCTCTTGTAACTCCACAAGAAGAGCGCAAATTACTACAATTTGCAAAAAAACTAGGCATCGTATTTACGAAGCAAGAAATGTTCAAAGGAACATTTGTAGAATCGAAGCCACCAGCACCTAAGAAAAAGAAACCAGCATTTACTGGGAAGAAAAAGCCTAGATAAATAATGGGGAAGGCGTAACTATTTGTAGTTACGTCTTTTTTATTTGCAATTGAATAATACAAGGAGTTTTATTAATGATTATTGAAATGTATCTATTATCACTTTTTTAATCAACATATGTACAAGGAAGTAATATAAAAAAAGTCGAATATTAAACTGATGCGAAATGATAAAAAGAAGGTTCATATATGGATAGGAAATTAGGAATGTTTTTGAATACGAAACATATTGAAGTAAACGAAGGAATACAAAAAGCAAGGGAATGGGATTTAGAATATATTCAATTATATGCTATGAATAAAAACTTCAACTTAGCTAATATTCCAGTGGTAGAATGGACTGCTTTAAAGAAAAGCTTATCTTTTAATGGAATAAAGATTCCATCATTAGCAATTAGTTTTGGAGAAAATGGAATTACAGGAACAGAAGTTGACAGTACAATAAATCAGATTAAATATATTACTGACAGAGGTTTGGAGCTGGGAGCAAAGATCATAACAGCTCATATTGGGAAAGTTCCAGATGATGAAAAAAGTGAGTGCTATGATAAAATGATACGGGTTTGTTATGAGATAGGGGAATTAGCATTCAAATTTGGGGGAGTCTTTGCTATTGAGACAGGATCTGAAAAAGCAATAGTATTAAAACGATTTTTAGAAAATGCAAACTCGAAAGGACTAGCTGTTAACTTTGACCCAGCAAATTTAATAAGTGATGTAAATGAAAATCCGTTAGAAGGTTTATTACTATTAAAAGATTATATAATACAAACTCATATTAAAGATTGTAAAGAAGTGAAAAGTAATAGTTCAAGTAAGTATATAGAAGTAGCAGTAGGAAATGGTGAAGTGGATTTCGATATATTCTTCAAAGTATTAGATGAAATTGGATTCGACGGATATAACATGATTGAAAGAAACAATTATTTTGACGAACTGGATGGGATGAGTCAGTCGATAAATTTTGCAAAGAAGTACATACCAACTCAAAAGGAATAACGATACCAGCTGTAGAAAGCTACATAGAATGTAAAAAAACAATAGGAGGAATACAAATGATTCATAAAGTAGGACAAATTATGTTATATGTAAATAATCAAGATGAGGCAGTAAATTTTTGGACGGAAAAGGTAGGGTTTCATGTAGTTGCAGAGGAAGATAACAAGCAAGGAATGAGATGGATTGAAATTGCTCCAACTAACGGTGCTGAAACGAGCATTATATTACATAATAAAGAAGTTATTTCGAAAATGAGCCCAGAATTAAATCTTGGTACACCGTCCTTAATGTTCTTCTCAGAAAATCTGGATCAATTATATGCAGGTTTAAAAAATAAAAATGTTACTGTTGGAGAAATGGTAACTATACCTTCTGGTAAAGTGTTTAACTTTGCTGATAGTGAAGGGAATTATTTTGCGGTTATGGAGAAGAACCAATAATAATATTGCTATGTGAAAATCCCCCTCAAATATATTGAGGGGGATTAAATCTTTGAAGTGGATTTTTCATGAGAGAGTTGTGTAATAAAAAATACACCTTTTTCAATAGCGGTTTCAATGTAACCGACAATTTGATTAAACGTAAACACCTGTAAGTCTTCATGCAAATGTTGCTCAGGATACAACATATCTTCAAAAAGATACTTTCGAAAAGCTAAAACGTTTTCTTTAGAAACCTCTTCAATATCCACAATGTGAGCCTCTTGATTGAGAAGAGAGAAGAGCTGTTGTTCTTGATCGTAATGATGAAGCAACTTTGCATTTAACAGTTTAAAATCGTTATAGTACAGGGGTGCGATGGTTTCGTCATTCTCTATTCTATTTTTTAGCCATGGTAGAAAAAAGCCACTTAGCCAATTATCATCGGCAATGAGGTGGGTATAATAGCCTAAAATAAAGGGGGAATCTATATGTGCTTCGTATTTATGAAAGAATGAATCATAATCTATTCTTCTCGTATAGTTCTTCGTTGTACCAGCGTAAAAGTGTGAAGTTCCTTTTTCTTCTGCTGAATGAACCGCATCAGGGGCTACCCCTCCAAGTAAGAAAGAAGTTTTATCTTGAATACATAGTTTCTCAGCAATACCGTTAGCGATAATAACATGCATAATTCGTGATCCCATGAATGCCACCTCTGTTTCAAGTATTCATTTCAGGAAGAAGACTGAACAGTTAGTATTACTTTCCCTGTACTTTTTCTACTTTCGACCCATTCATGTGCTTTCCCTGCATCTTGAAGGGGAAAAGATTTTGTAGCTTTCATTTGCAAACTTCCGTCACGCAAATAACGGAAAACTTCATTTGCCGTTTCTTGGAGTAGTTCAGGACGTTTTTTCCGTGTAGTGCCAAAGCTAAAGCCTAGTATAGAGCGGCAACTTGCGTGTAAATCTTTCGTTTTGAAATTGCCAATTTTACCGCTTGCATTACCGAAATGAACGAGGTGACCGTAATAAGCTAGGCAGTTTAAACTTCTTTCAGAGACAGTTCCAGAAATAGAGTCCAAAATTATATTCACTCCTTCTCCGTTTGTCAGCTCATTGACTTTCTCTACAAAATCTTCATCTTGATGACAAATAACATAATCAGCTCCAGCATCTAAAGCGATTTCTTTTTTCGTTTCACTTCCGACAGTACCGATAACTGTTCCAGCCCCTAATCGTTTTGCAAGTTGAATCGCGGTAGTACCAATTCCGCCAGCAGCTGCATGAATCAGCACGGATTCATTTTGTTGAAGCCTTGCAACATTCACGAGTAAATTATAGCTTGTGAAAGATACGATCGGACAAGCAGCTGCGGTTTGAAAGTCGACTTCATGGGGTAAAACGAAAGTGAGATTTTCATTTGAAACAACGTACTCTGCGTAAGATCCATTTTGAGGAAAAGCAATGACACGCTGTCCAGGTTGAATATTTTTCACATGAGAACCGACGCGTTCTACAATACCAGTGGCATCTATACCTGGAATAAAAGGTAGTGCTTTATTTCCTTTTTTGCCATAACGTGATTTAATATCAGCGAAATTTACACTAGTAGCAACAACGCGAATTAAAACTTGATCTTCTGAAATAGCCGGTATATCCAAATCTGTATATTTCATCACTTCAGGACCACCGAACGACGTTACAACGATAGCTTTCATCATATATCCTCCTAAATTTGACTATATAAATCATTTTAAATCTTTATCAGAAATTGGAAAATTATATAATAGTTATGTGTGGTTATAAGTGAAGCTTATGAACTCATTGGATCATAATATTAATTTATATAAAAAATTTTTTCGGAAAAATCGAACGAAATATGAATTACTTGCCAATATATAGTGTAAGACAAAGGAGGGCTGGAATATGAAGGCTGAAATAGATTACGCACATTTAATTCGATTAACTTTATCAGGAAATAAAGAAGCGTATAGCGAATTGTATGATGTAACGATTCAAGAAGTATATAAAACAGCACATTTTTTAATTGAAGATAAAACGGATGTAGATGATGTCGTTCAAGAAGTATACATACAGCTATATGAATCGCTTCGTAAATATGATAGCAAGAAGCCATTTCGCCCTTGGCTAATTGGGCTTGCGATTAAACAAATTCATTCTTATAGAAGAAAGAGGTGGATGCGACTACGAATTATGAAAAAAGCAGAAGAGCAAAGAAAGCCAGTGCAAATTGATTTTTCTAACGATGTTGTAAGTAAAATATCAAACCAAAAACTAATCGAACTCATTCATAAATTACCGTATAAATTGAAACAAGTTATTATCTTAAGATACTTATACGAATATTCACAAGAAGAAGTAGCACAAATATTACATATTCCAATTGGTACAGTGAAGTCTAGAATTCATGCGGCATTAAAGAAACTACGTCAAAAAGAGCAAGTAGAAGAAATCTTTTTAGGAGAGGTAGGGAATGTGAAATGAGTTTAGATTGTAGAGTTAGAGAATCTATACGAGAAGAAGCGAAGGGGATTGTTGCCCCGCCGGAGTTAAAAGAAAAAGTAATTGTTCAAATCAAAATGAATCGCGGGGGAAGTAAGGTGAAGAAACGTCTTATCGCCGGAGTGCTTGCAGCAGCATTTTTAATCCCTACGACCGGTTTTGCATATCAATCTATTATGGCGGATGGTATATACGGATCTTTTGAGAATTTAAAAAAACACGCCGGAGCGATGACATTAGAAACGTATATGCGTTTTAATGCAAAATTATCAGAAGCGAAAGATGAAATGAGTTCGAAGGAATATGAAGAGTTTACAAAAGAACTGAAAAAATTAACTAATGCAAAGCTTGCGTACGGGGATTCGAATGGTAATATAGATTATGATCAATTATCACCAGCTAAAAAAGAGGAATTGAAAAAGGTAGTAATGGAGCTTCATCCGTATTTTGATAAATTAAATGGCCATAAATCTAGTAAAGAAGTACTAACTCCTGAAGAGTATGAACAATATATGGAGGCATTAATGTCACATCAAACTGTGTTAGTAAAAACGAAATCGAGTGGCGGGATAACAGTAGAAGAAGTGCCTGAGGCGTACAAAGAAAGATTTATTAAAGCGGAGCAGTTTATGGAGTATGTAGATGAAAAGGTGAGATAAGTAAAAAAGCTCAAAGCTTTAGCTTTGAGCTTTCTTTATTAAAAGAAAATAGAGCATTCAATTATATTTTTTCATCGTTGCATTGTCCTTTTGTATAAAACAATCTAATAGTGAATAACCAGCTATTAAACTAATAATCGTAACAAAAGTTGTATTTATTAGAATAATATTAACTAAATAAGGTAGGTATTCGGCAAGTGGTGAAAAGAGTAGTGCTGGGGAAAAGGAAATGAATAGTGTAGGCACTGTAATAGCAATAAATTTATCCGGTTGAAAGCTCCAGTTTTGTTTACTCGTTTCGCGATTAATAGATTGAAGGAAGCGTAATAAAATGCCAACTATAAGAGGGAAGAGTGTAAAGTAGAATAATCTTGGATAAACGTTAAAGTTCACTTGTGCATCTGTATCTAAATAAAATTGAATTTTTACTCCTACAAATAATAATAAGACGATAAATAATGTGAAGCAGAGGTATAGCATCACTTTTTGCATTATATTCCACCATCCTTTACTCAAAATATATTCAAAAAAAGAAGAGATATACAATAACTACTGTTGTATATCTCTTCTTTTACTGTTAGTTAATAGTGGAGTTTGATTTTTCTTGCTTCGTGAAATAATCAATAATGCCCATTGCGCTAATTTCTATATCTAAATGTAAAATATTATAAACGGAATGATCTGATGGAACGTTTAACTTTGTAAGATGAGAAGAGATTTTATCCATTAACAAAGTTTGTAAAGCTTTAGTTGCTTCATCGAAATCATTATACTTTTCAAAGACTTCCTTACCAGTATGAACGAAAATAGGTAGCCAATATTCCAGTTGATTATATACTTCTGTAACATGAGAGGATGCGCCGTAATGACCGAAATAAATAGTATCTACATTCATACTTTGAATGTGATTTTTAGAAGTAATCATCGCATCTGGTTGGAATTGTGAAGGGGACGTTGATGGTAGATATAACTCTACATCAACGTCTGCGAGTTCTTTATAATAAATTCCAATTGTATCGCCAGTAAAAATCCCGTTTGTTAATGAATCGTGAATGCTAATATGGTGCTTCGCATGTCCTGGTGTATCATAAAATGTAAGGGTGCGATCTTTTGCAATTTTTAACGTATCACCATGTTGTACAATATGAACACGTTCTTCTTCAATTGGAAGAATTGGATCAAAGAGTTTATCGAAATCTTCTTTGTAGACAGCTTTTGCACCTAAAATAAGTTTTGTTGGATCAATCATATGACGAGCACCACGAGAATGCACATATAACGTAGCATTTGGGCACTTTTCCATCATTAAACCAGCTGCTCCAGCGTGATCTAAATGCACATGTGTAACGATAATGTTTTTAACATCGTTTAAATCAATATGTAATTGTTGTAAGCCGTCTAAAATATACGGAAGAGAAGGGGCTGCACAAGTTTCAATTAAAGTAATATCGTCACCTAATAAAACGTACGTACCTGTTCGTTCATTATGCTGTAAATCGAAATCATCAATAAGATATAGGTGAGAAGATAATTGCTCTACTTTTTTCATAGTTACCACTCCTTATATACTGCATGTTTTTATTATACGCTAAAATAGAAAAAAGGCAGAAAACGAAGCTCGTCTTCTGCCTTTTTGTAATATTATTATTTCGTTTGTTGTTTATTAATAGACATAATGAATAGTCCAACAATCCCGCCTACTAATGGAAGCATAATCTCTCCTGCTAAATTAAAGTAGGAGCTTAAGAATAAACCATTAACATCGATTACCCAGCCAGTAACATACAATAACATCATATATAGTACGAAATAAAACTCGCGATTTGAAATCGTTTCATGTTGTGCAGTTTTCATAATGAACACCATCCTTTTCTTTTATAATGGAATATAAACTGTCACATTTTGTTCACATTTCAATTGTAAAACTTTCCATCATAAAAGTCTAGTAGTTTGTGTCGAATTTTCGAACAGAAATAAAGCGCTATCATTACAACTTATAAGTACGTAATAAGAGCTGTATATTCACGAATGTAGTATAGTATAAACATAGAATGATAGTGAAGAGAGGGGCAAAGACAATGACAGTTTATGATTTTTCAGCTAAAACAATTACAGGTGAAGAAAAATCGTTAAAAGATTACAAAGGAAAAGCACTTCTTATTGTCAATGTAGCTAGCAAATGTGGTTTCACACCACAATATAAAGGATTACAAGAGGTATATGATAAATATAAAGACCAAGGACTCGAAATACTCGGATTTCCTTGTAACCAATTCGGGGGACAAGAACCAGGTACAGAAGCGGACATTACTAGTTTTTGTGAATTAAACTACGGTGTAAACTTCCCGATGTTTGCAAAGGTTGATGTGAAAGGTGATAAGGCTCACCCTCTATATACATACATGACAGAACAAGCACTAGGTTTACTTGGTATGAAAGCAGTGAAATGGAATTTTACGAAGTTTTTAATCGGAAAAGACGGGAAAGTAGTAGGGCGTTTTGCTCCGCAGACGAAGCCGGTAGATTTAGAGGTTGAGATTGAGAAGGTGCTTGGGGAATAAGTAGGAGTTTCACTTTATTAAAAAACGTCTCAAAGAACAATGTAGTTCTTTGAGACGTTTTCTTTAAACTCAAATTTTCAAGATTAAATAACTGTATCAAAGCCATCTGATTTAGGTGGAGAAGCTGCTTTTTTCATAAGCACTTCCCATAAGTGTACGGATTTCTTCCATTCTACCGTAGCCTGCCCCTGTTGATACATAGCGTTCTCATAACTGGCAGTAAGTTGTTGCATACCGGCCGAGTTGTAAAGTGTATCGATATGGAGAGCGTATTCTCGGAATGTTTGACTTTCACCCCGTGGTATGCCAATTCTCGCAAATTGTTTTAAAAGTGCACCGTAAGCTTTTTGATAAACAGCATCCTCTTTTCGGTATTTATAGAAATGAATAATAAGAAATGTCATCCATTTCATTCTAGTGGTGAAGAGAATGTATCCTATAATACTAATTAGTATCGTAGAGAGGAATACGTACCACCAAGAAAAACTAGTTTTAGAATTTGTGACCTTTTTAGTAGAAGCTTCTTCTGTATTTTCAATTAAACTTTTAAGTTTTGCTTCATTATTTCGTTGTTGTATTTGCTCGTTATTAGAATTATTTGCTTTGCTATTTTGTGAAATAGGAGCAGGCGTATTATTTATAAAATTATAGGGATTAGTAAATCCTTTTGTCGGTTCGAATGGAATCCATCCGTATTCTGGGAAATATACTTCGACCCAAGAGTGTGCGTTATCGTTCGTGATTGTATAAACATCCTCACCTTCTGCAGAGGCAAGTGTATTGTCAAGAGTTCCTTCTGTATAGCCTTTCACCCAGCGAGCTGGAATCCCGGCAGAACGAAGTAGTACAATCATAGACGTCGAAAAATTATTACAGTAGCCGCTTTTTGTATCGAAAAGGAATTGATCTACATAATCTTGGCTTTTGGCAGGGAATGAGACATTCGTTGATTCGTATGTAAAAGAGTTGTCTGTGAAGTAATTTTCAATAGCTAATACTTTATCATATCGGTTGTCTTTATCATTTGTAAGATTGATAGCCAAGTCTTTTACGCGCTGTGGTAATGACTCGGGAAGTTGTGTGTACTTTGTCATAAAATAAGGATTTGTTTCTTGACCTTCATTTGTTTTTACAGCTTTCAAGTTTTTTATGGAAAACTCAGGGATCTCATATGTTACTTTATACGAATGTAAAGTAGTAGAAGAGTCTCCATTCATTGTATAAATTTTTTCTGAAAACGGGTCAACACTGTATGATACATCAGAAGAAGCCTCAACTGATACTAATCCTGCTGGATAGGTAAGGTGAGGGGAACTTTTTTGCATGGTAATTGTTGCCTCAGTAGTTTCCGTTTTTGTATTTTGTTCGTACCAGCTTACGACGTCGTTTTTATTTTTAAAAGAAACCTTTTTCGGATTTTCAGAAACCTCCCAGCCTTTTCCGGTATAAAAATCTTTCGTTTCGACTCTCCAATATTGTTTGTTTTGCGTTCGTGCTGTGAAAACAATTGTAGGATCCGCCTTAAAAGGACCACCTAATCGTGAGTCATCTAAACCATACCCAATTGTAGAAACTTTTTTTTCTTTACTTGCTTCAGATGTGTTGAATTTTAAAAAATCCATTGGGTTTGGCCATTGAGGGCCAAATTTTGGAGCAAAGTATGCGATGGTTGCTAATAATACAATAAATATTGTAAGTGGTCTAAGTAATTTTGAGATTTCCCTAGCATAATTTTGTAAGTGTTCACGTTCTTTTATTCGTTCTACTTGAAGAAGACTAAGCATAAAAAAGCCGATGACAACAGTACGAATAATAGCGTAGTTTGCATTGTATAAATGTAAGTTATGAAAAGTTGCGATATAAATAATAGTCAATACAAGAAATAGAAACCCACGTTTTTTATGAATAATCCAAAATGAAGTAAAAGAACTCAAAAACCAAAATGAGAGAAAAAATAAAACCGTCGGAAAAACTGGAGAAATATCTAGTAAATTCCCTTGGAAAAACAGGGAGGAATTTCGAAACATATCAGAAAAGAATGCTGTTAGCCAAGATGGATTTATAAAAGCATTTTTATAATATAGGGAATGAATGATAAATAGGACTGTGAAAATTTTTATTGGAATCTGCCACCTCGTTTGAAAAAAAGAGAGAGCGAAGCAAATTCCTATAAATGTTACGAAAATATCTAATCTACCTACATTTGTAATACCTATAAGAGGTCTTAGCCATTCTAGTAAAAGAAGAAATACACATGCATGCATAAAGAATCTGTTCGTATCCCACTTGTATTTTGTTTGTAATGTTATCATTTGCTCACCTCAAAAAACACGTTTGTATACCGGTTTTCATAAACCGTGTTTACAAATATTTGTCGTTTTTTTAGAGTTTCTATTATACTGATTTCTCGGTGTGAAAGTTGATTCGCTTTTTCTTTCACGACAAAAACCATACATTTTCTATTTCTTATAGCAGCACAATCAGCCGCCTTTTGAATATCGGGAGAAAGATTACTGGTCACGAGTATAACCGTGACGGGCTCATAAATTTTTCTTAGTTCCATGTCTACACTCTGGGAGAGCGGGAATACACTGTCTGCTTGCACTTTTGCTAAATGACAAAGGATTTGTTGTAACTGCGTATCTCCATTGTCTAAAGGGAAAATAGTTTGTTCTTTTCCGATAGACACGAATGATGCTGGTGAATTTTGTTTCAAGACAGTCCTTACGATAGAGGCAGTAAATGTGACGACTGATTCGAATAGAGGAGACTCGGTTCTGTCTATGAATATCATGACATTATGGCTGCGCTGTTGTTCAAACTCTTTTGTCATAATAGTGTTTGTTCGTGCAGTTGCTTTCCAATCAATCCATGAAAAGCGATCACCAGGTTTATAGTCTCTGACACCGACAGAGATTGTAGAGTCTTTTGCTGAATTTATATTTGCTGAAAGCGCTCCTTGTTCGAAATGATTTTCCAATTGTCGATATGCTATATCTACATACTGGGGATAGACTAAAAATGTATCTGGAACTGAAAAAGTTACTTCTTTCTCTATCATGCCGAATAAATCGCCAGTTTTTACACGAACGCTTGAAAAAGTGTGCTCGCCTCTAGAGATTGTGTCAATAACATATTGAAACGAAATATTTCGTTTCAATCCTGGGAAGAGTACTACCTTATTCATCTTTGTTTGTTTACAACTTATAAATTGTGGTGGCAGTTCATCTTCTATAACTAAATAAAGTAAGGGAAAAGGAAATTTTCTTTTTATTGTAATCGTGCTTATAAATTGTTCTCCTACTACATATCCATTTTGGTTTGTTATTCGTCTTACTTCAGCGTCCCGTAAAGCGTAAAAGGGGAGTAGTAGTGAATAAAGAGCAATGGGAATTGTGCTGTAAAACAAAAACCAACTTACAAACCCTCCTTGAAACATAGCGTACACAAATGTTAAGACTAGACATAAAGGGAGTAGCAATAACTTCGTAACGTGATATAGCGCTCGCAGTATTCGTTTCATCAAGGGTTCATCGTCCTTTGAGTCGGCACAGTAGTTCGTGCAACGATTTTTGCGATAACTTGTTCTCCAGTTATTCCTTCAAATTTTGCTTCCATTTTTAAAATGAGTCTATGTGCTAAAACGTAAGGAGCTAAAAATTTAACATCGTCTGGAATAATATAATTTCTGCCATGGATAAATGCATAAGCTTGTGAAGCTTTCATTAAAGCAATTGAGCCACGTGGACTTGCACCTAGCTGTATAGAACTGTACGTACGAGTCTGATTAACAAGTTTTACAATGTAATGCTTAATTGCTTTGTCCATACTTACTACCCGTACGCTTTGTTGTAAATAAATTAATTCTTCTATTGTAGTAATGGTCTGTAATTGAGAGAGTGGATTTGTTTTTTCCATCCGGTTTAAAATTTCAAATTCTTCTTCTGGTGTAGGATATCCCATTTTTAGTTTCAATAAGAAACGATCGAGCTGAGCTTCTGGTAGAGAATATGTTCCTTCATATTCGACCGGATTTTGTGTAGCCATGACAAAGAACGGCTTTGGTAAAGGCCTTGTAATGCCATCGATTGTAATATTGCCTTCTTCCATACATTCAAGTAAAGCAGATTGTGTCTTTGGAGATGTACGATTAATTTCATCAGCAAGTACAAAATTCCCCATAATTGGTCCAGGCTTGAACTCAAATTGGAGCTCTTTCGGATTATAAATAGAAACTCCTGTTACATCTGACGGCAATAAATCAGGTGTAAATTGAATTCGCTTATAATCAGCATCAATGGATTTAGAAAGAGCACGTACTAGCATTGTTTTCCCGACACCAGGAACATCTTCTAATAGCACATGACCGTCAGCTAAGAGAGCTGTCAAAGCTAAGATCGTTTCTTTTCGTTTTCCGACCATTATTTTTTCAATATTATTGATTATTTTTTCTACAGTGGGATGTAATGAATCAAGCTGGGGCATCGTAATCCTCCTAATGTTATTATCGTTTTCTAATCTATTTAGTGGACATATTTCTAATTCTATTTGTAGATAGTAAAACTTTTACCTTAAATTCTGAGAATATTCAGATTATTTATTTCGATTATATCTAGTATAATTGTTTCCGTAACTAAGGGCAATACAGTAAATAATGATTTGTAGTTTTATGTAAAATCAGACTCGATATAAAATAATAACATTGGGAAAAAATTTTTTACATACAATTTATACTCTTTTCCTTATGGCAGTTTTGAAATAATATCAAAACTCTTTTTCTTTTGCGAAATAGTCGATACCTCAAAATACCATTCTCCTAATAATTAAGATTAACCATAATCTTCACAACGGAACACAAGATTTTCTCACAAACTTATTTTCTACTGAATTTTTGACAATCTCTTGAACTGTGCGAAATGTCACATCTGTATTTTACAACCTCTCTTATAGTAAGGGTATGTAAGAGAGACGTATTAAAGGAGTGAACAGTATGAAGAAAAAAACTTCAGCACTAATGAGACGTTTAAAATATTTTTCACCAATAGATCGTTATAACGATAATCATACACAAGAAACATATGAAGATCGCGAATGGGAAAATGTGTACAGAAAGCGTTGGCAGCATGATAAAGTAATTCGTTCTACACACGGCGTGAACTGTACTGGTTCATGTAGCTGGAATATATATGTGAAAGATGGAATTGTGACGTGGGAAGGGCAGGAGCTTAACTATCCAACGACAGGTCCTGATATGCCAGATTTTGAACCGCGAGGATGCCCACGTGGAGCAAGTTTTTCTTGGTACATTTATAGTCCACTTCGTGTGAAATATCCGTATGTACGTGGTGTTCTTTGGAGTATGTGGCAAGAGGAACTACAAAATAACGAGTCACCACTAGATGCTTGGAAAAGTATTGTGGAAAACCCTGAAAAAGCACGTAAGTATAAGCAGGCGCGTGGTAAAGGTGGATTTATTCGTGCGAATTGGGATGAAGTATTACAACTCGTTTCAGCTTCTCTACTTTATACAGTAATTAAATACGGGCCAGATCGAAATGTTGGCTTTTCACCAATTCCAGCTATGTCGATGTTAAGTCATGCTGCTGGTAGTCGTTTTATGCAACTTATGGGTGGGCCGATGCTTAGTTTCTATGATTGGTACGCAGATTTACCACCAGCTTCTCCGCAAATTTGGGGCGATCAAACAGATGTACCAGAAAGTAGTGACTGGTATAACTCTGGTTACATTATGACATGGGGTTCAAATGTACCGATGACGAGAACACCCGATGCTCACTTTTTAGCAGAGGTTCGATATAAAGGAACGAAAGTCGTTTCTGTCAGTCCTGACTTCGCTGAATCTACAAAGTTTGCGGATGATTGGATTAGTGTGAAACAAGGTACAGATGGTGCACTTGCGATGGCAATGGGGCATGTGATCTTACAAGAATTTTACGTAGATAATCAAGTGGAATATTTCACAAAGTATGCGAAGCAATATACTGATTTTCCTTTCTTTGTCACATTGAAACAAAAAGGAGATCAATTCGTTGCTGATCGTTTCTTAAACGCTGCTGATATTGGACGCGAAACGAAGTTAGGAGAATGGAAACCTGTTCTTTGGAACGAGAACACGAATGATTTTGCAACACCTCAAGGCACAATGGGCTCACGTTGGGATAACGAAAAGAAATGGAACTTGCGTTTAGAAGATGAAGAAACAGGTGAAAAGATTGATCCACGTCTTTCTTTACTTGGAATGGAAGAAACGATTGGAACGGTACAAATTCCGTACTTCTCTGATGATGGAAACAAAGTATTAGAACGTACAATTCCAGTGAAAAAGGTTATGACAGAAGAAGGCGAAGTGTTCGTTACAACTGTATACGACTTAACGTTAGCAAATTACGGGGTGAACCGAGGGTTTGGCGGACAAGAGCCGAAAGACTTCAATGATGATGTACCGTTTACACCTGCATGGCAAGAGAAAATGACAGGAGTGAAACGAGAACTAATTATTCAAATCGCTCGTGAGTTCGCACAAAATGCCGCTGATACAAATGGTCGCTCGATGATTATTGTTGGAGCTGGTATTAACCATTGGTTTAATTCTGATACGATTTATCGCGCAGTTTTAAATCTTGTTCTTCTAGTTGGGGCACAAGGAGTAAACGGCGGGGGATGGGCGCATTATGTTGGTCAAGAAAAGTTACGACCTGCAGAAGGATGGCAAACAATCGCGATGGCAAAAGATTGGCAAGGGCCACCAAAATTACAAAATGGTACGTCTTTCTTCTATTTCGTAACAGATCAATGGCGCTATGAAGATACACCTGTTGGACATTTAGCATCACCAATTGAAGGTAACTCACGTTATCAACATCACGGTGATTACAATGTATTAGCAGCACGACTCGGCTGGTTACCTTCTTATCCAACATTCGAGAAAAATGGAATTGAATTATATAAAGAAGCTGTTGCTGCTGGTGCAACAACGCAAGAAGAAATCGGAAAATATGTTGCACAAAAATTAAAAGAAAAAGAACTGAAATTTGCGATTGAAGATCCTGATAATAAAAACAACTTCCCGCGCAACTTATTCGTTTGGCGTGCGAATTTAATTTCAAGTTCTGGTAAAGGGCATGAATATTTCTTAAAACATTTATTAGGTACAACAAACGGATTAATGAATGACGATAGTGATTCATTACGACCAGAAGAAATTAAGTGGCATGAAGAAGCACCAGAAGGGAAGCTTGATTTACTCATTAATTTAGATTTCCGTATGGCTGGAACAGCGCTGTATTCTGATATCGTCTTACCTGCTTCAACTTGGTACGAAAAACATGATTTAAGTAGTACAGATATGCATCCATTTGTGCATCCATTTAATCCAGCAATCGGTTCACCGTGGGAAGCACGCTCTGACTGGGATATTTTCACTTCACTTTCTAAAGCTGTGTCAGATTTAGCGAAGAAAATAGATCTTGAACCAATGAAAGAAGTTGTTGCAACACCACTTCTTCATGATACACCGCAAGAATTAGCGCAACCACTTGGCAAGATTAAAGATTGGAGTAAAGGTGAATGTGAAACAATCCCGGGTAAAACGATGCCACAAATTCATGTTGTTGAAAGGGATTATAAAACGATTTATGACAAAATGACAGCACTTGGACCAAATGCCGGAAAACAACCGATTGGTACGAAAGGGATCTCTTGGTCAGCAGAAAAAGAGTATGAGCAATTAAAGAGCAAATTAGGAGTTGTTCGAACGGATACTATTGCGAAAGGTTGCCCAGACATAAAAGAAGCAATCAATGCTGCTGAAGCGGTATTAACGCTTTCTTCTACAACAAACGGTCATATGGCAGTAAAAGCATGGGAAGCACTTGAAAAACAAACAGATCTAAAATTACGTGATTTAGCAGAAGAACGTGAAGAAGAATGCTTTACATTCGAACAAATTACAGCACAACCGAAAACAGTAATTACTTCTCCGGCCTTTACAGGTTCAGAAAAAGGTGGACGACGTTACTCACCGTTTACAACAAATGTGGAACGTCTTATTCCTTGGAGAACGATAACTGGTCGACAATCTTTCTACTTAGACCATGACATGATGAAAGAATTTGGTGAAACGATGGCAACATTTAAACCAATTCTGCAACATAAACCGTTCCGTAAGTCACGCCCTGAAGTAGAAGGGAAAGAGATTACACTAAACTATTTAACACCGCATAATAAGTGGTCGATTCATAGTATGTATTTCGATTCATTACCGATGTTAACGCTGTTTAGAGGTGGTCCAACTGTTTGGATGAATAAAGAGGACGCTGCAGAAGCTGGCGTTGCTGATAATGATTGGATCGAGTGCTTTAACCGTAACGGTGTTGTCGTAGCGCGTGCTGTTGTAACGCACCGTATACCGAGGGGAATGGCATTTATGCACCATGCGCAAGATCGCCACATTAACGTGCCTGGTACGAAATTAACAAGCACCCGTGGGGGAACGCATAATAGTCCAACCCGTATTCATGTTAAACCAACACATATGATTGGTGGATATGGCCAATTAAGCTATGGATTTAACTATTATGGTCCGACTGGGAACCAGCGTGATTTAAATGTTGTAATCCGTAAACTGAAGGAGGTAGATTGGCTTGAAGATTAAAGCGCAAGTCGGAATGGTAATGAACCTAGATAAATGCATCGGCTGTCATACTTGTAGCGTAACGTGCAAAAACACCTGGACAAATCGTCCAGGTGCGGAATATATGTACTTCAATAACGTAGAAACGAAGCCTGGAATTGGTTATCCGAAACAATGGGAAGATCAGGAGAAATATAAAGGCGGATGGGAATTGAAAAATGGTGAAATTCAGCTGAAATCTGGTTCGAAAATGAAACGTCTTATGAACATTTTCCACAATCCAGATCAACCAACAATTGATGATTACTTTGAACCTTGGAATTATGATTATGAAACATTAACAAATAGCCCGCAGCGTAAGCATCAACCAGTTGCTCGTCCGAAATCAGCAATTACAGGCGAATTTATCGACAAAATTGAATGGGGTCCGAACTGGGAAGATGATTTAGCTGGTGGACATATAACAGGATTACAAGATCCGAACGTAAAGAAAATGGAAGAAGAAATTAAAACAGATTTTGAAAACGTCTTTATGATGTATTTACCACGCATATGTGAACATTGTATGAATCCGTCTTGCGTATCATCTTGTCCATCTGGTGCGATGTATAAACGTGAAGAAGACGGCATTGTTCTTGTAGATCAAAATGCATGTCGTGCTTGGAGGTTCTGCGTATCATCTTGTCCATATAAAAAAGTGTATTTTAACTGGCAAACGAATAAAGCTGAAAAATGTACAATGTGTTTCCCACGTATTGAGGCTGGTATGCCAACAATTTGTTCAGAAACATGTGTGGGACGTATCAGGTATATTGGGGTAATGCTATATGACGCTGACAAAGTAAAAGAAGCAGCTTCTGTTGAAGACGAAAAAGATTTATATGAATCTCAGCTTACTGTTTTCCTAGATCCAAATGATCCAGAAGTAGCAGCTGAAGCGAAAAAACAAGGCATTCCTGAAGAATGGATTAAAGCAGCACAAGAGTCACCAATCTATAAAATGATTATCGATTGGAAAATTGCTCTGCCTCTTCATCCAGAGTACCGTACAATGCCGATGGTTTGGTATATTCCGCCGCTTAGCCCAATTATGAATATGGTGGAAGGGAAAGGCAGTAACTGGCAAGCAGAAGAGATTTTCCCTGCTATCGATAATATGCGTATTCCAATTCAATATTTAGCGAATTTACTCACTGCAGGAGATGAATCACACATTCGTCTTACATTGAAGAAAATGGCTGTTATGCGAACGCATATGAGAGCGCTGCAAATTAATAAAGAGCCAAATGAAGCTGTATTAAAAGAACTTAGTTTAACAAAACAGGATGTAGAAGATATGTATCGTCTTCTTGCTATTGCGAAATATAAAGATCGCTTCGTCATTCCGGGCACTCACCGTGAACAAGTGGCAGATTTATATAGCGAACAAGGAAGCTGTGGTTTAGCATTCGCAGGTGGTCCAGGCTCTTGTATGACAATTTCTTAAATAAAGGGGGCAGAAAATGATGAAACAAAGTTTACAAACTGCTTTTTCTTGTTCTTCTTTTCTTCTCTCCTATCCTGAACTAGGGTGGAGAGAAGCTGTAACTGAATTGCAAGAAGAGATTGAAACGATAGAAAAGGAAGAAGTTAAAACATCACTTACAGCCTTTATAAAGCAAGCGCTAGATAAAACGAATGATCAACTTATTGATGGTTACGTATATACATTTGATTTTGGTAAAAAGACGAATATGTATTTAACGTATATGAACACTGGTGAACAAAGAGAAAGAGGGATTGAATTACTAGAGTTAAAGCAGCATTATAAAAAATCGGGTTTTGAAGTAACAGATAAAGAACTACCTGATTATTTACCGCTATTACTCGAGTTTTTTGCAAATGCAAATGAGCAAGACAGTGAACCAATTATGAGTAAATACAAGGAGAATATACAAGCATTACACGTTCAGTTAAAAGAAGCAGGTAGTATGTATGAACCAATTCTTGCGGCTGTTCTACTCGCTATCGAAGCATGGGATGTACAGACAAATTAGAAAGGAGAGTTGTTAAAATGATGAATCAATTTCTATGGGTATTGTTTCCCTATATCATTTTTGCAATCTTTATCGGTGGACATATTTTTAGATACAACTATGATCAATTTGGATGGACATCAAAATCTAGTGAACTATTAGAAAAGAAAATGCTCCGAATCGGAAGTCTATTATTCCACTTTGGGATTATGTTCGTAATTGGCGGTCATGTTATGGGGATATTAATTCCAGAAGCTGTATACCGTTCGATAGGTATTTCTGAGCATACGTATCACATAATGGCAATTAGTTTCGGGCTTCCGGCAGGTGTTGCTTCTATCATCGGTTTAATTATATTAACGTACCGCCGCGTAACTGTAAAACGTATCATTGCAACGAGCACAAAGGGAGATTATATTGCGCTTATTTTATTACTTATCGTAATGTTAGCAGGACTTTCTTCAACATTTTTAAATATCGATTCAAAAGGATTTGATTATCGTACAACAATTGGCCCTTGGTTCCGAAGTCTCTTTATTTTCCAACCGAAAGTTGAATATATGACGGAAGTACCAGTATGGTTTAAAATTCATATTCTTGCAGGGATGGGTTTATTCGCAGTGTGGCCATTTACAAGACTAGTACATGTATTTAGTGCCCCAATTAAATATGTAAGCCGTAGTTATGTAATTTACAGAAGACGTATTCCTAATGAGTTGAAAAAATAATACTGCTGTAAACGGATAGGAGTTAGCAGCTAAAACGAAACGAGGTCTCATATGGCAGGCCTCGTTTTTGTTTACATAGGAAATAATCGTTAATAAGTAGTTTAAATTGAAAAAAGATTAGCATCTAAATAAGATGCTAATCAATGCTACAAACAGAAGCAGAGCAATCTTCACAAGCAATTTCACATTTTAAAAATTGTAAATCGTGGATTGTAATCTTTCCTTTATGAATCGAAATTGTACCTTGCTTTTTTAATTCATTTAACATTCGATTTACACTTTCACGTGAAGTTGCACAGAAATTAGCAAGTTCTTGATTTGTTAATGGTAAATCGATGAGAATCCCATTTTCTTTTAATACACCGTAACTATTTGTCATTCGTATAAGAGTAGAGTACAGGGCACCTTTTTTGCCGTGTAATACTAAATCTCGGAACTTCGTTTGCATTCTTCTTAAATGTTCACTAATCCATTTCATAAATTCAAATACAAGTGCTGGTTTTTGGAGTAATGCTTTTTCTAACGCTTCACGCTTTATAACTCCTACTTCAACATCTTCAAGGCATTTTGAATTTAATAAGTATTTCGCATTGTCCGTGAATAATGTTAGTTCTCCAATAATGTCATATTCCGAACAAATTCGAAGTGTCAATTCTTGTCCGTCAGCACTTAATTTACTAATTTGTACTTTTCCTGAGTGGATGATATAGAGCTCTGTTGCCTCCATACCTTCTTGAAAAATAAAACTACCTTTTTTAATTTGCATTTTATATTCAACAGATGCAAGTAATTCTTTTAAATCTTGAGATAATGTCATACTGTTTGCCACAGTGATCACCTTTCTTCTTATAAGCAATACATTTCCTATTTTGAGTGTAAGTATGATGAAAATGCAAGAGCTATTTTAAAAATAAATTGAAATTTCAATGACCGTAAGGGGAAGAAATCTTCAGTTTTTAGTTTGAAAAATTCAATAGACAAAGTGGATGAGATTAAAGATGTGAACAAAATTCGAACGGATTTGTGAAGAATTTTTGAATGGGGAAAGTAATGTGAGAAAAGTCACATTGAATATGTAGCTTCTTTTTTATAATGAAGGCAAATAAAAAAATTGAAAGCTTACTAAGGATTGCAGCAGAAAAGAAGGGATATAGATGCATGAGAACATGAAAGATTCTTTAGAACGGCCACTTCAAGATTTACGTATTTCAGTTATTGATCGTTGTAATTTTAGGTGTACATACTGTATGCCTGCTGAAGTGTTCGGACCTGATTACGCTTTTTTAAAGGAAGAGCTTTTATTAACGTTCGATGAAATAGAAAGATTAGCGAGATTATTTATAAGTATGGGAGTCAATAAAATTAGGCTTACTGGCGGTGAACCTTTATTGCGTAAAGACTTACCGACGTTAATTGCAAGACTTGCAAAGCTAGAAGGCTTAAAAGATATTGGACTCACAACAAACGGTATTCATTTAGCAAAACAAGCAAAGGCGTTAAAAGAAGCGGGATTAAAACGTGTAAATATTAGTTTAGATGCGATAGAGGATTATGTCTTCAAAAAAATTAATGGACGAAATGTAAGCACAAAACCTGTATTAAAAGCAATTGAAGAAGCGAAGAACGCAGGGTTAGAAGTAAAGGTAAATATGGTCGTAAAAAAAGGAATGAATGATAGTCAAATTCTTCATATGGCTCGTTACTTTAAAGAACAAGAAATTCAGCTCCGTTTTATAGAGTTTATGGATGTGGGCAGTACAAACGGCTGGAACTTTGAACAAGTTATTACGAAGGAACAATTAATAGAGAAGATTAATCGTGTATATCCGATTGAGCCTGTTAAACCTCGTTACTTTGGAGAGGTTGCGAAAATGTATCGATATGTAGGGAGCGATGCAGAAGTTGGATTTATTACTTCTGTTTCTGAGTCATTTTGTTCTTCTTGTACGAGAGCCCGTATTTCGGCAGACGGTAAGTTTTTTACATGTTTATTTGGAACAAAAGGAACGGATTTGCGAACGCTTCTTCGAGAAAATATTTCTGACGCCTCATTATTAAAAATTTTACAACATACATGGCGATATAGAACAGATCGATATTCAGATGAAAGAACAGTTGAAAGTACAAGTAAACGTCCAAAAGTTGAAATGTCTTACATTGGTGGATAGTGAAAGGCGGAGTTCTTATGCAAGAGCGTTATGCAAGACAAGTATTGTTTTCTAGAATTGGTGAAATGGGACTAAGAAAAATAAGAGAAAAGCATGTGCTCCTAATCGGTGCGGGTGCACTAGGAGCTGCAAATGCAGAAGCTCTTGTTAGAATGGGAATTGGGAAATTGACAATTGCTGACCGTGACTACGTCGAATGGAGTAATTTACAACGGCAACAGTTATATACAGAAGAAGATGCACAGCAGTGCAAACCGAAAGCAATTGCAGCGGCAGAGCATTTAAGAAAGATTAATTCTGAAGTGGAAATTGTACCAGTAGTATCGGATGTCACACTGCAAGAAATAAAAGAGTTAACAAAAGAAGTGGATCTCATATTAGATGCGACTGACAATTTTGATACGCGCCTACTTATAAATGACATTTCACAAAAAGAAAATATACCTTGGATATACGGTGGATGTATTGGAAGTTACGGTGTAACGTATACAATTCTTCCAGGGAAAACACCATGTTTTCGCTGCTTAATGGATCATCCTATGGGCGGTGCAACATGCGATACAGCAGGAATCATTCAACCAGCTGTACAAATGGTCGTTGCTCATCAAGTAACAGAGGCGATGAAAATATTGGTGGATGATTTTGAGGCGCTAAGAGGAACAATGTTATCATTTGATATTTGGAACAATCAATATCTCTCATTAAAAGTAAATAGACAGAAGAAAAATACATGTCCCTCTTGTGGAAATACACGCACGTACCCAAGTTTAACATTTGAAGCACAGATGAAAACGGAAGTGCTATGCGGACGGAATACGGTTCAAATCCGTTCAGGGGTAAAACGTGTTCTTCATTTAGAGGAAGTTCAAAAACGATTACAAAAAAGTGTACTTGTCCAAAAAACGCCTTACTTACTATCATTTCTAATTGATGAATATCGTTTCGTTTTATTTACAGACGGTAGGGCATTTATTCATGGAACAAATGATGTGAAAATAGCAAAACGATTATACGCAAAATATATAGGATGAACAGAAAGAGAGTTGTCCCTTATTAAAACGAGGTGAAAAAGAATGTTAGAAAAACGTATACCAATTCCAGTGGCAGAAGCAGTTGCACGTGTAATGGAATATGCTTACCAAGGTGAAATAGAAAAGGTTTCTCTTATAGAAAGCTACGGTAGAACACTTGGAGAAGATGTTATTGCAGATCATGATGTCCCGCATTTCAATCGTTCTCCATATGACGGATTTGCGATTCGAGCAGAAGACACAAAAGAAGCAAGTAGCAGTAATCCCATTCTGTTTGAAGTGATTGGTGAAATTGGAGCAGGTTTTGTTTTTACAGAAGATGTGAAAGCATTTCAAGCTGTCCGTATTATGACAGGTGCGGCAATTCCTGCGGGGTGTAATACAGTAGTTATGTTAGAGCTAACGGAAGGATTTGAAGAAAACGAAAAGACTTATATGAAATTGAAACGCTCCTTTGTTGCTGGGGATAACATTTCTTTTAAAGGAGAAGATGTAAAACAAAATAGCATTCTGGTGAAAAAAGGGACTGTTATTAATCCTGGAGTTGCAGCACTTCTTGCTACGTTTGGTTATAGTACGGTATATGTTGTAAAACAGCCAGTCATTGGAATTGTAACGACAGGAAGTGAACTGCTCGAAGTACATGAACAATTAAAGCCAGGGAAGATTCGAAATAGTAACTCCTATATGATAGCTGCTCAAATTGAACGAGCAGGGGGGATTGTACAGTATTATGGGCAATTCGCTGACGATTTTGAGACGTGTTATAACACTGTAAAAAAAGCGATAAAAGAAGTTGATATATTAATTACAACTGGTGGCGTTTCAGTAGGAGACTATGATTATTTACCGGATATTTATGAGAGATTACAAGCTAATGTACTTTTTAACAAAATAGCGATGCGACCAGGAAGTGTGACAACTGTAGCTGAGTTAGAGGGAAAACTATTATTTGGTCTATCTGGTAATCCTTCTGCTTGTTATGTCGGATGTGAATTGTATGTTCGACCTGTCATTGGAACATACTTGCATAGGAAAGATCCGCACATATATCGTGCAGAGGCAATTTTACAGAAAGACATTTCGAAAGCAAATCCGTTTACTCGTTTTGTAAGAGGGAGAGTAGAAATTGTAGATGGGCAATTGCAAGTTACACCAGTCGGTTTAGATAAATCTAGCGCAATTTCTTCACTTGCAGAAGCGAATGCATTTATCGTTCTGCCGGGAGGAACGAGAGGATTTGAAACAGGAATAACCGTTTCGGTACTGTTATTAGAATCGAACGTCGGAAGTGAGTGGCCGTGGGAAGAGCCGCTTCGATCATACAAGTAATAGAGAAAGAGATTGCTAACTTATATAAGGGTCAGAGGTGCAAGATGACACATACGTATTATGAAGTAATTGATACACCTATTTCAATTGAAGAAGTTACAAACAAAGTAATTCGTCGTGAGTGTGGTGCGGTTACTACTTTTATTGGTACTGTTAGAGAATTTACGAAAGGTCGACGTACACTTTGTTTAGAGTATGTAGCTTATAAGACAATGGCGGAGAACCAGCTTGAGAGAATTGGCACTGAAGTAGGAGAGAAGTGGCCAGGGACATATGTCGCTATTACACATCGCATTGGTACATTACAAATTTCTGATCTTGCTGTTGTTGTCGCTGTTTCTACACCACACCGGAAAGCTGCATATGAGGCGAACGAATATATTATGGAGCGTATTAAACAAATTGTTCCAATTTGGAAGAAAGAGTTTTGGGAAGATGGTGAGTCATGGATAGGTGATCAGTTAGAGAAGGTAACATATGCAAATGGTGAGCCTGGAAAGGGGATGAGTATATGATTGAAGTACTATTATTTGCACATTTACAAGAAGAAGTAAGTAAGCCAGCATTACACATAGATTGTGAAAATATTACAGTTGCGAAGCTGAAGGAAGTTCTGATTAAGGAATATAATGTAGAAATTTTAAACGAGATTATGGTCGCGATAAATGAAGAATACGCAAATGAGGATGACATCATTCAAACTGGCGATATCGTAGCAATGATTCCGCCAGTAAGTGGTGGTTGATTCTTTTCAGCCTAATCATGTAAGAACGTGATTAGGCTGGAGGGAATGAATATAACTACGTATACATAGGAGGGAACAGGATGAAAAGTCCTAATTTTCAATTAAGTTTACAAACTTCTAATCTAATTATCGGTTTTATGGTGTGGGTTATTTTATCATCATTAATGCCCTATATTAAAGTGGATATCCCATTAACTGCGGGACAAATTTCTATAGTAACAGCAGTACCGGTTATTTTAGGTTCTGTTCTTCGCATTCCAATTGGTTATTGGACAAATCGTTTCGGAGCAAGAAAATTATTCTTTATTAGTTTTATTTTATTATTATTTCCTGTCTTTTATATTAGTGTTGCCAATTCTATGATGGATTTAATTATTGGTGGATTATTTGTCGGAATCGGTGGTGCTGTATTCTCTGTAGGGGTAACTTCTTTACCAAAATACTTTCCGAAAGAGAGTCACGGTTTTGTAAATGGTATTTACGGTGTAGGTAATGCCGGAACAGCCATTACTTCATTTTTAGCGCCTGTTATCGCAACTTCAGTTGGCTGGAGAGCGACAGTACAATGTTATTTGGTTTTACTTGCAGCATTTGCACTTATGAATTTTTTATTAGGCGATCGTAAAGAGAAAAAGGTGAATACACCATTAATGGAACAAATAAAAGGTGTATATAAAAATGAAAAACTTTGGTTTTTATGTATCTTTTACTTTTTAACATTCGGATCATTTGTCGCATTTACCGTATACTTACCAAACTTTTTAGTATCTCACTTCGGATTAGAGAAAGTAGATGCAGGTATGCGGACAGCTGGATTCATCGTACTCGCAACAATTATGCGCCCAATTGGTGGTTGGCTCGGTGATAAGTTTAATCCATTTAAAATATTAATCTTTGTATTTATCGGTTTAACACTTTCAGGTATTATTTTATCATTTATGCCTAGCATGAACGTGTATACATTTGGTTGCCTACTAGTCGCATTTTGTGCAGGTATAGGTAATGGTACAATCTTTAAACTCGTTCCAATGTATTTCTCAGAACAAGCTGGTATTGTAAATGGTCTCGTATCAGCTTTAGGTGGACTAGGAGGATTCTTCCCACCGCTAATTTTAACATTACTATTCCAATTAACAGGTCATTATGCTATTGGATTTATGGCGTTATCAGAAGTCGCACTTGCTTGTTTAATCATTACAGTATGGATGTATAGCCAAGAGAAATTGTTAGTGATGTTAAAGAATCATTAATAAGGAAAAAGAACTGTCCCAAAGTATTTTGGGATGGTTCTTTTTGTAATAGGCTTCAACATGTTTTTATTGCTATCTCAACAAACGCTCGTTTTCTAAAAGAGTGTGTTTTTAAAATGAAAAACAGAAGGTTTATGGAATTTTATTTTAAAATATAGAAGTCAAAAGTTATTCAATTAAAGGGTAGATTAGTGAAGGAAATCTTAAATCTATTCTAAAGATCGAACTCATTTTTAGAATGCAAATATTTAATTGAATCGGGATGTTTAGATGAAAAAAATATAAGTCCACTCAAGATAAACAAGTATCAAGTATGTTAGGTGTTTTAAGCGACAAGTATGGAATTGATGTAAGTATTCTTCGCATAGTAACTGCAGTATCAGATTTTTCTAGGGCCAGATTTTTTGGTAAGGCTAATGGATATTGTGAAAAAGAATACTTAAAATAAAAAATACCGTTTAGGTTGATAAGATAAAATTATGAATTTGTATAAACAATCCATAATTTTCTTTATGAGTTATATTTGATATGTTAAAGAAAAGAGAGGGGAGGGAAATGAAATAAGAATTTTTGATGAGCATTTTCGTATTATTGATTTCAGTTTTCTGATTATTAAGAACTGAGGGTGTTTTCCGATGAATAAAACGTGGTCCATATTTAGTAAAGAGTTTAATCCAACTATAATATATTTGGAATGAGGTTTTACATGTTTGTTTTTATTATATTAGACGTGATATTACCAATATTAATATTGATGCTAATTGGTGCAATCTTACAAAGAAAGTTTCAATTTAACTTAAAGCAGCTATCTACACTTATTACTTATTGCTTGATGCCAGCGGCTGTATTTGTGAATATATATGATATTCGTATAGAAACAGGTTTGTTGCTCCAGATAATATACTATTTAATGCTTTATAGTCTGAGTCTGATCATAGTAAGTCATTTCATTTCAAAAATATTAAAGTTAGAAAAAGGAGAAAGTGCAGCTCTAAAAAATAGCATTTCGTTAATGAATTCCGGTAATTATGGGTTACCAGTAAGTCAATTGATTTTCAGTCACAATCCAGTGGGGGTTTCCATTCAAATTTTTATTGTTATTTTCCAGAATCTTTTAACTTATTCATATGGGATATATAACTTACTATCAGCAACAAAAACAATCGGAGGTATTATTCAATCATTTCTAAGACTGCCTGTATTTCATGCACTCGTATTAGGGGTTTTCTTTCAATCTTTTACAATTCAAATACCTAATTCTATCTTTATTCCTCTTAATCAGCTTGCGAATGGTTTTGTTGCAATAGCACTCATATTGCTAGGGGCACAATTATCCAACATTAAGCTTAATTTTTTCCATCGAGTCATAACATGGGCTTTAATTGGAAGGTTACTGATGGGACCATTATTAGCACTTGCTATGATATATCTACTAAACATGGATGGTATTGTTGCACAATCATTATTTATTGCAAGTTCTTTTCCTACTTCAAGAAATACATCAACCATTGCTATGGAGTATCAAATAGAACCTGAATTACATGCACAAATCGTTTTATTTTCAACACTTTTCAGCATTATTACAGTAACTGTCGTTATTTATTTGTCATATATTTTGTTTTGAATGTACGTGCAAAAATGAATAGATTTGAGGCGGTAAATGATGGACGGAAATCCCATCGATATGAGAAGAAAACAGTCTTAAATATATTGAGTGTCGTTTACAATTGTACTATGTCTGATAATCAAGTGGCTTAATTCAAAAAAAGGAAACTCGTTACGGGTTATTTCGTATGTAAATCTTTAAAGCATCTACATATAGATTTGCGAAAAAAGACACAATCTCGCTTATAATTGACGTTACATGAGCTTAGGTTGATAGTGATGGGGGAGCGTCAAGTAAGAATTTTATCTTTATTGATTCCATGTAGTTTTTCCGTATTATTGTAAATAAGGGGGATGATTCCAAGTTGAGTAAACAAATTATTAGCACAACAGTTTCAGGAGATATAATTGTTACCCATCTAGTTGGTAATATAAAAACAGATGATGTGTATGAATGGTTTAATGGTTTCGAGCAGGTTTGTCAGCAATTCATTTCCGAAGGGCGGAAATACAAATTGTTGGTGGATAGAAAAGGATACACGCCAAATCATTTTTCTGTTCAAAAAGTATGGAAAGAGAAGTTTTTCAATGAAACCATTTTGAATCACAGTAAGGCAATTGCATTTCTCCTTGAAGAGGGGGAGATAATGGATTATTTACAACAATCTAATACGAAAGAATCTGTGAGATTTTTTGATGAGTATGAATATGCGCTAATTTGGTTGAATGAATATCCAATATAAAACCTGTATTGAAGCAGTTGCTCTCAAGCAACTGTTTTTTATGTCCGTAATTGTTGTCGTTATTTTTCTTCACAGATTCTTGTCCAATTGCTTGTCTGAGCCTAAAAAACGAAACTAAAGCAAAAAGAACAAACGCCTCTAAAAACGTTTGTTCAAAGTTAATTACTATTTTAGCTGAGTGATAGATTACAATTTGCGAGTATGAGAAAGTTTTTTTATAAGTTTAGGAAGTATAGATGTTAATTCTTGCTTCATGCGCTTCGTAAACGATGGGTCCTTACCTGAAGTTGAAATAGTGACAACATATTCATCATTTCGAATGACACCAGGTGTGTGAAAAGATGATGCTGTACTACCACTTACAACGTTAACCCACTGGAAATCATGAGCGGCCTGTTTGACTATCATATTTACAGCATGTTGATTTGTAGCTGCATAAATAAGATGAGCATCTTTAATATCATCATTACTAAAAGTTTTTTGCTTCCAAGTAATATAAGAAAGTTCCTTCATTTCCTCGCAAATTTCTGGGCTGACAACAGTGACGAAAGCACCTGTATTTTTTAATCCAGACGCTTTTCGATATGCAATTTTACCTCCACCAATGATAACGACCACTTTATTTTGTAGATTAAACATAAGAGGGTACATGTTATACATATATGCATTCCTCCATTCGTTCTAATAATGTTAACTTCATGTATGTATCAAACTGAAGACAGTTACAAGTCGTAACGTGATCATATTTTTTTGTATGCAATTTAATTTTTTGAAGTAATAATCCGGTAAAGAGAAGGTACGGCATGACATATACATGGGACGCAGTCGATGTTATAGCCTTGAGCTCAGCAGCAAAAGAGGGAGTTCCTTTCGTTAAAAAGGAACAGGATACTGGCATACCAAGTTTTCGTTCGACAGCTGCTCTGATTTGTTGTAATTCATGTATCGGTTGTGGATCACTACTGCCTCGTCCTACGAGTAAAATACTACTATTTTGCATTGACATAGCTTCACGTATTCTTTTCACTACAAGTTCCACCATATGTGGATGTGTACTAAAAGGAGGTACAACTGAAAATGTTATTTGTGGATATTTCTTTTGTAGTTGCTCTATTTCAAAAGGAATATCACGTTTATAGTGAGCTGCTGCAAATAATAAAACAGGTACAATCATTATTTCAGTTACTCCCTCTATTATCGTTTCTGTAACTGCATCCGAAATAGTAGGTGTCGTTAGTTCTAGAAAAGCTATTTTTTGAATTCTTTCGTTTCGCTCTTTCATAACAGATTGAATAAATTGAATGAATTGTTCATTACCTTCTTGTAGCCGGCTCCCATGTCCAACATATACAATTCCTTTCATTGTCTCACCATGTCTTTCTTCATAAGAGTTTCTTGTAATTGATGATCTACGTTATGAAACCCAACTTTATTTGCATAGTGTAAAGTTGGAACGTCGGTATACGAGAATGGGAGAGTAAGAATATTGATAAAGCCAAGGCGTTTTATTTCTGCTAGAAACGTATCAATAGAAGCACGACCTTCAAATACAATGCTATCCCATGAGAATTCAGAAAGCATACGTGAATGAATTTCATCGAAGCGATGATCAATTGTGTATTCATGAGTCATCATATAGGAACCAGCACCAATTTTTTCTTGAATAACAGCAATTCGGTTAATGTTTCGTCCTAAATAAATCGTTGAATTCGAAGAAAATTGCGCAGGTTTACTGAACAATCCATATTGCATGAGCTTTTCTTGAATAGAAAGGTTCATATACTGAAGTTCTGCCTGTAAGGAACGAATATCTTTATGATATTTACTGCATGATTGCATTAAGATGTCTACACTGTCAGCGGAACAAAATACAAGACGATCAACGTTAAAAATCTTATTGATTTGTTCAGAGGTTAATGTGTATTCTTTCTTTTTGAAAGTTGGAATTTGATATATTTCTGCACCGGACTCTTGTAACATTTGCTTTATTGCGCTTTTTTTATTTGTTGCAGATGCAAATAAAACTTTCTTGCTGTGCAATGGCTTGCGTTCTTTCCAAGAGATTTGATTACATAAGGAAACGACATCACCAACAATTGTCATAGAAGGATTAGAAATATTTTCGTTTTTGACAATAGAAACAATGGTAGACAGTGTCCCTGTGACAACGCGCTGTTTACCAGTTGTACCCCATTCAATGACTGCTAATGGCGTATCTTCTTTTTTTCCTGCTTGTAGTAAGTTTTCACAAATTGTAGGTAAGTTTTTTATACCCATGTAGTAGGCAATCGTGTCGCTATTGTAAGATGAATTATATTTTCCATGATCGCTTAAAGGACCTTTTGCATGTCCAGTTAATAAAGTGACACTATTACTGTAGTCACGGTGGGTGAGGGGAATACCTGCATAGATACTAGCGGCGATGCTAGATGTAATACCTGGTACAATTTCATATGGAATATTTGCTGATGCTAAAGTTTCTGCTTCTTCACCAACACGGCCAAAAATAGATGGATCTCCGCCTTTTAAGCGGACTACGATTTTTCCTTCTTTCGCAAATTGAAGGAGGTGTGAGTTAATCATTTCTTGACGCATAGTATGATTCTTTGGCATTTTTCCGCAATAAATAAGTTCACATGTTTCTTTTGTATAATTAAGAAAGGAAGGGTTTAATAAGCGGTCATATAAGACGATATCTGCACGATTTAAGCACTCTATCGCTTTTTTTGTAATAAGCCCTTCATCACCTGGTCCTGCACCAACTAAATATACATATCCGTTCATATTCGCACCTCGTCTATTTTTATTTAAAAGGAAGCCAGGGGAGGCTTCCTTTTGTAAATTACATGTATATATAAATATCTCCGTCAATAACTTCTACTTCATACGTTTGAATACAACCGTCATCAGGTTTTTGAACTTCACCTGTTAGTAGTGAAATTTTCCAATCATGTAGTGGACAAAAGACGAATTCTCCAGATACAATACCTTCCGCTAATGGCCCGTTTTTATGAGGACAACGATTTTCTACAGCTCGAATATCGCCATTTGAAAGGCGGAATAGGGCGAAAGACATACCTTTCATTTGCACCTCTTTACCGATTTGAATAGGAAGGTCTTCTGCACGCATAACTTTTATTTTTTCTTTCGTTTGTATCATATAGGTCACAGCTCCTTATTTCACAGTTTCTACTTCATACATCGCTTTTAATGATTTCGTTTCTAGTGCTTGTCCCCATGCTTCTTTATATGTGCCACGAGCTTTTTGGAAACGTTCATTTAACGTAGTAACCATATTTGCATCTTGCAGTATTTCTTTTATGTGATCGAAGCCTAAACGTTCTGTCCAGTAGGCAGTACGCTCTCCGTAAATACCAGTTTCACGATAATATTGCATGTAAGCTGTAGCGATGCGAAGGACATCATCTTCAGTAGGGACAATCATTACAAAATCAGCTTCACGTACTTCTGTACCACCATTTCCGCCAATATAAAGTTGATATCCATTTTCGACACAAACAACGCCAAAATCTTTCGTCAGTACTTCCGCACAGTTACGCGGACAACCAGTTACACCCATTTTCATTTTATGAGGTGTATCTACCATTTCTAATGATTGTTCAAGCAACATACCAAGTCCTAATGAATCTTTCGTACCGAAACGGCAAAAACGAGAGCCAACACATGATTTTACATTACGAAGAGATTTTGAATACGCATATCCAGAAGTCATATTTAAGTCAGCCCATACGTTAGGTAAATCTTGTTTCTTGACACCGTATAAGCCAATTCGGCTTGCACCGGTAATTTTCACAAGTGGAACATCATACTTCTTCGCAACTTCAGCAATTTTCATTAAATCATCTGCTGTTGTAACGCCTCCGTACATACGTGGAATAACAGAGAATGTACCATCGTGCTGGATGTTACCATTCATTCTTTCATTAACGAAACGGGACGATTTATCATCTTCATATTCTTCTGGAATCGCCATACGTAAATAGTAGTTTAAAGCAGGGCGGCATTTCGAACAGCCGTCTTCATGTGCAAAACCAAGAACATTTCGTACTTCTTTTGGAGATTTTAAGCCTTTCTCGTGAATGGCCGCTACGACTTCATCACGGGATAAAGGTGTACATCCACACATACCGGCAGATTGCGCTGAGGCATCAAAAGCATCTCCAAGTGTATGAGATAAAACTTGTTCCACAAGCGGACGACATTTACCACAAGACCCTGCGGCTTTCGTACAGCCTTTAACTTCTTCAAAAGTCGTTAACTCTTGTTCTAAAATGGCGTGAACGATTGTACCTTTCGTAACACCATTACATCCGCAAATCGTGTCATCAGCACTCATAGTAGCAACGTCAAGTTCACTCTCTTCACCAGCTTTGTGAAGAATGGAAGCTGGTGTATATTCTTGTATATCTTCTTCTTTCTTTAACATGCTAAAGAGGCGTGTACCGTCAGCTGTGTCACCATATAAAACGATACCGACGACTTTATTATCACGAATTAATACTTTTTTATAGGAACGTTTACATTCATCAAAGATGGATATTGCTTTCGTTTGATCATCTTCATAAATTTGACCAGCAGAGAATAAATCACAACCAGCAACTTTTAATTGCGTACCGACGATACTGCCCGAATATCCATCAGTTTGTAAATTTGTTATATGTTTTGCTAATATCGCACCTTGTTCATAAAGAGGAGCAACAAGTCCATATGCGATACCGTCATGCTCTGCACATTCTCCAACTGCATAAATGGACTCATCATTTGTTAGCATATAGTCATTGACTACAATACCGCGATTTACAATTAAACCAGCATCTTTTGCTATTTGCGTATTTGGGCGTATTCCGACAGCCATTACGACTAAATCACAATCTACAACTTCACCATCTTCAAATTGAATGCCCTCAACATGGTCTGTACCAAGAATTTTTACAGTTTTCTTTTCCATTAGAAATTTCATGCCTTGCGCTTCCAAATCTTCGCGTAATAGAGAAGCTGCTTTCGTATCTAGTTGCTGCTCCATTAAGTTTGGCATTAAATGAACAACATGTACGTCCATCCCTAAGTCAATAAGACCTCTTGCGGCTTCTAAACCAAGTAACCCACCACCAATAACAACGGCCTTTTTCTTTTCTTTAGCGGTGTCTATCATAAATTGTGTATCTTCAATTGTTCGAAATCCTGTTACACCAGGAAGAGTAGAACCTTCAACAGGTAAAATAAAAGCACTAGAACCTGTTGCGATAATGAGTTTGTCATATGTAAGAGTACGATTTTTTTCTGTGATAATGATTTTTGCTTCTCGGTTAATACTTTGAACTCTTTCGTTTGTATATAAAGTTATCTCATTCTCTTCGTACCAACTATATTCATTCATAATGATATCTTGCATATTTGTTTTGCCTTGTAAAACGTGAGAGAGCATAATACGGTTGTAGTTTGGATGCGGTTCATCTCCCAAAATAGTAATCTCATATGAATCACTATTATGTTTTAATATTTCTTCCATACAGCGTATGCCAGCCATACCATTTCCGATCATAACTAAACGTTTTTTCATTTTCGTTTCCCCTTTTTCTGTGAAATGTTGAACAAAGGATTATATTTCTATTATAGAAAATCCAAAAAAGGGGAGATGTGATATTTGTCACATTTTTATAATGATTCACAAATTGTTAAAATTCGGATTTATTCGAGAGGGATGTGTATATTTTTTACCAAATGAAAAAACAGGACATAAGTATGTATACTCATGTCCCGCAATTTATTTATGCTCTCGTAATGGCACGTGGAAATAAAATATTATTTTCTAAATGAATGTGTTCAACTAAGTCAGACTCTAATGCTTCAAGACGTTGGTAAACAAGTCGATAAGTACCGCAAGCTCTTTCTGGAGGAGTAAAGTCATTTGTAACTTTACGAAGCTCTTTAATAATGTTGCCTGCGTGGTTATGTTCATTTTCCAACTCATCTACTACTTTACGTAATTTCACATAGTTTTCTTCAATTGGATTTTGTTCAAATTCTAAAATTAATGGAAAATCTTCTGTTTCTTCTTTAATTAAATGTTGTTCTAATTCCATCTTTAATTCGTGAAATAGCTTATGAATTTGAGCTAAGTGAGGCTGACTTGCTCCGTGGACGCGTAATACTTTCGTCACATACGGACTTAATTGTGGTAATTCTTCATTTAAATAGCGATGATGCTTATTTATAACATAATCAATCAATTCACGATAAGAAGCATTTTTCCAATCAATTTCAGATTCATTTAATCGTTTCGTATTATTATAAAGTGTATTTAATTCTGTAAGTACTTCTGTTGCTGATAAATTTCTTTCATGAATTGCATCAATAAGTGGTTTATTACCACCACAACAAAAGTCTATTCTATATGATTTAAAAAGATCGCTAGCTTTCGGAAATTGTGTAACGATCTCACCGACAATAGAAGTTTCAGTAAATGCATGTTTCATATGAACGCCTCCATAAAGTTTGAATGTAATAACTAAATTAAGAATAGCGATAAATTAACATCTATGTAGTGATTGAAATCACTTATTCTGTGTCGTTTTTGAGAATAATAAGAAGAATGTTATTAAAATAAGGGGGAAAGTAATAAGTGGTAATATTTTTTATTGCTATTTTTCACATGCAATTCCATCGCCATCACGATCAAGATGAGAGCTATAACCTGGTTGCCCTTTATGTAAAGGAGCTTTCCCAGCTGCTCTAACTGCAGCACAATTTTTGTAGTATGCACTACTAGTATTTTCTGAAGCGGGTTGTGTTTGAGTTTGCTGTGCTTTTTGCTCTTCTTGTTGTTTACGAGCCTGTTCGTCAGCCTTACGTTTTTGTTCTTCTTGTTGTTTACGAGCTTGTTCCTCGGCTTGACGCTTCTCATCTTCTTGCTTTTGAGTTTTTTCGTCCGCCTCTTTCTTTTCTAGCTCTTTTTTCTGTTCACTATCTTTTTGTTCTTCATTGTTATATGCCACTTTTGTACTAGTTGCTGTCGTTTTTTCAGAAGAAGGAGCTGAAATACCTAATAGCGCAACAAAAATGACAAATAATACGGCTGTAATAATAAATTGTTTTTTCGCTACACCTGTTTTCTTAATTACAGATAAGATTGCTATAACAAGGAAGAATATAAATAGAATGAAACTTAAAGTAGAAAAAAACTCGACGACGGGGTGTTCCGATTTTGTTGTATCGGTCGTTATTAATATAATAGAAATCATAAAAAGAATAACGGTAGGACGTCCATATTGTTTTGCTTTTCCATTTTTCTTAAAGAATGAAATGATACATAAGATTAAAAGAATAAAAGCAATAGAAAATAAAGCTGCACCAATATTACTCAAAATCGCCATTTTCATACCTGCATTTGTAAGATTTTTCTTATTGATTATATAGGAACTTATTGGATATTACACGTTTTATATAAATTTAGAAAATTAATATTTTTACTAGACTTATAAACGATTATTTTATATATAGAGAAAAATAGATATATTTCCTATTACTTTTTGAAAGATATTTCATAAATTATAGTATATCGATTGAAAGGAGGAGATTTGAATGGAATTTCAATTGTTAGTAACTTGTATATTACAAGAAGGTAATGCTTACTTTTTAGTAACGAAGGTAGACGATGTTATTACGTTAAAAGTACCGATTACTGCGGGAGTAGCAGGTTTATTTTTAGCTTTAGGTGTACCAAGATGTTCTTAATTTAAATCTCTATAGTAGAAGGGGGAGGGACATGCCTTCCTTTTCTGCTATTACATAATATAATTATGTAAACTTAAATATCATATTTGTGATAGCACGTTTGAAATGGACATGCATATACTATAATGTTTCATTGGATGTTAGCGGTGAAAGGTAGTTTTAATAAGTGCATCCAGTGATGTTTTTAAGCTATGAAAATAAAAGAGGTGCTATTATATATGAAAAGAAAAACATTGGATATTCCAGTTACATTGCGAAGAGAGTGGTTTTTAATAGAGTTAGCTCATTTAACGAAAAAATATGGAATTGAAATTGCAACTAGCAAAATGGATGCTGCACCGTTTTTAAGAGATCAAGTTACAGAATCAAAGATAGGGAAAGGGTTACAATACGATAAATATGATGATGAATATATAATTGAAAATTAAAGGGTAACAACAAAATTAAATTAATTTATAACAAAATATAAAATAAAGCAGATTCTAAATATAGAATCTGCTTTATTATGAAATACTTGTAGTCAACTAACCTCTTTCTAGTGTTTTTCCTACATATTTCTCTTGCGTTATTCCAAAAGATTCACGAAGAATGCGAGCGTAATCTTTAGATTCTATTGGTCGTTTATTTTTAGTGCCTTTAAAGGTTTCTGTATAATTTTTATTTGTTAATGATATGTGACCATAAGTAGTTAATTTACAAGTGATAGCCCCTTTATTAAAAGGAGATTCTTTATGCTCTACAATCACTTTTTGAATGTTATTCACTTTTTTCTCATCTATTGGATCTACAGTGAAAGCATAGCCTATTTTCCATTCATTTGAAGGTTCAGATTGTAAGAAACTTGTAGATTCTCCGTTAGCTCCTTTTCTCATTTCTAAAATATGCGTACCTTTTCGAGTATTTCGCTTACGAATTCGATATTCTCCTGTTTGAGAGGAGATGACATCTCCGTTAAAAGGGACTGGATGTAAAGGGAGATGAGATGCAAAACCTGCATCCACAACATAATCTTTATCCTCAAGACTTAATATGATAATGACATGACCATCATCGGGTTTCCATTTATTATCGTACAGATCATAAACAGTACCGGCTACTTTGTATACTTGAAACCCACAATCAATTAAAAAATAATACAATAAGGAGTTTAATTCATAACAAAGTCCACCTCGTTTTTGAATAAGTAACTTTTCTATTAAGTTATCTTTTGAGATATTTTTAATAGTGCCAGCCATAATATCAAGATTTTCATAGGGGAGAATCATTCCCATTTTTAAGAGAATTTCATCTAAATCATCAAATGTTATTTCTTTTGCAGGAATTTTTAAGCGTTTAAAAAACTCCTTTTGTAAATTGGTCATCATAAAGTATTCTCCTTTCTTTTTACAGAATTTTCTTCTGCTCACCGATAGGTTAGTACTTCTAAAAAGTTAATTCAAGTGCGCGGAAATTATCATAATATATGTTTCTGGAAATGTGATTTTCTATTCTGAAATTTCAGTTTAATTTTTAATCGTAGGAAAGTCTTATAATATAAGCTCCTTTAAAATTAGTTTGTATTTAATGAAAAGAAAGTACATATCTTTATTATATTTTTAAATAACTAACTAGTAATAAAATGTTTTTTCACTAAAATTTTTTCAAGATTTGTATGCTTTATATAAACAATAATAATTTAAAAAATATCTGGATGTAGCGAAGTTAACAATTATTGAGAAACTTTTTTGTCGTATTCTATCAAAAGGAAGAGGTAGAAACAAAGAGAATAACGAGAGTTAAGGAAGAGGGTACACAACTAGTAACCTTCTAAAAATAGGGCTAACATCTTTTTAAAATAAAAGATTAGCTATTATTAAGGAAGGGAAAATATAAAATATTATAAAGAACACCTTCTTTCAAAAAAATAGGGGGAGTAATATGCGACTGATGAGAAGATTTGTGGTCTTACTAATTGTATTTTTTATCATGGCTCCAACGATTAGCACAAATGTACAGGCAGAAGTTGTAAAAGAGCTTGGAAAGGGGTTTCCTGATACAGAAGTATTCACACCTGGAGAATGGTTTTTAGGCCAAAAACCTGCTAATTATGATGAGAATAAACCACCAATTCTCTTTGTACAAGGAAGAAATGGTAATGCAGATAGTTGGTATGGAAAGACAGTATATCATGATATAAATGATATGTATGATTATGCTTTGAAAGCAGGCTATCAAACAGTGTTTATACAATTATATGATGCTGCTGGGAAAGGTTCGGCTAGTCAGTGGGATAACGGAAAATTGTTAGCACAAAAACTTGAAGAAATATATAATCATTTCGGTAAAAAAGTTAATATTGTAGCACATAGTAAAGGTGGTATTGATACACAAGCTGCATTAGTTGAATATGGTGCGAATCGATTTGTTGGAAATGTTATTACACTTGCTACACCGCATCACGGCTCAAATTTAGCAGATTTATCATATAGTTGGTGGGCAGGGTGGCTTGCTTCTATATTAGGTCAAAAAGATGATGGTACGTATTCGTTACAAATAGGTGAAATGGCAAAGTTTCGTTCAACAATAGATAACAACCCAGCAGCTAAATTAAACCGTTACTATACGGCTACTGGGACTAGCTGGGGGCCAACATTTTCTGCATTATCTATGGGCGGGTTATATTTATCGTCGTACGGTTCAAATGATGGACTAGTAAATGAATGGAGTGCGAAGCTATCGTACGGTACACATTTATTTACAGATTCAAGATTTGATCATGACAATATAAGAAAAGGATCAGCTGTTTTTGCACGAATTGAACCATATTTACGTACGACAAATGTGGGGTTACCAGCTTTAGTAGCATCCAGCACTAGTTCAAATGAAAATCTAGAACAATTAAATACAACTTCAAATCAAAATATTTTAGGAGGCGAATTACCACAAAATCAGTGGATAGAGCAAAGTATTTCTGTTGATAAAAAGGCTGAAGGAATAGTTTCTGTACTAACTGCTTCTTCTGATGTAGAAGTACAAATGGTATCTCCAAAAGGAAAAATCTATGCAAACAAAGATAGCGCTATAACTACTGGTGAAGGCGAATCTTTCTTTAATGGGGCGACAATTAGAACATTCAAGTTTGATAAATTGGAAGTAGGCGAATGGAAAATCAAAATGATGGCGAAGCAGTCGAAAGATGCATATTTAGTTGTAAGCGATTACAAGAATGACGCGCCATTTGTTCTTCAAATGCCTACAAAGGTTAAAGTAAATAAACCTGAGTATAAACTGAAAAAATCACCAGTGGCACCTGAAATGAAAGGGGATCTTTCCATAACAGTAAGAGTCGTTAATAAAGAAGGTAAGTTAGTCTCTGAATTTAATGAATTACAAAATGTTAATACGAATACATTTACAGGTGCTTTGAAAGATATAAAACAACCGGGAGTATATAACGTTACGATGGATATAAAAGGGATGAATAAAGAAGGAAAACCATATAATCGTACGATTGTTAAGTCGGTTTATGTAGAGAAATAAGGAAGAATAAATAAGCATAATATAAAAGTGCAGAAATCTTGAGTTAGAAAGAATTCTGCACTTTTTTTGCGTGATGAGAGATAATAAAAGTCGAAGAAAACTGTTATTCAATAAAAAAAGATGCTGAAATAGTATCTGAATGTGAAGAAATAATATTAACTTAGTTTTGTAACTGTTAATTCAACTGAATTTATACCATTGTCACAAGTTACAATACTTTGACGATTAAAGCCACTATTATTTCTAAGTTGAAGAGTTGAATTAGCTGGCACTGTAACAATCGTTTCGCCAACGAGTTGAAGACATTCGTTATTTGATGAAGTATTCATTTGAATAGCGAAGTCACCTTGACTATTAGCAAGTGGATTGTTATTTAAAAATATAGTTATGACTGGGATATGTGGAAATACAGGATTTAAAGTAGTATTAATACTGGAAATGAACGAAACTCTATAATCACCAGCTTGTCTAAATTGTATAGTAGTAGGGTTTAGTAAGGAAACGCCTCCTGCTAAAGGTCCAACGTGATTAAATGGAAAAGGGTTGCCAAAAGGAACAGTTATAAATTCAGTTTGCCAAAAAGTTCCGTATGCAGGACAGCTTCGTTTATGTGAATGGTCACATGAACATTTTTTATTTGAACTGGAAGAAGATTTGCATGAGCATTTTTTATACGAGTTTGAAGAATGATAGTATGAACCCAATATATTACCTCCTATTCTTAATAAATGTAAAACACATAATAGTTTATGAAAATGAATCACAATTGGCGTGTATGCTTGTACTATAAAAGGAGATAGATTTGGAATATAAAGTGCTCAAATGATGAAATATAGTATTGGGGTATTACCTGTAACACTTTTTGAAGATGATAAGGTTCATAATTTGATAGAAAAATGAATGGGATTTCTAAATGGATTAAAGTAACGAGGAAACGTTTATCCCGCTATTTTCCGAGCAGTAAGACCCCACCTCAAAATTCAGTGAAAGCAAAGAAGTTAGTTGGGGGATGAACAAAACCCCCACTCATTAAAGTTTCACTTTACTATATTAATTTCGTCTGACAAACAGTAATATTATCTTTTGCTGTATGGATGTTATCGTTTGGTGAAGTTAGGATATTTAATCGTATGTATATTAGATTATTTAGTTTATTTTTTTATTTTATTTGTGTAGCTGGGCAGGAAGAAGTCAGAAAATATAGAATAAATGTACATATGAAGCATCGTTTGTTTTTGGTGTGAATAGTAATTAAAGATACGCTAAAATATTTAAAATTGTAACGAAAGAGAGATTAAATAATAGAGGGAGCAACTTACATGGAAAATATATTAAAGGTATCTTCAAAATCAAGCCCAAATTCAGTCGCGGGTGCAATAGCGGGTGTACTAAGAACAAGTGGTAATGTGGAAATTCAAGCGATTGGGGCTGGAGCTATAAATCAAGCGATTAAAGCAATTGCGATTGCAAGAGGGTTCGTCGCTCCAAGTGGTATTGACTTAGCTTTTGTTCCAGCGTTTCAAGAGATTTCTATCAATAATGAAGAAAGAACAGCGATTAAATTAATTGTAGGCCCTAGAAAGAAAAGGTCTTAAAAGTAATTGTGAATGGTTCGTATCAATACAAAGTTCACAACAGTAAAAGCAAAGCATACTATGTAACTGCTAATCCTGCTTATGTGTATGCAAAATGAAAATTATAAAAGCAGAACTCTCATAAGGTTCTGCTTTTATTTGTTGTAATTAATTATCGCTATCTAGTGTAAATCCCTATATAGTTTTTTTTTTCTTCAATTAACTTAACATTTTTTTAAGTTTACAGACATTTCATATTTTGATTTGTTAACATTTTCATACATTGTATTTTTTATCCTTTTTTTAATAAATCAACGGTGTGTTCTAACCATTCTAAAGGTGTTACTTTTAATCCCTCAAAATATATTCCATCTGCAGCTTCTTTTATATATCTATTTTTTTCTTCCTTACTGTAATCACTTTGAATAAATTTAGTTAAGAAAATAATAGCATCTTGTATATATTCTTTATTTTCCTCTTCTATTAGTTCTTGAATTACCTCTTCATAGAAAGAATCTTGATGAAAGTTTCCTGCTAGGAATTGATAAATTTCATCTTCTGGATTGTGTTTTAATAACATATTTATCCTCCTATTTATTAATTTGGATAGCCAGTTAAAATAAATTTTCCGTTTGCATCTTTCTTTAAAATAATTTTAGCATTGGTCATTTCCTCAATTGTCGTAGAACCTCTTTGAATTCCTCTACCAATTATTTCATTACCACTATAGGGTAAGGCTAAGGGCCGATTATTACGTGAATTATTTAACCAGTTTTGAATAAGTTCTTGGTTTCTAGGGTTATTTAAAACGTTGTTAGCTATATTTTCAGCTGTCGCTCTATCTGTAAAGGTGGATGCACCTGTTATTCTAGTATCACTTTCTAATCTTTGCAATAGTTCTTCATCCGTTTTTCCTACATGCCTTTCTAGTAAATGTCCACCTCTAGCCTCGTGTGCAGCTAGGCCTCCTCCGGGGACAAGTGAACTGCTATCACCAGGTTTCACAGTAGTAGTATTTTCACCTTTAGCAAACTGATAGGTTGATAGTTCCTCCTTAGCTTGTTTAAATAAAGCATTGTCAAATGTGGAGTTTATACCATTACTACCACCTGAGAAAGCCAAATTATCGCCTTTGCTCAATATTTGTCCAGCTTTTGAGATACCTTGAGAGAATTTAGCACCTTGCGCTAGCTTTGCAGCTTTACTGACTCCTTTATCCCCAATAAGACCTAATCCAATTTGTGTTAAAGCATACGATCCCTATCTTGCGCGGGTTTCTGCATCTCCATTTATCACATCTTTCTTAAAAGAATCTGATAACGCATCCCACATAGCAGGTAAAGCTTCATCTAAATGGGTAACAGTGTAGCCCATACCTTTCCAAGTTTCCCAGTCACCTAATGCCTTTATACCGTCGATTGTATCTCCTACAGCATCTCCCGCACCATCTACTATACCAGCCCAAACTTTTCCTAAGAAAGATTTTTCAGGTACTTTACTAGGTGTAGTTTCTTTTGAAAACACATGTAATCAATTTGATTGCACAAATTATTATGTATGGATTCTAATGCATGCTTAGTATCATTAGCCCGTTTTGCAACTTGTTCTAGTTCTTCAGGTGTAATTTTTATTTGAACCATTTTCTTCCTCACTCTCCCGATTAAAATTATGAGACAAGAAGAAAAAAATGTAAATATAGAAAATTCGTATTACTGTATTAAGGGACTTTAAGAGGATAATTTTAATCATATGAATAAATTCAAAGCCCACTCTACTGAGTCATCTTTTTTGCTACGATATTTTAAATTATCTTTTAGATAATGCCTTTGATATAGGAAAGAACAGATGGAAAAATAAAACAGGCCTAATTCATTTAGTTTTATATTTTGTGGGGGCACCCACAACCCCACCCGCAATTTACCCACAAAATATAAAAAGTGATGAATCACTATGAAATATCATTTTTATAAAAGCTTGATAAATCAACGTTTTTAGCGCACTTTAAAACTTGATGAATTAAGAGGATATATTTAGAACAAAAGTTCAACAAATGGAAGGGGAATGTTTATTTATCAAGGGGATCTAATACAGTTTAATTAAAAGGTTATTATTTGCTCATAAATAATATAAAAACATGTGAAAAAATATGAAATACCCTTTTGAAGTAGAATATAATATAACAAATAAAAAGCGTCGCAAATGCTTGTATAACAGGCATTTGCGACGCTTTTATAGTTTTTCTGAACATAAAATAAACAACCCTAAAACTGTTCATTCTTCTCCCAAGATTCTACGATATAATGAGCAATCGTCGGATTGAAGCCTTTACCAACTAAAAACATAATCGCAGCAACTTCTGTTAATGCGTGTTCGTGTGATGTATGTTTTGCTTCATTTAAACCGTAATCTACCCATGGTTTTACGAAATCTAGTACGGGTTTCTTGAAAGGTAAAAACTGTGTACCGACAACTTGTTGAATTTGTTGTTGTGTTGGTTCAGTAATTGGTCCAGGTGGTAAGATTTGTGGTTGTGTAATGTCTAATGTTGGTCCTGGCGGTAAAATTTGTGGCTGCGTTGGATCTATTGTTGGTGGTTTAGGTGGTGAGACACGTGCGTCGTAGTTTGGTTGATACATTTGTTGTTGGTATTGCGGTTGTTGTGGTTGAGTTGTGTATGGGTTTTGTGGTGCTGCATATGGATTTTGTTGATATGGTTGTTCTTGGTTTTGTGGTGCTACATATGGATTTTGTTGATATGGTTGTTCTTGGTTTTGTGGTGCTGCATATGGATTTTGTTGATATGGTTGTTCTTGGTTTTGTGGTGCTGCATATGGATTTTGCTGATATGGTTGTTCTTGGTTTTGTGGTACCGCATATGGATTTTGAGGATATTCATAATTTGGACGTGTTTCATATGGATTTTGTTGAAATTCAGTTTCTTGATTTTGCGTTGTTGCATATGGGTTTTCGTCATATTGTTGTTCTTGCTGTTGTAACTCTTGTTCTTCGTATTGTTCTGTGTATCTTTGTTCTTGTTGTTGAGGGTAAAATGGTTGCCTTGGATAAGGCGGTTGATTATTATAGAACATATTTATTCCTCCTTCATGATGATGCTTACCACTCAGTGTATGGGCGGACAAGAAAATATGTGATGAAAAAATGCGGGCGTGTTACAATAAGTAACTGGGTGAAGATAAAATGACAAAACAAGAAAAGATTCAAAAAACAATTACTTTTGTAAAACATATTTTAGAAAAAGATGCGAGTGGGCATGATTGGTATCATATTGAACGCGTACATAAACTGGCGATTTCTTTATCCGAGCAAGAAGGGGGAAATCGTTTTATAATTGAAATGGCAGCATTACTTCACGATGTGGCAGATGAGAAGTTAAATGAAAGTGAAGAAGAAGGAATGAAAAAAGTTTCTGATTGGTTAGAAGAGTTACATGTGGAAGAAGAGGAAAGTAAACATGTTCTTCATATTATCGCCAATATGTCTTATAAAGGTGGTCATGGCGGTAAAGTGGATTCACTTGAAGGGAAGCTTGTTCAAGATGCGGATCGCTTAGACGCCCTTGGAGCAATTGGAATAGCTCGCACATTTGCGTATGGTGGAGCGAAAGGGAGATTAATGTATGATCCAACTATTCCTCCGCGTGAAGTGATGACGAAAGATGAATATAGAAAAAATAACGATCCATCTTTAAATCATTTTTATGAAAAACTTTTGAAATTAAAAGACTTAATGAACACGAACGCAGCAAAACAAGAGGCGGAAGTTCGTCATCGTTATATGGAACAGTTTATTGAACAATTTATGAAAGAGTGGAATGCACAAATATGAAAATGTTAACTGTGGAAAACTTATCAAAATCATATGGAGAAAAACCGTTATTTGATGGATTATCATTTAGTATTGCAGAAGGACACCGTGCCGGAATTATCGGTGTAAACGGAACTGGTAAATCGACGTTATTAAAAATTATTGCAGGGGCAGAAATTCCTGATACAGGTGATATGACTCATTCTCGTGGGTATACAATTAGTTATTTATCACAGCAACCAGAGTTTGATGAACAACTAACAGTGCTAGAGCAAGTCTTCCATGGTGATACTCCTTTAATTCGTCTTCTTCGTGAGTATGAAAAGGCGCTATTACATATCGAAAAAGATCCAAGTAATGAAAAAGTACAGGAACAATTATTTGCAGTGCAGCAACGTATGGATGCAATGAGTGCATGGGAAGCAAATGCAAATGCGAAATCTCTTTTAACGAAATTAGGAATTACGGACTTCACTGCAACTGTTGGAAATTTATCTGGTGGACAGAAAAAACGTATTGCGATGGCGCAATGTTTTATTGAAACACCGGATCTATTAATTTTAGATGAGCCTACGAACCATCTTGATCATGAGACAGTGGAATGGTTAGAGGAATATTTAGCTCGATATAATGGCGCAGTATTACTTGTAACCCATGATCGTTATTTCTTAGATCGTGTGACGAATCGTATTTTCGAATTAGATAATGGAAAACTGTATAGTTATGAAGGGAATTACAGTACGTTTTTAGAAGCGAAAGCACTTCGTGAAGAACAAGAAATTGCGCAAGAATCAAAACGTCAAAACTTATATCGCCGCGAACTAGCATGGATCCGCCGCGGTGCAAAAGCCCGTTCAACAAAGCAAAAGGCACGTATTCAACGATTTGATGAGCTAAAGGGCCAAGAAGGGCCAGCTGCAAAACAGTCAGTTGATATTGCACTTAGCGGTAGCCGTCTTGGGAAAAAAGTACTTGAGTTAAAAGATGTGACGAAAAAATTTGGTGATAAAACGGTATTAAACAACTTTAATCATATCGTGAAACCAGGCGATCGCATCGGAATTATTGGAGCGAATGGAAGCGGGAAATCTTCGCTATTAAATATGCTTGCAGGTAAGTTATCTCCTGATAGTGGTGAAATTGAAGTTGGGCAAACTGTAAAAGTTGCTTATTATACGCAAGAAAATGAAGAGATGAATTTAAATCAGCGTATGATTGAATACATTAAAGAGATTGCAGAAGTTATTCATACAACAGATGGAAAAGTAATTGGTGCATCTCAAATGTTAGAACGTTTCTTATTCCCGACTCATTCACATGGTACACCGCTTGGTAAACTATCTGGTGGTGAAAGAAGACGTTTATATTTATTACGTATTTTAATGGGAGAACCAAACGTACTTTTACTTGATGAACCTACGAATGATCTAGATACACAAACATTAACAGTACTAGAAGATTATTTAGAAGATTTCCCAGGTGTCGTTTTAACTGTATCGCATGACCGTTACTTCTTAGATAAAGTAGTAGATGAACTGTTCATCTTTACTGGCGGAGGCGAAGTGCGTGAGTTCCTAGGTAGTTATACAGATTATTTAGAAATGGAAAAAACGAGAGAACTTATGGAGAAAGCGGAAGTTCAAAAAGAGAAAAAAGTAGTAGAAGAAGCTCCAAAACAACAACGTAAACGTAAACTTTCATACAATGAGCAGCGTGAATGGGAAACGATTGAAGATACAATTGCCGAACTTGAAGAAAAAATTGAGTCAATTGGAGAAGAACTTGCGAAAGTTGGATCTGACTTCACAAAGGCACAAGAATTATCTGAAGCACAGCAGAAAACAGAAGAAGAGCTAGAAAAAAAGATGGAAAGATGGAGTGAACTATCAGACATCGTTGAAGGATTAAAATAAAAACAAGCTGCATATATTGAAAAGTAAAGAGAAAAACTTTACACTATTGGTAGAACCTATTTTAGGAGGGAAAAAATGAGAACATCTAATCCAATGTTGAAAAAAGAGGCATTCCGTAAAGAGGGAGCAAGTGCTTCTGCGATGACGATTGGCGGAACAGTAGGCAAAACGTTCATTATGCTTATCTTGCTACTTGCAACGTCTGTCTATTCATACATACAGATGATGCAGGGGACGATGAAGATGCCAGTATTAATTGGTGCTTTAATCGTTGCGGCAATCATCGCATTTGCGTCTATGTTCTTCCCGCGTATTTCACCTTTTGGTGCACCAATCTATGCAGCGGTAGAAGGGGTTGTGTTAGGAAGTATTTCAGCAGTTTATACAATGAAATTTGGCGATTCTATCGTTTTAAATGCTGTATTACTAACAATCTCAATTCTATTTGCAATGTTAGTGTTATATGCAACACGCGTAGTAAAAGTAACGGATAAATTCCGTACAGGCGTTATGGCAGCAACACTCGGAATTCTGGTTATGTATTTAGTCGTATTCCTACTAAATATGTTTGGTGTAACTGTTCCATACATTCACCAAGGTGGTACAATCGGTATTATTATTAGTGCAGTTGTTATTGTAGTTGCTGCATTAAACTTATTACTAGATTTCGATTTAATCGAAAATGGTGTACGTAGTCAAGCTCCGAAATATATGGAGTGGTACACTGCAATGGGACTAATGCTTACATTAGTTTGGTTATACTTAGAAATTCTTCGTTTCGTTTCTTACTTTACGAAAAATGACTAATAAAAAAATCCTGCATGAAAAATGCAGGTTTTTTTTATTTTCAAAGATATATTGAACGTATGGTATAATATGGATGTTATCAACTTGAATTGAAGGAGATGGAATATGATGAAAGGGAAGAAGGGGATTATGAAAAAACTATTTTCTAAAAGTTTTTTCATAGAACTAGATGAAGCTTTAACGTATCCATCATCTGAAGTTATTACTTCAGCGATTGAAGGATATGCAACTGAATGCAATGAAAGACTAAAATTTGAGAGTAAAGTTAAACCGATTACTTTTTACTTAGAAAATGTAATGTACCGTGCTGAAATAAAGATGGCTCGCGGAGGATATTACATATCTTGTACTGAAGTGTAATGAATTTTGAAACCATACATGTTTGAACTATGTATGGTTTCTTTTTTTGTTTTGTAAGGTCTAAATTAATACTTTTTACTTACGGATACATCATTTTGTGCTTTTTACCATTCATCCATTTCTCCTTACAATGGAGAAAAATATGTGAGGTGGTATAACTTATGATGAATAGAGTTGTATTAATCGGTAGATTGACAAAGGAGCCAGAATTATACTACACAAAACAAGGCGTTGCTTATGCAAGAATATGTATTGCGGTGAATAGAGGATTTCGAAATAGTTTAGGTGAACAACAAGTCGATTTTATTAATTGTGTGATATGGCGAAAATCGGCTGAGAATGTAACTGAATATTGTAAGAAGGGATCACTTGTTGGGATTACAGGGCGTATTCAGACGAGTAATTACGATGATGAACAAGGCAAGAGAATATATAGAACTGAAGTTGTGATTGAGAGTATTACCTTTTTGGAGAGAAGGCGGGAAGGGGCATCGTAATAAAAGGTGATTTTAAGTAATAGCTACGGAAAAAATTGTGGAAAGTATTTTAATAAACTTAAAGAAGGAGTACCGCCAGCTTTTTTTGGAAAACAAGTAAAGAGTATACAAAATTTTATTACGTTTTTCGGCTAATCCAGTAACAATCGAGAACCGTAAAACCCATGCGAGGATAGGAATGTATAAAAAGAAGAATCGAGTGATAGAAAATAAAAAAGGGGATCCTTTCTGAGAGTAAGGAATCCCCCTTTTTATTGTTTCTTGCAAGTGAATTATTTAAATTCTTGTCTATATAATTTAAACGAATAAATAGCTCCAACGAAGAATACAAAGGCTTCAAATAATATAAAGATTTGACGGGAATTCTCAATATCTTTACCAACTAAAGAAATAAATATGCAATTCATTAGAATTTGAGTAGTAAACATACAAGAAATAATTTTAAAATGAATAGGAGTTGTTCTTTCATCTGGTTTACCAATTTTTTTGTAAATAATAATAAGTGTAATTACTGAACCCAAAAATAGAAGTGCTGTAAGTCCTACAACGATATTGAAATTTCCTGTACTTTCTAACATCCATTTATTTAATAAATCAATCATTATTATCTTCCTTTCCTACATAAGAGAATATTTCGTTCTTCTTTTTCACTATAATAAAAAAAGAAAAAGGAAAACATCGAACTTTCTTACAAATACTCGTGTATTCTTACAGTTTTGTCATTTTGCAAATGTATTCATCGCCTTGTCTTTCACTATTTTCTTTGGAAAACATAGTGAATTACGAGAAAGAGCGCTACAAGATCAACTTCCGAGAACGAAAAATATGTAAATAAGCTGTCTATATGGACAGCTTATTATATTTTTTTGCTTAGCGTGTGTTTTTTTTTAATACTGGCGGTACCTCAAGAAATGGATAAAAAATAAAAAGCATCGGAAACGAAAGCTTTTAAAACCTCATTCCTAATTTGAAATGTAAAAAGAATGAAATAGTATGGTAGCGGGAAGAAAGTAGTAAAATTAAGCATCCGAGTAGGAGTATAGAGTGATAACATGTTACAATACAGCTAAGAACACGCAATAAAGGAGAGTTTTTTACGTGAAGATTAAAGCAATTGAACCGACGCCAAGTCCAAATACAATGAAAGTTATTTTGAATGAAGTATTACCATCAGGAGCGCGTAATAATTATACAAATGAAAATAAAGAACAAGCACCAATGCAAGTGCAAGAAATTTTGAAAATTGAAGGCATTAAAGGTGTGTATCATGTAGCTGACTTTTTAGCAGTCGAGCGAAATGCAAAGTATGACTGGAAAGTATTATTACAACAAGTTCGTGCTGTTTTTGGCGAAGAAGTAGTGGAAGAAAGTGAAGAACAACAACTGTCTCATTTTGGAGAAGTGAAAGTGTTTGTTCAAATGTTCTTTACAATTCCAATGCAAGTAAAGTTAACAGATGGAACATCGGAAGAACGCGTTGGCTTACCAGATCGTTTCAAAGAATCAATTATGAAAGTACAAATGTCTGCACCAAACGTTGTAAAAGAGCGTAAATGGGTAGAACAAAGTACACGTTACGGTAATTTTGAAGAAATCGGGAAAGAAGTAGTAGAAGAGATTGTTGCTGCTTATTCAGAAGAACGTGTAAATGAAACGGTTAAAGAATTATTAAATCAAGCAGGTGCTGTTGAAGTAACGATTCAAAAGCGTGAGCCATATAAAGTAACAGAAGAGATGATGAAAGATTCTGACTGGAAAAACCGTTTTGCAGCATTAGAACAAATGGATCCTACTGAAGAAGATATTCCAGTGTTGAAGATGGCGTTAGATGATGAAAAAGTTTCAATACGCCGTTTAGCAACAGCGTATTTAGGTATGGTAAAAGGTGATGAAGTATTACCGTTATTATATAAAGCGTTGTTAGATCGCTCTGTAAGTGTTCGTCGTACTGCAGGAGATTGTTTATCAGATGTAGGTGATCCGGCAGCGATGTTCGTTATGATTAAATCTCTGAAAGATCCAAGTAAATTAGTACGCTGGCGTGCAGCGATGTTCTTATTTGAACTTGGAGATGAAAGTGCGATTCCAGCATTAAAAGTAGCGCAAGATGATTCAGAGTTTGAAGTAGCGATGCAAGCACGTCTAGCATTAGAGCGTATTGAAGGCGGAGAAGAAGCAAAAGGTTCTGTATGGAAACAAATGACGGAGTCTCGTAAAGGGGAATAATGTATGATTGTTTTCTATGATAGTTGGTGTCCGATGTGTACGGCCGTTGCAGAACGTACGAAAAAATTAGATAAAAAGGGTAAGATGAAATTTGTTTCATTTCGAAATGAAGATGTAGTTGAGAAATATAAGCTTTCTCAAGAACTACAAAGTAAAATGGAACAAAGACTGTATATTTTTAAAAATAATAAGTGGTATGACGGCATTCAGAGCATAGATGTATTAGCAAAGGCCGTTCCATCTTATTGGTTTGCAGTTCCTTTTATAAAGCTATCTATCGTACTTGGTTTTGGAAGTAAAGTATACGATTATATCGCTAATAATAGAAAACTTGTTCCAGTGGGACATTGCCGCGGTGGGGTTTGTGAAATCCCTACAAAAAAATGAAATCATCGTTATCTTTCTTTTGCACCTATTAATAGAGCGTGATATGATGAATTTGGAATGAAAGTTGAAGGAGAGATTACAAGATGTCAAATGCTTATGAAGAATACATGCGCCAAATGGTAATCCCAATGCGCCAAGAGTTAGTGCGTTCTGGGTTTGAAGAGTTAACTACAGAAGAAGCTGTAACAGAATTTATGGAAAATACATCAGGTACAACTTTAGTAGTTGTAAACTCTGTTTGTGGTTGTGCAGCTGGTTTAGCACGTCCATCAGCAGGTCAAGCGGTTGTTCGTGCTGAAAAACAACCTGATCATCTTGTAACTGTATTCGCAGGTCAAGATAAAGATGCTACTGCAAAAATGCGTGAATATTTCGGAGAAATTCCTCCATCTTCACCATCTATGGCATTATTAAAAGGAAAAGAAGTTGTTCACTTCATTCACCGTCATGAAATTGAAGGTGCAACTATGGACGAAATTATTACGAACTTAGAGCAAGCTTTCGAAAAGAATTGCTAAAGAAGGGGGAGAGTAAATCTCCCTCTTTTCTTTATATAGAGGTGAAACAATGATAGTAACAACAGCAGGAAGAACAAACAAAGAAATGACAGCATATGCAAAAAAGGTAGCAGAAGAATTAAATCGTTCTTTCATTTTACGTAATGATATACCAGTGCATAAATTACATGAGCAGTATGAACAAGATATACTTGTCGTAGGAAAGAACCGATTAGCTATTTATCCGAAAGGTACGGAAGAATCATTTTTCTTTCATCCGAACTCAGCGATGTTTCGTGTGAAAAGGTTAATGCGTGGAGAACACGATCCGTTTGTACAAGCTGCTAAATTAGAGAGCGGAATGACAGTGTTAGATTGTACGCTCGGGATGGCATCAGATAGTATTGTAGCTAGTTATGTTGTTGGTGAAAGTGGAAAAGTAACAGGACTTGAAGGCAATGAATATATGGCTTATATCATGAGAAATGGTTTGAAAACATGGTCTTCATCTGTTTCTGAAATTGATGAAGCAATGCAAAGAATCCAAGTAAAGCAAACGGAGCATTTTTCATTTTTAGCGCAATGTGAAGACAATAGTTATGATGTCGTTTACCTTGATCCGATGTTTGAAGAAACTGTCATAGAATCTGACGGAATTAAAGGATTAAAACACTTCGCTTTGTATCATGATATTACTGACGAAACAATTGCGGAGGCAAAACGAGTGGCGAGAAAACGTGTCGTTTTAAAAGATCATTTTCGTAGTTCTAGATTTGAAAAACACAATTTTCATGTATACAAAAGAAAAAGTGCTAAGTTTCACTTTGGTGTAATTGACCCTTGCTAATTGTTTGAAAAGATGTATAATAAGCAATAATTAATTAAATATACTGTCTGTGATGAAGAGAGTAGTCTTTTTTAGAAGGAAAGCGAGCTAGGGATGGTGTGAGCCTAGTACGGAAGAAAAAGATGAAGCGCACTTCGGAGATGCTTCTTGAACGAATAGTAGAGAAAGCCGAGGCCCCCTGTCCTCGTTATAAACGGGAAAGTGGTTCGTAACGAACAACAAGGGTGGTACCACGGGTTCAAACTCGTCTCTTTTTTAGAGACGAGTTTTTTGTGTTTTAAAAAATAAGGAGGTTGTATCATGGATTATAAAATGCAGTTTGCGGAAAGTTTATCTAATATTTTCACGAATGAATTAACGCAAAAACAAATTTTAGATTTAATTGAAACACCGAAACAAGATGAATTTGGAGATGCAGCGTTCCCATGTTTTTCATTAGCGAAGCAATATAAAAAAGCACCAGCTCTTATCGCAAAGGAAGTTGCTGAGAAATTAAATGATCCGTTTTTTACGAAAGTAGAAGCCGTTGGTCCTTATGTAAATGTATTTTTCAATCGTGAAACTGTAAGTGATGCAGTATTAAAAACAGTTTTAGCGGAGAAAGAAGAGTTCGGTCAAAACCACTTTGGCTGTGAAAAAACAGTAGTAATTGATTATTCCTCTCCTAATATCGCGAAACCTTTTTCGATGGGGCATTTACGTTCTACAATGATAGGAAATTCGCTGAAACATATCGCTGAAAAATGTGGCTATGAAGTTGTAGGGATTAATTATATAGGAGATTGGGGAACACAGTTTGGAAAGTTAATTACGGCTTATAAAAAATGGGGAAATGAAGCAGTGGTGAAAGAGGATCCAATACGTGAGCTATTTAAGTTATATGTTCAGTTTCATGTAGAAGTAAAAGAGAATGATGAATTAGAAGAAGAAGGACGTGCTTGGTTTAAAAAGCTAGAAGAAGGCGATGAAGAAGCAGTTGAACTTTGGAATTGGTTCCGTCACGAATCATTAAAAGAATTTTCTCGTATTTATGAACTTCTCGGTGTGGAATTTACTAATTTTCAAGGCGAAGCTTTCTATAATGATAAAATGGAAGACTTTATTGGGATTTTAGAAGAGCACGACTTACTGGAAGAATCAGAAGGCGCATTAGTCGTTAATTTAGAAGAAGAAGGAATGCCGCCTTGCTTAATTAGAAAATCAGATGGTGCGACGATTTATGCAACGCGTGACTTAACGGCAGCTTTATATCGTCAAAACACTTATGGGTTTGATAAAGCGCTATATGTTGTTGGTCCAGAACAAAGCTTACATTTCAATCAATTTTTCACCGTATTAAAAAAACTTGGCTATACTTGGGTTGATGGTATGGAACACGTACCGTTTGGCTTCATTTTAAAAGATGGTAAGAAAATGTCAACACGTAAAGGAAGAGTTATTTTACTTGAAGAAGTACTCGAAGAAGCAATCGAACTTGCAAAACAAAATATTGAAGAGAAAAATCCAAACTTAAAACAAAAAGAAGTAGTAGCAAAGCAAGTCGGTGTTGGTGCAATCATCTTCCACGATTTAAAAAATGAGCGTATGCACAATATTGAATTCTCATTAGAAAACATGCTGAAATTTGAAGGAGAAACAGGCCCGTACGTACAGTACACACATGCACGTGCTTGCTCTATTTTAAGAAAAGAAAGTGTAGAATTTGAAACATGTACGTTTGCTTTAAAAGACGATCATAGCTGGAGTGTCGTAAAATTACTAAACAAATTCCCACAAGTAATTGAAGCAGCTTTCAATAAAAATGAGCCATCGATTATTTCGAAATATGTATTAGATGTAGCACAATCGTTCAATAAATATTACGGTAATGTTCGTATATTAGAAGAGAGTGAAGAAAAAGACAGCAGACTCGCATTGGTTTATGCTGTGACGGTTGTATTAAAAGAAGGATTACGTTTACTTGGGGTGGAGACTCCTGAGGAGATGTAGCATAAAAGGTGTATGTATCATTACAGATATGTATGCCTTTTTATTTGGTATAGGAGTCATGTAAGCAGTAATCTCACCTTATTAAAACCAATTTCTTGGGTAATTGTTAAAAATGTAGGAATGTTTTGTTAAATGGAGAATTGTAAGGGGTGTATATAAAAGGAGGCGTTAGAGGTTGGAAACATACGATTGGAACAGTAAACTAGCGTATTTAAAAAATACGAGAGATTTATATTACAATAGCGATTATGTAAGTTTTCTAGTGAATTCAGTTTGGAAGATTTCTGAGCCAGTCCATGTTGTTGATTATGGTTGTGGATATGGTTATTTAGGCTTATTATTAATGCCTTTACTTCCAGAAGGATCAAAGTATACAGGCATTGATAGTGGAGAAACATTATTAGCTGAAGCGAGAGAGTTGTTTCGTTCACTTCCGTACGAGTCAGAATTTCTGGAGGGAGATGCTATAGAAATTGAATTGAACGATACATACGATATAGCAATTTGTCATGCCTTCTTATTACATATGAGTTCACCAAAAACGATGCTACAAAAAATGATTCATTCAGTTAAAAGTGGCGGGAAAATAATCTGTTTTGAACCACATTGGATATCAAATATGTCTTCATACACTTTGGATGGAGAGAACCAATCGGAAATTATCCAGCTAGGCATTTTGCAGAATTTATTTGAAAGTGACACGCAGAGGAGTGGAAAAGATGGAAATATTGGTATGAAAATACCGATGTATTTAAGTGAATTAGGTGTGAAAAATATTGAGTGTAGAGTAAGTGATAAAGTGAACTTTTTAGATTCTAATATCCACCATAATGATAAACAAAGTTTGTATCATTCATTAAAAGAAGAGGGGATTGCAGGTAATCCGGGTGATAAGCAGCAATTTATAAAACGTTTAATAGACAGAGGATTAACATATGATAATGCGCTAGCTCAATATGAAGCTGAACTACGATTTTTTAAAATATTTCATGTGCATTCTTCTTTAGTGTACGCTCCGAATATGAAAATTACATTTGGTGATATAGTATGTTAAAAGATATGATATATAAGGATTGTCGTTTAATGTCGATAAGTCGATATTCGACATATAATCGCTGATAAATGTTAAGAATCGGTCGATATAATTTGAAAATCGCCGATAAAATGAAAGAATCGCTGATATATTTGAATTATCGCCGATATAATTTTATGTACTAATTTCAGCTTCTACAAGATTAAAACTGCATGTTACGTTATTCTATATAATTAAACAACATATGGAGAAAAACAATCATTTTTACTATATTTTGTTATGAATTTGAATAATATTAATTAATATCATCCATTATAAGAGATTTTAGTTGAATACATACTATATGGTGTGTAAAATCTAAGCAAGTAGCAGTTTAAATATAAATTCGAGGTGAATGCATGCTAGATTTTAAGCAGTTAGAAGCGTGTTTGAAAGATAAGAGATTTGTAGACGGATTACAGGAAATAAATAATGAAATTGCATATATAAAAGAAACGAATACTTTATCCTATGTGAAGAATTGGCTTGCTAATATTCCTTCGCATAAGGAGTTTGACATATTAATTCGCCTTACTGATGAAGGGCTTATGCACCAATACAGTTCATTCCTCATTCGCTACGCTTATAAAAAATTCCCAAATATGAGAACGCTCTCTTTATATTGTGATGAGCTAATTGATGAGCGAAAAATTCTTGAAGCAGAGCAGCTGTTAAAAGAAACTTTAGAAGAGAGTAATAAAGAAGAAATAGATGCAGATTTTTTAGCGAAAACATATTTTACGTTAGTACGATGTCTTTTAGAAATGAAAAGAAATGAAGAAGCGCTAATGTATATGCAAAAAGCAGAGGAGTACAGTACGCGCGTAGTGTTTGATAAATGGGGCTACGTTTATATGCACACAGGCGAATGGGAGAAAGCGGAAGAACAATTTATTGCTGGCATGCAGCATGAAGATTGTGAAGAGTTATCTACCTATTTATTATCACAATTGTATGCGAATAAAGGAGAACAAAAACGTGCGATACAGTTAATTGATGATGCGATTGTAAAGTTCCCACAAGTACCATATTTTCATTTTGAGAAGGTAAAGTATTTATTAGATTTAGAGCAATATGAAGAGATGTTAGCGGTAATAGATAACATAAATACTCAGCTGCCATATCATGCTTATAACACTTACTTTGTACATTTACGTGCAGAAGCGCTGTACAAAATGAATAAATTTGCAGATTTACAAAAGCTATTAAAAAAAGAAAAGAGTTTAAAAGAATCTTTATATCATAATTTAGAAAAAAATCCGGATGGAAAAAAGGTTCACTTGCCGATAGTTCCTATTGTACAAAAGGATAATTATTGTGTTCCGACAAGTTTAGAGATGATGTTGCGTATATGGGGAGAGACACGTACACAAGATGAAATAGCAGAGTTTATTTTTGATATGACAGGATCGAAGTTTTCAGATACTGTTTCTTATTTAGAAGAATTAGGTTATGAATATCGTTATTTTAAAGGGAATGAAGAGAATTATAAGAGACTGATTGACGAAGGAATTCCTGTTTTATTAAGTATAGATATTGAGCATGCTTCACACGTACAAGTCCTATCTGGATATGATGATACATTGCAAGCTTTCTATGTTCAAGATCCAAACTTTATAGAACCAGTTCTTGTAGAATATAGTAAATTACAAGAAAAATATCGTTATACAGGCTGTTTAGCAATCACGTTTGTTCCGAAAGAAAAGAAGGCGCAACTAGCGTTTCTAAGTGAGGAAGAAAATCGTTATTTTAAATCTATTTTTTCTCTTACGGATCATTTAGATGAACATGACAAAGAGGGAATTAGTGACTTAGTACAATTTTTAAAAGAAACGAGTGATAATCCAAATACGTGGTTATATACGATAAAGCACTTAGATGTTGAAGTAGATAAAGAATTTATTTTATATTGTATCGATAAGTTAATGGAAGAGTTTCCGAACTCGGACTTTGTTAAATTGCATGGTGCACAGTGTTTTATTCGTCTTCAAGAAGTAGAGAAAGCGGAGCAAATGCTGACAAGCGTTGAGAGGAAAAATAATCGTGCTTTATATCATTTAATAAACGGAAGATATGCTTTTGAGCAGGAAAGTTATATAGAAGCGATTTCAAGCTTTCGTTCATCGTTACAATTAGACGCAGATCAGCCTATTGCTTGGAGTTTTCTCGCTTTATCCTATATGTATATTGATCAATCTGAAAAAGCATTGCAATACTCTCAAGTTGCGTTAGAGCGCAGTCCTGAAAGGTTCACTTTAACGAATCACGGTTTAATATTAATAGATTTAGAAAGATATGAAGAAGCATATGAAATCTTTAATGACTTGTTAAAAGAGTATAAATATGAAGCACATGTATGGTATGAACGAGCGAGATGTGCACATCAACTAGGAAAATTATATTTAGCAATAAAAGGGCTTAAAGTAGCGATTCATTTGGATAGTAATGCACCTTACATTTATACGAAACTTTCGGAAATATACGAATCTGATTTGAAGGATGAGGAAAGTACGAAAGAAATTTTATTAAACGGTATTGAGAATTGTGATGATAAAGCACCTCTTTACGTAAAATTAGGTGACTATCATTTTCAAAATGATAGCTTGGAAGAAGCAGAAGTATTGTATAAGCGTGCTTTAGAAGAAAACGATGAGGATGTTTATTCTCACTTCGGACTTACACAAGTGTATATGGCAAGAGAACAATACAAGGAAGCAAAAGAATACATTCTTGGTCTTGAGAAGCAAATTGAAAAGAGCCAAGATTTCCTCATGAATGCAGGAATGGTTTTATGGGATGCTGAACTTGAACTTGGTGGAAATGAAGAAGGGTTTAAAGTAGCGCTATCTAAGTTAGAAAATGGTATAAAGAAAAGCGATTATAATGTAGCAAGTGCGTTAGATGAATATGTGAATCGAATTAAAGGAACGGAATTTGTACAACGAGGTATAGCGTTTTTAAGAACGTTACACAAAGAAAGTAATGAAGTAAGTGAGTACGGTTGTTATGCAGGTATTTTATATGAATCTATTGGACAGTACGGCCAAGCGATGAAAAGATATAATAAGGCGATAGAACAAAAGGAAACGGCATTACCGTATTACCGAATTGGTGAAACACTTATGGCATTAGGGCAATTGACGGAAGCAAAACAAGCGTATGAAACATGTTTAGAGCTTGATGGGAATTTCGTAGGTGTACATTTACAGCTTGCGGAAATATACGAAAAAGAAGAAAACCGTTCTAAAGAACAAAGTCATATGGTTCAGGCGATGAAGGAAGAGCCGTTGCATATTAATATGGAATATTTGGCACAGCTTTCAGTAGATATGAATCTTCAGGAAGAATTGCTGACGGAACTAGAACAATTAGAGGAAGAAGTACCTGAAATATGGCGTTTAGATGCGATTGCATATGTGTACGGAGCGATGAATGAAATAGATAAAGAACAAGAACAGATTGAATACGCGCTACAATTAGATGGTGAGCATATAGAAGTTCTATATCATTATGCAAAAGTATTAGTGAAAAAAAGAAATGTAAAAGCAATTGAAGTTGCAATGAAAGTAATACAAAAAGATTTTGATAATGAACGTATATTTGATGTTTATGTAAAAGCAGTAGAGCAGCATAAAAAATTGTCTAATATACGAGATTTTCTTCATACGTTAAAGGTGAAAAAAGCAGAAAGAAGTGCAGCATTCATGTATGCTGCAGCTGCGGTTACGGAAATATGGATTGAACGCCAGCTGCATGAACAACCAAAACGATCTATCATTACGAGAGCTTTTTATCGTATGAAAAATCGTGCCAAAGAAATTTCAATGGTTACTATGATAATTGATTTATATGAAATCTCTTTAAAGTTAAATCCGAAAAATAGTATGGCAGCACAGCGATTTGCGCTATTTTATGAGAATGTAGAGATGAATAAAGAAGCAATAGAGATTCTGCACACGTCACTAGAAAATAGATGGGATTATGAAGTAGCGAAGCAACTTGTAAATCTTTTCGTTGAGTGCGAGGAAGAAGATATGTTAAGAGATGCTTTGGAATTAACGAAGCAAATGGTTCGAGAACTACCAGATGATTATGATACTCTTCTTCTGCAAGCACAAGTATTCTTTAAAGCAGGGGAAGAAAGAAAAGCAGAAAAGATTACCTTACAATTAACGGAGCAAACACCGTTCGTAAGTAGAGCATTTCTTGCTTTAGGAGAAATGTATCAAAGTCAAGAAAGGTTTGAAGAGGCAATTCATGTATTAGAAAATGCTTCTATACATCATCCAAATGAAACAGCAATTCTCCTTTCTTTAGCGTCTTCATATCATGGTGCCGGCCAAACACTAAAGGCAGAAAAAATAGCAAATGAAGTATTAACAATGGATGCAAGTGATTTGTTAGCAAGATATGATCGTGCTTGTTATTTAGCACAGTTAAATAGAAATGAAGAGGCGAAGGAAGAGCTTGAAATTGTCCTTCGTGAGGATGAATCGGGATTCTTTGCTGAACTTATTGAGGATGATGAAAATTTAGCAGCATTGCGAGAATTTGAAAAGTAATTGTATAAGAATAGGGGATAAGGATAAGCATATATTTTGAATTAGTTGACAATTAGTTGTCAAATGGCATAAAATAACTTTTAATAAAGTATACAAATCTGAAGACGAGAAAGAGTAAAATAGTGAACTGTTCTCCAGAGAGCCGGTATATTGCTGAAAGCCGGTGGGCAGACGTTATTTGAAAATCATCTCCGAGGAGCCGAGGCTGAAAGTAAGTAAGCCCGGACGGATGTCTACCGTTACAAAGAACACGTATGATAGTACGTTGCTAAGCGCTATTAGTGAAAAAGCTAATAGAATTAGGGTGGTAACGCGGGTAAACCCGTCCCTACTTCATAGGGACGGGTTTTTTGTGTGCTTTTAAAACATTCAAAGGAGTGATTGTAGATGAAGAAAGTAGATGTAAAAGAGTCAGCTGTAGGGAGAGAAACACGTATTCGTAAGCAGTGGAACGAACAAAGCATTTTTGAACAATCAATTCAGAATCGAGAAGGCGCGCAATCGTTTGTGTTTTATGAAGGACCACCAACGGCGAACGGTTTACCACACGTCGGCCATGCACTTGGTCGGGCAATTAAAGATTTAGTAGCAAGATATAAAACGATGGCTGGTTATAAAGTAGTAAGAAAAGCAGGATGGGATACACACGGTTTACCTGTAGAACTAGGTGTTGAGAAGCAACTTGGTATTTCTGGTAAACATGAGATCGAAGAATATGGTATTGAACCATTTATTCAAAAGTGTAAAGAGAGTGTTTTCACATATGAAAAGCAGTGGCGTGAATTCACTGAAAGTATTGGTTATTGGGTAGATATGGATGATCCATATGTAACTTTAGAGAATCCATATATCGAAAGTGTATGGCATATTTTGGGGACGATCCATGAAAAAGGATTGTTATATAAAGGACATAGAGTTTCACCATACTGCCCAAGCTGCCAAACCTCATTGAGCTCACATGAGGTTGCACAAGGGTATAAAACAGTAAAAGATTTAAGTGTAACTGTGAAGTTTAAAGTGAAAGATAGTGAAAATGAGTATTTCTTAGGTTGGACAACAACGCCTTGGACACTTCCAGCAAACGTAGCGCTTGCTGTCCATCCAAATATGGAATACGTTAAAGCAAAACAAGAAAGTCATGTATACATTGTTGCGAAAGAACGTGTACAAGAAGTATTAAAAGAAAACTATGAAGTATTATCTGTTCATAAAGGCGAAGAATTATTAAACACATCTTATACAGCGCCATTTCCGATGAAAGAAGTTACAAATGGTTACCGTGTTATCGCAGCAGATTTTGTAACAGCGGATAGTGGTACAGGACTTGTTCATATTGCTCCAGCATATGGAGAAGACGATTATAGAGTCGTTCAAAGTGAAGGATTGTCATTCTTGCACGTTGTAGATGAAAAAGGTGAGTATACAGAAGCAGTACCATTTTTGAAAGGGAAATTTGTAAAAGATTGTGACGTGGATATCGTTCGTTATTTAGCTAAGGAAGGTTTACTGTATCATAAAGAAAAATATGAACATAGCTATCCGCATTGCTGGCGTTGTGATTCACCACTACTTTATTATGCAGGAGAAAGTTGGTTAATTCGAACAACTGCAATTAAAGATACCTTTTTACAAAATAATGATTCTGTTACTTGGTATCCGGATCATATGAAACATGGACGTTTTGGTAAGTTTTTAGAAAATATGGTGGACTGGAATATTAGCCGAAATAGATATTGGGGAACGCCATTAAACGTATGGGAATGTGAAAGTTGTAATCATCAGTTCGCACCGAAGAGCATTGCTGAATTAAGAAAGCATAGTACGAACGAAACACCAGAAGATTTGGAATTGCATAAGCCGTATGTAGATGAAGTGCAAGTCTGCTGCGAAAAATGCGGAGGCACAATGAATCGTACACCAGAAGTAATTGATGTTTGGTTTGATAGTGGTTCCATGCCATTTGCACAATATCATTACCCATTTGAAAATAAAGAGTTATTTGAAGAGCAGTTTCCAGCTGATGTTATTGCAGAAGGAATTGATCAAACACGCGGCTGGTTTTATAGTTTATTAGCAGTATCAGCACTATATACAGGAAAAGTACCGTATAAACGAGTGTTATCACTAGGGCATGTTTTAGATGAAGAAGGGCAGAAAATGTCTAAAAGCAAAGGAAATGCACTAGATCCAGTTGATTTAGTAGATAAGTTTGGTGCAGATGCGCTAAGATGGGCTTTACTTGTTGATAGTGCTCCGTGGAATGCGAAGCGTTTTTCTGAAAGAACCGTACTGGAAGCGAAATCTAAATTTGTAGATACATTAGTCAATGTGTATAGCTTCTACGTTTTATATGCAAATTTAGATGAGTATAACCCGAAAGAAACGTATGATGTAAAGCGTACGAAATTAGACGAATGGGTATTATCAAGATTGCATAGTACAACGAAAAAAGTGAGAACAGCACTTGATGATTATCAATTTACGAATGCAGCTCGTGAAATTGCAGTACTTGTAGATGAAGTGAGTAACTGGTATGTAAGACGCTCACGTAATCGTTTCTGGGAATCTGGTATGAACGCTGAAAAAGCTGCTGCGTATGAGACACTTCATGAAGTACTTGTAACAATTAGTAAATTAATTGCACCATTCACACCGTTTGTCGCGGAAGACATTCATCTTAATTTAGAAGGAAGTAGCGTTCATTTAGCTGATTATCCAGTTGTAAATGAATCACTACTTCAGCCGAAATTAGAAGCGGAAATGGATGCTGTTTTACAAGTTGTTGAACTTGGAAGAAGTAACCGTAATCAGCATTCTTTAAAAGTAAAACAGCCGCTAGCAGAACTTGTATTACTTGAGCATAACGAGAATGATATGGATTGGGAATCTTATCGTGATATCGTTATGGATGAGTTAAATGTAAAAGCGTTCCATGTTGAACTCGATGAAACAAAATACACATCATATCAATTGAAGCTCAATTTTAAAACAGCGGGGCCGAAATTCGGTAAAAATGTGAATGCAGTGAATGGTTGGCTAAAACAATTATCACAAGAAGAAGTACAAAACTTTGTATCAACAGAAAGAGCAGTTTACGAAGCAACACCAGGAGAAGAAGTAGTTGTAACTGCTGAAGATGTGTTAGTTGAGAAAGTTGCAAAATCAGGATTCTCTAACACGACTAACGGACAATATACGGTTATGTTAGATACGAATGTAACGGAAGAATTGTTACAAGAAGGAGTAGCGCGTGAATTCATTCGTGCGGTTCAAGAATATCGTAAACAGTTGAATTTACCAGTTAATTTACGAGTCGATGTTATTCTCGATACAGAAGAAGAACTACAACGAACGTTAACGAACCATAAAGATTTATTGGAAGAAAACTTACTCGTTAAACAATTTACATTTGGTCACTTAACGAACGAAGACGATGAACTTTCTTTAGGTGAAACAAAACTTAGAATTAAATTAAGTGCAGCTAATTAAAGAAAAAAGGAAGTTGGAATGATTCCAACTTCCTTTTTCGTATGGAGGTAAATTAACTAGCTAATTTCCTCATAATCCATTCAATAGGCCCTCTAGAAAATTTCTTTCTCCATAATACGCTAAACAAAATACTGAAAATGAAAAATATAGTAGCAAATAATAAAACGAAAAGTAGTGTTTGATGTTCCATTCTATCGAATAGAATTAATGCTCCAATACCGATAAATACATGACTTACATAATGAGTTAATGTTAATTGACCTGTTTGTATAATGGAAGTAACAAACCAATTATTTTCATATTTTTCAGCGGAATAGAGACAAAGTATTAATATAGCAATAGCGGATCCTGTAGCAGATAAAATATATAATATATTTGGTAAAATGGGTCCTGTATTAAACAAAAATGTAGCAGCTTCTTTGCCAATGTGTGGAATGAAGTAGTATGTGAGCCCTTTTGATAAAAGTTCTATCAGTATGGTGAATGTAATACCGAGCAAGAGCAACCTATCTCTAATCTTTTTATTATGAAGATCTAATCTTCCAATTATCATACCGATTAAGAAGAACGAAAACCATGGGAAAAAAGGGTGATAACCATTAAAGAATAAATTGCGAAGAAAACCGTTTATTGTCCAGAAGTCTACATAGTTTATAAATGGAGTAGGGCCTCCCCAACCTTCGAAAGTATTGAAAGTAAGCTGAAGAGATTGTGCCAAGAGTAGGATAATAATAGATAACAAGAGTAATGCTTTTTTTCGGACTGTAATGAGTAATGCAGCAACGAAAAGGTAAACACCGTAGTAGTGTAATATATCCCCAGTCCACTCCATTACGTATAAAAATAATCCTAAAATAAATAAGAATAGTGCCCGTTTCCAGATGATTTTTCGGCTATTAGAAATTTTTATTTTTTCATTTCTAGCAACAGATGATCTAGTCATTAAAGATATGCCAATTCCAGCAAGTATAACAAACAAGGCAGAAGCTCTACCTTCAAAAAGTGACATGAAAGTTATTAAAAATGGGGGACCATTTCCTTCTGCACCTGTTATCACCATAAAATTAACAAGCAGCATACCAAACATCGCCAAAGCTCTAGCAAAGTCTAAGCCGATAATTCGTTTTTTAGTATTCAATTCAATCCCTTCTTTCAAAAATACTGTTTACAGCTTCCATCCATATTTGTCTATAATCTATATCCACATGTAACATCATAAAATTCCCGACATTATCAAGCACTAATGCTAACATATGAGCTTTTGAAACTAGATTTTTATTTTCAATCAATTGAAGCTCATTTGCTTTTGTAAGGAGGGATTCAAATCCTTGTAAATATTCTGTTTGCACAGTTAGTAATCGATCTTTGTACATATCATTTCTTGAAGATAGTAATACATATTCTTGCAACACACGATTAAAATAAGGATCGTTCTGCTGTTCATCAATTATTTTGAATCCAATTTCAATGCATTTGTCAATAAAATTTTCTTTCGTAAACTCTTCTGTATGGAAGAAGGAAGAAAACTGCATCGCAGCACATAATTCTGTGAAAATACATTCGATTAATGCATCTTTAGATTTAAAGTAATAATAAATGGACGGTTTAGCAATTCCGACTTCTTCAGCAATCATTGAATAAGTCGTTTTGGTAATACCATGTCCGGCAAACAGTCGATAGCTTGCTTCCATAATTGAAGAGAGTGTTTCTTCACTTTTGCTCATAATAAAGCCTCCTAAAAAAAGGTTATATAAATCGTATCATTCATTAATATTTTTTTCAACCTACCGTTAGGTAAAAAGTAGCCTATTTTTTACAAAGTCATTTAAAAAGCTTAAGAGTTAAGGAATTGCTTTAGAAATATATTTCTAAAGTATTGTGTTCACTTTACACATAAATATTGAGAAAATTTCACTTACCCTAAATGAAAAGGTAATAGAAGTGTTTATAGAGAATTACTCGTAGATTCAATTTTTATCCCTCCATTTTGTGGGGAATGATTGCCTAGTGGTAATGGGATAAGGTTGAGCTACTTTATTAGGGGGAGTGGTTCTATGTTTAATAAAAAAATGGTGGCAATGGCAATGACTGTACCGTTAGTAATGGGGACGATTTCTACGGTTTCGGCATTGGAAAAACAACAGCAAGTAAAGTTAGAAGCTTATTCGCCACAGAAAAAAGCAACTGAATATTTAAAAGAAAATGCTGCGCAGTATGGATTGAAAACAGACCTTTCAGACTTGCAATATATTTCTACAACAGAAACGTCAGTAGCTTCATATGTTAGGTTCCAACAAGTTGTTAACGGTGCGCCTGTATTTTCAAAACAAATTACAGTTACTCTTAATGGAGAGGGAAAGGGAGTACTCGCTGTTTCTGATTATCAGCCTGTTACAGGTGTGAAGGAAGTAACGACAAAAATTAGTGAAAAAGATGCAATACAAAAATCAATGGCGTATGTTGGAGAAGCAAGTGAGCAAAATTTATGGGCTCCTACAGATAAAGAGTTCGGATATATTGTTGAAGAAGGAATTGCTCGTCCAGTATATAAAGTTGTAGTCCATTCTAATAATCCATTTGGTGCATGGGAAACATTTATTGATGCAGAAAATGGAAAGTTAATTAAAAAGGTTGATATAAACCGAAAAGCTGAAGGGTCAGGAAAAGTATTTTTACCTAACCCAGTCGTATCTAGCGGTAGTAAAGTAGGCTTAAAAGATAATAACGATGCAGATTCAACAGCTCTAACGAACCAACTGAAAACTGTTACGTTAAAAGGTTTAGATGGAACAGGATTTTTAATTGGAGAATATGTAACGATTTCTTCAAAAGCGAAAACAAAATCTACGAATTTACAATTTAACTATACACGCGCAAATGATAGCTTTGAAGATGTTATGTCGTACTATCATATCGATACATTGCAACGTTACATTCAAAGTCTAGGTTTTAAAAATATTAATAACCGTTCGATAAAAGTGAATGTTAATGGTACAACTGATGATAACTCATTCTATTCTCCATCAACAAAAGCTTTAACTTTCGGTACTGGCGGTGTTGATGATGCAGAAGATGCTGGTATTATCGCACATGAATATGGGCATTCGATTCAAGATAACCAAGTTCCTGGCTTTGGTAGTTCAGCAGAAGGTGGAGCGATGGGAGAAGGATTTGGCGACTTCTTAGGTGCTACATATGAAGATGCAGTATCGACTACTGGATATGGTAAAGCATGTGTTGGAGAATGGGATGCGACAGCTTATTCTAGTTCAGATCCAACATGCTTACGCCGATTAGATACGAATAAAGTATATCCGAAAGATATAACGAATGAAGTGCATGATGATGGTGAAATTTGGGCTCAAGGTCAATACGAAATGGCACAAGCTTTTGGCCGTGATGTAGCAACGAAAATCATTTTACAATCACACTGGTCATTAACACCAAACTCTAAATTCAGTGATGGAGCGAAAGCGATTAAGCAAGCGGATGCTCTTTTATATGGCGGACAACATGCTGCTGATATCGATCGCATTTGGGCAGCGAGAGGCATTAGTACGAATTAATATAAAAAGTCGTGGCATTAAGCCACGACTTTTTAATTTGCTTACGAACTGGTACTAGTAAATAAAGCTATATCAATGTTAGTGTGAATATATCCGGATCCCATTTACTTTTTAGCTTCTTTAAAAACAAAATGCTCTTTAAATTTTCTAGATTCAACTTTTTGACCATTTCGCATCGATCGGAATGGGTGTTCTTGCCATGTAATAATAACATCAACCTCATCCGCTTTTGTAGCAACAGGTAAATTAGCGTGTTCAAATCCAGTTTTTCCACTTGCTAAACGACTTTCCTTTAGGGAAAAGAGTTCATATTTCGTTTTCTTATTTGGTTCGTTGCGGAATACTTCGACGTTTACGTTATATACCTCACTATTCCCAACATTCTTTACTGAAAAATGATATGTTTGAAATTCATCTTTTTTAGCTTGAAGCATATTCTTGTTTGTTTTTTTCGGTTTATCAATATTCACTTGCCATTGATCAGAGTTTTGAGAGATTGGTAAAGATTTTGGTGAATAGGCGTATGTTTCGTTTACTACAATTAGGCAAAACAATAGGAGAAAGAAACTAATTGCTTTTTGCATATACACACCTCGCTATAAAATTTTTTATTAATATGCGTAAATAAATTGGGTTTTATGTAAAAATTGGAAAAAGGTGACGATTTGATTCAACTACAATTGAATAAATTGGAAGAGATAGTAAATGGTGAAGGATTACAAGAATCATTTCATTATATAGAGATGCAAGGCGTCTGTATTGACTCTAAAAAAATTACGAAAGGGAATTTGTTTGTTCCGATTATTAGGGTGAAAGATGGACATGATTATGTAAAAGAAGCGATGGAAAAAGGTGCGGCTGCTTCTTTATGGAAAAAGTCTTACGGTGATCCTCCAAAAGGAATACCGATTATTTTTGTAGATGACACATTACTTGCACTGCAAAAAATAGCGCGATATTACCGAAAGACAAGTAATGTGAAAGTTATCGGAATTACTGGTAGTAATGGAAAGACAATGGTAAAAGATATAATAAGCACGATATTAAGTACAACTTATCGTGTGCATAAAACGAAGGGGAATTTAAATAGTCAAATTGGTTTACCACTAACGATTTTAGAAATGAAACAGGATACAGAGTTTTTAATACTTGAAATGGGAATGAGCGAAACGGGACAAATTCGAAACTTAGCACAAATAGCACAGCCAGATGTAGCGATCATTACAATGATTGGACAGTCACACTTAGAAACGCTTGGATCAAGAGAAGAGATTGCGAAGGCTAAATTTGAAATTGTAGACGGATTAAATGACGGTGGACTGTTCTTATATAATGGTGATGAGCCATTACTTTCTCAAAATATTAATATGCTAGGTATAGAAAGTAAGTCGTTTGGTGGAAAGTATACAAATGATTTGTTTCCAACGAACGTACAATTAGATGAATATGGTGTTCATTTTAAATTAAATCATTCAAAAATACAGTACGATGTTCCCTTACATGGAAAACATAATATTTTTAATACGATTGTCGGAATCGCTGTAGGTCAATTTTACAAAGTCCCTATAGAAAAAATACAAGAAGCATTGCAGCAAATAAACATTACACAAATGCGCTTTCAGTTTGTAACCGCTAAAACAGGTTTTACAATTATTAACGATGCATGGAATGCCAGTCCTTCCTCCATGAAGGCTGCAATTGAAACGTTGCAGAAATTAAATGCCTATAAGAAAAAAATTATAGTGATTGGGGATATGTTGGAGTTAGGCAAGAAAGCTGAAACATATCATAGAGAAATTGGTGAAATGTTAAATGAGGAGAGCATTCAATATGTATTTACGTATGGAGAGTTAGCCAAAATTGTAGCGGAAGAAGCAAGAAAGAACTATCATACAGGAAAAATAAAGTCATTTGATAATAAAGCCAAAATAGCAGAGGAAGTATTGAAAGTTATAACGAAAAAAGATGTTGTTTTACTGAAAGGTTCACGTGGAATGGCTTTAGAGGAGATTGTACAAAACTGGATGTGAAAAATCAAAATATATTTAAAAGTGCTTGCATTTTATAGGGTGAAGAGTTAGAATACTCTGTAAATATAAAAAGTGATGATCAGGAAAAGTACATGGTGCAAAGGTCTACAGAGAGCAGCCGGTTGCTGGGAAGGTTGCGATACCGCATGATGGAAAGACACCTGTGAGTGTTGCTTTGAACGTGATTATTAGTAAAAGCAAACGGTACCTACCGTTATCAGGGCTAAGATGGTCAGTATGACAATTTGGGTGGTACCGCGGAAAAAAATCCGTCCCTATTTATAGGGGCGGATTTTTGTATTCTTTGAAAGGGGGTGAGTGACCGTGGATGATGACGATGACAACAATAACGTAAATAAATATAAAATTACTGGAGGGAAAAATAATGGATTCAATAATGAAGCGTTCACTCACAAAAGAATGTACAAAGCAAAGTGGAAAGGTTGTATTACTTCAAGGATGGGTAAAAAAAATTCGGCACCTTGGAAATGTTAGTTTTTTATTATTACGGGACAGAACAGGAGTAATTCAATGTGTATTAGAAAATGAATTGGCCGGATATAAAGTTGATGTAGAAAGTGTTGTCCATGTAATCGGTGAGATAGTCGAGACGTCGAAAACGGAATTGGGTATTGAAGTACTTGCTCATGAAGTGAAAGTAATAAACGGTGCAGAGCCACTTCCATTTGAAATAAATAAAAAGAAGTTACAAGTTGGCTTAGATCAAATACTTAATGAGCGGGTAATATCATTAAGGCATGAGCGAACTGCAGCGATTTTTATAGTGAAATCTACACTCGTTCAGAGCTTTAGTGAATTTCTAATAGAGAACGATTTCACACGTATATTTACTCCGAAAATTGTTTCACAAGGGGCAGAAGGAGGAGCAAATGTTTTTAAGCTTCCATACTTCCAAAAAGAAGCTTATTTAGCACAATCACCACAGTTCTATAAGCAAATGATGGTAGCGGGTGGCTTAGAACGAGTTTTTGAAATTGCACCTGTATATAGAGCGGAACATCATAATTCTTCCCGTCATTTGAATGAATATATATCGTTAGACGTAGAGCTTGGTTTTATTCATGATTTTTATGAAGTGATGCAACTAGAAACGGATGTTTTACGATATATGTTTCAACAAGTAGCGAAAAAATGTGAAATAGAACTACAACTATTACAAATAGAAGTACCTGTTATTACTGAAATACCTAAAATTACATTGTTAGAAGCACAAGAAATTTTGAAAAGTAAGTATCGTAAAGAATCTCCTGTAGGGGATTTAGATACAGAAGGTGAAAAGTTACTAGGGAAATATGTAAAGGAAACATATAATAGTGAATTTGTTTTCATTACACATTATCCGAAAGAAGCGAGACCGATGTATACGATGCAAAATAAAGAGAATCCAGCTATTACTGATTCATTCGACTTATTATATAAAGGGCTAGAAATAACGTCAGGGGCACAGCGAATTCATAATTATGAAATGTTACTCGCTTCGTTTAAAGAAAAAGGATTACACCCAGAGAAATTTCAATCTTATTTAAATACATTCCGATACGGTTGTCCCCCGCATGGAGGTTTCGGGATTGGGTTAGAAAGGATTGTATATAAAATATTAGAATTAACAAATGTACGAGAGGCTAGTGCTTTTCCGAGAGATTGTACTCGTCTTATACCATAATATTAAAACCCTTCTATGAATATAGAAGGGTTTTGTATATTTAAACATAAGTTAAAGAGAAGAAAAATATCTTTTTGTGTGAAAATATGTAAATTATATCGAGAACATTTTATAATAAATTGAGAAAAAGAAAATTCATAAGTTATAATGAAATGTGAATATAAAAAAAGTTCATATAATAATGTATGGAAGGGTATGAAACATGTTATATCAAACTCAAGCAACACAACAAACACCAGCTTATATAATCTATCTTCTTGATGTAAGCGCATCAATGAATCAAATGATGGATGTAGAGGGAGAAGAAAAAAGGAGAATTGACATTGTAACGGATGCTCTTTCTTTAGCAATTCGCCAAATGGTATTTCGTTCGACAAAAGGTAGTCGATTGCTTCCAAGATATAAGTTATCTATTTTAGCTTATAGCGATCAAGTTTTTGATCTTTTGGGTGGGGTGAAAACAATAGATGAAGTAGCAAGACTACGTCCACTAGAAAAAATTCAAACGCATCGTTTAACTGATACAGCAAAGGCTTTCTCTGTAGTGGAGAAGTTATTGCAAAAGGAATTACCGAATTTACAAGATGGGCCAGCTCCTGTTGTTTGTCATATGACAGATGGTGCTTCAACTGGCGAAGATCCAGAATTAATTGTGCGAAGAATTATGAATATGTCTGTACCTGATGGAAATGTACTAATTGAAAATATCTTTATTTCGGATGAAATTATGCAAGAACAAATTACTAGTATAAAGAAGTGGGAAGGGATTATGCCACATACAGAAATTACGGATGAATATGGTGCAAAGTTGCAACGACTTTCCTCTCCTATCCCTCAAAGTTATCGTGAGATGATGACTGAGTATGGTTTTCATATTGGGGATGGTGCAGTGATGATGTTTCCAGGTACAAATGCAGATTTAGTATCACTTGGATTTCAAATGTCTGCTGCAACGCCGGTTCGATAGGAGGGAGAAAAATAGTGAAGTATATCCTGTCGCAAGAAAAAGAAACAGTATTACAAGAGAAGAAAGGTGAAAATTTTACATATCGATATAGTTACGTAAGAGCTAAAGAAACGCAAGACTTAAATGAGAGTGGACAAGATTTTCTTATATTTCAAGATAATGGGACTAGTGTTACCTTTGCATTATGTGATGGTGTAGGAATGTCTTTTCATGGTGAAATCGCTGCGAAATTTCTTGGTATGAAGTTAGTAAACTTGTTTGATACATGTCAAGAAAGTGGACTGGATATTGCTACATTATTAAATGAACAGTTAAATAATTGGATAGAAGAAGCTTCAGAGGAAGTGAGTGCATTTCGCTTGCCAGAAGAAACACCGTGGTTACTACTTGATGTTTTGGAAGAAAAGCGAACAAAAGGTAGTGAAACGATGTTTATTGGCGGGAAAATAGAACTCATTCCAAATCAAGATAAAGTACAAATAACGATAGTTACACATGGTGATTCATTTGTACAATTGTTTCAAGATAAGGAGAATTGTTCGAATATAATGAAGTTTAATAGAAATATAGAGAAAAGATGGTCTACACAGCGAGGCATTATTGGTGGGGAATTGGCGGTTTTTTCAAAGGCATTATCTAGGCAAGAAGCTAATCGGATAGTTATTCACTCAGACGGACTTGTGCCGCTTATGCAGTATAATTTTGAGGAAGTGTTAAAAGAAATTGAGAGGGCACAGAACTCTCCGACAAGCGATGATATTTCATTTTTAGATGTTTCTTGGTAACAAACATGATGGAGAAAAAGGTGAATAAATGTGGAAGAGATTATTGTGACATACATAAAACAGTCAAATGAAGAAATTGATATTGCAATTCCAAATGACGTAAAAGTGGTGCAAATTATTGAAGCGATTTTACATCATGAAAAAATAGATGAAGCATTAAGCGAGATCTATGAAATTAGAGTGGCAAAAGATAAAGAAGAGTGGCATTCTATTCGAAATGATGAAACGTTACGCGATAATGATGTGTGGGACGGACAATATGTAATGCTACATAAAAAAGGAGCAATTATCCCTTCTTTTGAAATGATGCCAGCAGAAGAAGTTTATAATGAACCTGTTAAACAAGATATGTCTTCTAGTGAAGAAGATTATGTATGGAAAATCATTGAGTAATAGTTTTTGGATGGGGAAGGAGAAATGTTTTGTGCAAAAATCACCGTATTTTCAACGCTCTCCGCGTGTGAAAGTAGATATACCAACAGGGAATGTTATTATTCATGATCCACCGAATATACCGGAGGAGCCGAAATTTTCAATTGAAACGATGATATTGCCAGCGGCGATGACAATTTTGACGCTAGTATTATACTTTGTGATGATGAAGGTTATGAAAATGAATTCAAGCTATATGCCTCTTATGATGGTTTCTAGTATTCCTATGTTAGGGTCATATATATTTACATCGATGGGGCATTTACGTAGAAAGAAAGAACATCGTCAAATGGTTGAACAATTACAAACAAGATACTTAGAGCAAATTCAAAAGCGTCGAGTGGAATTAGATACGTTAAAGGTTGAACAAGCAAAGTATTTAATTACACAAAATCCAAGTCCATTAAAAAGTGTGCAAAGAATTGAAAATCAAGAAAGTAACTTATGGGAGCGAACACCCGAAAGCCCAGATTTTTTAGATATTCGTATTGGAACGGGGGAAAGGCCATTCCTTGTAGAGTTGAAAGTGCCTGAGCAGAAAGGCTACGAAGAAAATCCATTAGTTACAGAAGCACAAAATGTCAAAAGGGATTTTACTACAATTCCTAATGGACATATTTCAATATCTTTGAAAAAAAATGATGTAATTGGTGTAGTTGGAAATAAAGAGGATAGGTTGAACTTTATTCGAATTGTAACGACGCAAATTATGACACATCATGCGCCAAATGAAGTGAAAATAGCAGCCTTTTATCATGAGAAGGAGAAAAAACAATGGGATTGGATGAGATGGCTTCCTCATGTATGGGATGAGCAGAGGAGTATGCGTTTTCTATCTGAAAATCAACAAGACGCTCAGAAATTAGCTGAAGCGTTGTTCACACCACTTAATATGCGTAGAATTTATAATTCCTCTGCACAGGCGGATGCGAAAATACCTTTAATCCCAATGTATGTATTTTTCTTATCTGCGAGAGAGTTTTTAGAGGATGATCCTCTAATTCCAATGTTACTTAGAGAAGGAGAAAGTGTCGGAGCATCTACGTTTATATTTGCAGAACAGAGAGAACGATTGCCGATGGAATGTGATCTTGTTATTAGCTTAAACGGAGAAAATGGTGAGTTAGTAGAAACATTTTCAAGCTCAGCTGAAAATAGCGGGACAACGCGTGCTAGTTTTAAAGTAGACCGACTTTCATTCGAACGATGTGAATCAGGTGCGCGAAGTATTGCTCCTATTCGAATGAAAAGTTCTACAGCGGCTAACATACCGAAAGTATTAACTTTTTTAGATTTGTTTCAAGTGAAAAAAATGGAAGAGTTACAAGTGCTAGAGAGATGGGATAAAAATCGATATCCGACTTCATTGCCGGTTCCAATCGGTGTAAGAGAAGGAAGTAAACCTGTGTTTCTAAATATTCACGATAAAATTGAGAAGAAAGGACATGGTCCGCATGGTTTAATGGCTGGTACAACAGGTTCAGGGAAAAGTGAAGTGATTCAGTCTATTATAGCCGCATTAGCGGCTACCTATCACCCTCATGAGATGGCATTTATGCTTATCGATTATAAGGGTGGCGGAATGTCAAACACATTTGCAGGATTACCACATATTATCGCATCTATTACAAACTTAGAAGATCCGAACTTAATTGAGCGTGCAAGAATATCATTAAAGGCGGAATTAGAGAGAAGACAAAAATTGTTTATTCAGGCTGGGAATGTTCAACATTTAGATGAATATTATGAAACAAGCTGGCGTGAAAAAGAACCTTTGCCACATTTATTTATTGTCATTGATGAGTTTGCTCAAATGAAAAAGGAACAACCAGAATTTATGGACGAGCTAATTAGTGTCGCTGCAATAGGAAGGACATTAGGAGTTCACTTATTATTAGCAACCCAAAAACCTTCGGGGGTTGTAAATGACAAGATTTGGAGTAACTCGCGTTTTCGAATTTGTTTACGTGTCCAAGATGATGCGGATAGTCGTGAAATGTTAAAGATTCCAGATGCATCAAAAATCAATGTACCAGGACGAGGGTATCTCCAAGTTGGTAGCAATGAAGTATTGGAATTATTCCAATCAGCATGGAGCGGAGCACCTTATAATCCAGATGAAGAGAAAGTTCTTGATATTGTTGATTTTACAGAAGTTAAGCTCTCGGGTGAAAGAATAAAAGTGAAAAAGCGTCCAAAACCAATGACAAATAGTCCAAAGCAATTACAAGCTTTTATTCAATATGTACAGAACGTATCCGAAAAAGAAAATATTACAGCGTTGCCAGGACCTTGGTTAGCACCTTTACCAGAGAAACTATTATTAAATCAATTCTATGAAATAGAGAATTGGAATGCGGATGTATGGAAGCAAAGAGAAGATAAATTGCAGTTAACGGTAGGACTAATCGACGATGTGGCAAATCAAGCGCAGTATCCTTTGAAATTAGATGTTCAAGAGGGGCATTTAAATATTTACGGTATGCCAGGTACAGGAAAAACGACTCTATTACAAACAATTATTATGTCTCTGGCATTGTCTCATACACCAGAGGAAGTAAACTTCTATGTAGTTGATTTTGGTCGCATGTTTTTAGACTTTAGAGATTTACCACATGTGGGTGGAATTGTACAAGAAGACGAAGTTGAAAAAATGAAACGGTTGTTTAGCTTTTTGAAGAAGGAAGTCACATATCGAAAAGAATGTTTTTCTGATAGGGGAGCAAAATCTTTCGCGATGTATAACCGAATGGTAGAAACAAAGATTCCAGCTATTGTCGTAATGATAGATGGTTATATTAGGTTCCGTAGTGAGTATGAGAAGGAAAATGAAATTTTAGAGCAATTATTACGTGAATCAAGTACGTACGGTATTTCTTTTCATTTATCACTCAACCAAACAACTGATATGTTTGACCGTGTTCGTAACAATATTCCGATGGCAATTTCGTTTGAATTACAAGATAGAACAGAATATTATAGTTTAGTTGGAAGACCAAACTTCCCATTAATTGATGTACCATCTGGACGTGGTTTAGCGAAAGGGCAGCCCCCAGAACTATTCCAAGCAGCATTGCCTTTCATTGGAGAAAATGAATTGGAATATTCTAAGCAATTAAAAACAATTATTCAAAAAATGAATGGAGCATGGACTGGAGAGAAAGCAAAATCAATTCCAATGGTTCCGAAACAGTTGTTTATTGAAGACATGCTAGAGCAATCAGAATCGTCACAAATTTGTGTAGGTATCGAAACAGAAGATATTCGCTTGCAAAACTTTTCATTGGAGGAAATGACAAATATTTTCATTGGAGGAAGAATTGAAGGTGGTAAGACATCTTTATTACAAACACTAATTTTTTCTCTTACCTATCAACATGCACCTGAAGAAATTGAATTATTCATGATTGATTTAAGTGAAAAAACAACGGGTATTTTGGCTCTTGGAGAATTACCACATGTTAAAAAGCGAATTACAGATGGAATGCAATTAAAAGAAATGTTAGATGAGCTGCTAGAAGTAATAAATAACAGAGAAGTGGTCATGCCGTCTTTAAATCCAAATGAAAAAATGAAATTTCCATATTCAAGGATTATTATTGTTATTGATGATATTGATCAAATGCTGGCGTTATTATCTACTGATTTTGATGCGAAAAATAAAATAGAGCAAATTGTTCAAAATGGAAGAAATAAAGGGATCCATTTTGTTGCAGCTGCTACAACTTCAAGTGTAACTAATTATTCACATGAAAAATGGTTTGCGGAAATCAGAAAACGAAGCTGTAGTTATTTATTAGGCACTACGCAAAATAATGATGTGTATTTCTTTAATATAAAGCTCAAGCATACGGAAATGGATCAAGAATTCCAGAGTGGGGAAGGATATTTTGTACGCAGGAAACCTATGAAAGTAAAATGTGCTTTTACACCACTACATTTACTACATGATTTAACAAAAAAGATTGCTAGAAAATGGTTAGAATCGACAGAAAAAATATAAAACTGGGGTAATTTGCAAAAAAATACTATTTTTTTGTAAACTAACCCTTTAAAAATAGTGTGAATATAGTTTATAATCTAATTGTTATGATATTAATAGATTGAAAGGGGAAAAGCAGAATGGCAGAAATTAAAATTACACCTGAACAACTTGATCAAATCGCTGGACGCTTTACAAACGCAGCAGCTGAAGCTCAACAACAAATCAATAACCTAGGAAATGAAATTCAGAGTTTAGAGGGACAATGGTCTGGGGCAACACAAGATAAGTTCAGAGCGAACTTTGAAAGTGCTAGACAAGAAATGCAAAAATACATTCCGATTCTAGAACATATTTCTACTGATTTGAAAAACATTGCTACTAACTTCCGTAACGCGGATAGCTCATATTAATAGCAGAACAATTGCAAAAGACCAGGAGCTATTGTTCCTGGTCTTTTCTTTAAAAATCGTCATATGAGAGCAAGGGGATAAAATGGGATTCAGGCCAGAAGTAGGAGAAAAAATTATTTTAAATAAAGATGCGTATCATTTTTCAAAGCATCCAGCAGTTATGGGAATTGATATGCCATATGGGCAAGAAGGTAGACAAGGAACGGTATATCAGCTACAACATGAAAATAGTGTAGAACGAATAGCATTAAAAGTTTTTAAGGAACGCTATCGTGATGAAAAACATCAATTAGTATTTTTGAAACCACTTTCTTCCTTAGCGGGTCTTAAAGTATGTTCACGCTACATTGTTACAAAAGAAGAACATACATCTGTAATTGAAAAGTCAGAAGATCTTGCGAATAGTATTGTGATGCCTTGGATTGAAGGGCCAACTTGGGCTGATATTTTACAAGAGCAACGAATGCTATCAAAGCAACAATGTTTTTTTATTGCAGAGGCATTTCTAACAACACTTAAGATAATGGAAGAAAATGAGATTGCTCATAATGACTTGTCATCTAGTAACGTACTAATACCTTTTCTAAGTGAAAATCCTATTGAAGGTCAACACCGTATTGAGCTTGTTGATGTTGAGCAAATGTATGGCCCAAAAACGAAAAGACCTTCATTATTGCCAGCAGGTTCAGCGGGTTACGCACCAAAGTATTTGACAAGTGGAGTATGGCAAAAAGAAGCCGATCGATTTGCTGGTGCTATATTATTAGGAGAAATATTAAGTTGGTGTAGTGAAGAAGTTCGAAATAAAAAATGGACTGATGCAAGTTACTTTAAAACGGAAGAAATGCAGACAGAATGTGAAAGATATGCATTACTTCAGCAAGTATTACATAATCAATGGAATGGGGAAATTGCACAGTTATTTAAGCAGGCATGGAATAGTAAAACTTTTGCAGAATGTCCAAGCTTTGCACAATGGCACGATGCATTTAATAGTGCAAGAGAGATAATAAAAATTGATACAGAAAAGCAGTCAGAACAAGAACAGTCTCTTTTTGTATCGAAATGTTTGGAAATTGCAAGATTATTAGAAGAGAGAGGATTTAAGCAAGCGGCATTATATGAATATAAAACAATTTTCAATTCACTTAATCCATCAACTGCTCTAAAACAAGAACTCGCATATATCATTCAAACAATAGAGAGTCAAGAGCCTGGAATAAACTCAAAAAAGGTGCTACAAAGTTATTTGGAACTAGCTACTGAATTGGAGAGAGAAAACAATGCAGAATTTGCTTGTTTCGTCTATTCACGAATCGTACAATTTCCAAACATTGATCATGCGTTAAAAAAGGAAATTGAAAGCATTATTGAGGAGATAAAAGAAGAACAAGAAACATCATTTACGGAAGCAGCAGCTACAATTACAGTTCCAAATAGCATTCTACAGAGCCGAAAACAAACAAAAAAACAAGTTGAATATGATATAGATGATGAAATTTTAAATGCAAAAGCATCGAATCAACCTCTTACATTAACGCATGAACAAAAAGAACCGTCTGCCTTTTCAAAATGGTGGAGCAAAAATAAAAAACGTATTTTGATCATTGGTTCAATTACAATTGTCGTTATAGGTGGTGCTACGGCGTATTACTTCTATACAACGAATGCTAAATATCAACACTTTATGGAACAAGCAAGGCAAGCCTATCATGATAAAAAATATAAACTTGCAGAAGAGGCTGTTGGTCATGCAATTGCAGTGAAAGGAAAAGACGAAGCGCATCTTCAATTAGCAACAATTTACGTTGCTGAAGGAAAGAATAAAATTGCAATCGACTATATTACCAAATTAATAAAGGATAGAGAAATTGATAAAGAAAATAATGAAGCTGCCTATTTATTAGCTTCAGCAAATTTCCGCATTGGAAAATATCAAGAAGCAGTTCCGAATTTCGAACAAGCATTAGCGAATAATGCAAAAGGAATTGAACCGTATAAAAAAGATGCAATGAGAGATTTAGCTGTAAGTCATATGAAGATGAAAGAATTTGAAAAGGCGGAAGACGTTATCGTCAAAATGAGCACGAAAACAAATGAAGATAAGGCGATTGTTTCGTATTTAAAAGGACAACTAGCTACGGCAACTGTGCAGTTAGACAAAGCTGAATCGTTCTTTAAAGAAGCTATTACACAAGATTCAAAGAACGCTATATATACAATTGAACTTTCAAACTTATATGTGCTTTGGAATAAAACAAATTTAATTGATAGTGCGAAAAAAGAGGCGAATTATCAACAAGCATCTCAAGTATTACAAGCTGCAATCCAAAAGGATATGAAAAATATAGAGTTACTAAATCAACTAGGAATTGTATATTATGAAGCTGGTCAATTTTACGAATCGCGAGATGGTGGAAAAAGTAATGCTGCGTATCAACAAGCATTAGAAGCTTATAATCGAGTTGTCAACAGTGGGACCCGAGATACAAATACACTTGTGAATATAGGGATTTTATACGATAAAGTGGGACAAGGAAATGAAGCCGAGAAATTTTTCGCAGAAGCATATTCGCAAAATGATGAAGATCCACATGTGAATTTTGCATTTGGGATGTTCAAAATTAAACAAAAAAAATATGAAGAAGCGAACCGCTTCTTAAGAAAAACAGTACAAGCAAATGAAAATGAAGCTGAAGTAAGAGCAGCACAAGAAAAACTAACAGAAATGAAAACAAACGGCTGGATTCAATAAAGATGGGAAAAGGGGAAAATGCATGGAAGAGAACAATAATAATTTAGGGAAAAAAGTTGCTATATCAGTAATGTCAGCAGCTTTACTTGGAACATCAGGATATCTTGTGTATGACAAAGGATTTAGCACAGCAGGAAGAGAAACCGTAAAACTAGCAAGTAATACAGAAGAGAAAAAAGATGATCGTATTACAGGAAGCAATTTACAATCTATGTTCCCAAATTTAGTTGCTGATCCTGCAAAAAAAGATGACAAACCTGGCGAAAAACCAAACGTTAATTTAGCAGACCTAATCGGAAATAATAAATCACCAATTACACCAGTGACGTATAAGCCAGATGATGTGTCGGTGGAAAAGAAAGATCCACTAATCAAATTATCAGATGCACCAGCGCCACAAAAGCCGGAACTGCCAACTAATATGGGTGGTCCTATGGTGGAGCCGAGTAAAAATTTGCCGGATAGTTTGGTGGATACGGGTAAAACACCGGGTGATGGAAAGACGCCAGGTGGCGATAAAGAACCAGAGAAACCAAAACCAGGTGATGATAAAGAACCAGAGAAGCCAAAACCAGGTGATGATAAAGAACCAGAGAAGCCAAAACCAGGTGATGATAAAGAACCAGAGAAACCAAAACCGGGTGATGATAAAGAACCAGAGAAACCAAAACCGGGTGATGATAAAGAACCAGAGAAACCAAAACCAGGTGATGATAAAGAACCAGAGAAACCAAAACCAGGTGATGATAAAGAACCAGAGAAGCCAAAACCAGGTGATGACAAAGAACCAGAAAAACCAAAACCACCAGTTCCACACGATCAAATTACTGTATCCCCAATAACTGGAGATATTTTGGTGGAGTGGTATGCTGGGAATGGAGAAAGGTACTCGTCGGTATTTTTCAATGATTATTATGATAAAGGACAAAGTTCTGATACATTGAATAATAGGGCTGAATATTCCAAGGAAAATAAAGAGTTAACACTTATATCTCAATTGAATACATCTTCAAATGCAAAGACAATTGCTGATGATAGATTAACATTGGACAATTTGGGAGAAATTTTAGCTAATAAGGAGAATTATTCGAATCAAAGTGAATTATTTTATTTACGTAACCAAATGAATACACTTAAGAAAAAGGATAAAACACAACAAGAGTTACAAGCATATTTAAATGAAAATAAGAAAGAGTATATTCAATCTGTCGCAAAGTTAGTATACGATAAGGCTGTACAAGAGGAGAATGTTTGGTTAAATAACCCAAATGATATAGTTTCTTTAGAACAATCTTTAAGTAAATATTACTTAGTTACTTCGGTGCTTGAAAGTGTGGATCCTAAATTAGTAGAGGCTGTAAATCAACGTGTAGAAAAGATTTTCTACAAACTATTACAAGAAGAATTAAAAAATATTAACATTGAAACACCAGTAGTGACATCTAAAAATGATACAAAAGAAAACGTAAATCCAGAGAAAGCAACTGCAACTAGCAGTAATGGAGGACAAGCGGTTAAAGAAGATAATACGAATAAAACTGGGGCGTCAAAAATAGCTAGTGAGAAAGAGCAAAAAGATCAATTAATTGAAGCTAATAAAAACAACAAAGAAAATATGAAAGAAGTAAATCATAAAGACACAAATAGCAATGATACAGATGGTCAAATGAAACCAGAAAAACCAGAAAAACCAGAAAAACCGGAAAAACCGGAAAAACCAAATCCGATCAATCAAGCGATTGAGCAAATTGAAACATATTTAAATCCTGAAAGTCTAAACTATGAAAATGCTTTACTATTAGCAAATCAATGGATTGATGTCGCAAAAGATCAACCAAAAGAAAAATTAAATCAGCAATTTAGTATAGCTGTAGATGGACTTAGAGGACAGATGAAAGACCCTGAACTTTCAGTGGAAGATGCCTTAAAGAAAGCAAACCTATTAGCAAGTACGGCAAGGGTAGAACAATCTGTTCGAGATGAAGCAAATAAAATGTTAATGCCACTTATGTTTGAAAGAAAAGCAAATGAGGCTGCAAATAAAGGAGAATATTATACAGCTGTATTGAATATTGCCAATGCAATTCGCACAAACCATCCATTGGAGCGCTCCAGAGAAGAAATGGTGAATTATGCAAATAAACTATGGGAAAAAACAGAAGTCGAATGGGAGCAAATCAATGGAACACCAGATTGGCAAGAAAAGGCTGAGAAAACTGTACTTCCATCGTATACATTATTGGCACAGTTGAAAGATATCGATAAAACAATTGAAAAAATCGTTGGTATGAGTGTTATTGACAATGCGTCGAAAAAGATGGAGGGAATCCAACTAATAGAAGTAGCAAATACAAAAGCGAATCAGAACGGAAAGCTTTACGAAGCTTTACACTATTATGGACAAGCTTCCTATCGTGGGGTTAATGATAAAAAAGGATTTTCGGATGTCGCAAATCGCGTATTAAAAGAAGGGGGGAAAATTGAAAAGAGTAATTACCTATCAGCTTTAGAAATCTATCAAATTCTTTATAAAACACCGGGGATTGAAATGACTGGAGTGAAAGATAAAGCAAAAGTTGCCATTGAATATTTAAGTACATTTGATGCTGCTAATAAAAAGGCTACTCGTATAAACACTATTGAAGATTTAGCATCAGTAGTTGAGCTAACTCATCAAGCGATGAACTTAGGATATCAGCAGGCACCTGCAAAAGAATTTATGAAAGTTGTCTCTGAAAAAATGTTACAAACAGGTAAAGGGTATTTAGACAAAAATGACAACAATAATGCATATAAATGTTTTGAGTTTTTAACTCGACCACAATATGCAACAACGATTGATGGAGAATTGCGCCAAAAAGCAATGGAGAATTTAGAAAAAGTAAAAGCTATGGATGCTCAAAAATAAGTAGATAATAAGTTCGCCATCTTATTTCAAGTAAGATGGCGAATTTTATTCCAAATAAGGAGTGAAAGTTAATGAGTTTACTAGAAATTTGTCCATTAGATGAGGCGTTAGTGGAAGCTTTACAGAATGAAGAAAAAAGAGTTCGTTTCTATGAGATATTACAGAAATCAAATTTGTACGTTGTTGCTTCTGTAGAAGGAGATACAACTGTAGATGAAGAAGGGAATTTGATTTCAACTGATAATACACAATTGCAAATTCATTATTTTGAAATGGAAGAAGGATTAATGTTACCACTGTATTCTGATTTGAAACATTTAGAAATGGTTATTCCAGAAGAATGTCCGTATGTCTCTATGAATGCCATTGAATTATTAAAGACGATAGATTTAGAGGCAAATGTAATATTAAACCCAGGAACAAAATTTCAAAAATTATTTGTAAAGGAAGAAATTGAAGCGATTTGTGATAACAGTATTTTTGATGTTTTTTCTAAAGGGAATAAGTAAAAATTGATGCAGTTCTATTTCTTTTTGGTATAAAATAGAGGAAGGTGGGAGAAGGTTTGGAAATTAAGGTCAAACCTGAACAACTCGAACAAATTGCCAAAAACATATCAGAGATGCAAACACACAGCCAGACCATACAATAAAATCTCAATCAATCTATGTTTAGTATTCAAATGCAATGGCAAGGAGCAACGAGTCAGCATTTTTATGGGGAATATATGAGATCAATGAGACTCATGGAATCTTACATACGTAACTTACAAGTTACAGAAAAAGAATTACGGCGTATCGCTCAAAAGTTTCGTCAAGCAGATGAAGAATATCAAAAGAAACAAAATGAAAAATTGAAAGAAACCCATAAAAAAGAAAAGAAACATGAAAAATCATGGTGGGAAAAGGGAATAGAAGGAGCAGCTGAATTCATTGGAGTAAATGATGCAATTCGTGCAGTTACCGGTAAAGACCCTATTACAGGAAAAGAATTATCATCAAAAGAAAGACTCATCGCCGCAGGATGGACGCTCCTAAACTTTGTTCCTGTTGGAAAAGTGGCAAGTCTTGCTGGAAAAGGAATAAAGTATGTCGCTTCTAGCTTTGGGAAGACGATTGTAAAAGCAGGAAAAGGGCTAGGCGAAGGAATATCAATGGTGGCTGGAAAAGCTGGAAAAGCAGCTGTCGATGGCATAAAAACAGCCAGCCACAAAGTAAAAGAGGGTGTAAACTTTGTAGCCTCCACAGCAAAAGGATTTGCCGACAAAATCGGCAATCTATGGAACAAAGGTGCCACAACCGTAAAAACAACTTTCTTGCAGGGGAATGAAAAGATCCAGCACGCAGTAAAAAAATTACTGGAATACAAATGGATCCCAGGCGAGGGAAAAGGCTTCGCCATGGCTGGAGTAGGAAATGTCTCAGGAGGACAGTATTCTCTGAAAGAGGCTTATCAGTATATGGAGAGTAAGGTTGTTAAGGGTACGGGTGAAGGTAGTAAGATAGAGAATATATCTAAATTAACTACAGAAGATATCCCGACTGCAAAAAGTGGCAAATTTAATGATTTCTTTAATTCTCTTTCTAGTGCAGAATTGGATGGATTATGGAAAGATAAAAAGATTAGAAAGAAAATTGAACGTCAGCTTAGAGAACCTGGTGGTTTACATGAATGGCATTTAGTATCGAGGGCTCCACAATTCAAGTTTTGGGATATAAGTGCTGAAAAAATTAAAGATTTAAGAACAGCAATATCTGATGTTAAATTTGTAAATCCTAAAGGCGTTCATGGGGGATTAGGTTCTACAAAAGCACATAATGAATTATTGGCAATTATTGATACATCAAATGACTATAACACATTTATTAGAAGACTTAATAATTGGGCTTACTATAGATTAGAGGGTGGAATTTCATCATTGCCAGAAGGATTAAGATTAAAATAGGGGTGTGTTATTTATGGAAAAGCAAGGAATGGTTTCAATATGGTTAGGTAATATTAAAACACAAAACCAGTTAGAGAAATACGTCAATTTAACATACGATGAAGACGGAGAGTCTGTACCTTCTAAATTTTTTGTAGATTTCAATATTGATATGGATGAAACAGATGAGGATTTTATTGAAAAAGCGGTATTAGAAGAAAAGAGTGATAATATCTCTGCTTTATTAGAGGGGTGTTCATATGAGGAAATTATACTACCTAAAATTAGAGGATATGTTAACGTAAATAAGTTATATAACGCTGTTATTTTAATTTACAATTTTGAGTACGAGAACCTAGTTAACTCTTTTGAGGATTTTGATTATATTACTTCTACTAGTTACTTACAATAGTAATTTTTTGATTGAAATTTGAATAAACTGTTGAATAGTGAAGAGCGTTAATCTTATATTAATTTGAAACCTTGATGGGCTATATGCCTCTCAAGGTTTTTATAATTTTATGTTAAAATCAAAAGCTTATAGTAAAAAGAAAAGTGCATGGGATTGGTTACAATGACTTTATAAGTATTGCAACTACACTTACTACTTGATATATACTTTACATAAGAAAATAAAAAAGCTCGTGGTGTTAAAGTTTAAATATACATTAGCACATATACGAATGGAAAATAAAGTACATGTGAAGTGGATAGAAAAAATAATAGGGTGTTTGAGAATACGTACTCCATGATGGTTGTACCATCATGGAGTACTATGTGCAATGATAGAATAGAAAAGGAAGTATGAGCTTAGGCGAGATGACATTTTACATGGCGATGAATATAGACATATGGAATGTATATTAAACTAATGAACTCGTACAAACTCGTAAGTTTTAACGTAACACTTGTTGCGACATGTAAAAGGTGTCATACTTGTACTACAAAACTTACAAATTTATGCTACTTAAAAACATATGAATTTAAAGCACTTGATTGTCAATTAAAGGCAATAAGTGCTTTTTTGCGTTTTAGCATAGAAATTTAAAAGAGCATTATAATTTTATAAGTGCATTAAGTGTTAAATTTTTATTGTTGTTTTATAGATTGTAATGGCTATGTACAGTGTACGACGATAGTAGAGGAAAAAATAAAGGGTTGTGTTATTTTTTGAAGTCATCGTAAAGTACGTTTTAACGGATGGACGTTATGCATACGTTATCCGCAAAAAACGGGTAAACGTTACAGGGACTTTAATTGCTGTAACGGGAAGGGGCTCAATATGGGAGAGAAAGTAGTTGGTTATGTACGAGTTTCAACGGAAGGACAAGTGCGTGAAGGGTATAGCCTAACGTATCAAGTAGAAGAAATTGAAGGGTACTGCATCGAAAATAAACTACAACTGCTTCACATATACGAAGATTAAGGAATCAGCGGAGCGAAAGTAGATGAAGATGGATTAACAGTTGAACGTGAGGGATTAGAAGAGCTATTGTCGGATATGGCGTAGCAACAAGTGAGTCAAGTTGTTGTACTAAATACATCTCGTTTATGGCGCTCAGACATGGCAAAAGTGTTAATACAACGAGAGCTAAAGAAATATGAGGTAGATGTGAAAGCAATTGAACAACCAAATTATAGTATATACACGCATGACCCAAATGACTTTTTAGTAAATGGTATGTTAGAGCTATTAGATCAATATCAACGTCTTGAGATTGCATTAAAGCTAAGTCGAGGTAGAAAGAAGAAAGCAGAAAGCAGAACAAGGTGGATATGCGGGGGGCGGTGTGATGTTTGGTTATAGAGTAAAGAAAGGACAAAAAGTGTTAGAAGTAGATACGGAGAAAGCAGTGGTTGTACGTAGACTATTTGAGTTAAGACACTTTTTTAAACATTGGTCGCTGACTCAATTGGCAGAACGACTAAATAGGGAAGGGTATTGTACTGAGAAAGGAAAGTTGTTTACGAAAGTGCAAGTGAAACGTATGTTAGACCGAGAGAACTTTTATCGAGGGGTATATACATACGGGCAAATACAAACAATTGGGAAACATCCAGCAATTATTTTATAAATTCACTTAAAAAATTAGCTCATTTTACTATACATACTACTAGAGTTATGAAAAATGGATAGGCTTGCGTACCTATGCGCATCGGAAGATGAACGCTCGAACTAAGGTTGCCGACATTTTTATATATGACTAAATCATTGAATAGAGGGATGAGTTATGCATAATAGACAGAACTATTTGTATGTAGGAGTAGAGTTACATAAGGAGCATCATACGGCTGTTATTATTAATTGTTGGCAAGAGAAACTAGGAGAAATACAATTTGAGAATAAACCATCTGCATTTTCGAAGTTTTTATTAGAAGTAGAGACATATGTGAGTGCTGGGGTATCAGTTGTATTTGGTTTAAAAGATGTTGGTGGTTACGGAAGAGCGTTAGCGAAATATTTAGTAGATCATGAACAAGTAGTGAAAGAAGTAAATCCAGCTTTATCATTTTTAGAGCGAAAAAGCCATGTGACGACACAAAAAAGTGATAGTTGGGATGCGGAATGTGTAGCACGCATATTGGTAAACAAATTTAATCAATTGCCAGATGCAAAGCCAAAAGATTTATTTTGGTCGATACAACAATTGGTTTCAAGAAGGAATGCATTAGTAAAAGCACAAAGTGCATTAAAGAACCAATTACATATTCAATTAAACCACCATTATCCAAGTTATAAAAAGTTTTTCTCAGAGTTAGATGGAAAAACAGCATTAGCGTTTTGGCAGCAATATCCGTCACCCTCTTGTTTAGAGGGGGCAAATATAAAGCAATTAACAGCTTTTTTATTAGATGTTAGCAACAATACATGTTCAGTAAAGAAAGCAAGCGAAATATTAAAACTTGTAAAAGAAGATGGACATACAATGAAGGAATATCAAGAAACACGAGACTTTTTAGTAAGAAGTATTGTACGGGATATTGAGTTTAAAAAGACAGAAATTAAATACATCGAAAGAGAATTAAAACAGCTAGTAAAACTACTAGCTTATCAATTAGAAACGATGCCGGGAATAGAACTTGTGACGGCATCAGCATTAATTGCAGAAATTGGGGATGTAAGGCGATTTCCAAATGCCAACAAATTAGCACGATTTGCGGGGATTGCGCCTGTTTACTTTGGTTCTGGTGGGAAAGGTAAGACACACAAAAGCAAACAAGGAAACAGGGCGCTACACGCTTTATTTTATAATTTAGCAGTACAGCAAGTGCAAGTAGCAAAAGGCAGTAAGAAGCCACGGAATCCAGTGTTTCATGCATACTACCAAAAGAAATTAAAAGAAGGAAAAACAAAAGGACAAGCATTGGTATGTATTATGAGAAGGCTTGTAAACATTGTATATGGCATGATGAAATATAAAATAGCTTATGAGTTGCCGGTAGTGGAAGAAAAAGAAGTAGTTTAATAAGGTTTACATGGTTTGTTTTTTTGTTGTGAGGGTTTAAGATTACAACATAGGGTACGGGTGAAGTCAAGCATTTAGATGATATACCTAGGATAAAAGAAATTGAAGTGAAATTTAACTACAAAACAAAATTCGATTCAGAAGAATTTGCAAGACAGTTAAAGGATCAAGAAAAAGGTATGAATGAATTAACCGTACATGAATACCGGGAAAATCGAAATCGATTTATTGATAAAGGTAGGGCAATAGAAGGAAATGCATACCAGCAGGCAGCAAGAGAAAGAGCATTAAGAGATAAAATTGATGAGTTATTTGAACAAGGATTAACACTTAAAGAAGCAAAGACGCAAGCGAATGAATGGATGAAAACTCAAGCAGCACTTCATAATCCAGATCAGGTTGCGGGTGGAAGACCTGAAATAATAGGAGGGATGGGAGATAAGAGGGTTAATTTCTCTATAGGTAGTCAATGGCGGACTAGAATCAAAATTGTTGATAAACAAATCGAGGAAATAGCAAAAAACATGACATCAGAACAACTAAAAAATACTTATTTGAATGTCAAGTTAACACATTAAAGGAGGAAAAAAATTGCATAAATTAAAAATAATGAAGGAATTTAAACTGGAACAAAAAGTCCCTGAAAGTATAATTGAAAAATATTCTAATACACTTCCTGAATCATTAACTGATATTTGGAAAGAGTATGGATTTGGAACGACCTTGAATGGATTTCTTAGGTTAATTAATCCTGAAGATTATTTTGAAATTGTCAAAGAAACATATATTAGACACCAAAATACAATACCATTATTTACAACAAGTATGGGGGATATCCTTTTGCTTGAGAAATATGGTGATAAATCATATATTATTCAATTAAATTATCGTAAAGGGAAATCAAAAGTCATTGCTTCTAAATTTGAGCTATTTTTAAGGTTTCTTGAGGAAGAAGAATATTTAGAAGAAGACATGGAATGGAATCCTTATTCAGTAGCTATCCAAAATTACGGAATACCAACTTATAATGAGTGTTTTGGTTATGTTCCTCTTCTTGGATTAGGAGGGGCAGAAAAAGTAGAGAATCTGCAAAAAGTTAAATTGATTGAGCATATTTATTTAATTACTCAGTTTATGGGACCGATTGAATAAATAGAAAGAATAAATCATTGTAGACCAAGAGATTACTTAAAGGTAGTCTCTTTTATTTTAGATAATACCTATTGTAACACTATGGAGAAGAATTGGCAGAATCTATGATTCTTTTATTAGATTATATGATTTTGAGTACGATGGAGATATAGATGAAGTGAAATTTAATTTTAATTTATAAAGGATCAGTTGTATATGAGGAGTGGGATGAATAGTTTATAATAAATAATTTAAGAGGTTAAGCATATATGTAGATGAGTAAAAAATAAAGTATATTTGCAGTGAAAAGAAAAAGAATAGGCTGTTAGAAAGTACGTACTTCATGATGGTTGTACCATTATGGAGTACTGTGTGCAATGAGAGAATATAAAACGAAGTACGAGCTTAGGTGAGATGACATTTTACTAGGCGATGAATATAAACACATGGATTGTATATGAAACTAATGAACTCGTATAAATTCGTAAGTTTTAAAGTAGTAGTTTTTATGACATACAAAAGGTATCACATTTTTTACTGCAAAACTTACAAATTCATGCTACTTAAAAACATATGAACTTAAAGCACTTGATTGTCTATGAGAGGCAACAAGTGCTTTTTGCATTTTAAGATAGAAGAGAGGATAGTATAATAAATAATAAGTACATATGTTGTTTCAGCAAATAGTATAAGAAAATAGATTAGAAGGAGCAGCTGAATTCATCGGAATTAATGATGCAATTCGAGCGGTTACTGGTAAAGACCCTATCACAGGCGAAGAATTATCAACAAAAGAAAGACTCATCGCCGCAGGGTGGACCCTTTTAAACTTTATTCCCGTCAGGAAAGTTGCGAGCCTTGCTGGAAAAGGAATAAAGTATGTCGCTTCTAGCTTCGGAAAGACAATTGTAAAAACAGGAAAAGGGCTAGGCGAAGGAATATCAATGGTGGCTGGAAAAGCTGGAAAAGCAGCTGTCGATGGTATAAAAACAGCCAGCCACAAAGTAAAAGAAGGCGTAAACTTTGTAGCCTCCACAGCAAAAGGATTTGCCGACAAAATCGGCAATCTATGGAACAAAGGTGCCACAACCGTAAAAACAACTTTCTTGCAGGGGAATGAAAAGATCCAGCACGCAGTAAAAAAATTACTGGAATACAAATGGATCCCAGGCGAGGGAAAAGGCTTCGCCATAGCTGGAGTAGGAAAGGTCTCAGGAGGAGGACAGTATTCTCTGAAAGAGGCTTATCAGTATATGGAGAGTAAGGTTGTTAAGGGTACGGTTGGAGCTAATAACTTTAAATTTGGAGATAATGCTAAAAATCATTTGAAAAATGTTGAGAATATAAGCACTAAGAAAGGAGTTAGTGGTGGGCATAACATGGATGAATTTTACAATGCTTTGAAAAATCAGGGTGTTGATGTAGAAGACTTAATTATATCTAAAAAATCACATTCTTCAATTGAAGGGATTTATGAGATAGAATACAAAATACCTAGAAAAGATATGGCTGGAAATATTGCAGAACCTGTTTCGTATAAAAATATTAAGGAGCCTAAAACAATATACGATCCAGCAATGATTAGTGATGATAAGATATATCAGTGGGGAAAAGAAGCAATGCAAAAGGGAACAATAAATGGTAGGCTTGTTGAAGGTACTGCTTCAAATGGATTGAAGTTCAGAGGTTATTTAAATGATACTGGAGAGATAACTAACTTTTTCCCAATTCTAGACTGATATTATAAGATACAATGTTTATAGGAGGATAAAATGAATAGTAATTTTGAATTTATTGAAGATAAAGAGAAAAACGATGAATTAATGTCAATATATTTTAACTTTATAAACGGTAAGTACTTGGAAAGAGCTTTGAGTTTTTTTGTGAAAAAAGAGGGGTTTGGACAAGAAATAGTATTTGTTCATTTTCAGTCGGATTTAGATGAATTTGATATGTCACAGCTACCTATACCTTTAGATGATAAGCATGTGTTGGTTGAATTAGATTCTCCAGCTGTTGAGTCTGAACAACAAGTGTATTTGGACTTTGAAACTTTTTATAATTATTTGGAAGAACATGTGAAAAAAGAAGTGGAAAAAAATCCAGAAAGAAATGGATTAATGGATTTATTAGTGCAAGTTAAGCGTAGCTTAAATTTGTAATATCTTATAGCCATTTTACTAGATTCGAAGGGCAGAAAAAGAACTTTTTGAAGAACGCGTTTTTATTAGGATTTTATTATATTTCAATAAGGGAGATTGTCTGATATTGAATAAGTAAAGAGGAAGTTATAGATGAAGAAGACTTAACAAAAGAGACCTCATATTTGAGGTCTCTTTTGTTAAGTGTATTGAAAAAATCCCTAATTAAAAATTAGCGTGAGATCACAACTAAAAGGGTACGGGGAAAGTTGGAAAAGGGAATTCTGATCTACTTGATAATACCGGTAGGTTTAAAAATGCTGAGTTGCCAACGAAGTATGATGTATATTGTGAAAGGAAATACAACAATGGTGAAGCGCCTAAAGAGCCACTGGAGTGGAAAGAAGCAAGTGAAAAGTGGGCATCACTTAAAGAGCAGAGGCAAGAATTTTCTGATGAAAGTTTTAATCTATTTTCACAGCAGTATGAAAATGCTCAACGAGAAATAACCATTGTTACGCATGAAGGGACCAAGGTGAGAGTTGACGCAATTGCATCTGATGAATATGGGAATGTTATTATACAAGAATATAAAAGTTCCGCTACTGCTCCATATACTACTAATCAAGAAAAGGGATTCCCTGAATTGAAGAATTCTGGTGGGGCAGTCGTAGGTGAAGGAAAGGGAGATTTTTCAGGGGGATACGAAGTGCCTAGTGGAACACGACTGCAAATTGTTCGTCCTGAGGGGACAACTTATTTTGATGAATAAATGAGGTGAGAGACAAGTGTCGATATTAAACAAAAATAAGATAGATGGAATTGGCAAGAGTATGGGTGAAAATAAGTTAGCATTAATGATTGCAGATCATTTAGACTGGGAAAATGAACTTCAGCACTTAGCATTGTTACAAGATAAAATTAATGCCTATGTATCTTTTATTGAAAGTGGGCAAATCTATAGTGTATATCCGGATGCTAAGTTAGTAGATGGCTTTATATTTGATTTAAGATTTAAATATAAACCGACTGAAAATTGTAATAAATTATTAGAGGTTTTTAGGAAGAATACTCAAGATTTGAGGATTGAGTTTAAAACATATGAATCTTAGGTAGTTTGAATTGGAGATGTAAAATGAAAGCGAATAAAGTATTTGAGCGCGTATGTAATCTAATATCTGAAAAGTATTTAGATAATGGTTGGAAATATTCTAAGTCGGGTCATTGGATGAGTAAAAAAGATAAAAATTTCATTTATAAGGTATTCTTTTATACAAGTTGGAATAATATATCTGATAAAAATGTAGTATTTTATGGTGAATGCGCAATTCTTCCTTTAAAATCTAAAGATAAAATATTTCATATTAATACACGTCAGTGCAATGTACCAAGCAATCAGTTATATTGGAACATAGCAAATGAGGAAGAGTGGGAGCGGACAGTTAACGAATTCACCAATTGGTTAAATAGTGTATTTATGCCAATTGTAGAAAGGTGCACGAATGATTTGAACAACTTTGTAAAAGAGGTTGTTGAAAGGGGTTTTTATCCTCAAAAGGGTTATATGGTAGATATTAATTTTATATTAAAGCACGGGTCACGTGAATTGGCAGAGGAAGCTATCAAAAGATACTATGACAGTTTGGAAGAGTCAATAAAAAAAGAATTTAAAGATAACTATGAAAGTATGGTGTATGGTAATGAAGCAGTTAGTGCATATGGTAATAACATGATGAGAAATTACACCAATTTTAGAACTATCATAGATAATAAAATACGTGTTACTTTATAGTACATCAAATGGTTTGACTTAGTAAGCGATAATTGGTAATCCAATTATCGCTTTTGGTTTTAAATAAGGGTACGGGTAATAATTCTTCGAGTAAGGATGTTTATGGACCTTATTATGATGAGGCAAAAAAATTACACGAAACTAACCCTGATTGGTATCCTAATCCTGATGAATCTACCCTAGTAAAGGGTAAAGGGTAAAGAACTAAAGGAAACAAGAGCAGACTATCAAGCGTTGGTTAGAAGAGGGGAACTTGAAAAAGGTCACCATGTACAAGGTTTATCTTTTGGGGAAGAGAATGTAAGTTCAAATATAAAGAATACAGGAGAATCGACTATTCGTCGAGAGCAAATTGATGATTTGAATTTGAATTTTTATCATGAAATGGGTTATGGTAAAGAAAATGCTAAGGTACTAAAAATACATGAGAATGAAAAGGGGATTATTGTATTTGGTAATAATCCACAACATACTGAGGTTACTGTTTTTCAAAATAAAGTTCTGAAATGGCAACGAGAAAATGGAAAGAGATAATTTAATGAAAGTAGGTGCATTTATGGGAGAAACGAGAAATCTTATGAATAGTATATGGTTTGGAGAAAAAACAATTTTAGCTAAATCGGAAATAAAAGAAAAAATTTTAAAATCTTTAACAGAAACGGAAGTTTTATTTAACTTAATAGAATTATTTAAAACGGGGGATTTTACTCAAAAACCACTATTAGTTCAATTAATGAATCAGACTAAAGATGAAGCAGTTCTGAATTTATGTATTAGAGTATTTTTATCTGTCGCAACACATGAAGACTTAAGGGATTCAAATAATCTCCGTTTTCTTAGTGAGGTAACTGAAGAAACAGTAGACACTTTTGCATCAGCAGCCACAACCTCACTTTCTCTTGAGGTAATTCCATATTTATTGGCTTTACTTGAAGAGTGGGAGGAATTCAGTGATACACCTACTATTATAAGAGATTCAATTGATTCCTTTATTAATTTTGAAGATCAAATTGGTGAAGATGCAACTATAGATGAAATTGGAAATTTTTATTTTAAGTATTGTCAGGAGAAGGATACAAATAGTTATTATTTTCAACAGAATTTAGCTTTTCCTGAAGACTTAGCTAAAAAATTGATTCAGCGGGTTATGATTGCTGCTGATAATGAGGAGCAATTAAAAATGGAATTAATACCATCTTTATTATCAATTTGGACTGGTGAAAGAGTACCTGCGGATTACAACACTATTATTAGTGCAAGTAATTATAAAGATTTTATTGACTATATAAACGAACTTTCAAGTGAAAACTGGGAAAAGGGACAAAAATATTTTTATGGATATAAGCTTTAACTATAATAACCTATGAAAAACAAAGTATATGTGAAGTGGATAGGAAAAAATAATAGGGTGTTTGAAAATACATACTCTATGATGGTTGTACCATCATAGAGTATTATGTGCAATGATAGAATAGAAAACGAAGTACGAGCTTAGGTGAGATGATATTTTACTGGGCAATGAATATAAACACACGGTATGTATACTAAACTAACAAAATCGTACAAACTCGTAAGTTTTTACATAGTAGTTGTCACGGCATATAAAAGGTGCCATACTGTTTACTGCAAAACTTACAAATACATGTTACTTAAAAACATTTGAACTTAAAGCACTTGATTGTCAACTAAAGGAAACAAGTGCTTTTTTGCGTTTTAGGATAGAAATAGGTAGACACATTATAATTTTATAAGTGCACGAAGTATTAAATTTTTATAGATTGTAGTGGCGTTGTACAGTGTATAACGAGAGTGGAAGAAAAAATAAAGGGTTGTATTATTTTTTGAAGTCATCGTAAAGTACGTTTTAACGGAAGGACAAGTACGTGATGGACTACGAGCGCTATTGTCCGATATGGCGAAAGTATTAATACAACGAGAACTAAAGAAATATGAAGTAGATGTGAAGGCGATTGAACAATCTATAGTATTTACACATGATCCAAATGACTTTTTGGTGAATGGCATGTTAGAGCTATTAGACCAATATTAACGTCTTGAGAAATCTTTTTCGACAAAAAAATAATATATCCCTTGACAGTTACAAATATAACCGATATACTTCATATTAATTTCAAAAGAAAATATATTCTAAATATTAAAATGTGTTGAATAGGAGTAGTAAGGTCATGTATTTGTACAGAGAGCTATGGGTTGGTGCGACATAGTCAAATGACATCCTGAACTCGCCTAGGAGCAGTAAGGTGGAACGGAATCACATTCTTAGTAAATCTTAACGGTTAACCTTCGATATTAGGTTTGTAATCAAACGATTACTACTAAGGTGGATTCATAATGGAATCAATAAGGGTGGTACCGCGTTAAGTAAATGGCTTAGCGTCTCTTTAAATAGAGATGCTAGGCCATTTTTTTATTATATGGAAGAAGAAATGGAGGGTTTATTTGGATAGGTCTATAAAATTTATTTATTTATATAAAAAGATTTAATTAGGAGGAAAATGAGATGAAACAGACGGAGCAATGGACTTCGAAATTAGGTTTTATAATGGCAGCAGCCGGATCAGCAATTGGACTTGGTGCGATATGGAAGTTTCCTTATATCGCTGGGAAGAGTGGGGGAGGAGCGTTCTTTTTAATCTTTATATTATTTACTGTTTTAATTGGACTACCGCTACTTATAGCTGAATTTATGATTGGACGCAGTACGCAGAAACAAGCAGTTGGAGCATTTAAAAGCATCGCACCAAATACAGGATGGCACTGGATCGGACGCCTTGGCGTTGGAACGTGTTTTATACTACTTTCGTTTTATAGTGTTGTAGGTGGATGGGTATTAATTTATTTATTCAGAGGAATAACTGGACAACTGATTACTCCAGGACAAAATTACGGTGCGTTATTTACTGAAACAATTGGGAATCCCACTTGGGCTATTATGGGACATTTCGCTTTTATGTTCATTACGATATGGGTTGTATCAAAGGGTGTACAAAACGGAATTGAAAAAGCAAGTAAATATATGTTGCCAGCATTGTTCGTTTTATTTGTCGCTCTTATTATTCGTTCGTTAACACTTGATGATGCAATGAAAGGTGTGAAGTTTTTCTTACAACCAGATTTCTCAAAGATTACTTCGGAAAGTATTTTGTTCGCAATGGGGCAATCATTCTTTGCAATTAGTATCGGGATTTCAATTATGGTTACGTATAGTTCCTATTTAAATAAAAAAGAAAGTTTACCAAAATCAGCAATAACAATTGTTGGATTGAATTTATTTGTTTCTTTATTTGCGGGTCTTGCCATTTTTCCGGCCGTATTTTCATTAGGAATGGAGCCGACAGAAGGACCTGGATTACTATTTATCGTATTACCATCTGTATTTAGTCAAATCCCATTCGGTGGATTTTTCTTAACAGTATTCCTTGCACTATTTACATTTGCGACATTAACATCGGCATTTTCTCTACTAGAAACTGTTGTTTCAGCATTAGCAAATGGTGAACAAGAAAGAAGAACGAAACTATCATGGATCATTGGTTTCTGTATTTTCTTAGTAGGTATACCATCTGCGTTATCATTTGGAGTATGGAGTGATATTACGATTTTTGGAAAGAATATTTTTGATGCAGTAGATTTCTTATCTAGTAATATATTAATGCCACTTGGAGCACTATTTATTAGTATTTTCGTATCATTCAAGATGGAAAAGAAAGTACTAGAAGCAGAGTTTTTTGTAGGTGGAAATTATGGAAAAAAAGTATTTACTTGTTGGGCATTTTTACTTCGATTTGTAGCACCACTTGCAATAATTATCGTCTTCTTAAATGTAATAGGGATTATTTAACATTGAATGTTATAATATTCAGTAAAAAAAGAAGATGGTGATGTTTATGGCGAATTTGATAGAAACAGGAGAGTATATGAATATTAGAGGGAAAAAGCTATACGTTGAAACACATGGAAATCCTAAAAATAAGCCAGTCTTATACTTGCATGGTGGTCCAGGAGAGAGTTGTTATGATTTTTCATTTCACCAAGCGGAACGTTTAAAAGATTCTTTATATGTAATTATGATAGATCAAAGAGGTGTTTGTCGTTCAGAAAAAATTACTGAAGGCGAAGCTTTTGGATTAAATGATTTGATTGAAGACTGTGAGGAATTAAAAAAAGTATTACAAATTGAGAAGTGGTCTATAATTGGACATTCTTTCGGTGGATATGTAGCATTGCTTTATGCGTCGATATATCCAAGTTCAATAGAGAAAATAATATTTGAAGGACCAACTTTTGATTTTGCATTAACAAGTAGAGCTTTGTTGCAAAAGACAGGGCATTTATTAAAAAAGTATGGAAAAGAAGAAGTAGCAGAAGAGTCTCTTGCTTATTCATCTAGCTATGCTAGTTCAGAAGAGTTGTTAGAAGCTTATATAAGATTAAGCGCTGAATTAGAAGAAAAAAGAATGGAGATTTACAATTATAAGGAAGATGAAACAGACTATAGTTTATATAGCGATGAAGAGTGGGAAGTATTTTCAAATCGCTCTCAAATTCATTTTGATAGATTAAAATTAGAGGGTGCATGTCATAAATCATTATTATATAAAATAAAAGAAGTACAGAATCAAATGTTATTAATTGTAGGAAAACATGATGTAGTAACGTGTGAAGAACAAATTAAAACATTTAATAAAGATGCCCGAAACGGCAAGTATATCGTATTTGAAGAGAGCGGTCATTCACCTCATTATGAGGAAGCAGATAGGTTTGCAGAAACAGTCATACATTTTTTGAAATGAAGAAAAGGGTGCTTCTATAAATGAGAGGCACCCTTTCTATATTTCTGGATATGTGATTGTGATGTTAGGCCACTTACTTTGCCAATTCTTTTTTATAACTCTGTTTTTGTACATATGTAATCGTTCTTTCGATTCAAGAAAATGAGCTGTTGGTCTCACTTGTAAGGAAAGGACATCTTCAATACCACATGGGGCTGTTAATATGACGTTGTTTAGTTTATCAAGTGTAACTCCTAAAGCCGTTGCTGTTTCAGGAAATTTAGAAATAGCATCAACAGAAGAAGAATATGGTGGCATATTATTCACTACATGCATACGAGCTTGATTTTTTACAGACCAAGGGATAGTAGCATCAATATTCATTAATTTCGTTTCTAATGATTGTTCGTATATCTCATCTTGATGTAGACTATCATAATAAATTACATCAACATCAGGCATAGCCGTTTTAGCTTCATAGTCATGTAAAGTATCCCACATTTTAGAACGAACAAAGCCGGCACAAACCCACCAATCAGGTAACTCTAGTGATTTTGCCATTTGTAATACATTCATCATCCATTCGTCGTTTTCTATTAAGCGGATGATATCTTGTTCTGTTTGTATAGTCATTTGTTATCTCACCTGCTTTTTTTTAGAGAGTAAATTTAATTCATAAGCTTTATAATCCATGTAATCCAGTAAGCACCTGGTATGAATAACAGTTGAGCTAGTAATGTACCAAAAAGTCTAGAAATCATTAGCCAAGCATACATTTTACTCATTGCTTCAGCACCTTCTTCTGATTGAAGAGCTCGCTCTGTTAAAAGAGCAATACGTGGATCTAGTAGCACTGTTAATAAAATAGTAGCAAAACCATTAATAAGACCAGAAGCTGTAGTGGCTTTTGTTGCGAAAGCTGGAATTAAAAAAGAAGCATATAGTGCGGAAAGAACCCCCGCTGTATAAATTGCAGTAGCGAACATGTTAATAAGCATTATACGCTTTGGAATACCGCCGATACGCAATCTATGAATCATTTCTAACTTTGGAAAGCGGACATATTTTTTTGTGTACTTTAATTTTTGAATGTTATTCGTTTTCATCATTCGAATGAAAGAACCGTCTGTTTCAAAGTTTTGAATGACATATCCAAATAGTTTTGTCAAAGTTGGATACAGTATAATCGCAAGCAATGTACCGATAGAAGCAGATAATAGTACAAGACGTATAATATGCTCTAAATCAATAGAAGGATCTAGTTTTGCTTCGTCAACAATCCCGCCAAGTAAAAAGGCTTGTAGTAAGTTTGATGTTCTTGAAATGAGTAATACGATTCCTACGACGGATAATGCGACAGCAATCTTCTTTAAACGAACCCCGGCTAATCGAATACTATAAGAGCTTGTTTCAACTGCGTGGATCACAATTGTGAAAGCCATTATAAAAATTAACGTAATTGACATTTGTTTCACCAGTTTCTATTAAAATAATTGTAACTTTTTTACTGTATCATATCTATCGTATTTTGTAACTGAAAGTATGTGACATATGGAAATTGATTTTTCGAAAAAATAGATAATGATAGTATAATAGGGAGAAGTGGAAGAGATGTTAGCAGTTATTTATACAGCAAATTAAGTGGAGGAATGAAACATGTATAAAACATTTCTATTTGATTTAGATGGAACTTTAACGGATCCGAAAGAAGGGATTGTAAACTCGGTTTTATATGCATTAAAAAAAGTAGGAATTGAAGAAGTACATGTAAGTGAGTTAGATTCATTTATAGGTCCTCCTATTCAGCAATCATTCATAGAGAGATATAATATGAGTGAAGGAGAGCTTGAACGTGCTGTTTTTTACTTCCGTGAGTATTTAAAGCAGCGTGGATTGTTTGAAAATAATGTATATGAGGGGATTCTGAAGCTCTTGCAACAATTAAAAAGTTCAGGGAATCGCATATTTGTAGCAACTTCAAAGCCCACTGTATTTGCGAAACAAGTTATAGAGCATTTTCAATTGACGAATTATTTCGAAGATATCATTGGAAGTAATTTAGATGGTACAAGAATAAAAAAAGATGAAATAATTGCTCATATTTTACAAACAAATGAAGAACTAAATAAAGAAGAAATGATAATGATCGGTGATAGAAAGCACGATATAATAGGTGCGAATCAAAATGGAATTGCTTCAATTGGTGTTTTATATGGCTATGGCTGTGAGAAAGAACTGACTGAAGTTAGTGCGACTTACATAGTGAAAGATGTTGAAGAACTGTATCATTTTTGTGTAGAAAAAAGTTTAATAAATTAGTAAATATAGATACTAGCAATCCCTTTATAACGTATGATGAGGAATTCGTTTCTGTTTAAAGGGATTTTTCATATGTAATCGAATATTTATAATTAGACATTTTTAGCATGAAAAAATTGTATGAATAAGAGGAGGGATGTCAGAATTAAAAGATTAGTAGAAGTTTATCAATAAATTTTAGAATATTCTGTTTAATGGAGGGGTAAAATTGGAGTTAGTTATTATATTATTAGCACTAAGTTTACTTATGTTCGTAGCATACAGAGGCTTTTCTGTTATTTTATTCGCACCGATATTTGCATTATTTGCAGTATTTTTGACAGAACCTAGTTATGTATTACCTTTCTTTTCTAATATCTTTATGGAGAAAATGGTTGGTTTTATAAAGCTATATTTTCCTGTGTTTTTATTAGGAGCAATATTTGGAAAAGTAGTGGAAATGTCAGGAATTGCGGATTCTATTGCAAAAACGATTATTGAGTTAGTCGGTGAAAAACGTACTATATTAGCGATTGTATTAATGGGGGCTATTTTAACGTATAGTGGTGTTAGTGTGTATGTAGTAGTGTTTGCTGTTTATCCGTTCGCAGCTAAGTTGTTTCGACAAGCTAATATTCCAAAACGTTTAATCCCTGGAACGATTGTTCTTGGAGCAGTAACGTTTACAATGGATGCACTACCTGGATCACCACAAATTCAAAATGTAATACCTACAACATTTTTTAAAACGGATATTTATGCTGCACCGATACTTGGGATTGTAGGAGCAATTTTTGTTCTTACATTAGGTTTACTATATTTAGAGAGTAGACGTAAGAAGGCAAAAGCGGCAGGTGAAGGATATTTTGGTTTTAATGACGGAAATACTGAAATGGCAGCATCTTTGCAATTAGAACAAAAAAATATGCCATTAATTAATAACATTGAAATCACAAGAGCACAACAACTTATTGCATTTATACCACTTATTTTAGTAGGTGTAATGAATAAAGTGTTTACTATTATGATACCGAAGTGGTATCCAAGCGGTTTTGATTTTTCTGCAATTGGTATGAAAGCATTTGGAAAAGTAGAATTAAGTGCAGTAGTAGGAATTTGGTCTGTAGAATTGGCACTTATTATAGGGATCTTAACAACGTTATTATTATATTGGAAGCGAGTAGTAACAGGTTTCCAAGCTGGATTGAATACAAGTATTGGTGGAGCACTACTTGCAACGATGAATACAGGAGCTGAGTTTGGATTCGGTGGTGTCATTGCAGCACTTCCAGGCTTCGCAATTATGAGAGATGGTATCTCTGCTACTTTCACAAATCCGTTAGTGAATGGTGCAGTAACGACGAATATTTTAGCTGGAATTACAGGCTCTGCATCAGGAGGTATGGGAATAGTATTAAGCGCAATGGGAGATAAATTTATTGCAGCGGCCAATCAATTTGATATTCCATTAGAAGTTATGCACCGTATCGTATCAATGGCATCAGGAGGAATGGATACACTACCGCATAACGGGGCTATTATTACTATTCTTACAGTAACAGGATTAACACATAAACAGTCCTATAAAGATATATTTGCTATCACAATTTTGAAAACGGTTGCTGTATTTTTAGTTATCGCGTTCTATACTTTAACAGGACTCTATTAAAAATTCGAATCGTAAAGATTCATCAAATCGATAATTTATATCATAAAATATTAATTAGGATAAGAAGGGGTGGAGTACTTGCAAGAAGTTTCTGAGTTTCGTATGCCAAAGTCGGTATTATATGGAAGGAATTCGCTTGAAAAACTGGGGGAACAATCAAAAAAGTTAGGGAAAAGAGCTTTTATAGTTACTGATACAATTATGGAGAAATTAGGATATGTTGAAAAGTGTATACAACAACTAAATAAGAAAAGTATTACTGTTAGTACATATAATAAAGTAGATGCTGAGCCTACAAATATACACGTGTTAGAAGCGTTATCTCTTTGTAAAGAGGAAAAGTGTGATTTTATTATCGGTATTGGTGGTGGAAGTTGTATTGATGCTGCGAAAGCAGTAGCGGTTTTATATACAAATGGTGGAGAAGTTGAGGATTATGTCCAAAAGGATATTGAAATAGAAAACAATCCACTACCACTTATTGCAATTCCAACAACTTCTGGTACTGGATCGGAAGTTACAAGTGTAGCAGTAATAACGAATAAAAAAACAGATGTAAAAATGATGATGAAGCATCCTAGTTTTATACCGAAAGTAGCAATTATAGATCCAGTTTTGACAAGTTCATTACCAACACAAATTACGGCAGCAACAGGAATAGATGCATTATGTCATGCGATTGAAGCGTATATTTCTAAAGTTTCACAACCACTTACAGATGTACTTGCTCTTTCAGCTATTGAAAGTATTATGAAATATTTACGTATAGCATATGAAGATGGACGTAATATGGAGGCAAGAGAAGCGATGATGATTGCTTCCTTACAAGCTGGAATTGCATTTTCTAATGCATCAGTTACATTAGTTCATGGAATGTCAAGGCCAGTGGGAGCATTATTTCATGTACCGCATGGAATATCAAATGCCATACTATTACCTACAGTGTTAGAGTTTACAAAAACAAGTGCAATGAAAAGGTTAGCAAAAATTGGACGTAGTTTAAATAAGGATTTGTATTCGAATTCTGATGAGGAAGTAGCAGACTACACGCTTGGTGAAATAAAAAAACTTTGCTTTGATCTTCGTATTCCAAATTTAAAAGAATACGGAATCGATGAAATTGAATTTGAAAATGCTATTTCTAAAATGGCATCAGATGCAATTGAAAGTGGTAGCCCAGCTAATAACCCACGTGTTCCATCATATGATGAAATCAAAGAGCTGTATCGAGAGTGTTTTAATTATAAGTATAAAGAATTCATAAAAAAATCAGATTATTAATTTCAGAATATTCTATAAAAATTTCCTTGGAAATGAAAGTAGAATTATTCTTTATTATTTCCGTATTTTCCGTTAAAACAAGACTTTATATTCCAAACTTAAAGTCTTGTTTTATTATGTATAATATACATAATAAAACATTGTTATTAGTTTTATAAAAATAGTTTAGGTAGGTGTTTGTATGAAAACGATAGGTCTTATAGGTGGTATGAGTTGGGAATCAACTTCTGAATATTATCGAATTATTAATGAAGAAATAAAAGAGAGATTAGGAGGGCTACATTCAGCAAAATGTTTGATTAATAGTGTGGACTTTGAAGAGATTGAAAGATTCCAGTCTAGAGGAGATTGGAATGGAGCAGGTGAAGTTTTAGCGAATGCGGCGTATTCATTACAGAAGGGAGGAGCAGACTTTATAATCATTTGTACAAATACAATGCATAAGGTAGTTGGAAAAATAAAGGAGAAAATTGATATTCCAGTCTTACATATTGCCGATGCAACTGCAAAAGAAATTAAAAGAAAAGACATTCAAAAGGTTGGTCTGCTTGGAACTAAATATACAATGGAGCAAGATTTCTATAAGTCACGTATTGAAGAGCATGATATAAAAGTAATAGTACCATCAGAAAAAAATAGAAAAGAAATAAATAAAGTAATATATACAGAATTATGTTTAGGAAAAATAGTATCTCAATCTAGAGAATATTATAAAAGAGTCATCGAAGAGTTAGTGCAAAAAGGAGCACAGGGAATCATATTAGGTTGTACAGAAATAGGGTTATTAATAAAGCAAGAAAACGTATCTGTCCCGATATTTGATACGACTCATATACATGCAATTGAAGCAGTCAAGATAGCTCTAGATAAATAGATTATAATTATATTATGTAAACTTAATTCATATATCTGGAAAACATTCAGAAAATATTTTATAATGTAAGTGGTTACATTTAAGGGGGAATGCGTATGTTTTCAGTTCAACCAATCGCATTTGTACATAATGAAAGAAAGGAAATAAAAGATGATGAGTGGGGAGAAGTAAGATCCCGTATAACTTTAACTGAAATGTATGCAGAAGAAAGTATACAAGGGATTGAAGATTTTTCCCATATTGAAGTTGTTTTTTATTTTCATAAAGTAACTGACGAGCAAATTCAGTATTTTGCTAGACATCCTAGAAATAATAAAGATTATCCTGAAGTAGGTATTTTTGCACAGCGCGGAAAAAATCGCCCGAATCGCATAGGTGTAACAATTGTAAAGGTGATCAAAAGAGAAGGTAAATCAATTATTGTTGAGGGATTAGATGCTATTAATGGTACTCCTATATTGGATATAAAACCAATAATGAAAGAGTTTATGCCGAAAGAAGAAATACACCAGCCTAAATGGGCAACGGATATAATGAGACAGTATTGGAAGGGGAATGGAGTAAAATGAGAATATATGAGGCAACAATTGCAGATTTAGATGGACTAGCATCAGTTTTTAATAACTATCGCATGTTTTATAGGCAGGATTCTGATTTAGAAGGTGCAAAAGTATTTTTACGAAATCGAATTGAGAGAAAAGAGTCCGTTATTTTCGTAGCAGTTGAAGACGGCGAATATATTGGGTTCACACAACTATATCCATCATTTTCTTCCATTTCAATGAAAGAATTATGGATTTTAAATGATTTATTTGTACAAGCGGCGAAGCGTGGAGCCGGAACAGGTAAAAAATTATTAGAAGCTGCTAAAGAATACGCATTAGAGAATGGAGCAAAAGGTGTAAAATTGCAAACAGAGATTGATAATTTATCAGCACAACGATTATATGCTGAAAATGGTTATTTGAGAGATAATCGTTATTTCCATTACGAATTAACGTTTTAAAAAATTAAGTTGAAAGAGACATTTTCAAGAAAAAGAATTTCTTTGTAATGAGAAATTCTTTTTTATTTTTGCCTAAATTAAACATGACGAAAACGATATTTATTTATTGTTAAACGATAAACAATATGATAAAATTATGTTATCATTAAAAAAATGAGGTATTGTAAATGAATCTTAAACGAAGTTCAACAACGTTCTTAAAAGTAATTATTTTTCTTGTTGGAATTGCAGTACTTGCTTTATGCATATTTTTAGTGCCGGAAATGGCGAATTTCGCAGCAAATTTGTATCCTAATATTGCTCCGATGAAATATCTTGTTTTCATTGTGATGTATGGAGCAGCTGTGCCTTTTTACGTTGCTCTTTATCAGGCTTTCAATCTTTTACAGTACATTGATGAGAACACAGCGTTCTCGGAATTATCTGTAAAGGCGTTAAAGAATATAAAGCGCTGTGCAATTACAATCAGTGGTTTGTATGTATTAAGTTTGCCACTTTTTCATTTTATAGCGAAAAAAATGGACCCTCCTATTGGGTTAGTGGGACTTATTATCGTTTTTGCTTCGCTCGTTATCGCTGTTTTTGCTGCTATTCTTCAACGCCTTCTACAAGAAGCAATTAACATAAAATCAGAAAATGATTTGACGGTCTGAGGTGGCGGATATGACAATTATTATTAATATTGACGTCATGTTAGCAAAACGAAAGATGAGTGTAACGGAACTTTCGGAGAAGGTTGGAATTACGATGGCGAATCTTTCTATTTTGAAAAATGGGAAAGCAAAAGCGGTTCGTTTTTCAACATTAGAAGCGATATGTAAAGCTTTGGAGTGTCAGCCAGGGGATATTTTGGAGTATAAAAACGATGAGAATACTCAATAAAAAAAGATAACAAATGTAAATAATAGAAGTCAATAAAGAAGGGATAGCCACTAAGCTATTCCTTCTTTACGTTAATTGCTGTTACTAATAAAAAATAAAATTTGAATTGCAATGTTTGCTTATCAAAAGGGAACTTGCTACCTTTTGAGGTAATCCGTTTTGTGGAAGACAATTATTTGCCAAAAAGGCTATTTTAACTATGTTTTAAATTATTTTGAGTGCATCAAAATCTTCATTTGTATTATAGTTGATTTAAAACCCAGTTTGTTGCATCTTCAAAGTTATCTGCAATGTAGTTTGGTTCAATATGTGCCCATTTGTCTCGGTACGTATGCAAAGCATCATACCCAGCGCCTGTTCGGACTAGAATCGTAGTTGCATTTACTTTTGCTCCTGCAACAATATCAGTCCAGCGATCACCAACTACAGCACATTGTGTTAAATCAAGCCCATGTTTTTTTGCTGCTTTAAGCAGCATGCCTGTACTTGGTTTACGGCATTCACAACCATCACCGTGTTTATGAGGACATACATAAATATCATCAAAACCGAAGCCTTCTAATTCTTGTACAAAATCGGCTACAGTTGCTATTCCATCTGCGATACCAGGTTGATTTGTGAAAGAGAAAATTTTTATATTTTTAGCTTTTAGTTTTTGCAAGAATGTTTTTGTGAATGGAAATAATGTAAAAGATCCTGGATAATGTATTGTAGTGTCACCACCAATTGTACCGTCACGATCAATGAAAATTGCTTTAATGTTTGTCATAGTTATAGTCCCTTCAATTATAAGTAGTTTAAAAATGTTTTACAAATCGGTAGCCATTTACTGCATATCCTAATTTTTTGTAAAAAGGATGAGCTTCTACTCTTTTTGTTCCACTAACTAGCCATGTGCCAATGCAATTATGTTTCTTTGCTAATTGCTCTGCATAATCCATCAATACTTGTCCAATGCCTTTCCGTCGTATGTTAGAATCGACGCTAATAATTGAAATCTCTCCATAACGTGTTACATCTTCTAAATTTTCACGTATACGAAATCCAAGTAATCCAAATATAGCTTCTTCTTCCTCGTAAACATATAAAAAATCAAACGGACTCATTTGTACGAATTGTAATCGATTGTTCATATCTTCATAGGAAATAGAGGAACCTTTTAATTCTTTCGTTAAAGAACAAAGTGCGTCTATATCATCTATCGTTGCTTCACGAATTTGAAAAGACATATTATCCACCCCAATAAAATGTAATCAAACATTTAATATTCTGTTAAAAAATGTTTTTTCCTGCTATGAAAATAAATATTTTATAATGATATATAGATAGTTATATGTTATTCTTTTCCTTGATTGTATTGGAAATGGAAAGAGGGGAAATGCATGTTAGAAGTAAATATCCGCTCAGCCGGATATGAAATAGGCGAAAAAACAATTCATGATATAGCTTTTTCTATCGAAAAAGGTGAACTAGTTGCTCTTATTGGAGCAAATGGTGCTGGGAAGAGTACGACGATAAAAACGATGCTCGGATTACTTGTAAATATGGACGGTGAAATATCATTCGGTGAAAAGAAAAATCCGTATGCATACGTGCCAGAACATCCAACATACTATGATTACTTGACGCTCTGGGAACATATTGAATTATTAATGGCTGCTCGTGGAAGTGAAATGGGAAGCTGGGAAGAACGAGCGGAACAATTATTACATACTTTTCGAATGGATAAGCATAAACATGAGTATTTATCAAAGTTTTCAAAAGGTATGAAACAAAAATCGATGCTAATATTGGCGTTTTTAACTGAGCCAGATTTTTATATCATTGATGAACCCTTTATCGGTTTAGATCCAGTAGCTACGAAAGAGTTTTTAAGTTATTTATATAAAGAAAAAGAGCGCGGAGCAGGAATTTTACTTTGTACGCACGTATTGGATACTGCTGAAAAAATTTGTGAAAGATTTTTACTCATTTCACAAGGTACATTAGTCGCAGATGGACATTTAGAATCTATTCAAATGTTAGCGGAAATGCCGGGTAGCTCATTACTAGACTGCTTTGATGTAATCGTAAGGCGTGAACAACATGATTAAACAACAATTTTATAAAAGATTACGCCATGAGCTTCAGCGGAAGTGGAAGTCTATACGTTCGGTAACAGATTGGACAGTCGCATTATATATTATTATACCAGCACTTATATTTATGGGAATCTATTATAGGTCACTATGGATAAATGAATTATCAACGGAAGAGACGATTTATTTCGGATTAGGATTACTCGCATTTTATCTAGTAACATATCCGAGAGGAGTTCGTTCATTTTTTGAGCAAGCGGATAGTTTATTTTTAATTTCGTATGCAACACATATGCAAAAATTAGTCCAGTATGGCATGATGTACACATTTGTTCGAATAGCGATAACGAATATAATATTAGTCGTTATTATGTTACCGGTGTTGATGAAAAGTATCGGAGTAACAGAGATACAAGTCCTATTATTTTGGGTATTCTTTACTATATTTCGATTTATGATGTCGTTGTTAACGAGATTTATTCATGTACATGCGGAGAAACGATGGGTTTTATGGATTGTAAAAAATGTAGTATTTTCTATGAGTGTGTCCTTTTTTGGAATTAGTTTATTTTTTATTTATAAAAATCCATTTTATTCAATTCTATTTATCGGTTTAGTAATTTTCTTAAGTAGTGTATTAGTAAAAGCGAAAATGAATTATAAAAAGTTCTTTTTTAAAGAAATTGAGAAAGAAAAGGAGGAAAGCATGCGCTGGACGAGCGGAATTATGCAAGTTGGTGGTCATGCGGCTAAACCGAGTAGTTCGAATAAAAAACCGTGGATGTTTCCGTACTCTAAAAGACTTTTAGGAAAAAAAGCTGATTCTCGTATTGTCGAATCTTTTTTGAAAGAATTTTTCCGTACAAGTACTGCACGAATATTTTATATTCAAATTGTATGTATCAGTACTGCAAGTATAATTATGACTCCTAGGTGGATTGCAGCTATTGTTCTCGTATTTGCTGTAGTTGCAATTTCTCGCTATGCACGTGATTATTGGAATGAATTTACGAATAAGATGTTTCTTCATTTATATTGTGATGAAGGGAACTTACTTTTGTTAAGATGGAAGGCAAATCGTTATTTACTACTACCAGCAATACTTTTGTATGGAATAGTTATACTTGCCCAGTTTTATTTATTGCCAGCTGTGATTGGTGGCATTATTTTTATTTTATTAATTGTATGGATTGTATTTTTACCATTAAAAAAGAGCCATTGACGGCTCTTTTTCTAGTCTGTAACACATTGATAAATAAAATATACTAAAACGAGTATGCTTACGGCGGAATACATGACATCTAAAGTCATCTGATCGCCTCCTTATTATTGTTGTATTTTTATTGTATGAAACCTTACAATTTCATATTCAAGTGAAAAATATGTGAACGTTAACAAAATTGTAAAGTGCAAAAATTACAATCATTTTGTATAATAGAAGAAACCACCGTTATATAAAAAAATAATGAGTGAAAGGGGAGGGAACATAAATGCCAAATTGGTTTAGAAAAACCTTAGTCGCATTAATTACCGTATTTACATTTGGTTTAGTGACGCCTCCTTCCATATTACTTGATAATGCCAAAGCTGCGGACAAGCCTACGAGCACAGCTGGGCAACAAAGTTTGGAGAGCACGTCCTATACATATGAAGAAACGAATGACAGGTTAACCACCGATACTTTTATTACTTATGCAATGCAAGAAGCAGAAAAGCAGTCGATGCAAAAGTTTGGTACTAAAATTGGTCCAGTAATTGAAGATGAGTTTAAAGATGTAATATTACCGAAAATTGAAGAGGCAATTGCTGAGCTTGCTAGTGATGTACCAGAAGATTCACTACAATCATTAGCGATTTCTCAAAAACCAGCTGGTGGAAATAATGAAAAGATTTTTCACGTCTACGATACGAAATCAGGAAATGATTTATTGCGTTTCCATGTAAGAAGAGATCATCCGCCGCAAGATGGTTATTATTTTAATTTCCATTATCACCGTTTTGATGATGGATACTCTGGACATCATGAGTTAGGAAATATTTATTGGAATACGAATGTACCGCCGAAATGGTTGTCTTAAAAAGAACAAGAGAAAATCTTGTTCTTTTTTATTTTTATAGAAGGGACAGACAACTATGTTGTTGAATAACATAGGTTTAGAAAAAAGAAGCAAAAGGAGTATGGAGATGCAAAAATATATTGTTTTTGACTTTGATGGCACATTAGTAGATTCACAAAATATATTTGTACCGATTTATAATCAACTTGCTGAAAAACATGGGTATAAAGCAGTAAAGGAAGACGAAATTGAACATTTACGTAAATTAACGATGACAGAGAGATGTAAACAACTCGATGTACCACTGTATAAATTACCGATATTAGCTTTGGAATTTTATAAATTGTATCAGCCTGCTATAAAAAATCTTGTTTTATTTCATGGGATGAAGGATGTATTAGATGAACTACATAAAACAGGATACGGTATTGCGGTCATATCATCTAACTCAGAAGAGCATATTCGGGCGTTTTTGCACAATAATGGTATCGAAAATATTCAAGAAGTGTATTGTTCTAAAAATTTGTTTGGTAAAGATAAAATGATAAAAAGATTTTTAAAATCGAAAAAGATAACAGAGCAAGATATGTTATACATTGGTGATGAACAGCGAGATGTAGCAGCTTGTAAAAAGGCTGGGGTGAATGTAATTTGGGTATCTTGGGGATATGATGTTATTGAAACAGTGAAAAAAGACGCACCCGATTATATGGTTCATAAGCCGATGGAAATTGTGCAAGTAGTACAAGGAGTGTATTCATCATATTGAATTTTGAGTAGCAAATTTAGAGGAATCCATTTCTTTTTATAGTAAGCTGTTTTCAATAATTGGATGGAGAAGATTAAATGAAGTAGCATATAGCACGGGAGAAAGTGAAATATAATTTAAAGAAGTAGATGAGGAAATCGTAAGGACGTTAGGTCCTAGACATATTTGTTATCAAGCTATTCATAGAGAAGTAGTTGATGAAGTAGTAGATTTTCTTTCTAGTACGAAAGTGAAGGTAATACGTAGTCTAATTGAAATGAATCATTATTCAGAAGGGTACTATACGATTGATTTTTACGATCCGAATGGATTTATTGTAGAAGTAGCCTATACACCAAATGCAGAAATATAAGGGGAATAGATATGAAGATAATTACAGCACGGCAAAACAATATACAAATTGTAAAAGATGCAGCGAATATTGAAGAAATTTCTAAAGGTTTCTCTCCAGATAAGAAATATGTAATTACGAATGCAAATAATGAAAAATATTTATTTCGGACAGGAGATATAAAAGAGTATGAAAGAAAGAAAATAGAGTTTCAAATTTTAAATGAAATGGTAAAACGTAACGTACAGGTACAAAGGCCAATTGAAATAGGTATATTGGAAGAAGGTGTATGCTATAGTATTTTTTCATATTTAGAAGGGGAAGATGCGAAGAAGCTATTGCCTACGTATTCACCAAAAGAACAATATGATATTGGCATAGAGGCAGGAAAAGATTTAGCAAAAATGCATACATATGAAGCTCCTAATGATATACTTCCATGGCATGAAAGAGCAATGAAAAAACATAGTAAATATGTAGAAGCATACAAAACATGCGGAATAAAAATAAAAAATGATGATAAGATTATTAAGTTTATAGATGAAAATGAAATGTATGTAAAGGATCGCCCAAATCGATTTCAACACGATGATTTTCATTTAGAAAATATAATTGTACGGGATGGGAAATATGTAGGTGTAGTTGATTTTAATGGTTATGACTGGGGCGATCCACTGCATGATTTCGTGAAAATTGCACTATTTGCAAGGGACATTAGTATTCCGTATTCAATCGGACAAATAGAAGGATACTTTAATAGGAGAATACCAGAGGAGTTCTGGAAATTATATGCGGTGTACGTTGGCATGACAGTTTTCTCATCAGTTGTCTGGACATTAAGAGCAGCACCACATATGTTGGATGATATGTTAGAGCGTCTTCATATTGTATTGGAAGATCATAAAAACTTTGAGTTATCAAAACCAAGTTGGTTTCAACCAGATAAGATTGATATGAAATAGAAAAGGTAGGTGTGATTCGCACCTACCTTTATTTTTTACCATCAAAATACTTATTTAATTTTCTTAAATGTAAGTGGCTGAGTACTTAATGTGGCTGGTACATGTAACTGAAGGGATGGGAATTCACCTCTTATATTCATTTCATAAGCGAATAATAAACTCATTTTCATTTGGAATAAGTCAACTTTTGCAGAGAAGATGTCGTAATGATGATGCCCTAATTGAATATCCATTTCCATAAATTGTACATATAACGAATCATCGCGTTTGTATACTTGTAATGTTCCATATGCAGGATGTTCAAAAGTACCAGTATAGTCCTCTAACTTGTGCGAAGGTGTAGTCCCTTTAATTTGTTCAGGGAGGGATTCAGTTGCTTCTTTCATCATTTCCTTCATTTTTTCAGTATCTTCTACAGCACGTTTATGCCAATCAATGGATTCAAATTCAAGTAATTCATCATAAATTTGATTAGCCAGATAAGTAGGAAGTAATGTTCCTCCAGCATTCGTTAAAATGACAAGGCCTATGTTTTCTGTTGGTATGAATGAAACAAGCGCTGAAAATCCATCGATATTACCGCCATGATGAATCACTTTTTTATCACGATAAGCGCTAATAAACCAACCAAGGCCGTAACTATTTAATGGAGATTCAGGGAGTGATAAAACCGGTTGGTCTGGAATTGAATTGTGTGGTGTATACATTTGTTGTAATAATTCAGAGGAGATTAATTCATGATCTCCAAATTTTCCTTCATTTAAGTGGAGAAGTACCCAATTTGCCATATCTTCAATTGTAGAATTAATACACCCAGCAGCGCCGACTGTATCGATGTTGCGGAATGGAACTGCTTTTATTTCACCGTCATTTTCAATGTAAGGTAAAGCATAATCATCTGTAGTTTGTGAATCGTTAACAGAGAAGTTTGTATGTCTCATATTTAAAGGTTCTAAAATATGTTCTGTAGTGTATTGCTCCCACGTTTGATTTGTAATGTTTTCAACAATGTAGCTAATTGTTGCATACATTAAGTTGTTATATAGAAATGCAGTCCGGAACGGTGCATCAAGTGGTAAATGTTTTATTTTTTCAACGAGATCTTTTCGAGATAACGAAGAACTGTACCAAAGAGCCTCATGACGACTCACTCCAGTTCGATGAGAAGCTAAATCTCGTCCTGTAACTTGTGAGCTAGCAAGTAGTTCAGATAAAGTAAAGTTAGGTATATAAGACTGGATAGGGGTATCCCAATTAAACTTTTTTTGCTGTGCTAACAAGCTTAATGAAAGTGTGCCAAACGCTTTCGTTGAGGAACCGATTGCGAATCGAGTATTCGGTGTAACAGCCTCTTTTGTTTCTATATTACGATAGCCGAAACCTTCTGAAATAATAACTTCACCGTCTTTTATAACAGCTACAGCAGCACCAGGAACATTTAAATCCTTCATCATTTTTTCAACCGCTGTTTGTAAAGAAGTCATAACAGGCGTTTCAATTTTAGACATACTTCTAACCTCCAAATATAAATTTTGTTCTACCGCACTATACTTTCGGTAATAGAAAATGAAAACCTTTTTAAATTTGGAAAGTTAATAATTTTGTAAGAATTAGCGGAAGAAATTTTATTAATTAGGATTATTAAATTTACCATTTTTCATGTTATGATAAATTGCATATACGATTGAAAGAAGGTTTTCCTACATATGAAACATGCTGAAAATGAATACTTAAATTTATGCCGCCATGTAATGGAACATGGTACGAAGAAAGAAGATCGTACAGGGACAGGAACTGTATCTGTATTTGGATATCAAATGCGTTTTGATTTGAGTAAAGGATTTCCTTTATTAACGACAAAAAGAGTACCATTTCGCCTTGTAGCAAGTGAACTACTTTGGTTTATGAAAGGTGATACAAATATTCGCTATTTATTGCAGCATAATAATAATATTTGGAATGAATGGGCGTTTAAGAGCTGGGTAGAAAGTGATGAGTATACTGGTCCTGACATGACGGATTTTGGTCTTCGCTCACAACAAGATGAAGAATTTAAAGTACAGTACGATGAGCAGATGGAATTGTTTAAAAAGAACGTTTTAGAAGATGATGATTTCTCAAATAAATATGGTTATTTAGGAGACGTTTACGGTAAACAGTGGCGAGCTTGGAAAACGACAGCTGGTGAGACACTTGATCAATTAAAAGATGTAATTGAAATGATTAAAAAAACACCAGACTCACGTCGTTTAATCGTTTCTGCTTGGAATCCTGAAGACGTACCAAGTATGGCATTACCCCCTTGTCATACATTATTCCAGTTTTATGTAGCGGACGGAAAGCTTTCTTGTCAGCTATATCAAAGAAGTGGTGACATATTCCTTGGAATACCATTTAACATCGCAAGTTATTCACTACTAACACATTTAATTGCACACGAATGTGGTCTTGAAGTAGGGGAATTTGTTCATACAATTGGTGATGCACACATTTATACAAATCATTTTGAACAAGTAGAAAAGCAATTGGCACGTGAACCACGTCCGTTCCCGAAACTTACATTAAATCCAGATGTGAAATCTGTTTTCGATTTTGAAATGGAAGATTTAACGATTGAAGGATACGATCCGCATCCAGCAATTAAAGCACCGGTTGCAGTATAATTGTAGAGGAGATGAAAAAATGATTGTTTCATTTATGGTCGCAATGGACGAAAATAGAGTAATTGGTAAAGATAATAATTTACCTTGGCGTTTACCGAGTGAATTACAATACGTGAAGAAAACAACGATGGGTCACCCGCTTATTATGGGAAGAAAGAACTATGAAGCGATTGGTAGACCGCTGCCTGGAAGACGTAATATTATTGTAACACGTAATGAAGGATATCACGTTGAAGGATGTGAAGTTGTTCATTCTGTAGAAGAAGTATTCGAACTATGTAAAAATGAAGAAGAGATTTTTATTTTTGGCGGAGCGCAAATTTACGATCTCTTTTTACCATACGTAGACAAGTTGTATATAACAAAAATTCATTATGCATTTGAAGGAGATACATTCTTCCCAGAAATGGATATGACAAATTGGAAAGAGATTTTTGTAGAAAAAGGTTTAACAGATGAAAAAAACCCGTATACGTATTATTACCACGTATATGAGAAACAACAATAATAAAGAAGATTGATGTGAGAATTCGCATCAATCTTTTTATTTATATTCACCAATATAAGTTTATAGATGAGATTCGATAGTGCTATAATGATAGGTAGCATGTAAAAATGCTAAAATTTTCAAAAGTACTAATATAGAAAGAGGAGGAGAATCGATTGAGAAAGATATGGGGGATTCTTTTTCTTTGCTTAACATTCATGTTAGTTGGATGTGGTAAAGAAGAAAAACCACAAGAAGCGTTTGATACATATGTAAAAGCGTGGAATAAACAAAAATTTGCAGATATGTATGATCAACTATCAAAAAATGCAAAAAAAGATATTTCAAAGAAAGAATTTACTGAGAAATATGAAAAAATTTATTCTGGTATCGAAGTGAAAGACTTAAAGGTAGAAACAGGGGAAGTAAAAGAAGATAAAAAAGATGAAGGCCCTGTTCCTTTTAAAGTAAGCATGGATACAGTTGGTGGTAAAATTACTTTTGGCCATGAAGCAAAAATGGTGAAAGAAAAAGATGGAGATAAAGAATCTTGGAAAATAGATTGGACTCCTGATTTTATTTTCCCTGGCATGACGAAAGATAGTAAAGTGCGTATGCAGACAACACAGCCAAAACGTGGTGAAATATACGATCGTAATGGAAAAGGTCTTGCAACAAATGGGAAAGCTTCTGAAATCGGATTGATTCCTGAAAAGTTAGGCGATACTGCTCCGCAAACGAAAGAAACAGTAGCGAAGTTATTAAATATGTCTGTAGAAGAAATTGATCAAAAATTAGCTGCTAAATGGGTAAAACCAGGGTATCTCGTACCAATTGGAATTTTGCCTGAAGGGGCAACGCAAAATACGTACATTGATTTACCAGGTGTTTCAACAAAACCTGTAAATGTTCGTACATATCCGTTAGGGGAAGCGGCAGCTCATCTGACTGGTTATATTGGAAAGGTAAATGCTGAAGATTTAAAAACGCTACAAAAGAAAGGCTATCAAGCTGATGACCCAGTTGGTAAAGCTGGTTTAGAGCAAGTATTAGAGGAAAAGCTACGCGGTAAAAAAGGTGGCCGTGTCTTTGTAGAAGATGCGCAAGGAAAAGAAATTAAAAACTTGGCAAAAACAGATGCTGTTGATGGAGAAAATGTAACTTTAACTATTGATAGTGCTGTTCAAGAAAAAACGTATAATGAAATGAAGGGCGAAGCTGGTTCAAGTGCAGCAATCAATCCGAAAAGTGGAGAAACAATTGCACTAGTAAGTAGTCCAGCATATGATCCTAATTTAATTGCACGAGGAACATCGAAAGCGCAACGCGAAGCTTGGAATAATGATCCGAAAAAACCGATGACGAATCGCTTTACACAATTATCGGTACCAGGTTCTGTATTTAAACCAATTACAGCTGCAATTGGTCTTGAAACGAAAACAATCGATCCAAAAGAAGAGTTGAAAATTGAAGGATTAAAATGGACAAAAGATTCTTCTTGGGGTAATTATTATGTAACGCGTGTGAAAGATGCAAATCCGATTGATTTTGATAAGGCGATGAAATACTCGGATAATATTTACTTCGCACAAGAAGCTTTGAAAATCGGAAAAGACAAGTTTATGAGTGAAGCGAAAAAATTCGGATTCGATGAGAAACTACCAATTGAATATGGATTCCCTGCTTCTAAAATTGCAAATGACGGTATTAAAAATGATATTCAAATGGCAGATACAGGATATGGACAAGGACAAGTATTAATGACTCCTCTTCATTTAGCTTTAACGTATGCGCCAATTGTAAATGATGGAACGATTCCATCACCGTATATTATTAAAACAGATAAACAACCAAAAGCTTGGAAAGAAAATGTAATTTCTAAAGGAAATCAGGATATATTAAAAACTGCTATGACGAAAGTAATTAATGATCCGGATGGTACAGGGAAAATTGCTAAGATTGATGGAATGACTCTTGCTGGAAAAACAGGTACAGCGGAATTAAAAGTATCTAAAGAAGCCGAAGGAAAAGAACTAGGCTGGTTCGCTGTATTTGATTTGAATTCGCCAGATATGGTCATTACAATGATGATTGAAGATGTAAAAGGTAGAGGTGGAAGTAACATTCCAGCTGAAAAAGTAAAACATGTTTTTCAAAAATAATATGTAATAAAAGGCTATCTCTATAATTTATAGAGGTAGCCTTTTTGTATGAGAAGTCTTAATATCTGTATACTAAATTTTAGAGAAACAAAATAAATCATTAACTTACGAAAAAAAAGTAGCTATTTTTTATTGACATTGAATAAAACTTTTTGTATTATACTTACATAAGGTAAGTTATTAACTTTTAAAAAACAAATCTTGAATTGAAGATAAAAAGAAAAAAGGGAGAGAATACAATGACAAAAGTACTATTTATCACAGCAAATCCAAATTCAGCAGAAGGTTCTTTCGGAATGGCAGTAGGGGAAGCTTTCATCGAGGCTTATAAAAACGAGCATCCACAAGACGAAGTTGTAACAATTGATCTATTCAATACTACTGTACCAGCAATCGATGCAGATGTATTTGCTGCTTGGGGTAAATTTGCAGCAGGTGAAGGCTTTGAAACTTTAACGGAAGCTCAACAACAAAAAGTAGCAGCAATGAACACAAACTTAGAAACATTTATGCATGCAGATCGTTATGTATTCGTAACTCCAATGTGGAACTTTAGCTATCCACCAGTAGTAAAAGCATACTTAGATAACGTAGCAATCGCAGGTAAAACATTCAAATATACTGAAAATGGTCCAGTCGGCTTATTAGAAGGTAAAAAAGCACTTCACATTCAAGCAACAGGTGGCGTATATTCTGAAGGAGCATACGCAGCTGTAGACTTCGGACGCAATCATTTAAAAACTGTATTAGGATTTGTCGGTGTAAATGATACTGATTATATTGCAGTTGAGGGTATGAATGCAAACCCTGAAAAAGCACAAGAAATTAAAGAAGCGGCAATTGCTAATGCTCGTGAATTAGCAAAACGTTTCTAATATAGAATGCTTAAAAAGTCCAAACACTTGCTGTTTGGACTTTTTTTCTTCTTTTTCCTTCGTTTGTCTAGTATAATGAAGGTCGGAATGATAATAGGTGGGGGTTCTGTATGATTCAAACGTTTTTTAAAATCTTTTATTTAATTTTAATTGTAATTGCGATTACACCGAGAATGTGGCGTCTTAAAAGACAAGTAAATACGATGGCGCCAAAAGAAAAAGATAATGCTGTGTATAAAACGACAAATTGGTTTGGTAAGAAAATGGTACGTGTAGCTGGAGGGACAGTAGAAGTGAAAGGGCTTGAAAATGTTCCGAAAGACAAGCCGGTACTAGTTGTAAGTAATCACCAAAGTAATATGGATATCCCTGTTTTACTAGGTTACTTAAATAAACCAATTGGATTCGTGTCAAAGGCAGAGATTAAAAAGTTCCCAGTTGTACCAACTTGGATGGAACTTATGAATTGTGTATTTATGGATCGTAGCGATCGTCGTCAATCTCTTAAAGCAATTAAAGATGGAATCGAACTATTAAAGAATGGACATTCTATCGTAATTTTCCCAGAAGGAACGAGAAGTAAAGGTGGCGAAGTTGGAGAGTTTAAGGCTGGTAGTTTCCATCTTGCAGTAAAATCAGGTGTAGCAATTTTACCTGTAACGTTAGATGGTACATATAAGATGTTTGAAGCGAATGGAAATCGTATGAAGTCAGCTCATGCAACAGTAACAATTTCTAAGCCGATTACACCTGAAGAGTATGCGAATATGGATATTAAAGAATTAACGAAGCATACACAGGAAGTTATCGCATCACAATTACATAAGTAATAAAAAAGGTTTCAGCTTATAGTAAGCTGAAACCTTTTTTATTATGCTGTAGGTAAGACATAAAAGAGTACACAGAAGAACATCATCGTACTACCACCTAAAACGAACAGGTGCCATATGGCATGGTTGAAAGGTAGCTTTTCCCAAAGGAAGAATATAGCTCCGACAGAATATAAAATTCCACCTGCTAAAAGTAGTGAAAAACCATGTCCAGTTAGATTTTCATAAAGTGGTTTAATAGCAACGATTATGAGCCAGCCCATAATGATGTAACATAAAGTTGATGCCTTTATAAAGCGACGTACAAAGAAGATTTTGAAGACGATACCTCCGATTGCAAGTGTCCAAATTATAGCAAGCAACGTCCATCCTAATGGGCCACGAAGTGTAATAAGTAGAAAAGGAGTATACGTGCCAGCAATCAATAAGTAAATGGCTGAATGATCTAAAATAGTAAATATTTTTTCTACTTTAGGATGATGAATGCTATGTAGCAATGTTGAAAACAAGTACAGTAAGAACATGCTTACACCATAAACAGTAAATGCGACTACAGCTGATGCGGTACCGTGCTTAGAAGCATGAATAATCAATATGATTAAGGCAGGGATGCTTAAAATGGCACCGATACCATGTGTAATTGCATTTGCAATTTCTTCTTTTACAAATTGGGTCATTCGTGTCATTTTTTCAGTCATAATGCAAATCCTTTCTACTATCATAAAATAATATGTCATTTCCCTTACCATATCATACACAAGAGCAATAGAAAATGAAATTTGTATAATTGATTATATTTTTGAATTTTTTTGACAAAAGGCAATGGATTTGTTGACGTTTTCAAACTTTTTTGACAAAATAAAATTATGTAATAGTAGGACAAGGAAACTACTAATAAAGGGGATGGGGAAATGTTTTCAAATATTGGCTTTCCAGGGTTAATTTTAATTTTAGTAGCAGTACTCATTTTATTTGGACCTAAAAAATTGCCGGAAATCGGGAAGGCTTTAGGGGAAACGTTAAAAGAGTTTAAAAAATCAACGAAAGAATTGACAGATGACGCATTTCAAGAAAAGGAAAAGAAAGAAAAACTGTAATGTATTTTCCTTGTAATGGATAAATAAAGTGTGGTGAACGAGATGGAAGATCGGGAAATGAGCGTAGTAGAACATATTGTTGAGCTTCGAAAAAGAGTAATATATACGGTGTTATCCTTTGTACTATTTTTAATTATTGGATTTACTTTTACAAAGGATATTTATTTTTGGCTTGTAAAAGATTTACCAATGAAATTAACTGTTCTCGGTCCAAGTGATGTATTGTGGATTTTTTTCTCGATTGCTACAGTATTTGCTATCGTTTGTACAATTCCTTTTGCTGCTATACAAATTTGGTTATTTGTAAAACCGGGTTTACATCCAAATGAACAAAAGATGACAATAATGTATATACCGGTATTGTCTATATTATTTATCGCAGGTTTATGTTTTGGATACTTTATTGTAATGCCGTTTCTATTTCACTTTTTAACTACTATAGGTAATGAAATGTTTAATACGATGTTTACGACAGAAAAGTATTTTCATTTTGTACTTAATTTAACAGTTCCATTTGCTGTGATTTTTGAATTGCCAGTCGTTGTAATGTTTTTAACTAGTATTGGAATACTTACGGCGGAATTTTTAATAACAATAAGAAGGTATGCTTACGTAGCGTTGATTATCATTGCATCTTGCATATCACCGCCTGACTTTTTATCTCATAGTTTAGTTGCGGTGCCGCTTATTTGTATTTATGAAGTAAGTATTGCTTTATCAAAGGTTGTTAGTAAGAGAAAAAAGAAAAGAGAAGAAATGCAGTCGAAAAGTGCCTCGTTATAAAGGCACTTTTTTATTTATTTGTTATACTATAGCTATAAACGTATACAATATATAGAAGAAAAAAATTATAGAATCTCCAAAATTTAGACAAACTTTGCGCTTTTATAAGCTTATACTAAATGTATTAAACAATTGATGGGTAATGAGGTTCCCGTCTCAGGGATATTTAGGACGGGAAGATGGATTAGGTGGAGATGAATAGAGTATAAATCTTCTAGCCATAAGGACTACAGAAATCATATAAGTCTGATTTTACTCCACTTTAAACAACGTCTTACAGCGCAAAGTAGAGGAAGTTCAAAAATCCAATGAAAAAGAGGATTGATATTGTGATTACGAAAAGTTTTTATTTCACTCATTCAACAGGGGATTGTATTAAAATATTTGAAATCCCTGTCCTACAGGCACAGCATCCATTATCGTTTCTAATTCAGTCTCGTCTTCAATTATTTATTGCAAAAATTCAAAAACAAAAACATCCAAGATTTTCATATTCTTTCCGTGAATATTTACAAAATTGTTTGAAGTGGAATGATTATTTAAATGTATATAAAACAAATACTCTTGAAAAAAATGCATGATATAGAGTAGAGACAGGGTTAGGAGCTCTGTCTTTTTCATTTTAGATATAAAAATATAATTAATTTGATGAAATTTCGTTCCAAATTGTTGAAAGCAATGGGAATACTAGTATAATAACAAGGAGAGCGTATTGGAAAGGGAAGAATATAATATGCAAAAAATTAAAATTGTAACAGATTCAACAGCAGATTTATCACAAGAGGTAATCGAGAAGTATGACATTCATGTTCTACCATTATCAATCTCTGTAAATGGACAAACATATTTAGATCGCGTTGATCTACAACCAGATGAATTTATTGAAGAAATGCTTAAATCAGAGGAACTACCAAAAACATCACAACCAGCAATGGGTACATTTGTAGAAATGTATGACAAGTTAGGTGAAGATGGAAGCGAAGTACTTTCCATTCATATGACAAGTGGAATGAGTGGTACTGTAGCAACTGCAAATAGTGCTGCATCAATGACCGATACAAAAGTAACAGTTGTTGATTCTCAATTTATTACACATGCTTTAGCATATCAAGTAATTGAAGCTGCAAAAATGGCAAATGAAGGACGCTCACTAGAAGAAATTTTAAAACGTGTAGATGAAGTAAGAAAGAATACTCGTTTATATGTAGTAGTAGATACATTAGAAAACTTAGTGAAGGGTGGACGTATCGGTAAAGGAAAAGCGTTTATCGGTTCGCTACTTAATATAAAGCCAATTGCTAGTCTTGAAGACGGTGTTTATAATCCTGTAACGAAAGTTCGTAGCCAAGGCCAAATTGTAAAAACATTAGCTAAGTTATTTGAGCAAGATACAGCTGGAAAAGTTGTAAAGGCTGTTGCAATTCCGCATGCGAAAGCAATTCCTTTAGCTGAAAGTATGAAAGCGGCGGTTGAAAAAGTGAGTGGGTTTGCTCAATCAGAAATTTTCTATACTACGCCTATAATTAGTACTCATACAGGTCCAGGTGCAATCGGATTTATGTATTTAGCAGAGTAATAAAAAAGCTACTTGAAAATATATTTCAAGTAGCTTTTTTATGTAAATAGAAAGTAAGAAATAAGAAGAGCTATACAGGCACTACCGCTAATGATATAGCGAGTCTGTAAATATTCATTCATAGATAACACCCTTTATCCTGCTATTTGCGGACAGTAAAACTCCCACCTCAAAATTTAGCTGGAGCAAAGAGGTTAGGTGGCGGGCTGTCCGTAAAAGCCCGATTGGTGAAGGTTAATAATCAGTGGGGATAAAGAAACTCCCACTGATTAAAGTTTCATTATAGGATTTTCTATATTATATGTTGGATATAGAAAATCAGTCGTTACGTTACACATGTAAAGTTTCAATTTTTTCATTTACTTGCTTATCATTTGTTGCGTTACTATAAATAAAAGTTTGGCCTAAAAAGAGTACATGCAGTTGTTCCCATGGTAACATGCGCAAATTCCAATTATTTCGAAGTCTAGTTATTGCTTCACGAGGTGTTTCATCGGCGAGTGCAAAAGCTCCGTAATGCATCGGTATAAAATGCGTAGCGTTTAAATCTAAATAAGCTTGCACAGCTTCTTCGGGTGAAACATGAGATACTTTCATAAACCATTCTGGTTCATAAGCGCCAATGGGCATAAGAGCAATATCAATTAAAAAGCGTTCACCGATTTCTTTGAAACCTTGGAAATAGCCACTGTCGCCACAAAAATATATGGTTTCCATAGTCGTTTCATTATCAATAATCCATCCGCCCCAGTGAGACGTATTCATATCAAATAAGAATCTTCTCGTCCAGTGCTGAGCAGGTACGAAGTGAAAAGAAACTTCGTTAATTATCGTACTTTCCCACCATTTATACTCTTCTACATGTTTAAATTTCTTACGAGTAAATAATTTTTTTAATCCGATAGGTACAAGATATAGAACATCATCATTCAACTGACGAAGAGTTGAAAAATCTAAATGATCATAATGACCATGTGAAATAAGGACAATATCAATTTTAGGCAGTGCTTCTATAGAGAGTCCAGGTTCTGTAAGTCTTGTAACTAGCTTTAATTTATTGGCCCATACTGGATCTGTTAATATATTAAGTCCATTCGTTTGGATAAGAAAAGTAGAATGCCCAATCCATGTGACAGTCGTTTTTTTTACATTACTTTGCAAAAATGCACTTTGTTTAACGGGTGATTGTTCTACTAAGAAAGAAAAATCTTTTTTGTTTTGCTTTCGTTCTTTACGCCAGCGTAAAAAAGAGCGAATTGATTTTTTTGTACTAACATTATCCATATTTTCATAGCGCTTTGCCATGAACATCACCTCATTTACAATCGTTGTATTTGTATTGTACCGAAATGTTGTTAAGGAATACAGTGTAAAACATGGATTAATGTTTAAGGAATTGTTAAAAAATAGGGAGAGGTATTTACAAAAGTAACAATAAAATTAGTTTTATCAATTCTATTTATAGAAATAATAGTAAAAAATATATTTTGTCTAGTAATTCGCTTGAAATAAAGAAGTAACATACGTAAATTCGTACGATTTCGTGAACAAATGTAGTAAACAATTTTCTCGTAGTGTTAACTTTTGTTATTATAAACATAACCTATTTAAATTTAGGATAGAGAAAAGAGGTTTATAAATGAAGTGTTATCAAAAAATAATTGGTCTTATGGTTGTATTTTGTCTCTTTGTACTTGCTGGATGTAGTGAATCAGGTTCAAAGCTTCGTAAACCATTAAATTGGGATTTAGAAACTTTCCAATTTACAAATCAAGATGGAAAGCAATTTGGTACAAAAGATTTAAAAGGGAAAGTTTGGGTTGCAGATTTTATGTTCACAAATTGTCAAACAGTTTGTCCACCAATGACTGCAAATATGGCCAAGCTGCAAAAGATGGCAAAAGAAGAGAAGATAGACGTTCAGTTTGTTTCATTTAGTGTAGATCCAGACCTTGATAAGCCGGAAAATCTGAAAGCTTTTATTCAAAAGTTTACAGAGGATACTAGTAACTGGAATTTATTAACGGGATATTCGTTAGAAGATATTACGAAGTTTTCAAAAGATAATTTCCAATCACTTGTAGATAAGCCGGAGAATGGTCAGGTCATGCATGGTACATCATTTTATTTAATTGATCAAAACGGAAAAGTAATGAAAAAGTATAGTGGAATTAGTAATACGCCATATGAAGACATTATACGTGATATGAAGCGATTAGTGGATTAAAAATAAGGGTGCTATGCACCCTTATTTTTTTTTGCATTAGTCTATGGATAAAATGTCATGTTGTTGGGGAAGTTTCGGCGCCCGAATTTCTAATACGCCGTTTTGATAAGAAGCTTTTGCTGCTTTTTTATTAATTGAATACGGCAACTTAATCAATCTTGATGCTTCTGAAATGGAACGTTCCCGGCGATAATAGTTATGGGATGTTTCTTCTTCTTCGAGTATCTCTTCTTTTACAGAGACTTTTAAGTATTCACTTTGTATTTCAATTTGAATTTGCTCTTTTTGTATACCTGGTAGTTCAGCTGTAACAACGAGTTCTTCACCAACTTCATATAAATCTACAGGGAATGTTAATAAACGGTTTCCTTTTTGGAAAAAATGATTTAAATCAGCGATTACATTGCGAAGAGGTGTTTGCTCGAAGAAATCATCAATTTGCTTTAAGTAATTACGAACCGGTGGGCGAGAAGAATCTTTTTTTTCTTCACTCATGGTATTCCCTCCTAGAAATCAATTTGCAATATCATATGACAAAAGCGGAGAAAGGTGAGTGCCTAGTTTTCATGTTTTCATAAAAAATTGTTAAAAATGTGAAATGGAGTGATTTTTTTATAGTTTTTGGTCGCCATATTCAGTTGATTATGCTAGTATAAATAGGGTTGATATAGTAGTATAGAAACAGAATGAAAACCGAAAGAGGGTAAGAAGTATGTGTGGTTTTGTAGGATGTTTATGTGAAAACCCTAGAGAGTTTTCAGAAACAGAAAAACATCAATTTGAAAATATGAACACGATGATTTTCCACCGTGGTCCAGATGACGAAGGATATTTTCGTGATGAACATGTACAATTTGGCTTCCGCCGTTTAAGTATCATTGACTTAGAGGCAGGACATCAGCCGCTAACTTATGAAAATGATCGATATGTAATTATTTTTAATGGTGAAATTTACAACTATGTAGAATTACGTGAAATGTTACTTGAAAAAGGTGCAACGTTTGCAACACAATCTGATACAGAAGTTATCATTGCATTGTATGCACATATGAAAGAAAAATGTGTAGACTATCTTCGTGGTATGTTTGCATTTATGATTTGGGATCGTGAAGAGAAGAAACTTTTCGGTGCACGTGACCACTTCGGTATTAAACCTTTATACGTCGCACAACAAGGTGATACTACATTCTTCGCATCTGAGAAGAAAAGTATTATGCATGTGATGGAAGATAAAGGAGTTAATCCAACGTCACTACAACATTACTTTACGTACCAATATGGTCCAGAGCCAGAAACATTAACAATTGATGTTAATAAAATTGAGCCTGGTCATTATTTCGTAAAAGAAATCGGTAAAGAGATGGAGATCCATCGCTACTGGAAACCTTATTTCAATGCTTCAAGCGCAACGAAAGAGGAGCATATCCAAGCAATTCGTGATGTGTTATACGATTCAGTAAAAGTGCATATGCGCAGTGATGTACCAGTAGGTTCATTCTTATCTGGTGGTATCGATTCATCTATTATCGCTTCTATCGCAAGAGAAATGAATCCAAATCTTTTAACATTCTCTATTGGTTTTGAACAACGTGGTTTCAGTGAAGTTGATGTTGCCAAAGAAACTGCTGAGAAATTAGGCGTTAAAAACCATAACGTATTCATTTCAGCGAAAGAGTTTATGGATGAGTTCCCAAAAATCATTTGGCATATGGATGATCCTTTAGCAGATCCAGCAGCTGTACCATTGTACTTCGTTGCAAAAGAAGCACGTAAGCATGTAACAGTTGTTCTTTCAGGTGAAGGTGCAGACGAGCTATTTGGTGGTTATAACATTTATCGTGAGCCAAACTCACTAAAAATGTTCTCTTACATTCCTAGCCCAGGTAAGAGCGTTCTAAAAGCATTAAGTGGTGCTCTTAAAGAAGGATTTAAAGGTAAGAGCTTCCTAGAGCGTGGATGTACGCCAATTGAAGAGCGTTACTATGGAAACGCGAAAATCTTCCGTGAAGAAGAGAAAGTTGAATTAATGAAGTATTACAATGAAAGTGTTAACTATATGGATATCACGAAACCATTGTATAACGAGATTAAAGATTATGATGATGTAAGCAAAATGCAGTACATTGACATGTTCACATGGTTACGTGGTGACATTTTATTAAAAGCTGATAAAATGACAATGGCAAACTCATTAGAACTTCGTGTACCGTTCTTAGATAAAGAAGTATTCGATGTTGCATCTAAAATTCCAACTGAATTTAAGATTGCTAACGGAACTACGAAAGCTATTTTACGTGAAGCAGCACGCGGAATCGTTCCAGATCACGTATTAGATCGTAAAAAACTTGGATTCCCAGTACCAATTCGTCACTGGTTAAAAGACGAAATGCATGATTGGGCTATCAATATTATAAACGAGAGTAAAACAGAGCATTTAATCGACAAACAGTATGTATTAAACTTACTGGAAGCACATTGTGCAGATAAAGGCGATTATAGCCGTAAAATTTGGACTGTCCTTGCGTTTATGGTATGGCACCAAATTTATGTTGAGCATAAATACGATACGAATAAGTTCCATGAAGAAACAAAACGTGCGTATAGCTTAGTTTAATTAGAAAAACCTTAAGATCGCATACGGTCTTAAGGTTTTTTTCATAAATAGGAAGTATTATTGATACAATAATAGTAAAAGGATGGACGACATATGATTACGTTTGAGAAAGTTACTGTAGAAAATGAAAGCGTTGTTAAAGAAATGTTTAAATCGCATAGTTTAGGTGAGAAAAAGGTACAGTACTGTGTGAAAGTTGATGATACATATATTGGTGTAATAGATTATAGTGTTCAAGAGGAACGAGCTGTTTTATCACAGCTAATTATTCATTTTGATTACCAAGGTTACGGTTATGGTGCAAATACGTATTTTACATTTGAAGAAATGATGAAACAAAGAAATGTGAAAGAAATAAAAGTGCTACAAGAGGAATTAACAGAAAAGGCGAAGTCTTTCATAGAGAGTTTTGGTTTTACTTCAGAAGATGAAGAGTATGTAAAAAAAATATAACGATGATTACTTATGCGATAAAATAAATATAAGGCAGGTGGATGTATGACGATGACTTCTGGTCTTGTATTAATTGGAGGGTGCTTTATAGTAGCAGAATTATGTCATATACTCATTCGGAAAAGAATGAGTAAGAAAAAAAAGCCGTATGAATTACAATACGTCCCTGTCTTTTTCATTATGTTTTGTATGCTTAGTACATTACAAAATCTAATGAACTTTCCACCACTTGTGAATGTTTTTTTAAAGTTCGGTTTACTTTATAGTGGTGCTGGAATAATACTTTTATTTATTTTATTTTGCATACGTTATGCTCACTATCAATCGTATATATTTATTTTAAATTGGTTAAAGCAAGATGATAGAAAACGCCTTACATAAGGCGTTTTTTTATTTGTAATTGTAACAGAACTTGTACATTTCACATAAAATAGGACGAGTAGCAATGCAAACATATTACAAGAAAGGGGCGGGGCAATAAAATGAAACTTGTTATAGACGCAGGGCACGGTGGATATGATTCTGGTGCTGTTGGTAATGGTTTAGTAGAAAAAAACTTAACACTTCAAATTGCTAGACGCGTTCGAGACATTTTAACGGTAAATTACCCAATTACAATTAAAATGACACGTGATAGTGATGTGTTTATTTCTTTATCGGAACGTGCTAATATTGCCAATGCTTTTGGTGCGGATTATTTTATTTCATTTCATATTAATAGCGGCGGGGGTACAGGTTTTGAAAGCTATATTTATAATGCGTTATCCAACAGCAGCACTGCATATGCAAAGCAACAAAAGATGCATACAGCAGTAAATCCTGTATTAACAAAATACGGTCTTCGTGATCGAGGAGCAAAAAAAGAAAATTATGCGGTATTAAGAGAAACCGCAATGGATGCAATTTTAACTGAGACTGCCTTTATTGATACAACGTTTGATGCAAATTTATTAAAAAATCCACAATTTATTGAAGATCTAAGTCAAGCGTATGCGAATGGAATAGCGGCTATTTTTGGAGTAGCTCCAAATCCACAACCTCCTAACCCACAACCGACACCTCAAACGAAGGGAATCGCTTATATCCTTGGGAAAAATGTAAATTTAAGAAATGGTCCATCAACTTCTTCCTCAGTTATTCGTCAATTAAATTCTCCAGAATCTTACGTTGTATATCAGGAAAGTAACGGATGGTTAGATTTGGGGAATGAACAATGGGTGTATAATGATCCTTCTTACATTAATTTTGTAAAGACAAGTAATAGTGATGGAAGTCCGATTGGGGTTGCATATATACAAGGGATGAATGTAAATTTAAGAAGTGGTCCATCAACTACATCTGCAGTTATCCGCCAATTAAATTCTCCAGAATCTTATTTAGTATATATAAATGAAAATGGTTGGTTAAACCTTGGTGGAAATCAGTGGGTATATAATGATCCATCGTATATTAAGTATACTCAATATTAGCAATTAAAATGATAATGCAATATGGATGCGTATCTTTGTTATGTATAACAAAGATACGCATTTTAATAACAACATTTATTTTCATACTTATGCACTATGTTTTAAAAAGAAACATTAGAAAAGCGGATAGAATCTAAACAGTATATATTAAAAAAGTTTTCTGATATACATTGACAATGTATGTAGGATACATTAATCTTTAATTGTTAATGATAATCGATTTCATCTAGGGAGGACATATGATACATACTAAAAAACTAATTATGTTCTGCATTATGATACTCATCGTTGTAATTGCAGGATGTAGTAAAGAAGAGAAAAAGGAAAATGATATATCAGCGAAAGCAAAAGATTCATATACGGTAAAGCATGCAATGGGCGAAACGACAGTAAATGGTACACCTAAAAAAGTTGTTGTTTTAACAAATGAAGGTGCAGAGGCTCTTCTAGCTGTGGGCGTAACGCCAGTGGGGACTACGAAACCACGTGCTGGTGATGAATGGTATCCTCATGTAGCGAAAGAGTTAAAAAATACGGAAGTTGTAGGAACTGAACGTGATATTAATTTAGAAGCAGTAATGAAGCTTAAGCCAGATTTAATTATCGGAAATAAAATGCGTCACGAAAAAATATATAATCAGCTAAAAGAAATCGCACCAACTGTTTATGCAGAAACATTACGCGGTGATTGGAAAGAAAACTTTACGCTTTATACAAAAGCTGTAAATAAAGAAAAAGAAGGGCAAAAAGCTCTTGATGATTATAAAAAACGTATTGAAGGAATGAAAGAGAAGTTAGGCGATAAATTGAATTCTAAAGTTTCTATTATTCGTTTCGTGCCAGGTGATGTTCGTATTTATCAAAAAAACTCATTCTCGGGAGTTGTTTTAAATGATATTGGATTTAAACGACCACCATTACAAGATAAAGATGATTTTGCGATAAAAGGAATTACAAAAGAGCAAATTCCAAATATGGACGGAGACTACTTATTCTATTTCACGTCTGATAAAGATGCAGATAAGAATAATGAAGGAAATTCGTTAGCAAAGGAATGGACAGAAGATCCACTCTTTAAGCAACTACAGGCTTCTAAAAATAATAAAGTATTCCAAGTAGATGAGGTAATCTGGAATACAGCAGGCGGTATTAAAGCTGCGAACCTTATGTTAGATGATATTGAAAAATATTTCCTTAAATAAATGATAAAATACATCACTTTTACGAAGTGATGTATTTTTTTGTGAAAATACAGAAAATTCCTTCTTTCGAGGTGACATAAGTTGTACAATAAAATCAATCATGTGATAAAGGAGTGGGGAAGAATGAAAGCTACTCATAAAGATTGGATCTTGTTTAATGGGAGAATGATTAATACGAAGGAAGAACAGCCGATGGTCGCATTAGAAGAGCGCGGTTTCCAATTTGGTGATGGTATTTATGAAGTATTTAGACTATACGATGGCAAGCCTCATTTATTAGATTTACATTTAGAACGATTCTTTAACTCTATGGCAGAAATAAAACTAATTCCACCATTTACGAAGGAAGAATTAGTAGAAGAGTTATATCAAATGATTGAAAAAAATCAATTTCAAGAAGATGGGAATGTATATTTACAAATATCAAGAGGTGCACAACCGCGCAATCATGTATATGAATCAGATTTACAACCGACATATTTTGCAAATCTTGTTTCGTTCCCAAGACCAGTTGCTTCAATGGAGGCAGGGATTAAGGTAACAGTAGAAGAGGACATCAGGTGGAAGTTTTGCCATATAAAATCTTTAAATTTGCTTCCTAATATTATGATCAAAAACAAAATAAATGAACAAGGATATCAAGAAGCAATATTAGTACGGGATGGCATTGTGACTGAAGGGTGTCATTCCAATTTCTTTATTGTGAAAAATAATAAGTTAATTACACATCCAGCGGATCATTTCATTTTACATGGTATTACACGTCACTACGTGATTACATTAGCGACAGAGTTACATATCGAAGTAGAAGAACGAGAGTTTTCATTACAAGAAGTATATGAAGCTGATGAGTGCTTCTTTACAGCGACGCCACTTGAAATATTCCCAGTCGTTCAAATTGGTGATGAACAGTTTGGAGCTGGTGAAAGAGGACCAATTACGAAAAAATTACAAGCTGCATATGAAGAGAGTATTCGTTTGTTTAAAGTGACAAATTAATCATGAAGAAAAAAGCTGGTATTCTTCCGGCTTTTTTTCATGATATAATTCAAGCATAGGACAAGTTTTGAAAACGCTGTAAAAAGGGGATTTAATATATGAATTATGAAGATTTTAAAGAAGTAATTCACGGAAGACGAAGTGTTAGAAAGTTTAAAGATCAAGAAGTATCTACTAATGATATAAAAGAAATAATTGATTGTGCGCGTTACGCACCGAGTGATACGAATTCACAAACGTGGGAATTCTTAGTTATCATGAATCGAGAGAAGATTAAAGAAATTGAACAAATGACATGGGATGCATTACATAAACTTGCGGCAAAAGCAGCAGAAAATGGAGAAGAGAAAGCAGGGAAATTACTTACACGTTCTTTCGGACCATATGCAACAGCTTTCTCGGAGGCACCAGTATTAATCGTATGTTTGGCAACACCATATGAATCAAAGTTCCGTGAAAAGATATTTGATCCAATTGCTTTTGTTCCAGATTCAGTTTGGGAAGAAGAAGGGATTAAGAGTAGCTGTTTAGCGGCACAAAACTTAATGTTAGCTGCACATGCAAAGGGACTTGGTACTTGTCCAATGACAGGGCCAGTATTGCTAGCTCAAGATGAACTGCGCCAATATTTACAAATTGAGCCTGAAAAACAAATAAATATGGTTATTTCACTAGGATTTCCGAAAGATAAGCCAAAAAAACTTCCAAGAAAAGAAGTAGAAGAAATCACAACATTTGTTTTTTAAAGTGCTACATAGAAAAGACATTGGACATATCAATGTCTTTTTATTTTTGAGGGGGTATTATATCGATTTGTTGGGCTAAAATGATAAATAAGAAGGAATTACTATTTATTTCATAAAAAAAATTAATGTTCTATTAAGGAAAGTATGATACATTAATCGTGAGCAAGCTTCTATATGTTCATAAAAGTTTTAAAAGTTGTCTTAAAATTTAAAAGTTATTTTTGTATAATAAATTATAATCAAATGACAGGGGGGATGAATTTTGAAAAAATTCATAATCACTGGATTGTCTGTATTGTTATTAGTAGGTTGCGGTGCTCCACAGGAAAAAGAGGACGCGCAATCAAAACAGGAAGAACAAGTTGTAAACGCAAGTGATGAGAATATGGTTGTATTTCCTGAAGGTGCAATGTCAATTGGAGAAGGGAAAGTAAAAGTCATTACTCCAGATGGTACTTCTGAAAATGGCAATATACCGACTGTATTCATTAAAAAGGATACTTTAATTCAGCAAGTTGAATTAGAACTTTCTAATTTTCAAAGTGATAAAGAAACCTTCATATTTGTAGATCAAATGTATACAGATAGACATCAAGTAACTAGTACAACGCAGACAACAGTACAATTAAAAGAAAAGACGCTTGAAACAGGTAGTCATACGATTACTGCAGTTCAGTATGAAAACAATGACCCGAAAGGAAAGGTTATTAGTTTTAATCAAGCAACATTTGAGACAAAGCCTGCGTCTTAATAAGAATAAAAAGTACATTACTCAAAAAAGTAGTGTGCTTTTTTATTTGGACTAGAGTGTGCAAGAGTGAATAACTTGTTTCGTTTTCTAATACGATTAAATAGGAAGAAATCACTTGCTACTACTATGACAGAGAAAGAGGTTGAAGATGTGAATCGGTGTATTCGTATCGTCTTGATTAGTATAATGATGGCAGTAATTTGGTTTACGATACAAGAGGTGATTCAAATTACGTTTAATTACCAAATTCATGACTTAGTAATAGGAGCTAGTTGTTTTACCATTGTGTATCTATTATATCCCGCATTAATGGGCAGTAAGACCTCGCCTTAAAAATCGGTATATGTGAGGAGATTAGGTGGGAGATCAACTGTCCGATTGGTTTAACTAATAATCATTGGAGATGAACAAACTCTCCAATGATTAAAGTTTCACTTTATGATAAACTCGAATTAAGGTGAGTTTTACAAGAAAAATGTAGGTATTTCATTTGAAATGTCGAATAGTACATACGATGTCGTAATAACAAATTTTCTATTGTTTACTGTGAAACAGAAGAAGGAGAGATAGTAGTTATGAAACGAGCTCTTATTAATATTGATTATACATATGATTTTGTAGCGGAAAAAGGTGCTTTAACTTGCGGAAAACCAGGTCAAGAAATTGAGAAGGAAATTGTACATATAACGACGCAATATATTGAAAATGGAGATTACGTTGTCTTTGCGATTGATAAACATGAAAAAAATGATGTATATCATCCAGAATCAAAATTATTCCCACCCCATAATATAGCTGGTACAAGTGGAAGAGATTTGTTTGGGGAATTACAAGATGTATACGAAACATATAAAAATGCTGAAAATGTATATTACATGGATAAAACACGATATAGTGCATTTGCAGGAACCGACTTAGAAATGAAGTTAAGAGAAAGAGGAATAGAAGAAGTTCATCTTGTAGGTGTTTGTACTGATATTTGTGTTCTTCACACAGCAGTAGACGCTTATAATAAAGGATTTAAAATTGTTGTTTATGAAAAGGCAGTTGCATCTTTTAATGCGCAAGGGCATGAATTTGCACTTGGACATTTTAAATCTTGTTTACATGCAGAAGTGAAATAAAAGAGGCCTTTAAAAAGGTCTCTTTTTTGCGTTTAAACTGAGACGACATTTTGTTCAATTAATTTTTTTATGAATGGGCTAATATTTTGTGGTAGCTCATTTAAATTAAAAAATTGTACATGTAATGATTCGACTCCATCAGCTTTTAGCAAGCCACCTGTAATATCTTTGCAAAGGTAAGCAATTGTTATAGGGTAAAATTCATCTCCGTTCGTTAATTTCACAAAAAATTATTTACCTGAAAATACAGTTGCTAGCTGAAGTGTACCAATTTCGATTCCGGTTTCTTCAAGTACTTCTCGTTTTCCAGCTGCTTCTATAGATTCACCAAGTTCTACAAAACCTCCTGGAACGCCCCACATGCCATTTCGCCTTTGTTGTAGTAGTATTTGTCCTTGTTCATTGAAAACAGCTACCGCAACGCCTGCTAAATTAAGCGGTCTTGATCCAACAACGTCTCTTAGTTCTTCAATATATCCCATTGCTTGCAACCTCCGTGAGTAATAATATTTTCAAATGAACTATTCGATATTATGTAAATGTTTTCCTTTTATTTGGATGGGTAGTGTAGTCTTAAAGTAAAGTCATAAAAAAATTCAATTGTCAGCTCCCTTTAGGTTATGAAAAAGGGTATATTTATAGAAGAATGTCTAATGAATTTTAAAAATATAGCAGCTTTGTATAGAATTTTTATTAGTTAAGGAAGTGGATGAATGAGCTTATTAACGTATACTGAAGAATTTTTTAATTATGTAAGGGAGTTTTTACTTTTAAGATTTTTACTATTTGCTTTAGTTTTAATCATTATTTCATTTGTAATAAATCGTATTATTGATTGGTTTTTTAGGAAATCAAGCTTTTTTGATGAAGAGGTAGAGCAGACGATTCAAAGTGTAATTCGATCTATTTTTAGATATATCATTATCATCAGTCTTATCATATATTTAATTAGCCAATTTGTAGATATAAAAAGTATTATTGCAGGTGCAGGGATAGCTGGAGTTGTCATCGGTTTTGCAGCACAACAGATGCTAAAAGATGTTATATTAGGCTTTGCAAGATTAGCGGACAAAGAGTTCCGAGTTGGTGATTTTGTAACTTTTAACGGAACAAATTCAGGAACTATTGAAGAGATTAGTATTCGTTTTATGCAAATACGTGAATGGTCAGGAAAACTACTTACCATCCCGCACGGAGAGATTAGAACGATACAAAATTTTAATAAAGGATGGATGCGTGTAATTGAACGCATCACGGTAAGTTATCAGGAAGATCCAACAAGAGTGAAGGAATTGTTAGAAGAAGTATGTGTTATATGCAATGAAAAATTGAATCAAACTCTTTATAGAGTAGAGGATGACGCTGTTGAACCATTTAAATACGTCGGTGTTACAGACTTAAATCCTAACTTGAAATATGTTGGCTATGAATTTTGTATTACAGGTTTAATAAAGCCAGAAGATTATTTTGAAACTTCTAGACAAGTAAGATTTGAATTAATGTCTATGTTTCATAAGAATCAAGTGCAAATGCCAGCAGCGAATATGGTTGTTACTACTGAAGGTTTACAGCATATCCATGGTGGACAATCTTTATCGGAAAGCTAAAGTGGAATCGTTTGTTAACAAAAATTCTGATTCCAACATTGGATAGAATAACAATAATAAAATGATTGATATAAAGAAAGGGCTGAAGGGATTCGGTTCTTTTTTTATTTATAGAATTTAGAAATTTCTTAATGTTATAATTGTAGTTGGTGATGAGAATGAACTTTGAAGAAAAAGAGATGCATCGTTTAGAAGCATTAAAAGAAATTGCTGAATTATTAAATGAAGCAACAAACTTACAGGATATGTTAGAAAAAGTGTTGCATACATTGTTACAAGTAATGAATTTACAAACAGGGTGGATATTCTTTATTGATGAAAGTGGAAAGCATAGCATGCTTGTAGACGAAAATTTACCAGAGGCTCTTACGTGGCAAGAGAAGAAGCCGATGTGTGAAGGAAACTGTTGGTGTGTAGAACGTTTTGTGAATGGGAGATTAGAAAAAGCGACTAATATTATTGAATGTAAGCGAATAGAAGATGCAATTGAATGTAATTGGGGAGAGACAGAAGATGTTACACATCATGCGACAATTCCGCTTAGGTCTGGATCAGAAAAATTTGGTCTACTAAATGTGGCTGCGCCTCATAAGACTCATTTTTCAGAGGAAGAGTTAGCATTATTAGAATCAATTGCATTTCAAATTGGAACAACAATACAACGTATTCAGTTAGTTGAGAAAGAACGTAAATATGTAGTGGTAGCGGAAAGAAATCGACTTGCACGTGATTTACATGATTCAGTAAAACAATTGTTATTTTCTATTATGCTAACAGCGAAAGGTACTTTGAATATGACGCAAGATAGAGAATTGCAAGAGATGTTAAGTTATATTGGAGAATTATCACAAGAAGCATTACAAGAGATGACTCTATTAATTTGGCAATTAAGACCTGAAGGATTAGAGAAAGGGTTAGCAGAAGCAATTCAAAATTACGGGAAGTTATTAGGAGTTCAAGTGGAAGTTCGAATTGATGGGATGGTTTCAATTGGGGATGAAATAGAAGAAGTTTTATGGCGTATTAGCCAAGAGGCGCTACATAATTGTAAAAAGCATGCTTCGTGTGAAAAGGTACATGTTCTTTTGAAAATAGAAAATAACCAGTTACATTTTTACATAGAAGATAATGGAATAGGATTTATACAAGAGCAAGTAAGGGAGTCAGCACTTGGCCTGAAAAGTATGAAGGAACGTATTCAGTTAATGAAGGGGTCGTTTCAAATTATAACAGAGCTGAGAAAGGGTACAAAAATAGAAATTCAATTGCCGATTTGAAGGGGAGAATAAGATTGAAGATTAAATTGCTACTAGTTGAGGATCATCATATCGTTCGGAGAGGACTTGTATTCTTTTTGAAAACGAGAGAAGAATTTGAAATTATTGGGGAAGCGGATAATGGCGAAGAGGCATTACATTTCGTGCAAAAAGAAAGACCGGATGTCGTACTAATGGATGTATCGATGCCGAAAATGGATGGAATTGAGGCAACAAAACGTCTAAAGCAATACGATGAGACGATAAAGGTACTTATATTAAGTAGTTTTTCAGAGCAAGATTATGTTATACCAGCACTTGAAGCTGGAGCAGATGGTTATCAATTAAAAGAAGTACAACCTGAGCAACTTGTCGCTTCTATTATTGCAGTACATCAAGGAAATGCGAATTTTCACCCGAAAGTAACACCTGCATTAATGGGGCGTACCGCAGTAAAGAAGGAAATAGAAAATCCTTTTTCAATGTTAACGAAAAGAGAGCAAGAGGTACTTCGCGAAATTGCGAAAGGAAGAAGCAACAAGGAGATTGCAGCAGAACTTCATATTACAGAACAAACTGTGAAAACACACGTTTCAAACGTTTTAGCTAAATTGGAAGTGGATGATCGTACGCAAGCCGCATTATACGCAGTGAAACATGGGGAGGATTATTCATAAGCATGAATAATTCTGTTATATCGTATGACAGAATACATAGGAGCAATTAAAATTTATAGTAATCCCTAATATAGGTTTTTCTTCTTTCAATAATTAGGTACAATAAAGTTAAACTAATCGGTTTTTACAGGATAAAGCTACGATAGAAGAGGAGGATATGCTATGCCTGGTACAAGGAGTGGGATTGGAAAGATTCAGGCTTCGTTAAATGGTTTATCACCGAAATTGCGAAGTATTGCCGAACATATTTTGAAACATCCACAAGATGTTGTACATAAATCTATTACAGAATTAGCTGAAGTTACGAGTAGTTCCGAAGCGACGATATTCCGCTTATGTAAACACCTTGGTTTGCAAGGTTTTCAAGATTTAAAGATTACATTAGCTCGTGAAATTGTACATACACCGATGCAAAATATTCATGAAGAGGTATCAGCAGAAGATAGTATGGTAACTGTTGCTAAAAAAGTTTTTCATTCGCATATTACAGGACTGCAAGATACTTTACATTTGCTAAATGAAACAGCACTTGAGCAGGCTGTACGAGCTTTGCAAGAAGCAAGTCGAATTGAGTTTTATGGAAATGGTGGCTCTGGTATTATTGCGATGGATGCGTATCATAAGTTTATGAGAACGGGTATTTCTTGTATCGCTCATACTGATTCGCATTTTCAAATTATGGGAGCAGGTTTACTCTCGGAAAATTCAGTTGTTATTGGCATTTCTCATTCTGGTAGCAATAAAGGATTACTTGAAGCGTTAGAAGTAGCGAAAGCAAGAGGGGCCAAAATTATTGCGATTACGAGCTATAAGAAATCAGCATTAAGTCAACTTGCTGATATTACGTTATATACATCAACACGTGAGACTGAGTTCCGCACAGAAGCAAGTTCATCACGATTAGCACAGTTAAGCTTATTAGATACTTTGTATGTAGGGTTGTCGTTGCAGCGACAAGAGGAAACGCTAAAAAATTTACAAAGTATACGTGAAACGATTTCGATGAAGCGAATATAAAAAAAGCTCTTCAAATGAAGTGCTTTCAGACTGTAGACAAACTATTTTTGGAGAGTTCAAATGCTAAAAAAAATAGTTTGTCTCTTGTTTTATTGATAATTCATCCAATTATATTTATATATAGTGATTATTATATTGAAATTTACTATAGGCGAGGAAGGTGTCTTATGAAAATATCTGTTTATGTTGCAAGTGCATTTAGCAAGGATCATAAAGGCGGAAATAAAGCGGGAGTGGTATTTATTGAGAATACATTGACCACTACTCAAAAAATGGAAATAGCCAAACAACTGGGCTATGCGGAAACCGCATTTATATCAGAATCTGAAATTGCTGATTATAAATTTGAGTATTTTACACCAAAAGAAGAAGTTGATTTATGTGGTCATGCCACAATCGGATCTTTCACGATACTGATGCATTTAAATGAAAATTTCAAGAATCGCTATACGATTGAAACGAACAGCGGTGTTCTTACTATTACTATAAAAGAAGACATCATATTCATGGAACAAAACAAACCGATATTCTATGATGTTGTATCTCCAAACGAGTTCATCGACTGTTTTGACATTAAAGATATAGACAATAATTACCCAATTCAAATTGTCTCCACGGGCTTAAAAGATATTTTAATTCCTATAAAAAGCGAAACACAATTACATGCGCTACAACCTAATTTTGAAAAAATTAAAGAAATCAGCAAGTATTATAATGTTGTCGGGATGCATCTATATACTTTTAATGACAATCGAATTATATGCAGAAATTTTGCTCCACTATACGACATTAATGAAGAAGCAGCGACTGGAACTTCAAACGGTGCATTAGCTTGCTACCTTTATGAACAGCACTACTTGCAAAAAGAAGTCTATGTATTTGAACAAGGTTATTCATTACACTTGCCTTCTGAAATATTAGTTAAATTAGCAACCAATAGCAAAAATAAAATAGAAAAAGTTTATGTTGGCGGTAAAGGCTATTACTGTGAAACTAAGTGTTTAAATATAGAAAATATTGAGTGAAGAGCTTTTTTATCGATGAGAAGTTTGTTACTTTATTTTCTTTTAGAAATGTATGACTTACTTATAGTCAGTGATAAACTCTCATTTTTAAAAATTTAAAATAAAGACCGATTTGTGTAATAATTCAAATATTGTTCATAATTTCACAAGCTGTTTATGAAGTGTCATGTTATGATGAAGATGTAATGATGATTGAACACTTAAATTTGGTACAATAACTAGCCAAAGTAGTGAGGAAAGTAGTTGTGAGATAAACTCATTAAAACGCTAAAACACTAAAGGGGAGATCACATATGAAAGCAGTAGTGGTTAATAAAAACAGCAAAGCAAACATCGAAGTGATTGAAAAAGAATTACGTCCGTTACGCTCAGGCGAAGCGTTAGTAGATGTAGAGTATTGTGGAGTTTGCCACACTGATTTACACGTTGCGAATCATGATTTTGGTAACACTGATGGCCGTATTCTTGGTCATGAGGGTGTAGGTATTGTTACGAAAATAGCTGATGATGTTAATTCGCTAAAGATAGGTGACCGTGTAAGTATTGCATGGATGTTCCAATCTTGTGGACGTTGTGAATATTGCGTAACTGGTAGAGAAACATTTTGCCGTGAAGTTAAAAACGCAGGTTATTCAGTAGATGGTGGTATGGCTGAACAATGTATCGTTACTGCTGATTATGCGGTAAAAGTACCAGAAGGATTAGATCCTGCTCAAGCATCATCAATTACATGTGCTGGTGTAACTACATATAAAGCTATTAAAGTATCAGATATTAAACCTGGTCAACCTATTGTAATCTATGGCTGCGGTGGATTAGGTAACTTAGCTATCCAATATGCTAAAAATGTATTTGGTGCAAAGGTAATCGCAGTAGACATTAATGACGACAAATTAGCCTTAGCGAAAGAAGTTGGTGCTGATATGACTATCAATCCAATTTCTCAAGGTCCTGCTGATAAAATTGTTCAAGAGGAGCTTGGTGGCGCTTATGCTGCGGTAGTAACAGCAGTCTCTAAAGTAGCCTTTAACTCAGCAGTTGATGCAGTACGTGCTTGCGGTAAAGTAGTTGCAGTAGGGCTACCAGTAGAAACAATGGACTTAAACATCCCGCGACTTGTACTGGATGGAATTGAAGTAGTTGGTTCTCTAGTGGGTACTCGTAAAGATTTGGAAGAGGCGTTTATGTTTGGGGCAGAAGGAAAAGTAGTGCCGGTTGTTCAAACTTGTTCGCTAGATAAAGTACAAAATGTATTCGAAGAAATGGAACAAGGTAGAATTCAAGGGCGTATGGTAATTGATTTTAAAAAACATAATTGTGATTGCAAATAATTCACTTTAAATATAAAAAGCATGAGTCTAGCAAAGGACATGTAAAAAAGTTAGACAGCATAAGAAGATGATCCCTGTATTTAATAGGGATCATCTTCTTTATTTTCTACTAATATCGATGCCAATTAATACTTGATTAATGAGAAATGATTAAAGGTTTACTTTATTTGCAAACGAAAAGGAATCTTTATGTTTAACAAATTTTTTATGATCTGGAACGTTTTGAATTGCTACAATTTGCGAATCTCTTGCTTTCAGTGCATCTTGAATCCCGATGGTCATAAGCTTAATAAATAGAATCGTAATAAAGAATGAAGCGAGAGTATAAAAAATAATCCACCATGAAAGATTCATTTCATTACGATTTAATCCAATAAGACCTGCCCAATCATTAGATAGAGAAACAGGTTTGAGCACTCCGTCATAGAGTTCACGCATTTGTATGCCGCCAATTACAATGTTAAGCAACGCTAAATGGATAACGAGTATGAGTGTTTGGACGATATGTTCCATAAATAATACAAATAAGCGGTCAAGTAATAAGACTCGTAAGTGTTTTTTAATAATATGAAAACGACTAGCCCCCAGTAATTGTGAACTTAAGATGTAATCTTGTTTCATAAATTCATCAACCTCTGAGGATATGTATAAAGAAAGTGTAGGCAGAGCGACGAAAATAAGTACGAGTACTTGATAAAACGTAAATGAAATATTTGGATCTACCCCATCAGCATTTGATGTGATTATAATATTAACGGGCGTGATGAGTATGAATGCGATAAATAGAGTTGGAATATAATAAAAAACTTCTGAGCATGACTGGAAAAATCTCTTGAGTTTTGGAGCATATAAACTTAAGAGGATTCCTATACATGTTCCGCATAAAATTCGAAAGAAGCTAATTGCTACGGCTAATAAAATAGTGAATTTTGCTCCTTCTACAATTTGTAAGAAAACAGACTCTCCAAAACGATCAGATCCAAAAGGTGGAATTAACGATGGCGGAAAGGGGGCCTTTCCAAGTAATTCGTTATTGTCATTGTAAAGTAACTGAGGAGGTTTTGGGATGTTATCTTTAAAGAACCAACTATAAATAAAACTAGCTGAAATAAGTATGAATAGATAAGTAAAGCCGATTAAAAAGCGTTTTGATTTCCAAATAGATTTCATAATGATACTCCTTTCAATTGCTTTTTCCATCTATTCATCATGAATGAGACTATTTGGAAAATGGCATAAAACGGTAAAATAATCATAACAAGTATGATAAATGCAGCGGGAGGTGAAACAAACGCCTTATTAAATAGAAATTGAATAATGCCTTCCATATTAAAAACAAATTCTAAAATGAATAAATTAGAAAGTAAGAAAACAAAAATCGTTTTTAAATGGTGAAAGAAGTGGATAGATATATTTTTGAATAAATGAATGCAGAGTATATAACTTGATGAAAGGCCTTTTCCATATGCAACCTCTACGTAATGTTTTCCTTCTTCTTCTTTTATGTATAACACCATCATCCGAAACATTTGTAATGTAGGTAAGACAGCTAATGATAAAATAGGGAGTAAATAAGCTCGATTTTCATTAAAAGAAATAATAGTGACAGGAGATTCCCCGAATTTTTGAAGTACCCATATGAAGAATATTTGCAAACAAATCATCAGCATCATATCAGGGACAGCTTCTAATATGAAAACAATTCGGTTTATCCATTTTTTTATATAATCTTTCGCTAAAAAATAAAAAAATGCCATGCTAGATGATAGAAAGAGAGCAAGAAAAAAGGCTAAAAATAATATAGTAAATGAATATAGGTAAGGTTCTAAAACAGTTGGAAATAATGGTGTTTTTTTGAAATGGCCAAACTTCGGGTCTGATCCTATAATCACTAATGATTCAGGGGAGAAGACCTGTTTTAACATGGTAACGATCTGATTAAAAAAATAAATTGGTTGAAAGGTAAACCCTTGTTGAGTGATAAATAAATAAGGTAAATTTAATAATAGTAAGAGTGATAAAAGAATTGATGAAAGCTTAATTGTGAATTGAGATATTTTATTTAACATTAAATCCCTCCGACATCTTTTTACAACATTATACAATAAATTCTATATTATTGTTTTATTTTTCTGAAAAATAAAAATACTATTAAATTTTATAGTATGTAAGATATATTTACAAGATAAAAAAGTGATAGCAGGGGGGCCGCGCTCTATGTTTATCAAGATAAAAGGACTAGTGAATCTAAAACAATAAACAAGAGCAAAATGCACAGAATTCTCATTCTGCGGGTAGTTACTTTTCTTGGCTTGATGGTTATGTAACGTGATCCCTAAAAATGAATATTGCTTTTCAACGCTTTTTCATGCAAATGAGTAAAACGTATGGAGGACTATGTATGTGTTGTTAATGAGAGGAAAGAGTGTATTGCGTAAAGAATATAACGTAATTTTACCGCACGGAAAAGCTAAATTTAGTATATAAGTGAAATGGAATGAGGGGATTTACTTTTTGTTGTGAAAAAAATTTTCTTTTTATAACTTGATAAATGAAAAAATATTTTATATACTAATTCATGTAAACGGTTTACTAAATCGTATTTTGCTAGAAATGAAGGGAAGATTCGCATGGAAACAAGGGGGAGAGTAATCGGGATTGATATCGGTACCACAAGTACAAAAACGGTTGTGTTCACAGAAAAAGGAAAAGTCATTGCATCACATGCAATCGATTACCCAATTATTCAACCGAATGTAGGATGGGCTGAGCAAGATCCTGATGTAATATGTGCCGCTGTATACAAAAGTGTAAGCGTTGCCATTGAAAAAGGTAATGTATTACCAGAAGATATTTCTTCAATCGGTATTAGTACAGCTATGCACGCATTAATTGCAGTAGATGAAAATGGTGCGCCATTAACGCGTTCTATCATTTGGGCAGATAATCGAAGTACGAAGCAATCAGAAAAATTATTACAACAAATGAATGGGCATGAAATTTATAGACGTACAGGTACACCGATTCATCCGATGTCACCACTTTCTAAATTGTTATGGATGAAAGAAGAGGAACCAGAGTTATATACAAGTGCCTATAAATTCATTTCCATTAAAGAGTATGTGATTTACCAATTATTTTCACGCTACGTAGTTGATTATTCGATTGCTTCTGCTACAGGGTTATTTAATTTAGAAACATTAAACTGGGATGAAGATGTTTTGACTATGTTACATATGTCACCAGAACAATTATCAACCCCTGTACCCACTACATATATTTTATCAGGTATGAAGCCAGAATTAGCACAGAAGATGGGGATAAGTGCAGAAACACCAATTGTCATCGGAGCAAGTGATGGGGTTCTTGCAAATGTAGGAGTTGGTGCGATATCACCGGGTGCGGCTGCAATTACGATTGGAACGAGTGGTGCGGTTCGAACAATCTCATCAAATATAAATACAGATGAGAAAGGGAGAACGTTTTGTTACGCATTAACAGATGAGCACTGGGTAATCGGTGGTCCAACGAATAACGGCGGAATATTACTGAGATGGTTACGTGATGAATTTGGTAGTCCAGAGCAAGAAGTAGCAAGAAAGCTCGGCATTGATCCTTATGATTTATTAATTAAATATGCAGAAAGCGTACCAGCTGGAGCGGATGGGCTATTGTTCTTACCTTTCTTATCTGGAGAACGCGCACCTTACTGGAATGCAAACGCTCGTGGTACATTCTTTGGAATCAATCTTCAACATAAACGAGAACATTTTATACGTGCAGTGATGGAAGGTGTTTGTATGAGTGTATATTCAGTAGCACTCGCAATCAGGGATTGTACAGGGCCACTTACTGAAATACGAGTTTCAGGAGGGTTTGCAAAATCTGCATTTTGGAGACAAATGTTGTCCGATATGATGGGAAAAGAATTGTTTGTACCTGAAAGTCATGAAGCATCTGCGCTTGGGGCAGCGGCAGTTGCTTTATATGCTGTAGGAAAAATTGATTCTCTTGAAGAGGTAAAGGATTGGATTGATATTGTCCATCACCATGTACCGAATAAAGAAAATACGGCTATATATTTAGAAATGTTTTATATGTATGAACGACTTTACAATCGCTTGAAAGAAGAATTTGATTGTATAGCTGCTTTCCAACGTAAACAATAGGGGGATTGGGAGAAATGGTAGTTGGGATCGTACTAGCGGCAGTTGTCATACTACTTTTACTTATTACGGTAGTAAAATGGCATCCATTTGTCGCATTAATTTTAACAGCAATTGGTGTAGGTTTAGCAATGGGAATGCCTTTAATTGGAACTTCACCAAAAGATCCAGGGATTATTGATTCTATTAAACTAGGGCTTGGTAATACGTTAGGCTTTTTAGCGATAGTTTTAGCACTAGGAACGATGCTTGGAAAAATGATGGCCGAATCTGGCGGTGCTGAACGTATCGCTAACACATTAATTAATCGTTTTGGGAAGAAACGAGTTCACTGGGCGATGATGTTCGTTGCATTTTTAGTAGGGATTCCGGTATTTTTCCAAGTTGGATTCGTCCTATTAATTCCGTTAGTATTTACAATTGCGTTAGAAACTGGGGTATCACTTATTACAATCGGTATTCCGCTAGTAGCAGGACTGTCAGTCGTACACGGACTTGTCCCACCGCATCCAGCGGCAATGGCGGCAGTGGGTATTTTTAAAGCAGATGTAGGGAAGACAATTTTATATGCGTTAATTGTCGGACTTCCAACTGCAATTATTTCAGGTCCACTTTACGGGAAATGGATTGGTGCTCGTATACATAAGGAAGTACCATTAGATATAGCGGAGCAATTTATTGAAAGAGATAAGAAGAAAGAACTTCCTAGCTTCGGAAATACATTGTTTACTATTTTACTTCCAGTATTTCTTATGCTTGGTGCATCCATTGCTGAAGTAGCGTTACATAAAACGAGTCAACTTGCACAAGTGTTACACTTTATTGGAGATCCAATAGTCGCTTTATTAATTGCAACGATTTATTCTTTCTTTAGCCTTGGTTATGCAAAAGGATTTTCTAAAGATAAAGTATTACAATTTACAAATGATTGCCTTGGGCCAATTGCAAACATACTGTTAGTAATTGGTGCTGGTGGTGCATTTAATAAGGTATTATTAGATTCTGGAATTGGTACTACAATTGCTGAAATGGCGAAAGAATCACATATTTCACCAATATTACTTGGATGGGGAATTGCTGCACTTATCCGAGTTGCGACAGGATCGGCAACTGTTTCTATGATGACAGCAGCTGGTATTGTTGCGCCGATTGCAGCAAGTACACCAGGTGTAAATGTTGAATTATTAGCACTTGCAACAGGTGCAGGGTCATTAATTTTATCACACGTGAATGATTCAGGATTTTGGATGATTAAAGAGTATTTCGGAATGACTGTGAAAGAAACGTTATTAACATGGACTGCAATGGAGACTATATTATCTGTAGTAGCACTTGGGCTAATTTCGATATTAAATATATTTGTATAGAATAGGAGATTGATTAATATGAAACTAGGATTAATTGGATTAGGAAAAATGGGATTCCCATTAGCTGAACACTTACATGAAGACAAGCATGAAGTAGTTGTATACGATGTAAATAAAGAGCTTGTAGAAAAGGCAGGAAAACTAGGAATTACTGCACGTCATACATTAAAAGAAATGATCGCTGAATTAGAAGCTCCTCGTACGATCTGGGTAATGGTGCCTGCAGGAGAAGTTGTAGAGTCAGTATTAAAAGATGTGTATCCGTTATTAGATGAAGGTGATATCGTTATTGAAGGTGGAAATTCATTCTATAAAGATACGTTACGCCGTGCTGAAGAAGCAAAAAGCTTCGGATTACATTATGTAGATATCGGTACATCTGGCGGTGTAGAAGGAGCTAGATACGGTGCTTGTTTAATGGTTGGTGGAGAAAAAGAAATTTACGACCAATTAGAACCTTTATTTAAAGATTTAGCAGTAGAAAATGGCTATTCTTATGCTGGCCGCGTTGGTAGTGGTCATTTCTTAAAAATGGTTCATAACGGTATTGAATACGGCATGATGCAAGCAATTGCTGAAGGATTTGAAGTACTAGATAAGAGTGACTTTGATTTCAATTATGAAGATGTTGCAAAAGTATGGGCGAACGGATCAGTAATCCGCGGTTGGTTAATGGACTTAACTGAAAAAGCATTTGCAGATGATCCTAAACTTGATGGCATTAAAGGTGTAATGAACTCTTCAGGAGAAGGGAAATGGACTGTTGAAACTGCGCTTGAGTTACAAGCAGCGGCACCAGTAATCGCGATGTCATTATTTATGCGCTATCGTTCTCAGGAAGATGATACATTCCATGGAAAAGTAGTTTCAGCACTACGTAATCAGTTCGGTGGACATGAAGTTGTAAAAAAATAAGGATGTTTTTGAAAAGAAACTTGTGCATAAGCGCAAGTTTCTTTTTTATAGTTTAAGAAATTACTAATTTAAAAATACCAATCAATCATCGTTTTTTTGTCACAAATGACAGCTTCAACATTCATTGATTGAACAATATATTCTATATTTTCTTCTTTAGCTAATAATAAGGTTGTAAAGGAATCGTATATACTCATAAACGCATACTCATTGTCTTCTCCAGTAATAATTAACTCATTATTGCTAATGTCCCAAATATCTAATGGAGTAGTATTATTTACCTGTAATAATCCGTTTGTATCAAGAAGTGGTTCAGAGAAATATAGATTTTTTGCACCTTTAGAACCGAGGAGTTTAAGTAATTTGTGTAATAAAAATATAGACGTATAATCTTCTGTTGGATAATAAAGATTTTTTTTAAAGTTTGAATGTAGCTTTTCAGCTAAATCCTCTCTTTTATATTCTTCTGAAAAGGCACTAATGGAAGTCAAAATGGCCATTGCTAGGTCTGCGTATGAATGTAATCCACTACAAGACATCATTTCCTTCCAAGAAACGGATTTCCCATTGTGAATGATTTCTTCAGCGCTAGGATAGATGTGCTCATATGGTCTTTTTCTCACAGACTTTTCCCATCCTAAAGGCATTTGGACAAATGGATGTAGCAATATAGCTGCAGATTTAAAATTACTTGGTAGTTGTTCTAAAATTGGTGATTTGTCATCTAGCCAAATGTAATCCAACAAAATATAACCTCCTCTTAGACTTTGAAATGTACGGATTCCCGTATTATGTTTTTTTGTATTGATTGTATCAAATATAAAGCGAAGTATGAAATATGTCCCAACATAAAAGTAAGAATAAATAAAATGAAGTTTTCATAAATAGTAAAAGGGTGCTTATGTCATCAGTATAGCTAAAAAATGTTGTTACATATGAGAAGAGCGTGTTAATAAAATATGAGGTGGTTAAATGGGAAATGAGCAAGTGAAGTCTGTAAAGGAAGAAAAAAAGTTATGTCTTTGTATGATTGTCAAAAATGAGTCTAGAATTATGGAAAGATGTTTAAATGCAACAAAATCAATTGTAGATTATGTTTCTATTTGTGATACTGGATCGACGGATAATACGCCTGAAATTATTGAAAATTGGTGTAAGGAAAATGAGATACCTGGGACGGTTCATCATGAGCCGTTTAAAAACTTTGGTTATAACAGAAGTTTAGCTGTTTCATTAGCGCAAAAAACATATCCAGAAGCAGATTATTTATTAATATTAGATGCGGATATGATTTTAGAGGTTGATCCGAATTTCGATAAAACGAGCTTAACGGAAGATCATTATCTTACATTGCAATATGATGTTCATATTAAATATTGGCTTACACGTCTTTTGAAAGCTTCTTTACCATGGAAATCTGTCGGTGTTACTCATGAGTATTGGGATATAGATCGCTCAAAAGTTGGAGCGAATTACAATACGAAGGTAGATCGGTTAGAGACTCTTGTCGTGAATGATCCCGGAGATGGCGGGAGTAAAGCTGATAAATTTGAAAGAGATGAGAGGTTGTTGTTACAAGGAATAAACGACCCAGAAACAACGCCAGATTTGCATATAAGATATTTATTTTATTTAGCTCAGACTTATTTTCATTTAAGTCAATTTGAAGATTCGATTAAATGGTATAAAAAACGAGTGGAAGCAGGGGGTTGGGTTGAAGAGGTATTCTATTCGTTATTGCGAATAGGATTTTGTTATGAGCAGTTAGCAAATCGTTCAGCAAATAAACAAAATGAAGTGACAGATGCTGATGAAATAGAAAATGTTAAAGGGCAAGAAGAGAAATATTTAGCATTAGCTGTTTTTTATTTTCAAAAAGCGTGGGAATATAGACCAACTCGGGCTGAACCATTATACCAACTTGCAAGGTTGTATCGATTACGATCTCAAAACAATATTGCTTTGATGTATGCTCGGCAAGGAAAGGAAATTCCTTTTCCAAAGGATGATCTTTTATTTGTAGATTATCATGTGTATGATTACTTATTTGACTATGAAATTTCTATTAGTGCTTTCTATATACCGCATAAAAAACATTTAGGGGCCGTGTCGCAAAAGTATTTGGAATCGATTAAAGAAAAGATTCCATTTCATATAGCAAATGTAGTAGAGAATAATGCGAAATTTTATTAAATACATTTTCGGTTAAAGGAGTAGTGGAGTAATCATGAAATTAATGCGATGGGCGATTGAACTAGGAGAATCGGTGCATGGAAATACGTATGAAGAATTGATGCCACTACTAGACTATTATTATGATCGTGATCATTTAAAAGCGTATTGTATCGCAAATCTTCTTTTAAACATGGATGTATTAGATGAACATCGTGAAAGAATCGAATTAAGAAGATGCATCGCTGCTTATTATGCTGGATTATATAAAGTAGCAAGAAAACATGCAAATGAGTTAGTACTTAAACATCCGGATGTAGATTTATATAAAAATAATTTAAAATTAATGGAAGCTTATTTGAATAAAGAATATGATTATTGTCTTTTTATATGCCCAAAGACATATGGTAGTTTCATAGATGTTGCGCGAGCTTTAAAGTGGCGGTTGGAGCAGGAGGGAAATACAGTAATTATATCAGAAACAATACTGGAAAATGTAAAGAATACAGTTGTTTTTGGAGCACATACATACGCATATAACCCGAACCTTCTTCCGAAAGATGCAATTGTTTATAATTTAGAACAGCTATACGAAGGAAGTCCATATGCGCACCCCCTTTATTTAATATTATTAAAAGATAGAGTGATTTGGGATTATAGTAAACAAAATATAGAATGGCTTAAACAAAAAGGGGTAGGAAAAGAAATAAAACATGTAGAAATGAACTACGCTCCAACTTTGGAAATAAAAAAAGATGCGTTTGAAGATGAGATTATTGAAGATATTGATATTCTGTTTATAGGTGCCCTTAATCCGAGGCGACAAGCTATTTTTGATCATCTAAAAGCGATTGCCCCGAATTTAAATATAGTTTTTAAAAATAATGCGTGGGGAATTGTTAGAAATGAATTGATTGCTAGAGCTAAAATTATATTAAATATTCATTTTTATTTATCAGGAATTCTTGAAACACCTCGCGTGTCTTATGCAGTCGCAAATAAGAAATTTATTATTTCCGAAAATAGTAATCCAGAAGATGAGGTAGAGTGGCCAGGAATTGTGTTTACTCCGTACGAAAAAATAATTGAAAACGTAATGAAATATATAGAATTACCAGAAGAACGGAAAAGATTAGCGGAAAAAGCATATAATCATTTTGAAGCAAATGAAAGTTTAGGTACATTGAGCATGAGAGATGAAACGAAGTAATTGTGCGAAACTCATACGAAAGTATGAGTTCTTTTTTGTTTATCATACTATTTTATGAAACAAGTTAACTCTTTATATTGTGTTTTGTATAGAAATTTCTGATAATATATAAGTAGAACTTGAAAACAAAGGGGAGAAAGAATCATGAAACTAGTCGTTATTAACGGTACACCAAGAAAATTTGGTAGAACTCGCGTGGTGGCAAAATATATTGCGGATCAATTTGAAGGGGAATTATATGATTTAGCAATTGAGGAGTTACCTTTATACAATGGAGAAGAGTCACAACGTGATTTAGAGGCAGTAAAAAAATTGAAAACGTTAGTGAAAGCTGCGGATGGGGTTGTATTATGTACACCAGAATATCATAATGCGATGAGCGGTGCGCTGAAAAACTCTTTAGATTACTTAAGTAGTAGTGAATTTATTCATAAACCAGTTGCGTTGTTAGCGGTTGCTGGTGGCGGTAAAGGTGGAATAAATGCATTAAACAGCATGCGAACGGTCGCTAGAGGTGTTTATGCAAATGCCATTCCAAAACAAGTTGTGCTTGATGGATTACATGTGCAAGATGGTGAACTTGGGGAAGATGCCAAACCATTAATTCATGATGTAGTTAAAGAATTAAAAGCATATATGAGCGTATATAAAGAGGTGAAAAAGCAACTAGGAGTGGAGTGATATGTCCTCACTTTATCATGATTCTCGCTTGTATTACATTCTAGGGGCCAATAGTCTATCTGCTATTGGTTCCGGAATTGTTATGATAACGATTCCGTGGCTGTTAATTAAAGAGAGTGGAGGAGAGACAACATTTGGTTATGTTTCTATCATTGCAACCCTCATTATGTTTTTATTAACACCATTCATTGGGCAAAGTATTGATCGTTTTTCAAGAAAATCTTTATTGCTATGTAACGAAGGAATCGGAATTGCCGTAATTGGAATAATGGTTATATGGGGATTTGCGGGGCAACCTTATCATTCTATTCACTATATTCTTATTTATATAGCCGGATCATTCTACTATTTATTATTTTATCCTACAATATTTGCGTTCAACCAAGAGATATTTCAAGCGGAACATTATAAAAGTTTAAGTGGAACGATGGAAATACAAGGACAGTTAACACAAGTTATTTCTGGAGCGGCCGCGAGCTTCTTAATTGAAATTGTATCTTTGAAGTGGATTTTGTTAGTAGACATGTTAACTTTTGCTGGAGCATTTTTTCTTTTCTTATGTATACCGTACGTAAAGAAAAAAGAAGTGAAAAGAAAAATAACATTTAAGAAGCAATTGTTTGAAGGAATTCACTTTATGAAAAAACGTCCTAAGCTCTTTTGGTTCTTACTGGCCACTTATATGCCGTTTATAGGTGTTATGATGGCAAATTATTTAATACCAGTTTATATTTCGGATATACTTAAAGCCAATGCCTCTGTATACGCAATAGAGGGGATGATGTACGGTGTTGGAGCGGTTGTTGCAGGAATCTGTATTCCACTCATAATGAAATATGTAAAAACAGAAGTTTCAATCGTTATAACGATGTTCATTTATGTAATTTCAATTACCGCAATGAGTATTGAACCTTCCGTAATTTTCTTATATGGACTTGCAATTTTTCATGCAGTTGGAAATGCGGGTACAAGAGTGGCGAGAAATGTATTGATGATGGAGGAAATTCCAAACGAAGTAATGGGAAGAGTGGATAGCTTATTTCGATTAATTGGTACAGGAATACGAATTGTATTATTAATGCTGTTTACAGTTGGTGTATCTAAAGTCGGAGTCATGCTGCAGTTTTACGTATTAAGCTGCATATTGATCTTCTCATTAGGAATCGCTATTTATTATGTACTATCACAACGTAAAGTAGCGGCGCATGTTTCTAATAAATCAATCGTTTGAAAAAACACTTCTGCCTCCCTTTCTTTTTCTATATAATAACAAGAAAGGGAGTGAATACTTATTTATGAACAAATGGATCTTTCTTATGATTTTATTATTACCGCCACTATACATCATTTATATGACGTTTCGAATGAACAAAGTTGCTCGTGAAAAGTTGAGCTATCACTCTCCGTACGTTCTTATACTGGGTGCAAAGTTATTTGGAGATAGACCGTCTTTATCTCTTCAAAATCGTTTGGATGTAGCGTTGGAGTATTTATTTTCCCATCCTGAAGCGAAAGTAATTGTTTCAGGTGGTCAAGGAGAAGATGAAGATATACCGGAAGCTCATAGCATGAGAAATTATTTAATGGTACACGGTATAGATGAGAGTCGTATTTTAATAGAAGATCAATCTACAAATACGTATGAAAACTTAAAATTTAGTATGGATTTATATAATGTGAAACATGCGGTAGTTGTAAGTAATACATATCATTTATATCGAACGAAAATAATTGCAAAGCGTTTAGGTATGAAGATGGAGGCGCTAGCTGCTGAAACACCAATTCGTTCTAAGAGAAAAATGTATGTTCGCGAATATGCTGCTATTATGAAAACAATATTGTTCGACCGTTAGAGCTCAAATGCGAGCTCTTTTTTAATTTAAAAGCGTATCATTTGAAATGAATGCCATATTCCATCAAAATAAAGGAAACAACAGTAAAGGAGTTGTGTTTGTGATTCAATTTAATCATGTGTCAAAATCGTATGAAGATGGCACGAAAGCAGTGGATTCATTGCATTTAGAAATTAAAAAGGGAGAATTTTTCGTTCTCATCGGTCCGAGTGGTTGCGGGAAAACAACGACAATGAAGATGATTAATCGTTTAATCGAAACGACTGAAGGATCGATTTTAATCGATGGAAAAGATATTCAACAATATAATATAAACGAATTACGTTGGGATATAGGATATGTGTTGCAACAGATTGCATTGTTTCCTCATATGACAATCGCTGAAAATATTGCAGTTGTTCCTGAAATGAGGCAATGGAGCAAAAAGGAAATAAAAGCACGCGTCGATGACTTGTTACATATGGTTGGATTAGATCCGGATATATATCGAGATCGTATGCCTGATGAATTGTCAGGAGGACAAAAACAACGTGTCGGTGTCGTGCGAGCATTAGCCGCAAACCCGAAAATCGTTCTTATGGATGAACCATTTAGTGCGTTAGATCCATTAAGTAGGGAACAGCTTCAGAAGGATATTGTACAGTTGCAAAAAAAGATTCAAAAAACAATCGTGTTCGTAACACATGATATGCAAGAAGCATTATCACTTGGAGATCGCATTTGTATTATGAAAGATGGAAAAGTTGTTCAACTAGATACACCAGAAGGAATTATACATAATCCGAAAAATGAATTTGTAGAGGAGTTCATTGGAAATCGTGGACGAACTTGGTATGAGGAGAAAAGTGTAGCAGATGTATTGCCGCTTGATCAAAGTGTGCAATTAGAAGGGCAGGCACTATCATTACATTCTTCTTTACAAGAAGCGTTAGTTCGTGTGCGTGATGAGGAGATCGTTCCAGTTGAAGAAAACGGTCAATATATTGGAGCGTTAACAAGTCGTCATATCGTCAATTACATTGTTGAACAAATGAAGGAGAGAGGCTAAACAGTGACTAATTTTATACAAACGTTCCAAGAACGAAAAATAGAATTACTAACTGCATTAAGTGAGCACTTACAAATATCGCTTATTTCATTATTTTTTGCAGTAATTATAGCGGTGCCACTTGGCATTTTATTAACAAGAAAAGAACGAATGGCTGAATTTATAATAGGAACTTCTGCAGTAATGCAGACAGTGCCGTCACTTGCATTACTCGGACTATTAATTCCGTTAGTAGGAATCGGAAAACTTCCAGCGATTATTGCATTAGTTGTGTATGCACTATTACCTATTTTACGAAATACATATACAGGAATAAGGGAATTAGATGAATCACTAATAGAAGCCGCGAGAGCTATGGGGATGAATAGTTGGAGAAGGCTGTGGAAGGTAGAGCTTCCGCTTGCATTGCCTATCATTATGGCCGGTATTCGTACAGCGATGGTATTAATTGTTGGAACGGCTACATTAGCAGCTCTCATTGGTGCTGGTGGGCTCGGTAAGCTTATATTATTAGGCATAGATCGAAATGATCATGCACTTATCATTTTAGGGGCCGTACCAGCCGCGTTACTCGCTTTATTCTTTGATATAGTACTTCGCATACTTGAACGACCGAAACGCTCTTCTAAGCATGTTATATTGACGATATGTATAGTTGTAGTAATGATTGCTTCTCCATTTCTTTGGAGTACAGAAAAGAAAGATATTGTTATTGCGGGCAAACTTGGATCAGAACCTGAAATTTTAATTCAAATGTATAAGCAGCTTATTGAACAAGATACCGATTTAAACGTACAATTAAAACCAGGTCTTGGAAAAACAGCATTTGTATTTGAAGCGTTGAAATCCGGGGAAGTAGATATATACCCAGAATTTTCAGGAACAGCTTTATCTACTTTCGTGAAAGAAGAACCAAAGAGCACAAATCGTGATGAAGTATATGATCAGGCTCGCATTGGAATGGAAAAGAAATATAATATGGTTATGTTGAAGCCAATGGAGTATAACAATACATATGCACTAGCCATGCCGAAAAAAATAGCAGATCAAAAGAATATAAATACAATTTCTGATTTAGGGAATGTTGCGCAGGAAGCCAAAGTAGGGTTTACATTGGAATTTGCTGATCGTGAAGATGGTTATAAAGGAATGCAAAAATTATATAACTATAAGTTCTCGAATGTTAAAACGATGGAGCCGAAGCTGCGTTATAGCGCAATTCAATCTGGAGATGTTAACGTAATTGATGCATATTCAACAGATAGTGAATTGGAGCAATACGGACTGAAAGTGCTAAAAGATGATAAAGGGTTATTCCCACCTTATCAAGGAGCACCATTATTAAGAAAAGAAACGTTACAGAAATATCCTGAACTTGAAAAGGTATTAAATAAATTATCTGGAAAGATTACAGATGGAGAAATGCGAAAAATGAATTTTGAAGTTAACGTAAATGGTAAAAGTAGTGAAGAAGTCGCAAAACAATTTTTAGAAAAAGAGAATTTACTTCGTTAAATTTACAAGAAATATACAAATTTATATGTTTGAAATGACCGTTCATTACAAAATGAGCGGTTTTTTTGTGCATACTTATACATTTTTTCAAAAAAGTATTCCATTTTTGTTCATTTTCTTTTAGAATAAGTAATGTTTTCCTGAAAAAATATAAGAGAAACGTCTATTAGAGAAAAAGGTGACTTTAATAGTTGAACGAACATAACACCTAGAATGACAGATGGGGTGGTACAAATAGAAAAGAAGTTAGGATTTTTTCCATTAATCGCATTAGTAGTTGGAACAATGGTTGGTGGCGGTGTTTTTAGTTTACCGCATGATTTAGCAGTAGGAGCAAACAGTGGTGCAATAATAATTGGCTGGTGTATTACAGCGATGGGAATGATTCCACTTGCGCTCGTATATCAAACGTTAGCAAGACAAAAACCGGAACTTGAAGGTGGAATTTATAGTTATGCACGTGCTGGTTTCGGTGAATATATTGGATTTAATAGTGCTTGGGGATATTGGCTAGCAGGAATCTTAGGTAATGTCGCAACAATTATGTTACTGTTTAGTACATTAGGTTATTTCTTTCCAATTTTCAAAGGAGGAAATAATGTTGCATCTATCGTTGGGGCATCACTTTTATTATGGACACTTCATTTTCTAATTTTATTTGGAATCCGTGAAGCTTCTATTATGAATGTTATCGCAACAATAGGGAAGTTAGTTCCAATCGTTTTATTTATTGTTGTAATGGTAACAGCCTTTCGCTGGGACACATTTACACATGATTTTTGGGGAGAAGGAACCTTCTCACTTTCCGCTATACTTGGTCAAGTGAAAAATACAATGCTTGTAACACTTTGGGTTTTCATTGGAGTAGAAGGAGCGGTTGTATTATCCGGAAGAGCGAAGAATAGCCGAGATGTTGGTAAGGCAACAGTAATGGGACTTATTTTAGTAATGTCCATATATATTTTAATTTCTGTTCTGTCAATGGGAGCGATGACAAGAAGCGAACTTTCTGTGCTAGAAACTCCGTCAATGGGACATGTATTAGAGCATGTTGTTGGTCCATGGGGTGCAGTTGCGATTAACATTGGGTTAGTTGCTTCACTTGTCGGTACATTAATTGGCTGGTTTTTACTTGTTTCTGAAATTTCTCATGTAGCCGGAAAAGATGGCGTATTTCCGAAAGTCTTTACGAAAACAAATAAAAAGCAAACACCGCACATGGCATTATGGATTTCAAATGGTGTTGCCCAAATTATATTTATCATCGTTCTGTTTTCAGAATCAACATATCAAATTATGTATTTCATTGCATCAACATCAATTTTATTACCATATTTATTATCAGCGTTATTCCAATTTAAATTAGTCATTACAAACGAGCTAAAAGACGCTAAATTAAAAAATGGAGCGTTAGCTTTAATTGCTTCTATTTACTCTGTATGGCTTCTTTATGCAGCTGGTTTAAAGAATTTACTACTCGTTTCAATTGTGTATGGAATTGGAATTATTGTTTACACGTTTGCAAGAAAAGAACAAGGGAACCGTTGCTTTGCAGGTGCAGAGAAATATGTGATGTGGGCAATTATTATTGCGGCTATCACATCACTGTATATGTTATTAACTGGAAATATAAAAATGTAAAAAGTCCTTTTCATTTAAAGGGCTTTTTTCTTTGTTTAGAGAATATTTACTACATAAGATATTCAGGAGGGATGAGAATGGAAGAAAAAGAACAGCTGTCTAGAATAATTGATTTAGCTAGTGAGTTAAGGAAAGTATTAGTGCAAGAATCTTTTTTTAATCATCATCCTGAGCTGAGAGGAGTCATTGAGAATTTAGCAAGTTCTGTTGAAAATTTGGCGGAATTGCAAAAAAGTAAAGATGAAAATGCTGAAGATCGATTACGTTACGTACTTGCTAAAATGAAAATTGCTCATAATGCAATTTTACAAGAGAAAAAAGCATTTCCTTCTCATTAATATACGTTTTAATTTTGAACCTGGCGGATAACGTCAGGTTTTTTATTTCTAGTTTTTCGTTTCTTTCATACACTAAGAATAGTATGAAAAAAGAAGGTGACTAAGGTGAAATTACATAAAGCTCTTCAGCCAAGTTTTATAAAACGAATGTACTATATGAGATTTTTAGGGAAATTTACAAAAGCTGAAAAAGAGAAGAGTGGAGAGAATTTCTTTGTACAATGCTTATCGCCAATACCATTCACTTTACAGGAACAATTTGCAAATGAACCCTATGTATTTGAAGGATTATGTAGTAATAAAAAGAATGAAAAAATCTTTTTGGAATTAAAGAAGAGGAAATTAGAAAAGCAATTAGTGATGTTTCGTCTTTATTATGAAAGAGGAAATGTATACGTGGAGTTAATATGTACAGAAGAACCGAAAGAAATAGCAAGCAGCTATAAAATGATTCCGGCACCTAAAGTTACAAATAATAAAAAAAGAGAATCTTTAGAACGAAAACTTAGCAACGGTTATTTATCATTTCTTATGCCAAAATTTCCGAAAGACTTTGAGCCTCCCGAATTATTGTGGCACGATGGAAGACTGTATGGAAACATATCCTTAAAGTCATCAATTAGCTCAATCGCATATTTTGAACAGAAACGTGAATGTAAATATATAAACTGCAGTGACTGGACGAAGTATGTAGAAATAGCGGTAGAAGATCAATTATATTTTGTAAGTGATCATGTGTATGAGCAATTAAAAAAACGAATGCATGAAGAAGGTAAGCTAGTTGAAGTAGAGGATATAAAAGTGCAAAAAGATGAATGGGAATGGGATGAGCGTGAATCGTCCTTTTTACAGTATGTACAAAGTATGGTGCATAATAAAGGGCTATATTTGGATGCAACGGATATATATAATTTCCATATAAGTGTAAAAACAAATATGTTAACGATTCTTGGTGGTATACCGGGCGTTGGGAAATCACGTTTTGTGCAAACTTATGCAGAAGCATTAGGATTACAGTATGGGGAAGAATTGGTTTGGATTCCAATTTCACCATCGTATCAAGAACCACATGATTTACTTGGTTACCTTCATCCAAATGGTACTTTTATTGAAAGTGAAACGAAGTTAGTTAGGACGTTAATGAAGGCGAAAGAAAATCCCAATCAACTGTATATAATCGTTTTTGATGAAATGAACATGTCACATATTGAGCATTGGTTTACTCCATTTTTATCTGTTCTTCAACTTGAAACAAAAAATCGTATTTTAAACTTGTATGAGGGTGTTCAGGACATTGAGAATTCAATTCCATCAACAATTGAAATTGGAGAAAATATTATATTTGTAGGTACTGTGAATTTTGATGAAACAACGAAAGAGCTCTCCGATCGATTATTAGACCGAACGAACTTAATAACGTTACAAAAAATTCCGTTTTGTGAGATGGGCATGGAACTGGGGAAAGTCGTATTACACCCACCTTTGAAAGTAACAGCGGGAGAATTTCGGATAAATTGGATGAGAAATAAAGCGATGATTGAAGTGTTTTCTGAAGAAGAATTAGAGCTATTAGATAAGTTGCATGTCGTATTGTCATCACATGATGCGTCTAAGGGAATTTCTTTCCGATGTGCAAACGCAATTGCGACTTATTTGCAAAATATACCGTTCCAAAATAACCATACCTATATGATCAGTAGAGAAGAAGGGTTTGATTTACAAATAAAGCAGCGTGTATTGACGAAAATCAGAGGGACCGAAATGATGGTTGGTTCTTTACTTTCTGAAGAAGCAAAAAGGGGAGCGACCTTAGTACCTCTTTTGCAATCTGCACTTGCAAACAGAGTATCTACATTTGAACACTCTTTAGCATATATACGAGAAAAACGTAGGGAACTGGAGTTGTATGGATATGCAAAATGAAGGGCGTTACGAAACAAAAATCGTTGATACGAATGAAACGCTCCCTTTTGTATTAAAGTTAATCATTGGAAATGAGGGGAAAGGAGATTATATTTTATTAAATCGTCTTTGTACATCTACTACAGCATTAGTTCAATGCATTTATAAAGTACAAGAATTAAAACCGATTAGATTGCAGTACAATTATGAAATCCCAATGAATATTACTTTTATATGGAATAAAGTATATGAGGGACAGAAAAATATAAAAGAGGCTCAATATGAAATAAATGAAAAAAAACAAAGAGTATTAATATATGAACATGGGAAAACAGAATTCTTTTATCCATGGCGCTGTGGTTTATACCATTTTGAAGTGCGTATAGAAGATACAACGTATTATGGTGCTTTTCAAATCGTACCGAAAAATTTTTTTGATGATCAATTTGAAATGATTCAAGACTATGTGAAGTCAATTTTAAATGAGTTGATTTTGGATAGAGGTTATTATAAAAAGACTTTCTCTGCACTTAGCGATATTGAGGATTCTTCTTATTTAGTTTTGCTTAGAAAGTTACCCCAAAAAATGAAGATGATAAAGCAAATCTTTAAGAAAATAGAATCAAGCTCAAAATTTATAAATGCATATAAATGGGAAGGAAAAGAGAGAAAGCCAACAAGAAAAGGAACCATAGTGGCAGAAAGAAAACCTTATGCAAAACATTATAATCGTAAGTTTATGGAACAAAAAAATAGTAAGGAAAATGCATTTCTTAAATATAAATCGATGCAATTTTATCATTATTTAATTGAAGCTAAAAGTTTTTTACGTCAAACAATTGAAATATTAGAAAGAGAAAAAAAGAAAAAATCAGAAGAGTTTCAAGCCGTAAAAACGATTATACAAACAATTGAGCGTAATGGATCAGTAACCGATAGAGAGAAGCAAAAATATAAAAATATACATTTACTAAAAGAAGCCGATTTACGAAAGAGCTCAATGAAAATACAAGAATATAAAATATTGGCGCACATTGTTCATGAAAATGTACAATACTTTCAAATGTTAATGCACTCCTCGTTTTGGAGGGAAGTTACTGAAACAAGTAACATGAACTTACATGATTTACCGATACCACATCAACAATTACTACATCATTTAGAAGTACTCCCGCAATATACGGATCAATCTCCATCGTTATTATTTGTTTATAAGCCAACGTTTTTAGTGTATGAATATTACGCTTTTTTTATCGTTATTTCAATTTTAGAGCAAATTGGTTTTGAGGCTAGAAATTCCATTCGTGAACAAATACAAGAACATTTTTATGTAGATGGATTACAAGATGGAACGACAGTAGTTTTACAACGAGATGATTTAAAGGTACATGTCGCATTTAATGACTTAATTGAAACACATCCTCTTATTGCATTAAGTAAAGGGAGTAATTTTTACAATGGTGAGGATACGAAGAAGCCAGATATTCGCTTAGACTGTTATGTAAAAGAAGATGGGAAATACGTATATAAATCTTCTATTATTATTGAAGTGAAGTATAGTCCAATGTACAATATTTTTCAGCACGTCGGAAATACGAAAGCAACTGAGCAAATGTATAAGTATTGGTCTATAAAGTATGTAGAAGAACAGGATGGAAAGCGAGTCTATTATCGAAGGTCAATTTATGAAGTCATTTGTGTATATCCAGGAAGCCATATGCATAGTAAAAAAATTGAGTCTGGATGCGGTGTTTTCTTGCAGTTATATCCATATAAGACGAAACAAGGGGAAGAGAAATTAGCTGGAAAACATGGGATGGTACAAATTTTTGAAAAGTGGTTAAAAAGCATTGAGAAGTAAAAGAAATCCTTTTTCATAAAGGATTTTTTTAGATTAAGAAGAATTATATGCTGTATGGAAAGAAACATATTGTAAGTTAGATTTGAAAAGTGATACAAATGTGTTATTAAAAGGAATGTGAGCGCGGGATAAAAGTCGATTAAATTGGAATCTAATTCATTTTGCAGAATATAATAAGTAATAAATATTTTTAGTTGCATACGAAGATTTGTTCTTATATGATAGATAGTGAAAGCGTTATCAAAAACAGAGCGACGATGGGAAAGGCGGTTAAATATGTTCCAGCGTGTTCAAACAAAGGAAGAACATTTTGGGTTCGAGCAACTATGGGGAGATTTTTGTGAAGAAAGAAACTTAATGTTCGTAGAACGTAATTTAAATCCATCACGATTTTTATTAATAGAAGATGAACATCCTATTGGTACAGTAGAATGTATTAAGTATACGGTACCTGAACAATCAAATTCTGAGTTTTTCTATCCGTTTTCTAAAAATGATTTAGTAAAAGATTTGAAGAATGTGTATGAAATAGGCAAGTTAAGTATTTCGAAAACGTCTCGTGGGAGAGGACATTTCAAAAGGCTAACAGCTATTTTATTTATACATGCGTTAGAAACAAAAGCTGAATGGTACATTGCAGCAGTAACAAAAAGAATGTATATGTATTTACTTACACTCGGTTTTCCAATTGAACCGATAGATAATCCATTTCAGTTTCATGATACTTTACAAGGTGTACCAGTAAGAATTCATGCTCGAAAAGGGGTTACGCATTTGTATTCTTTAAAAGAATTTCGCGATGTGATTCAAGGGAATGCTCATGCACAGGCATTAATTGCAGAATACAGTAAAAATATTATGTTAACGAAATAAAACGAAGTGAATATGTATAATAAAGAGAATAATATTTTTATAAGATATAACTCTTCATTAAAAAAGACCCTTATTATTTTAATAAGGGTCTAAAAATTATAATCCAAATATACTAAAAATCATTTTGCGGCGCTTTGGTTTCTTTTCTCGTTCGTATGTTGGTTTTGAATCAGGAGTAATATAAATGGGTTCTTCTTTCGTTAGGGCAGCTTCTAATTTTTGAATTCGTTCTAACATTTCCTCCATTTCACGACGGTGTTGTAAAAGTTGGTACGTGACGACATCATTTGCCTTATCTTGCATTTGTTCTTCCATTCGATCGAGTCTTCTCGTCATAGTGTTTAATTGATCAGCTAATTGTTCAAAATCATTCGATGATATGTTTTGAACAATTGTATTGACTTGAGTTTTTAATTCTTCAACCTCATTTGAGGAAGTCTTTTGAGTAGGTTGAGGATTTTGAGACTGCTCTATTTGAAATAGATGGTGTTCTAACATTTGATCGACATCATCTTGTGTGAAAATAAAGTGGCCATATTTGTTTTTTTCTATCGTAAGATTTAATTGTTGCGCGATCCGGACAACAGCCTTTGGGCTAACACCTAATTTTTTTGCGATAAATGGTGTTTTATATTCCAAAATAATCCCTCCTATATATATCCTGTTGAATGATTTCGAGCTATGAAGTAAGTTCCCTTCTAGTGCGACAAAAGAAGTGTGGAATCGGCAAAGAAAGTGTTTTTTCACGAAATTGAGTTGAGAAGAATAGTTCGTTTAAATAAAAATGTTTTATCGTAACATTTAGAATAATTTGACGAGTGTAAATGAATTAGATTATCATAATGATAAATATCTTTTTTATGTATGCATATAATATATAAAAAGGTGGTTGCTAATGTAGAATTTTGTTAGAGTATTAGAATGCTTACTTCACTTGAATAAAATTAAGTAGGAGGTGGCTTCCTTGCTTACAATGTAAGTAAGGAAAAGTATTTGGACATATATAGTATAAGTATAGTGATTGTTTTAATTGCCTTAACGGCATTTTTCGTTGCAGCAGAATTTGCAATTGTTAAAGTGAGAAGTTCACGAATTGACTATTTAATTGCAGAAGGAAATAATCGTGCAACATCGGTCAAAACAGTCATTACAAACTTAGACGAATATTTATCTGCTTGTCAGTTAGGAATTACTGTTACAGCTTTAGGAATTGGGTGGTTTGGTAAACCTGCGTTAAAGCAAATGTTTGATACGCTTTTTGCAAATTGGAATATCTCTACTCAACTAGCAGACATTTTTGCTGTAACTTTAGTATTTTTGTTAATTACTTTTTTACATGTTGTAATAGGGGAATTGGCCCCAAAAACATTTGCAATTCAAAAATCTGAACAAGTGAGTTTGCTTGTTTCTAAGCCGTTAATTTTCTTTTATCGTATTGCATTCCCATTCATTTGGCTATTAAATGGTTCAGCTCGAATCATTACGAAGCTGCTAGGGCTGAAACCGCCGAAGGGGCATGATGAGGTTCATTCAGAAGAAGAATTACGGTTGTTAGTTTCAGAAAGTTATAAAAATGGTGAGATTAATCAATCTGAATATAAATATGTAAATAAAATTTTTGAATTTGATGATCGGATTGCAAAAGAAATAATGGTACCTCGAACTGAAATGAATATTATAAGTAAAGAAATGCCCGCTGAAGAAGCTTTGCAAAAAATGTCTCGCGAAAAATATACAAGGTATCCAGTTGTTGATGGCGACAAAGACCACGTAATAGGTTTTGTGAATTTTAAAGATATTTTTACTGAGTTTGTACAACATAAAGCTGTTAATAAGAAGACAGTAGAGCAATATATGAGACCAATTATTTTAGTTATCGATTCTATTCCAATTCATGATTTGTTTTTAAAAATGCAAAAAGAAAGAACACATATTGCTATATTGATAGATGAATATGGTGGGACATCTGGACTTGTTACTGTTGAAGATATTTTGGAAGAAATTGTTGGAGATATTCAGGATGAGTTTGATACGGATGAGCAGCCAGAAATTCAAAAGGTTAGTGAAACGAAGACGATACTAGAGGGAAAAGTACTTGTTAGTGAAGTGAATACGTTATTTGGTTTAGGGATTGATGATGATGGTGTTGATACAATCGGTGGTTGGATTTTAACGAAGAATATAGAGATTGCTGAAGAGGATTCCATTGAAATTGAAAATTATAAGTTTTGTGTGAAAGAATTAGATGGACATTATATAAAAAGATTAGAAGTTACAAAGATAGTAGAATCGATTGTTATTTTAGAAGATGAAAAACAAATTCCGTTACAAGAGCAAATTAGCTCGTAAACTCTGCTATATAGCAGAGTTTTTTTGAGCATAATGTTTTTTGAGGGATAAGGGCTATGATACAATGACATAAGTTGAACCTTTCACTAGGTGAAGTATTGTTGTATACATATATTTGGAAGGAGAAGAAGTATGAAAAAGCATTTATATATAAACGGAAATTGGAAATCTGTAAACACGTATAAACCATTATACGCACCATATTCTGAAGAAACATTAGCGGAAATTGCACAAGGAACGGAAGAAGATGTAAAAGAGGCTGTTACTGCTGCAAAAAATGCAATGATAAAAATGAATAAATTATCTGCATATGATCGTGCGACTATTTTAGAGAAAGTTGCACAAAAAATGGATGAAAGAAGAGAAGAATTTGCAGAGATTATTGCAAAAGAAGCTGCAAAACCAATACGTGCTGCAAGGGGAGAAGTAGATCGTACTGTTCAAACGTACAAATTTGCAGCTGAAGAAGCGAAGCGTATATATGGTGAGACATTGCCATTAGACGCCGCACCTGGTGCGGATGGGCGTATTGCATATACAATCCGAAAGCCGATTGGGGTTATAGGGGCTATTACACCATTTAATTTCCCGTTAAATTTAGTAGCGCATAAAGTTGGACCAGCAATTGCTGCTGGAAATACAGTTGTATTAAAGCCAGCTGATCAAACGCCATTATCATCTTATGCATTAGTTGAGTTATTTGAAGAGGCAGGATTGCCAAATGGAGCTTTAAATATCATTTCTGGCCCTGGCGCCACGGTTGGTGAGGCAATCGTCAAAAATGATTACGTTGCTTCTATTACTTTTACCGGAAGTCCAAAAGTTGGAATCGGAATAAAACAAAAGGCTGGGCTAAAACGAGTTACGTTAGAACTAGGTTCAAATGCTGCTGTTATTATTGATGAAGATGTAGAGTTAACAGATGAAATAATTGAACGTGTAAAATGGGGAGCATTTGTTAATAATGGGCAAGTTTGTATTTCCGTACAACGTGTTTTTGTACATGAAACGAAAATGCATGAATTTCTCTCGAAGCTAAAGAAAGCGATGGAATCAGTTGTTGTTGGTGATCCACTGCTTGAGGAAACGGATGTATCAGCTTTAATTTCAAAAAAAGATGTAGAGCGAATTGATATGTGGGTTCAAGAAGCAATCAAGGAAGGAGCAACTGTTTTATGCGGTGGTAAGAAGCGGGATGCAAGAATTTTTGAACCGACTGTATTAACAAATGTTCCAGATCATGTATCTGTGCAGTGCCAAGAAGTATTCGGTCCACTCATGACAGTAAATACATTTAAAGAATTTGATGAAGCGATTGAGCAAGTAAATAATTCGCGTTACGGCTTACAGGCAGGAGTATTTACAAATAATTTATTTAAAGCAATGCGTGCAATTGATGAGCTAGAGGTTGGTGGTGTCATGATTAATGATATTCCAACGTTCAGAGTAGATCATATGCCTTATGGTGGTGTGAAAGAAAGTGGCACGGGGCGCGAAGGAATTAAATATGCAATAGAAGAAATGACAGAAATGAAATTAGTATGTATTAAAAAATAAAATAGAAAACTTAAAATTTGCGCTAAAAAACGAGTAGGGAATGTTTACGATTCCATACTCGTTTTTTTACGCTTTTAGTAACTATTTAATTAAGTGTAACTTTTACTTCATTTCTTGTTTGAAAATAGTATCTTCTACATAAATTTGTTCTTTATCTACAGCAGTAGCATGAGTTAATACTAAACCGATTGGTGTTTCTGTATCTTTATTTTGAACAATTGTAAAAGGAACATTTTTTTCGTTTGCTAATTTAATGTATTTTGATAAATGTGGGTAAGCAATGCTACCATTTAGGAGGAGTTGTAATGATTGAGAAGAGCGCATGCTACCTGCCACTTCAGAGTATACATTACTTTGCATTACTTGACCGATCGTTAAAGCGATTTCTACACGCTCACGTAATGTAGTTAAATACATATTACGTTCTTCTGGTTTGTTTTGCTTTTGGCCGTAAATGCCTTCTTGGAGATAATCTTCCACATTTTTATTTACCATATTTTTCACACCTTTCATTTTCTATTGTACGCAAGAATTAAAAATGATGCAAAAAAAAGTCGTTTTGACTACGGAAATAATGAAAATATGTGAAGGAAAAAGGGAATTTGCATACAATTAGTTAAATAAGAAAGAAAAAATAATTTTATCAACAGAAATTAACAAAATGTGACAAAAATCTATTAACGAATCGTATTTTTTGTGTTAATATTCAAAATATAAAGGGTATTCGTCGTATGGAAATGGAGGGAATGGAGGTTTTTCCAATCGATAAGGATATTAAAGAAATATTTTGTTCACACTTGAAAAACAATAGGCACCAATTCGTAGAGAACTGGAAAAACAAAATGATAATTTCCGAAAAAGATCCATTTAAACTAGAAGTAGTTCAAAATGGAGAGGATTTACTAGAGTTAATTATCGAACTTACTATGGAAGATAAAGATATAAATTATCTTCAACCGTTATGCGAGAAAATTGCTATTGAACGTGCTGGAGCAGATGCGAATATTGGAGATTTTGTTTATAACGCAAACGTGGGAAGAAATGAACTTTTCGAAGCGATGTGTGAATTAGATGTTAGCGCTCGTGAATTGAAACCAATTATGGCAAAAATACATACTTGTTTTGACAAATTAATTTATTATACTGTTTTAAAATACTCGGAAATTATATCGAAGAATTTAGAGGAAAAACAGCAATATATTAACGAAACACATAAAGAAAGACTGACGATTTTAGGACAAATGTCAGCTAGTTTTGTACATGAATTTCGTAATCCGCTTACTTCCATTATGGGGTTTGTCAAATTATTAAAGGCAGATCATCCGAGTTTATCGTATTTAGATATTATTTCGCATGAATTAGATCAATTAAATTTTCGTATTTCGCAATTTTTACTCGTATCGAAAAAAGAAATGTGGAATGAATCGGAACGGTTTTGGCTTAATGACTTGTTTCAAGACATTATACAATTCTTATATCCGAGTTTGGTCAATGCGAATGTTTTGATTGAAAAGAATTTACCGTATCCAATTCCGCTTGTTGGTTATCGAAGTGAAGTGAGACAAGTATTTTTAAACATATTAATGAATTCAATTGATGCTCTTGAATCAATGAAAGAAGAACGAAAAATTATCATTGATGTATTTGAAGAAGATCAAGCTATTCGAATTGTGATAAAAAATAATGGACCAATGATTCCAGCTGAAAATGTAGAAACGATTTTTGAACCATTTGTAACTACTAAAAAGTTAGGAACTGGTATTGGATTATTTGTATGTAAACAAATTGTGGAAAAACATAATGGATCCATTATGTGTCGATCAGATAACGATTGGACAGAATTTCAAATTGCATTTCAAAAATAAACAGTCTACACCAAATGAATGGTGTAGACTGTTTTAATTTGTAAGTATAACGGCTTCTAATTTAGGATCTTTAGTTGAATAACCTACTATTGAAATTGTATAAATAACATTTGGTTCAACATTGAATTTCGGTATAGTCAATAAAACGTTTTTATTATCTGCGAGTGAAATTTCAATATCTGCTGTACCAGGGCTAACTTGTAAAAAATCTGTTATTTGTTTAAAGAGTACATTTTCAAATAAATGATCTCCATCTTTTAAATCTACATTTACAACAGGGGTATCTGGAGAGAAATGTGCAAAGCGTATTTTAGCTTGACCAGCTGGTAAATGTGTATTATCAAGTATAGGTTGTAATTGTAGGTGATTATCACTATTTATTGCAGCAAGAGTATAAGTATGATTTCCCATTATTGGTACCAATGCTGAAAAGATTGGAGTTTCATTTCCGACAGGGACAATATCTATACGGTATTTACCTTGCACTAATGATAAATAAGGGCTGAATTGCTTAAATGAAATACTTTTAATAACCTTTTGTCCGTTTACTAAAATATCAACCGCTGATATATTTGGATCGGCATGAAAAATTCTTATATGTGACGGTAAAGCAGCTTCTTGTGAATCCCTTTTCTCATGCGCCTGTACAAGTTTTGAAAGTGCATCGCAATATTTCATATATAATTCTATATATTTTTTAGGATTACGAAACTGATAGTAACGTGCGAGCTGTTCGTATTGCGTAACTTCTTGTCCATATTTTTCAATTTCAGATTGAGACATGAACATTCCTCCTTTGTCATCATTAAAACTATATGCGAAGCAAGAAAGCGGTTATGCGAAAAAAATAATTTTATAAAGGGAATATTAAAAATTGACAACTAATATGTCGTCATAAAGAGCTGCTGGTGCTTACGAGTATTTGGCAGAGTAAAGCAGTACATATGACTGCACGAAAGTAAAATAAATGCCAAATTGAAACTGCATTTCAATTAACATATTGAGTACATGTCCAGCAATCGCTAGAAAACTAGAGTTTTTTTTAATTATAGGCAAATACACATACAAAGTGATAATTGTCCTACATAAATTATAAAGGAAAGGTAGTTTGAATCTGAGGAAAGGGGTGCCACTTCGGGATAGGGATATCCCGATAGTAATTGTGAATGAAGTTATGAAAAGGTTTTGTCTTATAGGCTGTAGGATGAATTTGTAAACATGATTTTTCTATTTATTTTAGCAATTGACAGTATTAACCCATAAGAGAGCGTCATGACGAACTGATTAGTGTGGTTAATCGGTTCTTTTTTTATAGTTTAAAAATGAAAAGTTTACATATTAAATATGAATCTGAATTGGTTAGTAAGGTGGGGTGTCGAAATTTGTTTTAAAATATGCAATTTAAAGTAGGATATTAGGAAGGAGTTTAACGGGAGTTCCGTCGAAGTGTACAGAATGTCGGCATTTAAGGGCAGCTGGCATTATGCTATAAAAACATTTGGTGATGTAGTCATTTCATATAAAAGGGAGGGTTATTTGGGCGTATAGAAAAGGATTGGTCTTCGCTTTGAGTTCTGAATTTTCTGTTTTATAAATATTTTTAAGCACTCATTTGTATATTTTATAATAGTTTTTTGATAAATTCACTGCTTTTGCAGAGGATTCTTTTTTATGAAAGAAACGTCAATTTTCTTCATATATATATACAAATTGGAGAAATGGGGGAGCGCTATGCGCGATTACTTAATTAAACCACTTGTTGGTCAGCCGTATCCAATGATTTCACATGGAAAAGGTGTTTATTTGTATGATCAAAATGGTAATAAATATTTTGATGGTTCGTCAGGAGCAATTACGGCAGGTATTGGGCATGGCGTAAAGGAGATTGCAGACGTTATTAAAAAGCAAGCTGAGGAGATTGCTTTTGTTTATAGATCACAGTTTACGAGTGAACCAGCTGAAAAATTAGCAAAGAAGTTAAGTGATTTAAGTATAGGAGATTTGAACTGGAGTTTCTTTGTAAATAGTGGTACGGAAGCAAATGAAACAGCTATGAAAATTGCAATTCAGCATTTTCAAGAGCGAGGTATTCAAGGGAAACATAAAATATTATCAAGATGGATGAGTTATCACGGTATTACGATGGGTGCGTTATCGATGTCTGGTCACCCACTACGTAGACAACGTTTCGTATCTATTTTGGAAGATTATCCGACTATACCAGCTCCATATTGTTTCAGATGCCCTGTTCAAAAGGTATATCCAACTTGTCAGCTGGCATGTGCGACTGAACTAGAAAGATCAATTGAAAGAATTGGTGCAGAGCATATTGCTGCTTTTATTGCTGAGCCGATTATCGGAGCAGCTGGAGGTGCGGTTGTTCCGCCGAAAGACTATTATAAAGTCATTAAAGATATTTGCGACCATTACGATATTTTATTTATTGCGGATGAAGTGATGACTGGGCTTGGTCGTACTGGAGCATGGTTTGCAATGGAGCATTGGGGTGTAGAACCGGATATCATGACACTTGGTAAAGGGTTAGGAGCGGGATATACACCGATGGCAGCGACAGTTGTAAGTGATCGTGTTATGGAACCAATATTACGTGGGTCACGTTCAGTAATGAGCGGTCATACGTTAAGTGCCAATCCATTGTCTGCAGCAACGGCTTTAGCTGTTATTGAATATATGGAGAAACATAATCTCCCTGAAAAAACAGCAGAAAAGGGAGAGTATTTAATAAAAGGCTTACAGAAAGTTCAGCAACAATCGACAATCATTGCTGATGTGCGCGGAAAAGGGTTGCTAATCGGAGTAGAATTGCAACCGTTTACAAAAGCGTCGGAGCTTATTTCAGTTGCAGCTAAAAATGGCCTACTTTTATACCAAGCAGTTTCAGGGCAAGCAGGAAAAGAAGATAGTGCACTGCTTGTAGCACCGCCAATGACAACTACATATTCCGAGTTAGATGAATTACTTTCAATTTTCTCTAAAAGTGTGGAAGAGATGATGCAAAAAGGAGGGCATAGTATCGCATGACAACTATTACAAATACATTCGGTAAATTAAAAGAAATTGAGGAAGTAATTTCTTTGTTCCATGATGATATGACATTAATGTTTGGGGGATTTGGAGGGATTGGATCCCCTCCATCTTTAATACAGGCAATTTTAGAAAAAGGCGTTACAAATTTAAATTTGATTGGAAATGACACTGGATTCCCTGATGTAGGTATCGGTCGTCTTGTTACAAATGAAAGAGTTAAATCACTAATTACTTCTCATATTGGCTCCAACCCAAATGCAGGAAGGCAACTAAACGAGGGAAGATTACAAATTGAGTTTTCTCCGCAGGGAACATTAGCAGAGCGCATTCGCGCTGGTGGCGTTGGTCTTGGTGGTGTTTTAGTTGATGTTGGTGTTGATACGATTGTGGAAGAGGGAAAACGAACAGTTGAAATGAATGGTAAGACCTACTTAGTTGAAACAGCATTAACTGCTGAAGTTTCAATTGTATATGCGAAAAAGGCAGATCCGTTTGGGAACCTTGTATTTGACAAAAGTGCACGAAATATGAATCCTCACGTAGCGATGGCTGGGGATATAACAATTGTAGAAGCAGAAGAAATAGTCCCGCTTGGAAGTTTAGATCCAGAGGAAATTGTCGTTCCAGGTGTTTTCGTAAATTATATTGTACCGTCGGAAGGAGTGAACTGGAAATGGGTATGGGCGTAGAAGTGAGGGATAAGATTGCTAGGCGAGCGGCGAAAGAAATACAAAATGGCATGATTGTAAATTTAGGTATTGGCATACCATCGCTTGTACCAAATCATTTGCCTAACGATATAAATGTTATGTTTCATGCGGAAAATGGAATCGTCGGTATGGGACCAACGCCAAGTAAAGGGAATGAAGACGAAAATTTGTGTAACGCGGCAGGTTTACCAACTTCTCTTATAACAGGAGCGAGTTATTTCGATAGTTGTACAGCGTTTGGTATGATTCGAAAAGGTTTGCTAGACATAACGATTCTTGGTTCATTACAAGTAAGTGAAAACGGTGATTTAGCAAACTGGATTGTACCTGGAAAACGTGTTCCAGGTATTGGTGGAGCAATGGATTTAGCACAAAAAGCGAAGCGGGTCGTTGTTGTGATGAATCATGTTGATAAGTACGGAAGTGCAAAAATTATTTCAGAGTGTACATTGCCATTAACTTCAAAGAAATGTGTAGATTTAATTATTACTGATATGGCGGTCATGGAGGTAACTCCGAGTGGACTTATATTACAAGAATTAATGAGCCCATACACAGTAGAAGATATAAAACGACATACAGAAGCTGATTTTCAAATTAGTTCTAACTTACTAGTAATTGAATGAAGGGAGATGTAATATATGGAGCAATTAAAAAAGCAAGTTTGTGATTATATTGAGAGCCATGAAGAGGAAAGTGTGAAATTTTTAAAACGATTAATTCAAGAAAAGAGCGTATCTGGTGATGAAAGCGGTGCGCAGGCGATTGTGATTGAAAAATTACGTGAATTAGGTTTAGACCTCGATATATGGGAGCCTTCTTTTTCTAAAATGAAAGATCATCCTTATTTTGTATCACCCCGTACAAGTTTTTCAGATAGCCCAAATATTGTAGCAACTTTAAAAGGAAGTGGCGACGGGAAATCTATGATATTAAATGGGCATATTGATGTAGTTCCAGAAGGGGATGTGAATCAGTGGGAACATCATCCTTATAGCGGTGAGAAAATAGGAAATCGTATATATGGCCGTGGAACGACGGATATGAAAGGTGGAAATGTCGCACTCATGCTTGCAATGGAAGCGATTATTGAATCTAGCATTGAATTAAAAGGAGACATCTATTTTCAAAGTGTAATAGAAGAGGAAAGTGGCGGAGCAGGGACATTAGCAACTATATTACGAGGATATAAGGCAGATGGTGTCATTATTCCAGAGCCTACTAATATGAAGTTTTTCCCGAAACAACAAGGTTCCATGTGGTTTCGTTTACGTGTAAAAGGGAAAGCTGCACACGGTGGAACACGTTATGAAGGGGTTAGTGCAATTGAAAAAAGTATGTTTGTTATAGAACATGTAAGAAAGCTAGAGGAGAAAAGAAATAGTCGAATTACAGATCCGTTATTTAAAGGGATTCCGATTCCAATTCCAATTAACATTGGGAAAATTGAAGGAGGGAGTTGGCCAAGTTCTGTTCCAGATGAATTAATTTTAGAAGGAAGATGCGGTGTTGCGCCGAATGAGACTATAGAGGCGGCAAAAGAAGAGTTTGAGAATTGGATTGTTGAATTAAATGATGTGGACAATTGGTTTGTTGAAAATCCAGTAGAAGTAGAGTGGTTTGGAGCGAGATGGGTTCCTGGTGAATTAGAAGAGAATCATGAACTCATTACAACACTTCATCACAACTTTGTTGAAATCGAAGGGAACGAACCAATTATTGAAGCATCTCCGTGGGGGACTGATGGAGGTTTATTTACACAAATTGCAAACGTACCAACAATAGTATTTGGTCCAGGAGAGACGAAAGTAGCACACTATCCAAACGAATATATAGAAGTTGATAAAATGATAGCTGCCGCAAAAATTATTGCATGTACATTACTAGATTGGTGTGAGGTGAGAAAATGAAATACTATGAATCTTTTAGAGAACAGACGAATTGTTATACAGTAGAAGGCGTTTTAGATTATTTTAATAAGCGTATTCGGGTAGATCACTATACAGGAAATGTTGAAAGTATTATACAGACAATTGACGAACTAGCAGAGGAACATTCTTTCACTAAATGTATTATTAAAGGAAAGGGAGAGCATGTTTCAACATGGCTCTCTTTCGGTTTTTTGTTGGAAGCAACGATACCTCATTATTTTCAAGGACACGATGCATACTTTTTTGTGAAATATAATAATGATGAAAGACGAAATAGTATGCATTGGACTGAGGAAGATACTATATTAAGCGGTGTAAAAGGAAAAGAAATAAAAGAAAAAGTAGTTCCAGAGAAATTTTTGCTGAGAAAAGCGACTGAAGAAGATGCAGAAGAATTAGCAACTGTATTCGGAAAAGTATTTGAAGTGTATCCGACACCTTTAAATGAAGCGAGTTATGTATTACAGACGATGAAAGAAGACGATACAATTTACTACGTATATGAATATGAGGGGAAAATTATTAGTACAGCATCTGCAGAAATGAATATAAAAGAAGGGAATGCAGAATTAACGAATTGTGCTACTTTACCTGAATATCGTAAACATGGATTTATGAAAAGTTTACTAATTAAATTAGAGGAAGAGCTTCGAGAAAGATCTATTTTCTGCTCCTATACAATTGCTCGATCGCTTTCTTTCGGAATGAATGCTGCATTTCATCAATTAGGTTATACGTATACAGGAAGACTGGCGAATAATTGCTACATTTTCGATAAGTTGGAAGATATGAATATTTGGGTGAAAGATCTATCTAGCTATTCGAAAGCAGTAAAACTTCCGCCTCAAAATTCGGCTGTAAAGCAAAACAGTTAGGTGGAGCTGGGTGTTCGAAAAGCTGTACTAATTAGAGTTTCGAGTTATCTAATGAAAAAATAAAATTGGTCAAAATTATAGAACGGAATCGTCATGCTTACAATCGCACATAGGTGTGCCTAAAATTCGGCATGTAATTGCTGGATTTTCGGCAAGAGGGGGGATGACATTGCTAGCAGTTTCGACACAAGAAGTCATTGAAGCGATTTTGGGCAGTATTGATGAGGCTATACACGCTGTAGATGAGAATGGAATTACAATATTTTACAATTCTGTAGCTGCAAAACACGATGGATCGAAGATTGAAAAAGTGTTAGGGAAACATCTGTTAGAAGCGTTCCCGTCTTTATCAAGGGAAACGAGTACATTGATGAAAGTACTAGATACAAAAAAACCTATCGTACATCAAGCACAGCATTATCAAAATTTAAATGGTGAAGATGTTTGTACAGTAAATACGACGTTACCTATTTTTATAGATGGGAATATTGCTGGGGCTGTTGAAATTGCAAAGGATTACTCTACAATTCAAAAACTTACTGACACAATTGTTGACTTACAGTCGAAAATAAAGCGATCATCTAGAAAAAAAGTGATTAAAAAGCATGCTGCATTTGAGACGATAGTGACAAATGATACGCGGTTTAAACAGACGAAAGAGTTAGCACAAAAAGTAGCACCAACAGACGCAAATGTTTTAATATATGGTGAAACAGGAACAGGAAAAGAACTGTTCGTACAAGCAATTCATGAAGCTTCTAAAAGAAAAAACAAGCCATTTATTGCACAAAACTGTGCAGCTTTACCAGAGTCGCTATTAGAAAGTTTATTGTTTGGAACGACAAAAGGAAGCTATACAGGAGCGATTGAAAGAGCTGGGCTATTTGAACTTGTTGATGGTGGTACATTATTTTTAGATGAACTGAATTCAATGCCTCTTGATTTGCAGGCAAAAATGTTACGAGTGTTAGAAGATGGAGTCATTAGAAGAATTGGTGATAATAAGACGAGAAAAGTAGATGTTCGTGTTATTACCGCAATGAACCAGCCTCCAGAAATATGTTTACGAGAGAATAAAATTCGCACTGATTTATATTATCGCTTAAACGTATTTTCATTATATATCCCACCGCTTCGTGAAAGAACTGAGGATGTACTATTATTAGCATCTTATTTTTTGAAAGAATATAATAAAAGTTATAAAAAAGGTGTACTTCAAATTGATGAGGAAGCGAAAGATAGACTGCAAGCTTATCAGTGGCCTGGAAATGTCCGAGAGTTAAAACATACGATTGAACATGCTGTTATTATTGCAGAAGGGAATACATTAACAGCCAATTGTTTACCACGTACATTTCGGAAAGAGAATTTTTCGAAGAAGAAGGGTATAATGCCACTTAGAGAAGCACTTCATCAAACAGAAAAAGAATTAATAGATCAAGCGTTGATTGAAACGGAAGGGAATATATTACAAGCCGCAAAAATGTTAGGTATCCCTCGTCAAACGCTTCAATATAAACTGAGCAAGTACGACAAAACCGCCGAATAATCGGCGGTTTTTGTGTGTTTGCACGAATAAAAGAGCGTTTACATATATAAAAAGTAATGAATATGATGTTAAGTATTGATTTCATACAACGCTTAAAAATATTTTTTCGCTTATGTAATAGGATTCTCCGCACATTTACTTATCAACAATGTAAAGTTGGCATAACTATTGCTTATATAAAGGATGAGCGTATAAAAAGGGGGAATAGCAATGTTACATGATGTATACAAACCAAATCGTCACTGGAAGGATATCGAATTATGGAAAGATGTTACTGAAGAGCAATGGAATGATTGGGTTTGGCAATTAACGAATACGATCAAAACGTTAGATGACTTAAGAAAAGTAATTAACTTAACACCTGAAGAAGAAGAGGGCGTTAAAATTTCAACGAAAACGATCCCGTTAAACATTACACCGTACTATGCTTGGCTAATGAATCCTGATGATTCACGCTGTCCGATTCGGATGCAATCAGTACCGATTTCGGAAGAGTTATATAAAACAAAATATGATTTAGAAGATCCGCTTCACGAAGATGAAGATTCACCAGTTCCAGGGCTAACACATCGTTATCCGGACCGTGTACTATTCTTAGTAACAAATCAATGTTCTATGTATTGTCGTTACTGTACACGCCGTCGTTTTAGTGGACAAATTGGAATGGGTGTACCGAAGAAACAATTAGATGATGCGATTGCTTATATTAGTGAAACACCACAAGTACGAGATGTATTAATCTCCGGTGGTGATGGACTTCTAATTAACGATAAAATTTTAGAATATGTATTAAAAAATTTACGAGAGATTCCGCATGTTGAGATTATTCGTATCGGAACGAGAGCACCAGTAGTATTCCCACAACGTATTACAGAAAATTTATGTAACATTATTAAAAAATACCATCCAGTATGGTTAAATACACATTTCAATACATCTATTGAAATTACTGAAGAATCGAAAAAGGCATGTGAAATGTTAGCGAATGCTGGTGTTCCAGTCGGAAACCAAGCAGTAATTTTAGCTGGTATTAACGACAGCGTTCCAATTATGAAAAAACTTATGCATGACTTAGTAAAAATCCGTGTACGTCCATATTACATTTATCAATGTGATTTATCTGAAGGTATCGGTCACTTCCGTGCACCAGTATCTAAAGGTCTTGAAATTATTGAAGGTTTACGTGGACACACATCTGGTTATGCTGTTCCGACATTCGTTGTTGATGCGCCAGGTGGAGGCGGTAAAATTGCACTTCAACCAAACTATTTAATCTCACAAAGTGCAGATAAAGTTGTACTTCGTAACTTTGAAGGTGTTATTACGACGTATCCAGAGCCAGAGAGCTATATTCCAGGAAGAGCGGAAGGATACTTTAAAGAGATTTATCCGAACTACGAAGAAAAACGTTCAGATGTTGGTATCGCAGGTCTTATGAGCGATAAGAAATTTAACCTCGTTCCAGACGACTTACAGCGTATGAACCGTCGTAAAGACTATGAAGATAATGATACTCATGCATCTTTAAAAGATAAACGTGATAAACGTGATCAATTAAAAGATAAAAAATATCAAGCACAAATGGCTAAATTAGAAGAAAACGACAAAAAAACTGAGGGTGATGCAGTATGAATTGTATGTGGTGTGACAGTACAGAAGCGAAAGAAAGCTTGAATACTGTATATTGGGAATTACCAGATGGTACGAAAGCCATTGAAATCCAAAAGACACCATGTATTTCTTGTTCCTCGTGCGGGATGGACTATCAATCAGACCATACAGTAAAAGAAATTGAAGATCAATTATTTTTAATTTACACGAAAGATTTACCAAAACAACTAACGTATGAAGAATTAATGGGAAGACCGCGTCTATTAAAAAGAAATTATTTCGACTTTTAACCAGCTTTTATGCTGGTTTTTTTCTTTTTTGCCTTGTATAATGTACCCAAGTTAGAAAGGTAGGGAATATTTTTGAAAAAGACATTTTACCATTATATGATGAAGCATCGTGCAGCTTTATTTAGAAATGAAATTTCAGATTTAGCAGAGGCGATGTATGATGATTTAAGTTTTCCGAAGCAATCTGAAGACTATGATGAAATTAGTTCATACTTAGAGTTGAGCGGAATGCTAGAAAGTATGTCTATATTTGATGAAGCCTGGGATTTATACATACAAGATAGATAAAAACTATTTGAAAACATACAGAATACATTACTTTGTTTAAAGTGAAGTATTCTGTATGTTTTTTATTATGAAATTTGTTGATTTAAAGCTAGTCTAGTTACTAGCTTTCTTTTGAGTGTAACGTAAATTTTATAAGATTATAATTTTTATTGAAAAAATTTATGAATATAAGCTTCTGTGATAAGCGTTTTTATGTAGGTTGCATATACTGATATCAAAATCACGACGTCAAAAAAAGGAGAGATAGAGATGGCAAGAAAAAAACAACCTAAATACAACGTAGGGGACATAGTCGTGATTACGCTATATGGAACCGTTGGGAAAATCACAAATATGAAGGTTTTAGATGGAGTTTATGTATACGAAGTCAATAATCACGATGGATTTTACGTAGAGCAAACATTGCAGCACGTTACAGAGCAAGATATGAAAAAGGGCGATACGGAGTGGATTGAATTAAATTATAATTTCACGTTTGGTGATCTTGTGCAAGTAACTGGATATGATAAAGATGTTTTCCGTATTGTTGGTTTTCGTACAGAAGTATGGAGATATAAGAATGACGCATGGGAAGATACAATTTATGAATTGTCACGGATTACGGATGGTGAATGGTTAGAAGCGGATGAGTCAGATTTAACGTTACTTGCGAATGCTCAAACGGCAAATGCAATTTTGAAGAAACTGAAACAAGATAAAGCAGGTATGAATAAATTAGATTTAGGTAAGTTAAAGTCAATTAACAACTCGAAAAAAGTGAGTGTTAAGACGAATCGTCAAGAAATCATTGATGGGTTACTTGATATTTATAACGATTATCAATTATTGTTCGATACATTTAAAGATGAAGAATATAAAATTGTAATGGATGTTGTTCATAATTATTTAGTTAAATTGACAGAGAAAAAATAGTTAACTAGAAAGAGAGAATAAATTGAACAACAACATATGCAGTATAAGGTATGCCTACAACTATTAAAAAAATAAAAAGCCACTTTATAAGAGAGTCTGCCCATTGATCTTCATGCATGAACTCTTCTTTTGTTTGTCCTACTTCATATTGATTTTCCATTATTGTTTCCCCCTTTGAATAGCTTGTACTACAATCGTATGCATCTCGTCCAAAGCTTATGACCTATAAAAAAATAAAATCTATTTTTCTAATCTCATATACATAATTTTGAGATTTTTTCATAAAACAGAAATAAAGGAGTGATGCTCATGAAGGAAATTGAAGTCGTGATTGATACGGAAGAGATTGCGGAGTTTTTTTATGAGCAACTAATTGAAAGAGGGTACGTCCCAAAACGAGAAGAAATTGAAGATCTCGCAGATATTACATTTGAGTATTTATTAGAGAAATGTATGATTGATGAAGTTTTTGATGAAGAGGATGAATGAAAGTAACGACGGGCATAACTCGTCGTTTTTTACTCTTTACAAACCTGTCACAAATATAGTCAATAATTATTGGTATAATGAAAAGGAAATTTTACTCAAGAGGTGAAGGAATGTTCAAAAAAATTATTGATTCTTTATTAGGAAAGAAAAAATATCGTTCGTATTCAAGTAGTGATTATCGTCGTAGAGGGCGCTCGTATTCAAGTAGCGATTATAAACGACGTTCATCTGGTTATGGACATCAACATTATAAAAGAAAACGTAAAAGCCGTAGCTTCTTTTCAAGTAGCTGATGAAATGGCGTCGTGTACTAGCTTTATTTGATAGACCACTGCGAAAAAATACAATTGTTGCAGAACGTTATAAAATTGAATCAGTAATTGGAATGGGCAGTTATGGGGTTACATATGTCGTTAATGATTTACAAATAAATAGATATAAAGTCTTAAAACAATTAAGACAAAGTAAACAAAGATATGAGTCTGGTAGAAAATCATTTGAACAAGAGAAAATGATTTTACAAACATTGAATCATCATGCAATTCCTAGTCTATATGATCATTTCATATGGGAGAAAAAGAGCTTCTTTGTAATGGAGTACATGCCTGGTAAAAATTTTGAAGATTATATTTTCATAGATGGGTATGTATATACAGAACGTGAAGTTTTTGAGATTTTATATAAAATATTAGAAATTGTATCGGTGTTTCATAGTGAAGGCATTATTCATCGAGATTTACGCATTCCAAACATACTAATGAAAGAAAATCAAATTAGTATTATTGATTTTGGATTGGCTAAATGGAAAGGTGAGGATGATGAGCGAGCTACAACTTACGAAGGTGAACAAGCTTTGATGCGAGAAGTTCACTTTCGTAGTGACTTTTATGCGCTCGGTCATTTCTCATTATTTTTATTATATGCAGGATATGAATCTAATGAAAAAAAGGAAAAACCATGGTACGAAGAATTAACTTTGGAAAATTATAATCGCGAAATGCTTATGCGAATGTTACAAATAAAAACGCCGTACTATGAGAATGTACAAGATTTAAAACAAGATGTAGCTTCTGCTTTAGAGAGGATGGAGACTCCATGTTTCAAAAGTTTTTAGCAAGCGTTGGTATTGGAAGTGCAAAGGTAGATACTGTTCTTGAAAAAGATGAGTATATTGTTGGGGAAGAAATAGTTGGAAAGGTTCATATAACTGGAGGTTCAGTTAGCCAACAAATTGAAAGCATTTACTTAACATTATCGACGTCGTATGTACGAGAAGTAGATGATAAAAAAGTAACAGCAACATATGATTTAGAGCGAGTACGCTTAACAGAACCTTTTTCTGTAGAACCGAATGAAAAAGTTGAAATTCCATTTTCTTTTCCAATGCCAATTGAAGCACCACTTACACTTGGTATGAAAACGGTTTGGATTCATACAGGTCTTGATATTAAACGTAGTATAGACCCAAGTGACCGCGACTACGTTCAAGTGTTACCCAATGCATTATTAAGTAGTGTTTTAAATAGTGTAAATGAATTAGGGTTTAAAGCACGTCATATAGAATGTGAAGAATTACCGCATCGATTACGTAAGCAAGTTCCATTCGCACAAGAATTTGAGTTTATTCCGGTTTCTGGAGAGCATTATGGGAAATTAGATGAATTAGAATTATTAATCTTGCCACGTGCATACGACCGACTAGAAATTATTATGGAAGTAGATAGAAAATCCCGTGGTTTAGCTGGATTATTCGCTGAGGCGCTTGATCTTGATGAGAAGGTGATTCGTTTTACCGTAACAAGAGAAGATATCCCTGAAATGAAGCAAAAAATTAATAATTATATTTTTTAATAAACTATGCATAAAAAAGAAATGGAGAGGAAAACTAAAACAACCGCTCCATTTTTTTGCATAGTGAGGTTATGTATGTGAAACGATATCGACATTTATACTTGCTAAGTTTTACGTTACTCATTTGTTTTGTCGTATTATCACTTTCGTATCATACCGCTTGTATTGAGAATTTTGACAATATAGTCGCACATTTTATTCAAAGCTTTCGAAACGATTATTTGACGACCTATTTTACTTGGGTGTCTTTTATCGGTTCCAAAAGAATATATTTTCCATTACTCATTATTCTTGTAATGTATTTTCTCGTTAGAAAAAAGTTGCTTAGTGCGTTACTTCTAACAATTAATTACTACGGATCTCGTTATTTAAACAGTATGCTTAAACTATGGTACGAACGAGCAAGACCTGATGTCACGCAGCTTGTTACTGCAACTGGATATAGTTTTCCGAGCGGTCATACGATGAATGCTACTGCTTTTTTAGGATTTATTGCATACGTCACAATTACTGAAGATCGTATTTCATTGCATAAAAAATTATTAATTATTCTTATAGCAAGCTTTGTTGTATTATCTATTTCAGTTAGCCGAATATATCTTGGCGTGCACTATCCATCTGATGTATTAGCAGGATGGGCAGCTGGCGGTAGCTGGCTCGTTTTATGTGTTATATTTCATAAAACGTTCATAAAAAAAGAACCTATGTCATAATAGGTTCTTTTTTCATTGGCTCAACATGAATGTGTGCATGGTAAATTCCGAACTTTTTGCGAAGCATAGCCTCGATATTGTCAGTAATACAGTGACTTTCTCCAACATCCATACGAGCATCTACCTCAATTGTAATATCAACGTACGTTTGATTCCCGTACATACGTGCTCGAATATCTACAATGTTTTCCACACCGCCAATATGTTCAATAGCATCAGTGTATTCCTCCATTTTATCAGGATCAATTCCATCTGTTAGCATATGAGAAGATTCTACGAAAATCTCCCATGCAGTTTTACAAATAATAAGACCAACAATTAAAGCGGCAATAGGGTCTAAAATAGGCATTTGGAACTGAGAACCGACAATACCTACTACAGTACCAATACTTACGAGTGCATCTGATAAATTATCCTTTGCAGCGGCTTCTAATGATTTACTTTTTGTTCGTGCTGCAATTTTTTTCGTATACAAATACACGCAGTACATAACGACAGCAGAAAATAGAGCAACCCATGCAGCGAGTACATTAGGTGCTGCTTGTTTCGGATTTAAGAAAGATTGAATGGCACTAATAACAACTTCTAATCCGACTGTTGCCATAATGAAGGACGCAACAAGTGATGCGATTTGTTCGGCCCGCGAATGCCCATACGGATGATCTGGGTCACGAGGTTTACGAGATATTTTTAGACCAATTAATATTGCTAAAGAAGCACCGATATCCGTTAAGTTATTTAAACCGTCAGCACGTAATGCACTAGAGAGGGTAATATAACTGATGATGATTTTCATAGAGGATAAAAATATGTAGGCCATAATGCTGACAATAGCACCTTTATCAGCTTCTTTATGAGAAAGAGTATCCATTGTAATCACTCACCTTTCTTTAAAGGAATTCTTTCTATAAATAGAGTATCAAACGAAAGTCGTGTGGGTCTATACAAACATTGTTGACGTTTTATAGCTTTTTAAGAAGGGGATAACAAAGTTTCGTGAAGGAAAAATATGTTGAAAAGTACAAAGTCAGGGTGTAAACCGAATTGGAGTTTATTTACTAAAGAGATAGGAGGGTAGATGGATGAAGAAACGAATACTTTTCTTACTATGTATTATTCTTATAATGACAAGGTGTAATTCATTAAACGATGAAAAACGTCAAAAGATAAGTATGAAAATAGATGAAAGCCCTCTGAAAAATATTTTCCAGAGGGCTTTTATTTTAGTATGCTTCTAAAAACTCAGTAACTTGCTCTTCTGTTTTTGCATTAGCACTATGTAAGTGGCCTAGCTTCTCACCGTTTTGGTATACAAGTAAACTTGGAATACCCATTACTTGATACTCTTCAGCGATACTTGGAAACTCATCTTTATTGATAGAATACCATTCAAATTTATTGAACTCTTCCATTACATCTCCGATAAAGTTGTCCATACGTACGCAATCTGGGCACCATGTAGTAAAGAACTTAACAACTACAGGCTCCTCGCTTGCGATGATGTCTTTGAATTCCTTGTCAGATTTGATTTCTCTCATGTTTTTGACTCCTCTCAATGTTACACGGATAAGCTAGTATTTTTATGCAAAATCCGTAATTGCAAACATTTTGCAAACATTAGTGTTTTTGAAATAGATTGTTTGCAAAATCTTTGACTGCTTTTTCTTTTAGGCCTGGTACGACATGTGAGTAGGTGTCCAATGTGATGTCTACTCTTTTATGTCCTAGTCGTTTACTAACAATCTTCGGATGAATTCCTTGATTTAACATTAATGTTGCATGGGTATGCCTTAAATCATGGAAACGAATATCAGGAACCTCACTTTTCTTTATAAGCTTTTTTCAGAGCTGTGTCAAACTTCTGAAATTGCAGGGGTTATCGTTATAAGTTGAGCATACCAAATCGTAATCATTATAGTCCTTACAATATCTCTCTTTTTCTGTGAGATTTCTATTCGTTTTGTTTGATGTGACAGTAGAAAAGTATAACTGTCACTCTTATTGGAAAATTACTTAATACGATGATAGGAGAAATGTAGTTCCGAGCTACAAGAAGGGGAGTATACAATATAAATAAAAAAGGACTAGCAGTCGTATATGCTGTCCTTTAATAGAAGAAAAAAGTATTCTTTTTTAGAACTACGCATAAAAAGAAAATCTGTTTGTAATTAGTTTTATCCTAAATATACGTATCTATACAAAAAGGGATAAGTAAAAGATACTTATCCTCAGAAGAGAAATCCCAAGCACTAAAATGGCTCGTATTGGTCTGCAGGTTCAACAGTAATATATGTAAAATGAAAAATATCATACAAAAGCAGACAACGATTTTGGTTGTCCGCCAGTGAGTCGAATGAATTAGCAAATATTGAACGATTACATTCTCATTACGAGAAGAGTGAAGTTGCTAGGCGAGCTGAAAAAAGCTGTATAAGGTTAGAAATTATATAAATGTAAAGGAATTTAATTAATAAAAAATTATTAGGGATTTGCCTTAATCATTTATAACAGTCAAGAATATTTATAAAATATGATTGTAGAAACAGGTCCGATTTTTGTAATGATGGAGGGAATTAATGTGGACATAACTCAAAGTATGGCCAGAATAGTGGTTAATGGGAAAGATCTTCTATTTAATTCAGTTAGAACTTCAGTATGGAATCAAGGACCTGTAAATGATTTAATTGTTTCCACAAATCAGAGAGCCGAGGAACTTTATCAATTTATGTGGTCACAAGTGCCAGTTATGCTCGCAATGTATTTCCTTCAGGGAGCAGACTTGATGAGGCTTTCTAGAATTGTTGGAATCAATCAAAGTGTAACGGGAGAATATATATATCATTTCTTTTGGGGATAAATTGAATTCAAAGCAGCTTAATAGCTGCTTTTTTATTTTGTAGAGACATGATTGGGAGGCGAAAAAATATGTATGGATAGGAAAATTAGTTTAGATTGTAATATAGATAATTTATAATCACTTCTGAGTTTAAAGTGTTTTTCAAGGAAATGGGGATGTTCTTATGGGACATATATCAATTGTTGGTTATTAATGAGGGGTTTAATGAAGTTTAAAAAATGTAATGGAAATGTATTTATTTTTTTGAATCATAAAATGAGCAATTTATGTGAAGAGAATTATGACTAGTGAGTGGTTTAATACATTTAAAGATAGGACATTAAAAAAGTGTGGTTAGTAATATGTATTATACAAAACAATGAAGAGGAGCAAACAATATATATTGGTGTTATTTTTATAAGACAATATAATAAAAGAGGAACAAGGTAAGGGACAGTGTGACTTTTTAACAGATAGCTGTGTAATTGAATAGGATAAAAGTAATTATTTAATGTTAGGATAGGTTATAAATGGAGAACCAATTAAAAGAAATATTTGGTGCATTGATAGCAGCTATAGGTACAATAACTTCCGCTATTGGAAGTACACCGTTCTATTTTATAAGTAGTAATGTACGGGAGGATCTGAATATATATGGAAACACATTACAAGCAGTTGGTAACGCTTTAGAAGCTGATGGTCAAGGAGAAATATCTCTTGAAAAAATTGGGAACGAAATTCAATCAACTGGTAATGTAACTGTAATATCAGGATTGGTTATTGATTTTAAAGATGAAACTAAAATTAAATTAGTGATTGCTGGAAATTGGATACAGGCTTTAGGAGGACTTACAGCATTAGCAGATGAATTTGAAGATGCTTCAGATAAAGATGAAACTTTTAATATTGTAGGAAATTTATTGCAAGCTATAGGGAATTCCTTGCAGGCAATTGGAGGAGTTTACGAGTTAAAAAGTATTAGAGGAGAGCGGCATGATAGTAAAGAAGACCTAGTAAGTGATACAGTGGGAAATTTAGACAATCAAGTAAATAGTGACCCGGATAAAAAGAAAGAAGGTCAGTCAATAGATATCATAGGAAGTTGGATCCAAGCTGTAGGTTCTGTATTTTCATTAATTGGACAAATACGTGAAGAAAGTGAGGAGTTAGAAGGGGATGATAAATAGACTAGTTTTAAAAGAACCTCATATAGTGCGCATATTTAATGGTAAGAAACTTTTTTATTGAATTCTAAGTTTAAAATTATATGATGCAGTAGGTAAAATGGGTTTAAGGAGTATTATTAGTTTAATAAAAAAGAGCTGTTAGTAAAAACTAAAAGATTTCATAAAAACTGGTAATAGAAACTGCTTTTTAGAAAAATAACTTATACTTATTAATAATGGAATAGTAAATTTAAATTGAGAGAATGAAAGAGAGCTCCTATGGAAAGAGGCTCTTTAATTAATAAATTATTGTAATGGAACCAACGCTAAAATCAAATTAATTCCGCTATTTGCGGGCAGTAAGATCCCTACCTCAAAATTAAGCGCAAGCAAAGAAGTTAGGTGGGGATCAGGTTGCCCGTAAAAGCCCGATTGATGAGGGCTGATTAAAGTTTCACTTTATTAATACACTTTAGTGTTATCACTATATTTTTGAAAAGACATATGAATAACCTTGCTTTTTGAAAAATGATTTCTATATAAAAACCATATGCTATTTTGTAAGAAAAGCAAATAGCTTATAATCTATTAAATGCTCATTAAGAGTGCTTTTTGTATATGTTTGCAACCTCAGATGTGACTGCTTTTTTATTGAAAATAATGACCGTTTAAATAGAAGGTTAATAGTGCGGAAGACATTAGAAGAATTAGAAAAATGTTATTAAATGAAGGAGTAGAATATGTAGCTGTTCAGATTAGAATGGATAGATTTTCTAGTGATGAAGTAATTGTTAACGACAAATATAACATATATTCTAAACTAGCATATTACAAGAAAACGTACAATGAAGATTTAGAACATAGATGGGATCCAGGAGTTCGTATTGTAGGTTTTGCATGTGGTTATTCGTTCTCAGGAATTATACGTGAATTAGGATTATTAGTTTAGTGGTGATGAAACTTATGGCGAATATTTCAATAGATACCATTATCCAACTGGTGTCTTTTTTAATGTTAAGGAATAAATAAAAAAGAGAGCTTAAGCCCTCTTTTTTATAACTATCTAAATATTATGCACAAATTGGAATTCCTAATGCTATTAAAGTCAATGCTACTTGAAGAGAAAGCTCTAATCTAGCAATTTCGATTCCAGCAACTGAAACCACTAAAAGAGGTTGTCCATTAACGAACAAAACACAACTTTCCATGCTTAGACCTCCTTTCTAGTAATCTAATATAGTATATGAACTAAACTTTAAAATGTAATAGTTAAATGTATGGATTAAATATAATTAATAAATTAATCTATTATATTTAATAAATTAAAATTGAACTAACAGCTGCTTTTTTGTCACTTTATAAGAAAGATCAGAATATATTAGAAGTATAAAAAGTATAGGAGTGATAGATATGTTCTTTGCAAAGTTGCGTGGTAGAAACGAAGTTCCACCAGTAGAAACAGATGCTCGAGGAGAGGGTTTCTTTAAATTAAGTTGGGACGAGCTTAGCCTAAACTTCAAGTTAGATTTATTCAATATAGAAGATGTAGTAGCTGCCCATCTGCATCTTGGATTAAAAGGCACGAACGGTCCTGTTGTAGCCTTTTTATTTGGACCGATAACAAATCCAGTTTCAATAGAGTGTGCAACTCTTACGGGAATGATTACTCAAGAAGATTTGGTTGGACCGCTAGCGGGTCAAACATTAGGCACTCTTGTAAATGAGATTATATCTGGAAACATATATATTAATGTTCATACAGTACAACATCCTAAAGGTGAAATTCGTGGACAACTAAATTATTGCTAATGAATAATGGTAGTAGGAACATTTAGCGAGAAACAAAAAGCATCCGTTGAGGGTGCTTTTATTTGGAGAATGATATTTATATTAAAAATGTTTAAACTTAATAAAAGCTAGTGAATTAGCTTTCAGCACTCACTGAAATATAGAATCATAACATACTTTGTAATAAATTATACGGAAGTGAGTTGAAAATCATGTTTTATTCATATTTTAATTCTGAAACTGGTATGCGACCAGCGTATGGTACATCTATAACGTATAGTGGAGCACAAAGTACAGTCCAAGCTATTCAACAAGCATTGCAAATGCAACAACAATTGCAAATGCAGCAGCAAGGTGTACAACCGTATTATTCATCCGTAGAGTATTTTTACCCAGTACATCATGTTACACCGTACGGAAGTTCTTTTCTTACTATTCCATATGGAACTGTATACAACTTATAACTAGTAAGGAATTAAGTGGTGTATATAAATAAGGGTGCAGGTTAATAGCGCCCTTATGAATAATAAAAATAGCTAGTCCAAACCTTATAAATCAATCTTACATAATATGTAGTAATAAGTTTGAAAGGGGAATTAGTATGTCTTGTTATTACTACTGTAAGTATTGTAAGGAGTATAAAAAGAAGCATCATGATTGTTGTAAGAACACTAGTAAGTGCCATGATAACAAGGACAATCTTGTTAGAGCATCCGCATTTAGAGCTAGAAATACAGTAAATCAAAATGTTCCTGCTAATACTTTTGTGAAAGTGTTATTTCAAAATGAACAATTTGATTTAGCGAATGAGTATAATCCAGCAACATCTATTTTTATGCCGAAGACTAAAGGAGTATATTCTATTATTGGAACGATTGGTTTCTTTCCAAACGATCCAACTTTAAATTATAGAGCGCGTGTAGAAATTCGTGTGAATGGAAACGCAGCGATAGCTATAGATAATGACTTTTTTGGTCCAATAAGTTTTGGAAATGTAGTAAGTGTTTCGACGATTGTTCAATTGAATGCAGGGGATGAAGTTGAGATTTATGCACAAAGTAGTATAGATGGAGTTTTAAGTCCTTTAGAAGATGGTGCACATTTTGAAGCAGCTAGATTTCCTTCTCCAATTAAATAAAGTCATTAAACAATGAGTTTACAGAAGCTTAAAGGTAAACCCTCACCGAAATGGTGAGGGTTTTTTACTCTATTAAAAATAGTAACAGGTCGTCCAAGCTATTCTAATCTATATAGCATACTATGTAAAAATAAGTGTAAAGGGGGACTAACTATGTCTTATTATTACTGTAAGTATTGTAAAGATTACAAAAAGGAAAGTCATGATTGTTATAGGAAAAGTAGTAAATGTGATAGGAAGTATGTAAAGGTGAAGTGTTGTGATGATAAGAAAGAGGAGCTTGTAAGGGCATCGGCATTTAGAGCTGTGAATACAGTTAATCAACCTGTTCTAGCAAATACTCCTGTTAAAGTATTATTTCAAAATGAACAATTTGATCTAGCGAATGAATATAATCCAGTAACGTCGATTTTTACTCCGAAAACTAGAGGGGTATATAGTGTATTAGGAAATATAACATTTTCTCCAAATGATTTTAATGTAAATTACAGAGCTAGAGTAGAAATTCGTGTAAATGGCAATCCAGCAATAGCGATAGATAATGATTTCTTTGGAACAGGAGTATTTTTTAATAATGATGTTTCCGTAATTACTATTCTTCAATTAGAAGCAGGAGATTTAGTTGAAATTTTTGCAGAAAGTAGTATTGCTGGCGTAATTGTACAAAATGTTAATGGTGTAAATACGGTTCACTTTGAAGCGGCAAGATTTCCTTCTCCAATTAAATAAAACAGATCATTAAATGTTTTGTAGTAGGTTTAGTTAATCCCCTTACCAAATGGTGGGGGATTATTATTGTTTTTCTAAAATATATAAGTAAATAGGTAAAGTGCAGTTTAATTTGTAAGGGTTTCAATCTTCTTCAGATAATAAACAGAATAATAAGTAACATGCTTGTACAAACTCATTGTTAGTAAGTTTACTAGTTTTCTTATAGAACAAGAAAGATGGAATATATAAAAGATCGTATCATTACGTTTTTTCTTTACTATATAGAAATTACATATTGAACATAGATTTGTGTAGCGAATGCTAATACACTGAAAAGAATAACATAAAGACGATTACACTATATAAAAACAAAATCAATCCTAAGATGAGTAGTATCGGATGCAGCTTGAACATATTTGACCTCCTTGAGTATATAAAGAATTTTAATATATTGTAGGTCAATTTAGAAGGAGGACGGTTACATAAAAAAAGAGCATACATAAAAAGTACGCTCCAAAGAAAGATAGGTTTTATGAGTGGATAATCTCCATACGATAATATATGTTCTTTTAATAAAAACGTGTAAAAAATCAATGAATTATCAATGGAATATCATAAAATGAGTAATTTTAGTTTAGGAATGCATTTATTTTCTTTCTCAGTTATTTTAGGTAACAAATTTGTGAAAATCGTACATTATGCGGACTAACAACGGGATAGCGATCGTACTTCAGTTACATATTTCTTAAAGTCTGGATATTGCGTGATAGTTTGACATTTAGGGGTGCATAGTTGATTAATTATAGACACATTTGTAATTACTTCGTTACAAGGACCGAAAAATGTAACTTTTAGTTTTGAATTTGGTGGGATTTTGAATACGATAGGTTTTTTTTCCATGAAATCAGCTCCTAATATTGAGTATTATAAGTTAAAGGATATAGAGTCGTATTAGTATAATATGAAACTTCAGTGGATTTGCTTATAATAAAGAATTTCATAGTAGTAAAATTGCTTAAAGATGTAAAGGGGAAATTGAGAATGCGAAATAAAATGTTTAATTAATATAATCAATAAATACGCAAATGGTTAATATAACTAATGTATTTTTTGATTTTCTATATATTATGTTAGTAAGAATTGTATAAGGAGGTAGTATAAAATAGTGGAAGAAAATGTACAAGCTCAGCTTTCGCCACCGTGGATCACATATTTTAATGAATTAAAAAATTCAATAGGTGCTGATCCAACTGTTACAGTTGGGCCGCTTATTCCTGTTGGTGGTAATTATATTATTTTAGTGCATGCGTTAAGTAATGAAAAAGCGAGAGCATTAGCAACGCTTTTAAAATCTTTTGTACAATTTGGGAATGTAAGTGTGACAGTTATTGTAACGAATAATGAGAATGAAATTGTAAATCCATTTCCTTGTCCACTAGATGCATTTGAAATAGCTCATTTATTTCAAGTAGCACTAGAAAATAATCCTTATTTTGAACAAGTTGTGGTACAGCCTCAGTTCCCTGGCGGACCGAATGTTGTCTTTCCGGTTTTCGCCGCGGAAGTCATTCAGTTTTTCAATGACGATATTTCTAACTTATGTCAAACGTTTACAGGTGTTGCTGCCAATGTATTTCGTGATGTAATGAATGATGAGGTTTGTGATAGCCCAATATTATTTTGAACAAGTTGTGTTATGAACAGTGAAAATACACAATTACAAAATAAAGATTTAACACCAAAATTGTTTTATTAGACTATAAAAAGACATTTTCATGAATAGAAAATGTCTTTTTTATGCACCAATAGTGTGCAGATTGGACAATTGTAGGTTAGCAGGAATAATCTTCAATTAATTAAAAATTTTCTAAATCTCAAATTTCATGGAAAGATAGTGATTTTGACTTAAGAATATATAGAAAATGAGGAATGATTTATATTAGCTGAAAGGGAATTGATATTGGAAGTTTTAATTTAATAATGTAGGGGGATTTTTTCTAATATCCGTAAAAATGATTGATACCTTGATTGATAGGACGAGATTACATAACAAATGAATAGTAGGGTATATTTCAAATATGAGAATGTTTTATATGGTATATATGTTAAAGTTAATAGAAATATTTCTGAAAGAGAATATATTTTTTAAAACAGTAACGATTCTTTTTATTTATATTATAGATAGCTAGTTTTAGAGAGATAAGGCTTACAATAAAACAAGCTATGAATAAGACATTAAAAAGGAGCTGGAATGTATGGGTTATATTGTAGATATTTCAAAATGGAATGGAACTATCAATTGGGATATTGCAGCATCTCAGCTAGATTTAGTGATTGCTAGAGTTCAAGATGGCTCTAATACGGTAGATTTTATGTATCAAAATTATGTTAGTGAAATGAAAAAGTATAGTATCCCATTTGGTAATTATGCTTTTTGCCGTTTTATATCTATTACTGATGCAAAGAAAGAGGCACAAGATTTTTGGAATCGTGGTGATCAATCAGCTAAGTTTTGGGTGGCGGACGTAGAAGTTCAAACGATGGCAGATATGCAAGGCGGGACACAGGCATTTATTGATGAATTACGCCGTTTAGGTGCGGAAAAAGTAGGATTATATGTAGGGCATCACATGTATTTATCATTTGGAGCACGTAATATTGAAGCTGATTTCGTATGGATCCCTCGTTATGGAGGGAATAAGCCAGCATATCCATGTGATATTTGGCAATATACGGATTCAGGGAATGTTCCTGGGATTGGGAAATGTGATCTGAATCGATTAGTAGGAAATAAGTCACTTTCTTGGTTTATAGATTCGAACAAAGCAAATCAATCTAACATAGTGTATAAACAGCAACTGAATGGCATTGGTATTGCAGTTTCGAAATATCCTGATGGATACGGAATAAATTTATATGAAAACCCCATGGATCCTCAATTTACAGGTGCACTCACTCAGAAAATTCCATATTTAATCTTAACAGGTTATTGGGGAGGCGGTGAGCAAGATATGATTTGTTTAGGGAACGATAAGCAGTGGACATATTTAAAACATTTTAAGGTGAAATGGTTTTATGCAACTTCGAAATATCCTGTCGGCTACAGAGTAAATTATTATGAGGAGCCTGAATGTATGAATTATAAAGGAAATATAGATGGATCGACATCTTTTCGAGTGTGGGGTAGAGTGGGAAATGCGGTAGATATCGGGCAGAATAGTTGGATACCTGAAAAACATGTAAGTATTAAGTAACTATAGCAGCTGTGTTGTTTTTGAGGTGTATGTAAAGAGTCTTCTTACTATAATAGTAAGAAGACTCTTGATTTTTAAAAATGGAAATGCATGATACATAGTCAACTCATATGAAATGAATTACATGCAGAAAACACACTGTTTTCACAATGCCTGTGTATAGTTAATTTGCATAATGATAAAAGTGAGGTATTTGAATTGAAAAAGAAAAAAATATTTATTGGAACAATTATTTCATGCGTGATGCTAGCATTATCTGCATGTGGTTCTTCAGACAACGTAGTAACATCAAAAGTAGGAAATGTTACAGAGAAAGAATTAAGTAAAGAATTAAGACAACAATATGGAGAAAGTACTTTATATCAAATGATGTTAAGTAAGGCATTGTTAGATAAATATAAAGTTTCGGATGAGGAAGCAAAAAAGAAAGTAGAAGAAGCAAAAGATAAAATGGGTGAGAACTTTAAATCAACTTTAGAACAACTTGGATTGAAAAATGAAGATGAATTAAAAGAAAAAATGAAGCCAGAAATTGCATTTGAGAAAGCGATTAAAGCAACAGTCACAGAAAAAGATGTGAAAGATAACTATAAACCAGAAATGAAAGTAAGTCACATTTTAGTGAAAGATGAAAAGACAGCTAAAGAAGTAAAGGAGAAAGTAAATGATGGTGAAGATTTTGCTGCCTTAGCAAAACAGTATTCAGAAGATACTGGTTCAAAGGAACAGGGCGGGGAAATATCTGGTTTTGCTCCTGGACAAACAGTGAAAGAATTTGAAGAAGCTGCGTATAAATTAGATGCAGGCCAAGTAAGTGATCCAGTTAAAACAACTTACGGTTACCATATTATTAAAGTGACGGATAAAAAAGAATTGAAGCCATTTGATGAAGTAAAGGAAAAAATTCGTAAAGATTTAGAACAACAAAGACTACAAGATACGACAGGTAAATGGAAACAACAAGTAGTCAATGATTTATTGAAAGATGCTGATATTAAAGTGAATAATAAAGAATTTAAAGATACATTTAAATTTCTAGAAAAGAAATAATGATTGTAATCATAATTAGAAAAGGGAACTCATATAGAGTTCCCTTTTCTAATTAGTGTGTGAGTTATAAATAGATAGTAAGACAATACAATATTACATTTAAATATTAAGAATTACAATGGAAAATAATGGATGGTAATTAAAGGTGCTATAATTATTTCAACGAAAGTGGATATTATACGGTTTTCATTATGCAAGTTTGTTACATATATTTATTCTTTAATAATGGATATCGAACATAATTTAAAAAATAATACATATAATGTTTTTGAATAAATATTTAATATGGATAATTAGTAAAAAGCTGAGCATTCGAATGGAAAGGATGTTCTTTTTGGTGTGAAAATTTTAGGATAAATAATGAATCGTATTAAACGCGTCATTTACCACATCAATAAATTAAGGTGGGGAGAATATATGAAAGTAATCTTTCAAGGAGAGGGCGGCGCGAAAATTTTTGAGTCATATGATGAAAATGTAAGTGATTTATTAGCTATATTAAAAGAAACGAAAGGGATTAAAATCGGGATTGTTGAGTATAAAGTGTTAAAGTACGAACTTTAATTATTTTCGTCATCCGAAAAAAGCGGATACAGAGAGAGAGTTACATATAATAGTACAACCTAAGTATATGTAATGAAATATAATAATAAAAATCACTGATTCAGTTTTGTAAAGTTTCATAGAGTATGTAAGAAAAGAGAGTGTTGTAAATGCTCTCTTTTCTTATGCTTTGTGAGTTCGTTCATCATAGTATATGTTTTCAGTTATAGATGGTTAATAAACAAAAAAATTTAAAACTTTTTTGTTTAGGCAGGGATTTTATATTTGAGTAAATAAATATACTATGAAGTATTTTTTATACGAATATTGGAGGAGTATAAAATGAGTTTAGCAAGTTACATAGGCTGTAATGTAGAAATTCCGTTAACGGAGCCCGATTCTAATGATGTAATTGTTTTTGGACCATGTTTTGCAGATGAAAGTATGCTTGAAATTGTACAAGAGTATCAATTCCAAAAAAATTACATATATGAGGTTTCAACTAGTTGGGGAATTGAACTTGTCGAGTAGCAAAACGTAAAGGAAAAAAAAGAAGCGAAAGAAAAACTTTTAACTTTATGCAAGATTATGGAAGGTTATTTGGAAGATGGAGACTATTTCGAATTATTCAGTTGTTGGGTTGGTGATGAAGATAAGGAACGAGTAGGGGAATTGAAATTAAAAATAAATCATTTTAATATAGATGAATTATGTATTCCAGAAAGAACATTAGTTAGGATAGAAAAATAAACATTGAAATATTTTTTAAGAAAAGGCGATTTCACTTTGTGTGAAGTCGCCTTTTAGTTGTTATATGCATTTTACATAAGAAATGAGAAGTTTATTTGATAAAGGAAAAAAGTATGGAGATAAATAAAATTATGTTTTTTGTTAAAAAATAATAAGTATGGCTCTTCTCAAAAGAACGTAAGTTCGTGTATAATAAGAACGAATGTTCTTTTGAGAGGTAACCTAATTATAGTTTAGAAGTAAATCCGAGTTTAGTGAGTATTAAAAATAACTAAGGGATAGTATGGCTAAATAAATGTATAAATGATCAAGGAGATAAAAAATGAACGATGTAAAGATACAAAAAGAAGAAAGAGAGTGGGTTCCGTTTACAGTAATGTCCGAACAACTTTTAAATATGAGAAAGATTATTGGAGAGAAATTAAAAGTACAAAAACCGCTTTTAACAAATGAAGTAAAAGAGAGAATTTCTGATAAATTATTGACGTCATTACTGTCTGAGAAAGAAATATTGGTAACATATTTTGAAGATGGTTACATACTAACAAGCTACATGACTGTTGTACATATCAATCCGGTAAAACAAATTGTAATTTGTACAGACGCCTTTTATAAAAGTTACGTATTTAACGCTATGGATATTATTGAAATAACGTAAAAGAAGCTGAATATTAAATGGCAGCTTCTTTTATTTCTGATTTATGAGACAAATAATATAAGAAAAAGCAGCTAGCTTTGTGCTAGCTGCTGAGCCCCAGGGAAAGGGAGAAAAAGATAGGGTACTCCAAAATCGATAAGAGCTGTCAAACAGCCTGATTATAGTATAGACAAATTAAAATTTTCTATACAAAAAGTTGAACATAAGATTAGGCTGTACCCACTTGGTTTTGATCTGCAAGGTCAGAATCAAATGTATTGGTCGCGCTAACACCGCTAAAAGTATTAACAACAAAACCAACGTTTGATGCGCCGGAACCATTATAAGCTTTCGTATTTTCTTTCGGAGAAACGTTGTAGAAATCACCTAAGTTAAATGATCCATTACTATTTTGTACGACTAAATTTCCTACAACTGATGGCATAATTTTCACCTGCTTTATAATAAGTTGTTAACATTACTATATGGAGTTATAGTCCAGATGGTTCATATAATAAAAATTGTGGAATAGTAAAACGTTTGGAGCATGGATTTCAATAAAAGTGTGTTAAAATTAATATAATAAAGTTGAGTAATTTTTAAAAAAAATTTGTATAATTGATATATATGAAAATAAAGGAGGCAAAATGTAATGAAAGATATTATGAAAAAAGTTGATTTAACAGATGCCAAATCAAGTAATCTTGTTGCACTAATTTATAGTAATGAAGTTATATTAGTTGAAGACGCATTTTGTCCAAATGAAATAAAATTAAAGTTTAATGAAATTGCAATTTTATCTGCAATTAAAACAGCTCATATTGCGAAAGTGTCTATTAGGAAAGAACTTGAAGCGCTTTTTCATGATACGGGTGTTATATTAGTGAAACAAAATGTTGATTATGGTAGTAGCCAATCTATTACCATGCATTTTGAGCAATTTAAAAAGTTGCAAGATGAGATTGAATATTTAAATAAAAGTATGTAATAAGGCAGCTAAATAAAGGTTCTATCATAAAGGTGGAATGTGTTTTGTTGAAAAAGTGGTTTGAAAATTATTTGGGTGAATCGCATTGTAAACATAAATATATTTTTATTAAGATGCAGGATAATGAGGATTTTAAAAAAGGTACATTAGGTGTAGTTTATATTTACCAGTGTGAGAAATGTGGAAAAGAGAAGTTGAAATGTAAAAACGATAATGAAATAAACAATGAATTTTTAGATATATAGCAAAAAGTAACCATGATGGTTACTTTTTTTATTTATGTATGCAATATCAAAACCATTACTATAGTATGAGTTGATACTATAGTAAATGGCTGAATAAAAATGAAGAGAGTAAGATATAGGGAAGGAGGATGAGAGAAATGCAGAGAAAAGAAATTGGTAAATCTGTAATTATTACAGGTGTGACACAAGGGTTAGGACGTGCGATGGTTGATCGATTTCATGAATTAGGGTGGAACATATATGGTTGTGGACGTTCAAAAGATAAAATTGAGGAACTAAAAAAACAGTACAGTAAAATACATGATTTTCAAGTAATTGATGTTTCAGATTCTCAGCAAGTTAACAACTGGGCAAATTATATACTTAATAGACATACGGCTCCCGATATGATAATAAATAATGCATCGATTGTAAATCAAAATGCACAACTTTGGAAAATTACGGCTCAAGAATTTGAAAATGTAATGAATGTAAACGTGAATGGTGTAGTAAATGTAATAAGAGCGTTTGTTCCAGCAATGGTAGCTAGGAAAGAAGGAATTATCATCAATATGAGTTCTAGTTGGGGTAGAGCAGGTGAGGCTGAGCTTGCGCCATATTGTGCCTCGAAATTTGCTATTGAAGGTATCACTAAATCTATGGCCCTGGAATTACCCCATGGCATGGCTGTAGTTGCTTTAGATCCTGGAGGGAGTATTAGTACTCCAATGCTGAAGTCATGTGCGCCACAATATATAAATGAATCGCCTACACCTGAAACTTGGTCACATAAAGCAACTCAATATATATTGAATCTAACAATAGATAAAAATGGAGATTTGTTGACATGCCCAGCATGCATATAAAAAGCACATTACATCATTCACAAAATTACATCTGAAAAATAAAATGAAAGATTAAGGGTGGAATTTATTTATCCCGCTATTTGCCAATCAGTAAGACCCCCACCTCAAAATTCAGCGAAAGCAAAGAAGTTAGGTGGGTGATGAAGAAAACCCCACTGATCAAAGTTTCACTTTGTTTTGTAAGGTTTAGAAAATATTTAAATAGGTGATAAAAATGAATCCAAGCGGTTTAAAAGTGACAGGGGCATGGTTTCAAGTAGGGGGCAACCTTACAGCTGCTATTGGAACGACAAGAGGATTTATTGGAGAAGAGAAAGTTGAATCGGATCTTGTTATTGTAGGAAGCTCATTACAAGCCCTCGGGTATATATTACAAATCATTGCGAGCAATTATGATGATGGGGAAGAAAAAAGAGAAAATCAAAATATAGGCTTAGAGAATCAAAGTAAATTACTTGATCAAATAGGAATTGAGCTATTAGCATTAGGGAATATATCAAATGTAATAGGAACATATTTTAATATAAATGAACAATCGAAAGAAAATGATTATCTTATTATTACAGGGAACAGTTTACAATCGATCGGTGCTTTTTTAGGAGTAGAAGCAGCTTTGATGGATATAAATGTACTACAGAAAATTATTATATTAGGTAACTCCATGCAAAGTTTAGGTGCTGGATTACAAGCGTATCAAGGTGTTTCAAATGTATTGAAAGATGAGAGAGAAAATGAAGATAGTATTTTTGATAAGAAGGATGAGAGAATAATTGCACTCATTGGTATTTGGATACAAGCGATAGGAACGTTAATTTCTGCAATTGGAGTAACTGCAATAGAGGAAGAAAATAGGCTAGAAAACAATGAAAAGGTTGAAATACTTATATAAATAGAAGGAGATACATGAATTTCATAGGTACGTTAAGATTAAAATAGTAGTAGGTTTTTTTGCCTATAGATAGAATATATAAAGTAAGAGATGTTATATATACTTAATGAAAATTTATGTAACAACAACATCATAAGGTTTCTTTACGTATGTTTTGAAAAGGGATATATAAAATACAAAATAAGGAGTTTTCAAGGGATGATGTATTTATTAGCAATTTTTCTTCCACCTGTTGCTGTACTATTTTGTGGAAAACCAATTCAGGCAATAATAAATTTCATATTAACATTAATATTTTGGGTTCCAGGAGTTATACATGCAATTCTTGTAGTGCATGATAAAAAAGCTGATCGGCGTTTGAAAAAACAAATTCAAGCATATGATGAAATTAATAAGAGGAATCGAAGATAATTCATCTGTGAAATGTTTTTAAAAGAAAGGAGGATTAACCTCCTTTTTTTAGTGGGTGTTAAGTTTAAATTTTTGTGTGGCGGAAAGAATTTTTAATATAAGTTTTATGATAATAACTTTTAGATTGTGCATGTAATAGGCCAGTATAAATACTTTCTGGTACATTAAAGAAATCGTACATACCGTTCTTTAATTGGATTCGCAAAATCATAGAAAAAGGATTATAGCCAACAGCAACTATATTTTTTGAAATCACGGGAGATAGCTTCATCATTACGCAACTCCTCACTTTTCATTTTTAATAATTTCTTGTATATGTTGAGGTTGTGATGTTGAAATCCTTATAATTTAAGAGGTATTATACTTATATGCAATATATTAAATGTTTGTTATACGTAATTATAAGGAAGTTCACACGAAGTACATATCGTTGTGCTATTTTTATTTCACCTTTGATTTATAAATAAGAAAATATTGACCATTTGAAAAAAAGGTATATTATTTATACGAGGTATTAAAAATTCACTTTTTACATTCTATGCTTAAAGGGGCAGCGTTATTAGGAAAAATAGAAGTGAAAATAGTTTGTATAAGAAGTATTCTAAAATTTATAATCTGTGAATTGGGAAAATATTGAATGCTCCAGGTCAATATACTTTCTTAATCAAATGCATTTTAGAAAGTGACCTCAATATTTTTAAGTAAATCAACGGGAGAATTGAAAGGCAGGAGAAAGTAACATGTCAGAAAATTATCGTTCTCGAGAGGAACGACGACAAGTTAAAAAGAAAAAACAACCAGCTTCTAAAACACAAAAACCAAAAGGTAAAACATCATTCTTTCGCAAGTTTTTAATTACTTGTTTATTACTTGGTATTGTTGGTTTAGTGGCGGGGGTTGCTACCTTTTTCGTAATGATTAAGGATGCACCAAAACTTGAGAAAGCAAAACTTGTTAATCCGTTATCCTCAAAAATTTATGATAAAAACGGGGATTTGGTATATGAATATGGAAAAGAAAAAAGGACGAATGTTACGTATGAGCAAATACCTAAATTAGTAGAAAATGCATTTTTAGCGACAGAAGATTCACGTTTTTATGAGCATAGCGGAGTAGATTTTAAAGGTACTGCGCGTGCTGTTCTAGTAAGTCTTAAAGGAGATTACGGTTCTCAAGGTGGAAGTACGATAACACAGCAAGTTATTAAAAACTACTTCTTATCAATGGACAAAACACCAAAGCGTAAGGCACAAGAAATATATTTAGCTTATAAGCTAGAACAACAGTATTCAAAACATGAAATATTAGAGATGTACTTAAATAAAATTAACTTAGGAAACCGTTCATATGGGATCGCAACAGCAGCACAAAACTACTATGGTAAAGAATTGAAGGACTTAACATTACCAGAAGTTGCGATGCTGGCAGGTTTACCGAAAGCACCGAATAACTATGATCCAACGAAAAAAGAAAATGTTCAAAAAGCAACAGAAAGAAGAAATGTTGTTCTAAACTTAATGAATCGACATGGATATATAACAAAACAGGAAATGGAAGAAGCATCAAAAGTTGACGTAGAAAAGGGACTCAAGCCTGCAACTCAACTACAAACAATGCCATACCCTGCATTTATGGATGCAGTTGTGAAAGAAGTAGAAAAAGAATTGCCAGATGCTAATATTGGTTCTGATGGTTTAGAAATTTATACAACGTTAGATCCGAAAGCGCAGAAACTTGCTGATAATATTTTAAATAATAATATCATTGATTATCCGAACGATAAATTCCAAGGTGCATTTACATTTATGGATACGAAAACAGGAGAAGTTCGTGCTATAGGTAGTGGCCGTGGAGAAAATAAAGCTGTATTTAAAGGGCATAATATGGCAATTGAATTAGATCGTGCAGCTGGTTCAACGATGAAGCCGATTTTCGACTACGCTCCTGCAATTGAATATTTAAAATGGGCTACGTACCATCAAATTGATGACTCTCCATTTAAGTATTCAACGGGACAAGAAGTACGAAATTCAGATAGAAGTCATATGGGCCCTATTACAATGCGTGTAGCATTAGAAAAGTCACGAAATATCCCAGCAATTAAGACTGCGAAAGAAGTTGGAATTAATAAATCAAAAGACTTCTCTGAGAAATTAGGCATTACATTTAATACGGCACCGACTGAATCAACAGCGATTGGTACAAATGAAGTATCACCAACTGAAATAGCGGGCGCTTATGCGGCATTTGGTAATGATGGTAAATATACGAAACCGCATTTTGTTAAGAAAGTCGTTTATCCAGATGGTAAGTCACAAAGTTTTGGACAAAAACCAAAACAAGTTATGACAGATTCTACAGCATATATGATTACAGATATGCTTCGTTCTGTAGTTACATCAGGTACTGGTACATCTGCAAATATAGCATCTTTAGATGTAGCTGGTAAAACGGGTACGACAAACTACTCATCAAAACAATTAGCTCAATATAAAATTCCAGAAAGTGCAACTCGTGATAGTTGGTTTGCTGGATATACACCGCAATATACGATGGCAGTATGGACAGGGTATATGAAAGATGGTAAAGACGAGTATATTAGTAGTAAAAATACGAAAATTGCACAGTTGATCTTTAAAGAAATGATGAGTGAAATGGCTACAGATAAATCACGCTTTAAAATGCCAAGTAGCGTTATTCAAGAAGGTAGTGAGCTACGTATAAAAGGTGAAAAACGTGATTCATCGCCAAATACTAGCGTACCGGATACAACGGAGCAACCAAAACAAGATCAACAGCAAAAAACTGAAGAAGAGAAAAAGCAAGAAGAATTAAAGAAACAAGAAGAACTGAAAAAACAAGAAGAGCAAAAGAAACAAGAGGAACTTAAGAAGCAAGAAGAACAAAAGAAACTAGAAGAGCAAAAGAAACAAGAAGAAGAAAAGAAACAAAATGAACAAAATAACGGAAATGGTCAAGGAACGACACCTCCAGCGAATAACGGAGGAGGCCAAGGAACGACACCTCCAGCAAATAACGGAGGAGGTCAAGGAACGACACCTCCAGCGAATAACGGAGGAGGCCAAGGAACGACACCTCCAGCAAATAACGGAGGAGGCCAAGGAACGACACCTCCAGCGAATAATAATGGAGGTCAAGGAACTCCAACCCCACCTGCAACAGTACAACCAAATAATGGTGGAAATGCAGGAGAGGTTCCTGCCAATAATGGACAATAAGAAAAATTTATAGAAAAGTTTTCAAAAGAGCACTTAAGATTTGTAGGAATTTACAATCTTAAGTGCTTTTTTTATTTTGCTACAGAAAATGTAATGTTAAGGGCTGGATAGAAGAAAAAGAGTGAATTAACGTAAAGAGAGGAAAGTCTATTTGCAAAAGATGGTATGTGTTGGTTATCCCGCAAAGTGACTAACTGTGATGAATCATATAAAGTATTAAATAAGTAAAAATTATATTCAAATCTTTAATAAATATCTTTCTTTAATGGTTACTTTAGTTGGGGGAATAATTTAAAAAGTCGAATTTCTTATTTAGGAAATTCGACTTTTTATGTTGAAACTGGAGTGAGGTTAATCTTTATTGCAATGTAGGGGGAATACAGTGATGGCTATTAAATGTTAAACGTGCCATAAAAATTTTGAAAATAAATTGATGGGAAATGATAAAAGACTTGAGCCTGAGGTGGTGGAGCGTAGCTAGGGTGATAAAAGGTAGTGCTACTTGGATGGGCACCATGATGCCAAAATGAAGGGGTAGCTTGACCTGGTGATTGGTATTGTTGCCAAATTGCTGGAAGTTCAATGCCGACATCGGAACTTGCTGTATGAACGGCGGGGGCATGTATTTCGGGTATCGAAGGAACCGCGACAGTTACTCTTGATGATAATACCCACATAAAATAATCACTCCTAAGTTGTGATAATAAATTAGTATATTCTTTTCACACGTATAAAGGTACATATATAGGACTTTCGTTTAAAACATGCGTACAAAGTCTTAAGACTAATGTAAGCTGATGGTGGACTATTTAATATGAAAAGATACGTCTATTTGCGGAGGGAAAAGAGATCAATAAAATGTACAATGAGGGTGTTAATCGTAATATTTTACGAGTGTATGGAGGTATTTTTATGGAACGATTATGGACGAAATCATTTATTCAAATGACTTTCGCAATGTTATTTTTATTTACAGGATTTTATTTACTTGTTCCAACGCTCCCGCTCTTTATTAAAGAGATAGGTGGCAATGAATCGCAAGTTGGACTCATGATGGGAATGTTTACAATAGCTGCTGTTGTAATACGACCGATTATTGGAGGAATGTTAGATCAATATGGTAGAAGATCCTTTATTATTTTCGGACTCATCTTTTTTGGATTAACGATGTATTCCTATAATATAGCATCGACTATTGTCCTTTTAGCTGTTTTACGTGTTATTCACGGAGTAACATGGGCTGTTTCTACAACAGCTGTTGGAACAGCAATAACGGATATTATTCCAGATTCACGCCGCGGTGAAGGTATGGGTTGGTACGGGATGGCGATGACAATTGCAATGGCGATCGGACCTATGATTGGATTATGGGTTGTGCAAAATTATTCATTTCATGGTCTGTTTTTATTAGCGACGTTGTTATCTTTTATGGCAGTCGTATTATCACTAATAACGAAGATGCCATTTACGCCACAAAAAGAAAAAGGGAAAATTCAGCTATTTGAGAAATCCGTATTAACAATCACGATTGTAGTATTCTTTTTATCGTTTGCATATGGAGGAATAACAACCTTTTTACCGTTATTTGCATCATCAATTCATGTAAACCCGGGAACTTTCTTTCTTGTATATGCAATTGCATTAACAATTGTAAGACCAATTTCAGGGAAACTATTAGATAAGTATGGAGAAGTATTCATCATACTCCCAGCATTATGTATTACTATTTTAGCTATAGTTGTTTTAACTATTTCAAATGGTTTGTTAGGTGTAATTATCGCAGCAACATTATACGGTATTGGATTTGGATCAGCGCAGCCAGCTTTGCAAGCGGCAATGCTTACAATTGTTGATCCGAGTAAAAGAGGAGTTGCAAATGCTTCATTTTTTACAGCGTTTGATTTAGGAATCGGGTTAGGTGCTATTTTACTTGGAGTTGTTTCACAAATGTTTGGTTATCGTATTTTATTTTCAGGGAGTGCAATTTCGGCATTAATAGCCTTAATTATTTTCGTCTTCTTTGTAAAACAACGATTAGGAAAAAAAGAGTTTGCGTAAACTGGAGGAATAAAGATGAAAATTTCAATTGATCGTAAAGCTCTGCAATGGTTCCAGGAAGAATTACGTATAAAGCACGGTGAATCTGTACGTTTTACTGTAAGGTACGGAGGGGATAGTTCAATTCAGCCCGGATATTCTTTAGGGGTTGTTGCTGAGAAACCAGAGGGGGAAATAGTGTCAGTTGAGAAGGAAGGTATTATATTTTTTGTAGATTCTGATGATCTTTGGTATTTTCAAAACTATGATTTATTTGTAAGTTATCATGAGGAGATGGAAGAAATTCAATTTAATTATGTAAAATAATAACTTTATTAAAAATGAATAAGTTTTATATAAAAATTATATTTAAGAGATAGTGAAATAAATATCATATAGTAACGAGCTGTATTTATGTACAGCTCGTTTTTTTTATTTCTCAAATAAAATTAGAATAATTGTATATTTGGCGGTGTTATATGAAAAATCTTTATATCTTGTTTTTGAAAATACGCAAAGAAGTCTATTCTTTCTTTATAAAATATAAGAATTATTTTCAAAAAATTGTATTGTTACAGTAAGAAAAGTGTAGGAAACTTATCATTATAAAATAAATTGAAATCTTCTAAAAACTCTGATACATTGAAATAGAAATGTAGTTTCACAATATTGTAAAGGCTTACAGTTATGTGCACGAAGATCTATTAGGATTGGAGGAAATAATGATGAAAGCTGAAGAAAAATTTTCCCCGGGATTAGATGGTATAGTGGCAGCGGAGACGAAAATCTCGTTTCTTGACACAGTAAAAGGTGAAATTGTAATTCAAGGGTATGACTTAATCGAACTCTCAAAAACAAAAGAGTATTTAGACATTGTGCACCTTTTATTGGAGGAACACCTACCGAATGAAGATGAAAAAGCAACACTTGAAAAGAAATTAAAAGAAGAATATGCAGTACCAGAAGGTGTATTCAACGTACTAAAGGCATTGCCTAAAGAGACGCATCCCATGGATGGATTACGTACAGGTGTGTCAGCGTTAGCTGGTTACGATAATGATATCGAAAACCGCTCGTTAGAAGTGAATAAAAGCCGAGGCTACAAGCTGTTAAGTAAAGTGCCAAACATTGTAGCGAATAGCTATCATATTTTAAATAATGAGGAGCCAATTGAACCTCTTAAAGAATTATCTTATAGTGCGAATTTCTTCTATATGTTAACTGGTAAAAAACCAACTGAACTTGAGGAAAAGATCTTTGATCGTTCCCTTGTTTTATATAGTGAGCATGAAATGCCAAACTCTACATTTACAGCTCGCGTTATTGCATCAACACAATCAGATTTATACGGTGCTTTAACAGGTGCAGTTGCATCTTTAAAAGGAAGTTTACATGGCGGTGCAAATGAAGCGGTTATGTACATGCTTTTAGAAGCTGGTAATGTTGAGAAATTTGAAGAGTTATTACAGAAGAAATTATATAACAAAGAAAAAATTATGGGCTTTGGACACCGTGTTTATATGAAGAAGATGGATCCAAGAGCACTTATGATGAAGGAAGCTTTAAAACAGTTATGTGATGTAAAAGGTGATTATACACTATATGAAATGTGTGAAGCTGGAGAAAAGATTATGGAAAAAGAAAAAGGAATTTATCCAAATCTTGATTATTATGCAGCTCCAGTATATTGGATGCTAGGTATTCCAATTCAACTTTACACACCTATCTTCTTTAGCTCTAGAACAGTGGGATTATGTGCGCACGTTATTGAGCAACATGCAAATAATCGTTTGTTCCGTCCGCGTGTAAATTATATTGGCGAGCGACATGTACTTAGTAAATAAGAACAACTGGGGAGTTGTTAGCACCGCCCGCCAGATGGGTGTTTGACCGACACCCATCATTAATAATAACGAATTTTCGACAGAAAGGGAAGGATAGCATGATTAAAACAAATGAAATTAAGCAAAAAGATGCATTATTAGAAGAGATTACGGATTATGTATTAAATAAAGAGGTTACTAGTGCAGAAGCATTCAGTACAGCTCGTTACGTATTACTTGATACACTTGGATGTGGAATTTTAGCATTACAATATCCAGAATGTACGAAATTACTAGGACCAGTTGTGCCAGGAACAGTCGTGCCAAATGGTACACGTGTACCAGGTACGTCTTATGTACTAGATCCAGTAAAAGGTGCATTTAATATCGGATGTATGATCCGTTGGTTAGACTATAACGATACTTGGCTTGCAGCAGAGTGGGGACATCCATCTGATAACCTAGGCGGAATTTTAGCCGTCGCAGATTATATTAGCCGTGTTCGTATTTCAGAAGGAAAAGAAGCTTTAAAAGTACGTGAAGTATTAGAAATGATGATTAAAGCACATGAAATTCAAGGCGTGCTTGCTTTAGAAAACAGCTTAAACAGAGTTGGTCTTGACCATGTATTATATGTAAAAGTAGCAACAACTGCAGTAGTTGCGAAAATGCTTGGCGGAACACGTGAAGAAATCTTTAATGCATTATCACATGCGTGGATTGATAATTCTAGTCTTCGTACATATCGTCATGCTCCAAATACGGGCTCACGTAAATCATGGGCTGCAGGTGACGCAACGAGCCGCGGTGTTCATCTTGCAATGACTGCTCTAAAAGGTGAAATGGGTTATCCAACAGCATTATCTGCGCCAGGATGGGGATTCCAAGATGTATTATTCAATAAACAAGAATTAAAATTAGCAAGACCACTAGAGTCATATGTAATGGAAAATGTATTATTTAAAGTGTCATATCCAGCAGAATTCCATGCACAAACAGCTGCAGAATGTGCAGTGAAGTTGCATCCGGAAATTAAAGAGAGATTGGATGAAATTGACCGCATTACAATTACAACTCATGAATCAGCAATTCGTATTATTGATAAAGAAGGTCCATTAAATAACCCAGCTGATCGTGATCATTGCTTACAATACATTACGGCAATTGGTTTATTAAAAGGAGATATCGTTGCAGACGATTATGAAGATGCAGTAGCAAACGATCCACGTGTAGACGAATTACGTAATAAGATGGTTGTTGTTGAAAACAAACAGTACAGTTTAGATTACCTTGACCCGAACAAGCGCTCAATCGCCAACGCTGTTCAAGTTCACTTTAAAGATGGCACAGTAACAGAAAATGTGGAATGTGAATATCCACTTGGTCACCGTTTCCGTAGAGACGAAGCAATTCCAAAAGTTGTTCAAAAATTCACTGCAAATATGGCAGGTCATTATTCTAGTAAGCAACAAGAACAAATTCATGAAGTTTGTTTAAATGAAGAAAAGCTAGAAAATATGAATGTAAATGAATTTGTAGATCTATTCTTAATTTAATAATAGGGGGAATTTAGAATGGCTTGGGTTGTGAAAAAGCAGTCAACACAAGAGGAGCTTGCGAATCGATTCCGAGCTTTAGTAGAAGCAAATGAAATTTTGCAAATTCCAGGTGCTCATGATGCAATGGCGGCTTTAGTTGCAAAAAATACAGGTTTTTCAGCTCTTTATTTATCAGGAGCTGCTTATACTGCAAGTAAAGGCTTACCAGATTTAGGTATCGTGACGTCTACTGAAGTGGCTGAGAGAGCAAGAGATTTAGTAAGAGCTACAGACTTACCTGTTCTTGTTGACATTGATACAGGATTTGGTGGTGTACTAAATGTAGCGAGAACAGCTGTAGAAATGGTGGAAGCGAAAGTAGCAGCTGTCCAAATTGAAGATCAGCAATTACCAAAAAAATGTGGACATTTAAATGGTAAGAAACTTGTTACTACAGAAGAATTGGTTCAAAAAATTAAAGCGATTAAAGAAGTTGCACCGAGCTTATACATTGTAGCACGTACTGATGCTCGTGGCGTTGAAGGATTAGATGAAGCAATTGAAAGAGCAAATGCATATGTAAAAGCAGGTGCAGATGCAATTTTCCCTGAAGCGCTTCAATCAGAGGAAGAATTCCGTCTATTTAATAGCAAGGTAAATGCACCTTTACTTGCGAATATGACTGAATTCGGAAAAACTCCATATTATAGTGCAGAGGAATTTGCGAATATGGGCTTCCAAATGGTTATTTATCCTGTAACTTCACTTCGCGTTGCAGCGAAAGCGTATGAAAATGTGTTTACTTTAATTAAAGAAACAGGTTCTCAAAAAGATGCACTTTCTAATATGCAAACGAGAAGTGAATTATACGAAACAATTTCGTATCATGACTTTGAAGAGTTAGATACTGGTATTGCAAAAACAGTATTATCAGAAGATCAATAGATAAAGCAGCGAAGGCGATGAAAATACATCTTTGGCAAAATAAAATGCTTGATGTGAAAAATCATCGCCTTCTATTTTCAAAAAAGATATTCCACTCATCGTAGACGAGCATAAGCAAAAAGCTATGAAAGCCGAATGATAGGGGGATACATATGGAGAAAACGAAGTTACCATGGGATGAATTTTTTTCACTCAATAAAGATATAAATCATACTTACTTTACACCAGAAGATTTTTCAGGTGATGAAGATTTAATCGCAAAAACGACAGAACAATTCGTTAAACAAGAAATTGTTCCACAAATGGAGAATATTGAACAACATAACTATAAAGTTTCTCGTCAATTATTTGAGAAAGCTGGGGAACTTGGGTTATTAGGCATTGAGGTACCAGAAGATTATGGCGGGTTCGAGTTAGGAAAGGCTGTCTCAGGTCTTGTAGCAGAGAAAATGGGTTACGCTGGTGCGTTTAGCGTTTCTTTTAATATACACGCTGGTGTCGGTACATTGCCTTACATATATTATGGAACGAAAGAACAGAAAGAAAAATATTTACCGAAAATCGCATCGGGAGAATGGATTGGTGCTTATGCTTTAACTGAGCCAAATGCTGGTTCGGATGCATTAAGTGCAAAAACAAGCGCCGTATTGAATGAAGAGGGAACAGCTTGGAAGTTAAATGGTGAGAAGCAATGGATTACAAATGCTCATATGGCAGATGTATACGTTGTTTTTGCGAAGACAAATAAAGGAATGACAGCGTTTATTGTCGAAAGAACATGTGAAGGTGTATCTATTGGATTAGAAGAAAAGAAAATGGGGATTAAAGGTTCTTCAACAGCGACTCTTATTTTAGAAGATGTTGTCATCCCTGCTGAAAATGTTTTAGGGGAAGTTGGGAAAGGGCATCACGTAGCCCTTAATATTCTTAACTTTGCTAGACTTAAACTTGCTTTTGGAAATATTGGAACAGCAAAACAAGCAATTGGTTTGTCGGTTCAATATGGAAAAGAGCGAAAACAGTTCCAAACGGAATTAGTAGACTTTACGATGATTCAAGAAAAAATTGCAAATATGATCATTGCTACATATGGAGCAGAAAGTGCAGCTTATCGTACAGCAGGTGTAATCGATGAGGCAATTCATGAGAGCGATGAAGATCTTATGAAGAAAATGTCCCAATTTGCAATTGAATGTGCACTTAATAAAGTGAACGCTTCTGAAACACTTGCTTATATCGTAGATGAAGCTGTACAAATTCATGGTGGTTACGGTTATATGCAAGAGTATGAGGTAGAACGATTATATCGTGATGCTAGAATTAGTCGTATTTTTGAAGGAACGAATGAAATTAATAGATTAACAGTTGCCAAAATGTTAATGAAGCAAATCGAACAATTAGAAGATACTGAAGTAGAAAGTGATGTAGCAAATGTCGAAAGAAACCATCGTTACATTTTATTAGCGAAAAAATTGTTGAAACAATCTTTGAAAACGCTCTCTAAAACTCCAGGTCTAAAAATCGACCAAGAACAAGAATATTCACGTGTAATTTCAAATATGTTGACGGACGTGTACGTCATGGAATCAGCGTTTTTACGTACGAGAAAAGCGGTAAGTAAAAATGGTGAGGAAAAAGAACGTACGAAGCAACTCATAACGGATGTTATTTGTGAAGAAGGATACCGTAAAGTAGAAGAAGCAGCGATTTCTGTACTTTCGGCGGCTGTCACAGAAGAACAAGATAGACATGTGATTTTAGCTGAAATCCGTCAATTATTAGTACCTTTATACACGAACGTATTTACGAAGAAGAGAGAAATTGCGAAAGCTATTATAAATCGCGGGAAATATATTGTGTAAATAGGAGGAAAGCGATATGAAAAAGATTGGTTTTATCGGTTTAGGTAACATGGGTCTTCCGATGTCAAAAAATCTAGCTAAATCAGGTTACACAGTATATGGCGTGGACTTAAATAAAGAGGCAGAAGCGTCCTTTGAAAAAGAAGGCGGAATTATCGGTCTATCAATCTCAAAACTAGCAGAAACATGTGATGTAGTTTTTACAAGTTTACCTTCACCTCGCGCTGTTGAAGCGGTATATTTTGGAGCAGAAGGATTATTTGAAAATGGTCACTCGAATGTAGTTTTCATTGATACAAGTACGGTATCGCCGCAGTTAAACAAACAATTAGAGGAAGCTGCAAAGGAAAAGAAAGTAAACTTTTTAGCAGCACCTGTGAGCGGCGGTGTAATTGGAGCCGAAAATCGTACATTAACGTTTATGGTTGGTGGATCAAAAGAGGTATATGAGAAAACGGAATCTATCATGGGCGTTCTAGGCGCGAACATTTTCCATGTTAGTGAGCAGATTGATAGTGGTACAACTGTTAAGTTAATTAATAACTTATTAATTGGTTTTTATACAGCTGGTGTAAGTGAAGCTTTAACATTAGCGAAAAAGAACAATATGGATTTAGATAAAATGTTTGATATTTTAAATGTAAGTTACGGTCAAAGCAGAATTTATGAACGTAATTTTAAAAGTTTTATAGCACCTGAAAACTACGAGCCAGGATTTACTGTGAACTTATTGAAGAAAGATTTAGGGTTTGCAGTTGACTTAGCTAAGGAAAGCGAACTCCATTTACCGGTAAGCGAAATGTTATTAAATGTATATGACGAAGCGAGTCAAGCTGGATATGGTGAAAACGATATGGCTGCTTTATATAAGAAAGTTAGCGAGCAATTAATTTCTAATCAAAAATAAATTATACAAAGGAGAGAATACAATGATTACAACTGAAATTAAACGAGTGAGAAATCACATTAACGGTGAGTGGGTTGAATCGACAGGTACGGAAGTAGAAGCAGTTCCAAATCCAGCGACTGGAAAAATTATCGCTTACGTTCCACTATCTCCAAAAGAGGATGTTGAAAAAGCTGTTGAAGCGGCAAAAGCAGCATTCGAAACATGGTCTAAAGTACCAGTTCCGAATCGTTCAAGAAATTTATATAAATATTTACAGCTATTACAAGAAAACAAAGATGAGCTTGCAAAAATCATTACGCTAGAAAATGGTAAGACGCTAACGGATGCAACAGGTGAAGTACAGCGTGGTATTGAAGCGGTAGAACTTGCAACATCTACGCCAAATTTAATGATGGGACAAGCGCTTCCGAATATTGCTAGCGGAATTGATGGATCAATTTGGCGCTACCCAATCGGAGTTGTTGCTGGTATTACACCGTTCAACTTCCCAATGATGATTCCATTATGGATGTTCCCACTTGCAATTGCTTGCGGTAATACATTCGTATTAAAAACATCGGAAAGAACGCCACTTTTAGCGGAGCGACTTGTAGAATTATTCTATGAAGCAGGTTTCCCAAAAGGCGTATTAAATTTAGTACAAGGCGGAAAAGATGTTGTAAATAGCATTTTAGAAAATAAAGATATTCAAGCTGTTTCGTTCGTTGGCTCTGAGCCGGTAGCTCGTTACGTATATGAAACAGGTACAAAACACGGAAAACGTGTACAAGCGTTAGCAGGTGCGAAAAACCATGCGATTGTAATGCCAGATTGCAATCTTGAGAAAACAGTACAAGGTGTAATTGGATCTGCATTTGCAAGTAGTGGAGAGCGCTGTATGGCATGCTCAGTAGTAGCAGTAGTGGATGAAATTGCTGATGAATTCATTGATGTATTAGTAGCAGAAACGAAAAAATTAAAAGTAGGCGATGGCTTTAACGAAGATAACTATGTTGGACCATTAATCCGTGAATCTCATAAAGAGCGCGTTTTAGGCTATATTAATAGCGGTGTAGCAGATGGGGCAACTTTATTAGTAGATGGCCGTAAAATTAATGAAGAAGTTGGAGAAGGTTACTTTGTAGGTGCGACAATCTTTGATGGCGTGAATCAAGAAATGAAAATTTGGCAAGATGAAATTTTTGCTCCAGTATTAAGCATTGTACGTGTTAAAGATTTAGAAGAAGGTATTAAACTAACAAATCAATCTAAATTTGCAAACGGTGCGGTTATTTATACGTCAAATGGTAAACATGCACAAACATTCCGTGATAACATCGATGCTGGTATGATCGGTGTAAATGTAAACGTTCCAGCACCAATGGCATTCTTCGCATTTGCAGGAAATAAAGCTTCATTCTTTGGTGATTTAGGTACAAATGGTACAGATGGCGTTCAATTCTATACACGTAAAAAAGTTGTAACTGAGCGCTGGTTTTAATATAGAGTAAACAGCCAAATCAGCTATTAAATGAAAACCACCACCACTATTAATAGTGGTGGTGGTTTTCATTTTGTTAATTATTTTTTTCAAAAGCTAGTTTAATACCAAATCCAATTAGGACGACTCCTGTTAGCCCTTGAATATAACGTTGCGTCTTTGGTTTTTTCATAAAAGCACTAATTTTATCAATTAAAAATATATAAAATGCAAACCAAATGACTGTTAAAACGAGGTAAGTAAGGCCCATTACAAGAAGTTGAATAAATGTATTATGATTTGGATTTAAAAATTGCGGTAAAAAAGTTAAAAAGAAGACTGCAACTTTAGGATTTAATAAATTTGTAAGAAATCCTTGGCGAAAGCAAGAAGTATGTTCGTTTTCATTATTCAAAGATAGATCATTTGTATCTAAGTTTTCTTTGTTTCTTACTGCTAAAAGGGCTTTAATACCGATATATATTAAATAGAGAGCCCCAACGTACTTGAAAATAGAAAATAAAAGAGCTGACTTTACAATAAGTGCAGAAAGACCAATTACAGCAGCTAAAGTATGAATTAATAGTGCAATACATGTACCAAACACTGTTTTCACTCCACCGACTTTACCAGCAACCAATGTGTTTTTCGTAGCCATTGCTGTATCTGGACCAGGTAAAATGATAAGGCAAATAGACATAATGATGAAAAGAAGATAATTTTCTATCATAGCTGCCCCTCCTTTTTATTTTTAGAATATTTGATTAAAATCAGTGTAGCACAAAAATGGATTTAATAAAATTAAATTTTATTAAAAATTATTAAATAAAAAAGGCTATATAGTAGCTGTAATTTCACTACTATATAGCCTCGATTTTATCCCGCTATTTGCGAGTAGTATGATTTCCACCGCACAAGATTTAGCTGAAGCAAAGAAGTTAGGTGGGGGATGAACAAAACACCCACTCATTACAGTTTCATTTTATGCATTAAGTAAATTAAAGAAACGATTCACATCTTCTTCTGAAACGTCACTTAACTGTTTATATTTATAATTCGGATTTTGATCTTTATCAACGACAACGGAGCGTACTCCTTCGAAGAAATCTTCATGTCTCATGAAGTTTTTAGCAAGTATAAGGTCCGTAGCGAAACATTCTTCAACGGATTTATCTTGTCCATCAATAAACTGTTTTAATGTTACTTTTAGTGAAATAGGTGATTTTGATAACAGTGTTTCTTTCATTTTTAGAGCAAAGGAGCTTTCATCTTTCTCCAATGAATGGATGATTTCTTCAATTGTATCGTAAGCAAAATGTGAATTAATTACTTCTAATGAAGGAGTCAGCTCGCTTTCTAAGTTTGGAGCAGTTGCGAATGTACGAATAACTTCTTTTAAATTAGTATGTACATCATCTTCTTTATGCCAATTTACACTTTCAAGTTCAGTAAGAAACTCTGGTAATGAATCAGATGTCATAAAGTAATCAGCAGCATTAATAAATAATACGTCAGAAGCTTTTAAAATAGATGCTGTTAAAGCAACGAAGCGTCCTGTATATCCAGGTGCTTTATTTAAGAAATATGCAGCTCCGACGTCTGGGAAGAAGCCGATATTCATCTCTGGCATTGCCCATTTCGTACGTTCAGTTACAATGCGATACTTCGCACCATTTGTAAGACCGACACCACCGCCCATTACAATTCCATCTAAACAAGCAATAATCGGTTTTGTATATTGATAAATATATGTATCAATTTCATACTCTTCTTCAAAAAAACGTTCTGCATGTTGCAATGCCACTTCATTGGAACGCGCTTCATAAAGAGTTTTAATGTCGCCACCTGCACAAAAACCTTTTGTGCCAGCTCCTTTTAACACGATAAGTGCAATACGCTCATCGTGTTCCCACTCTTTAAGTTTTTGTCCGATAGGTTGTAACATGTCATAAGATAAAGAATTAAGTGCTTTTGGACGGTTTAAAGTAATTGTTGCAACGCCGTTTTCACTAACAGAAAATAAAACGTGTTCAGTCATAATGCATCCTCCCTTACATATCTTCTTATTCTTAATTCTTGATATGTACTGAAATGTCCTTTATAAATTTTGTCAAAAGTTGACGGTAAATATTAATTTGGTCACCGCATATTTTGACGAGTTATCTTTGCAGGATTTCAGAGACTGAGGGGGAATATTACAACATTACTGTAAGTGTAATTATTTGAAGTTATAATGATAAAAGCGCTATTATATAGGTGTGAATTGTTCATTATCAATTCTAAAAAGAGTGTTTGAAGAAAAAATGAATCGTACAATTGTAATAAAAAATTTTACACTGAATTAGAAATAGAGAAAGGAGAAATCGGAATGCCAGGACCTTTACTATTGTCGGTTATTATTTTGTCTTCTTTAATGATAGGGATAACGCAGTATTTTCATCATACAGATACGACAGAAGAAGTGAAGGATAAAGTACGTCTCGTATTTCCGATTTTTATAATATCTATTTCATTCTGTATTTTATTAAATAAAGATGGGTACATTGTCGCAGTGTTCTCATTTTTCGTCGCAATCGTTTTAATTACCGTTTTATATTATGTAATGAAAGACTTTATACAAAAATAAAGATGTCACAATAGGCATTTTTATTTTGGAGAAAATATAAAATTTCACATACCGTATTTTATATAAAATACATAAAACATATAACAATAGAAAAGTGTGTACTTTGCTGTGTATGTACTTGTCAATCTTGCATAGCCACTATACTATTAAAATGTAGAGATTATAAAAAGGGGTTGTATCTATCATGAAATTTGAGATGCACACAAAAATTATTTCAAATGAAAAAGAAGTAAGATTACATATTGAAGAAAATATATTTCAATTAATATTGGATGGTTATCACTTATTTACAATTCAAGAAATATTGCCTTTATATAAATCAAATGAAGAAAGAATTGGAAGTGCAACGATATTGAAGCTAGAGTGGGAGAACGGAAAAACTACAATAAACTATCAACTCGTTTCACTAAAATCAGTAAATTAAAAGGAGTAGAAAAATATGAAGTTATTTCATACAGCGGATTGGCATTTAGGTAAGCTTGTTCATGGCGTGTATATGACTGAAGACCAAAAGATTGTATTAGATCAGTTTGTACAGGCTGTTGAAGAAGAAAAACCAGATGCTGTAATTATTGCAGGGGATTTATATGACCGAGCAATTCCACCTACAGAAGCAGTAGACTTATTAAATGATGTGCTGCAAAAAATAGTTATTGATTTACAAACACCAGTTATTGCAGTAGCTGGTAATCATGATAGTCCGGATCGTATCCATTTTGGGAGTAGTTTAATGAAAAAACAGGGATTACATATTGCAGGCCAATTTCAATTCCCGTATGAACCTGTTGTACTAAATGATGAATATGGAGAGGTACACTTCCATCTAATACCGTATGCAGACCCAAGCATAGTTAGACACGTGTTGAAAAATGAAGACGTACGTTCTCATGATGATGCGATGCGCATTTTTATGAATGAGCTCTCTGAAACAATGGATAAAGAAGCTAGACATGTATTTGTTGGACATGCATTTGTAACTTCTTCAGGAGAAGCGGAGGAGAATACAAGTGATGCAGAACGACCACTTTCAATTGGTGGTGCTGAATATGTAAATAGTCATTATTTTGATAAGTTTCATTACACAGCGCTTGGACATTTACATCAAGCGCATTTCGTACGTAATGAGACCATTAGATATTCAGGTTCACCACTTGCCTATTCAATTTCTGAAGAGAAACATAAAAAAGGTTATTACATTGTAGAACTGAATGAAACTGGTGAAGTAGCAATTGAAAAAAGGTTACTTTCACCACGTCGTAAAATGCGAACAGTAGAAGCGAAAATAGATGAATTATTACAGCACCCAGTAAGTGAAGATTACGTATTTGTAAAATTATTAGATGAAAACCCTGTCTTACAGCCAATGGAGAAAATACGATCTGTATATCCAAATGCAATGCACGTTGAAAGAGCGATGCAAAGGCGAGAACTCACAGATACAAATGAAGTAACTGTTTCAAGACATAAAACGGATGATTTATCTCTTTTAAAGGCTTTCTATAAAGAAATGAAAGGGTTAGATTTATCAGAAGAGAAAGAACGTCTGTTTATAGATGTATTACAAACAGTGCAAGAACGGGAAGGTGAACGAGGATGAGACCGATTCAGCTTATTATGACAGCATTCGGGCCATATAAACAGAAAGAAGTAATCGATTTTGAAGATCTTGGAGAACATCGTATTTTCGCTATTTCTGGGAATACGGGAGCTGGAAAAACAACGATTTTTGATGCGATTTGTTATGTGTTATATGGTGAGGCTAGTGGAGAGGAACGTAGTGATACGAGCATGCTTCGAAGTCAATTTGCTGATGATGATGTTTATACAAGTGTAGAATTAACCTTTCAATTAAAAGGGAAACGCTATGAAATAAAAAGACAACTTGGACATAAAAAACAAGGGAATAAGACCATTACAGGACATGCAGTAGAATTATATGAAGTTATTGATGGAGAAAACGTTCCAGCCGTCGATCGTTTTCATGTAACAGACGTAAACAAAAAAGTGGAAGATTTAATTGGGTTAAGTAAACATCAATTTAGTCAAATTGTTATGTTACCACAAGGTGAATTCCGAAAACTATTAACATCTGAGACGGAAAACAAAGAAGAGATTTTACGTCGTATTTTTAAAACGGATCGTTATAAATTAATGCGTGAGTTACTTGATCAAAAGAGAAAACAATGGAAAGATGTTTTACAAGAAAAACAAAAAGAGAGAGAGCTCTATTTCCGTAATGTTTTTAAATTACCAATCCGTGATGGAGCATTATTAGAGACATTAGCGGCACAAGAACATGTAAATACGCATCAAGTAGTAGAAGCGTTAGAACAAGAAACAACAGTGTATAAGGCAGAGGTTGAGCAATTACAAGTAGAACAAGATGTTCAAACGAAGCAATTAAAGGATGCAGAAACACGTTTTCATGCAGCAAAATCTGTAAATGAGAAATTTATAGATTTACAACAAAAGAATGAGAAATATAACACTTTACAAGAGAACCGTGCAGCAATTGAAAGGAAAGAAAAATCCTTTAAACGTGCGGAACAAGCAAAGCGCTTATTACCATTTGAACAATGGTATGAAGAAGCGATGCAAAATGAGCAGAAAGCTGAAAGTTTGTTAAAACAGATAATCGTCAAACAAGAACAGATAATAAACAGCTTTGAACTTGCTCAGGAGAAGTATGAAGTAGTAAAGAATAAAGAAGCTGAACGAGAAGAGGCTAAAAAACTTGTTCAAAGATTAGAAGAGTTACAAGCAATCATTGAATCATTAGCTGAGAGAAAGCTGAATTTACAAAATGCCGAAATTCAAATAGGGAAATTAAAAGAAAGTATGCAAAAGTTGGATCAACAACTAGAAGAGCATACAAGCCAAAAACAGAGAATGTCTGATGAATTGCATCAATTAGAACAAGCACTTGAGCAATATGTAGCTAAAGTAGAAGAACTAACGAATATGCGAGAAGATGCAAAAGTTTTAAAGCAAGCATATGATGTTTGGCAAGAAAAACAAAAATTCGAGCAAGAAAAAGAAGTGGCAAATAATAAAATGCACGTGGCAGTTCGTGCATATGAAAACATGGAGCGCCGCTGGTTAAGTGAACAAGCTGGTATATTAGCTCTTCATTTACATGACGGTGCATCTTGTCCGGTATGTGGTAGTACGAATCATCCGCAAAAAGCTACAGAGCAAAGTAATGCGATCGATGAAAAAGAGTTAAACGATTTAAGAGATAAGAAGAACATTGCTGAAAAATTACATGTGCAAGTAGAGGAGAAATGGAATTTTTATCGACTACAATATGAACAAGTGATAGAAGAAGTTGTGAAGCGTGGCTATAACTCCGAAAAATTAGTTGAAACATATAGTGCACTTGTTCAAAAAGGAAAACTATTAGCAGCAGACGTTAATACGTTAAAAGCAAGTGAAGAAACACGTAAGCAGATTGCTGCGAACATGAAAAGCGTAGAAGAAAAAATAGAAGAACTTCAGAAACAAAAACGGGAAGTAGAAACAATGCAGCACCGTACAGAAATGGAGTGCATGCAACTTCGTACGTCATATGAACATGATAAACGAAATATTCCAGAAAACTTGCAAACAGTACAAGCTTGGAAAGCACAGTTTGACCAAGCTATGCACGAACTTAGGTTAATGGAGGACGAATGGAAGAAAGTGCAGGAAGCGTATCAACATTGGCAAAATGAAAATATACGTATTCAAGCAGAACAGAAAGGTGCTTCTAATCAATTTGAAAGTGTAAAATTGAAGAAAGAAGAGACTTTCGCACGCTTTATGAAAGAGCTAGAACAAAGCGGATTTACAGATCAATTCACGTATAAAGAAGCCAAATTAAGCGATGCCGAGATGGAGATGTTACAGAAAGAAATTCAAGGTTATTATTCATCTCTTGAAGTGCTTGCAAAACAAATTGAAGAGCTAAACTCAGAATTAAAAGATAAAGAGTATATGGATATTACATCTTTAGGTGAACACATAAAAGAACTAGAAATTAATCTCGATATAATTAAAGAAAAACGTCAACGTGCGCAAAATGCGGTAACATATATTTCTGATTTACATGAAAACATTAGACGTATTGACGAACAAATTCACGAGGAAGAAAAAGCCTTCCAAGAACTTGTTGATTTATATGAAGTAATGAAAGGTGATAACGAAAGTCGTATATCATTTGAACGTTACATTTTAATTGAGTATTTAGAACAAATCGTTCAAATCGCAAACGAACGACTACGTAAATTATCAAATGGACAATTTTATTTAAAACGAAGTGAACGAGTTGAAAAAAGAAACCGTCAAAGTGGATTAGGCTTAGATGTGTACGATGCATACACTGGCCAAACGCGCGATGTAAAAACATTATCCGGCGGAGAGAAATTTAACGCATCACTTTGCTTAGCGCTAGGAATGGCAGATGTCATTCAAGCATATGAAGGTGGTATTTCTATCGAAACGATGTTCATCGATGAAGGGTTCGGTTCATTAGATGAAGAATCATTAACGAAAGCAGTAGATGCCTTAATTGACTTACAAAAATCAGGTCGATTTATCGGTGTCATTTCACACGTTCAAGAGCTGAAAAACGCAATGCCAGCTGTATTAGAAGTAACGAAGCAGAAGGATGGGTGTAGTCAGACTAGGTTTGTGGTGAAGTAAGCTTAGAAAATGGAGTAGGGAATCTACCGATACTTTTAGTGTCATATGTATGAATCATAAAACGTCGTCTCTTCATATTGGAGGCGACGTTTTATTTTATAAAATATCTATGAATTATCTGTAGAAGGCGGCGTATTCTCCAAACGATTATAAGTTTTAAAGGCTGAAATTGCTGAGATAACCCCGCCAACTAAAAATAAAGCGGATCCTCCAACTAAAATGATACGACTGACATATGTTTCCCGTGCTTCTTCGACTTCTTCTTGTAACGCTGTAGGCATATGAATTCCCCTTTATAAAAGTTGTTTTATAAATAGTATATACAAACGCCTAAAATGTGTTAAAATAACTGATGATTTTATGCAGTGGGTAATTAGATGAGTAGGATGGGAGCGCCTAAATAAATCTTCATCACAAATTTATGCGAACTTCACATAGAGCACATATTAACATTGTATTATGTATATGTACCAAATAAATAAATAAATAAAGTGAATGTAAGTTCTGTTTTCAAAAATTTAAAATCCTTTTATTTCTATATGAAAGTTTTAATCGAGGGTTTTAAAAAATTTGGAAATAGATCTTATGAATATGGAATTCATATAAAAGGGGAATGTCTTATGACAACATATACGAGTGAAATGAGAAAAACTTTAGTTTCAGAAGAAGATGTAGATATTTTAAAAATTATGGCGCATCCAATCCGACTGCAAATTGTAAATGAATTAAGTACGAGAAAAACTTGTAATGTAACACAATTAACAGAGTTACTGAATATTCCGCAATCTACTGTTTCACAACATTTATCAAAAATGAAGGGTAAAGTGTTACGAGCAGAGAGAAGAGGTTTAGAAATTTATTATCATATTAACAATTTAAAAGCGAGTAAGATTGTTAATGTTTTAGGGTATATAAACTAGTGAAATATTTTTATATAAAATAGCCCCTGCTGTTGAGCAGGGGCTATTTTGTGTTGTTTTATGTATTTGTATTTAAAACTTTATAGTTTTTATGATTTACAATTGTTCGATCAAATTCAAAAGTACCACCGCTTACATTTGTAATTTCAACTAAGACCGATTCAGTATAAAGTTTTAATACAGATCCTGTAATCTTTAAATTATTTCGTTGAAAAAGTATAGTATCCCCTACGTTTGCTTTCATAGTACCTCCTCATTAAAGATAGAAATATTTTTTATTATATATATTAAACCACGGATAGATATATTAGTGAATATTTAGTTTTATTTATTGGAAAAAAATTTGTTCTCTAATAGAAGAGTATAAAGTACTCCTATGTTAAAAGTTATATTTTATTTAAGTTTATCCCGCTATTTGCTGGGTAGTAAGACCCTCACCTCAAAATTCAGTGGAAACAAAGCAGTTAGGTGGGGGGCCTGCTGCCCATAAAAACCCGATTGGAGAGGGTTGATTAAAGTTTCACTTTTTAAAAAAGGGTTCAAAAACAAATGTAAATCGAGCTTATACAAAAACTACTTATTAAATAACTGTTACGTATTTAATAAGTAGTTTTTGTATTTCATCCTTCGTTTTTTGTAACTGATTCTATGTTTTTGACGCTCTATATTGTAAGTGCTTACATAAACAAAAACATCTTATACAATGAAGGTGTCAAATCAAAAGAGGTGACCAAAATGAACATAAAAAAAGTAAATTTAGCGAATAGCATTGAAATAGAAAGAGGAGGCGGAAAGGTATGAAAAAATCAACTGTTAATCCATGGTTTGTTGTCCTTGGTACATTCATAGTACAAATGGGGCTTGGGACGATATATACATGGAGTTTATTCAATCAGCCTTTAGTTAGTAAATACGGTTGGAGTCTTAACGCTGTTGCGATAACTTTCTCAATTACTAGTCTTTCTTTAGCATTTTCAACTTTATTTGCGAGTAAATTGCAAGAAAAATGGGGACTTCGTAAACTTATTATGATAGCTGGATTAGCATTAGGACTAGGATTAATTCTTAGCTCACAAGCGTCCTCATTAATATTGCTTTATGTACTAGCAGGAGTTGTTGTAGGTTATGCAGATGGTACAGCATATATCACTTCACTATCAAATTTAATAAAGTGGTTTCCAGAGCGTAAAGGTTTAATTGCTGGTATTTCTGTCTCTGCATATGGTTCAGGTAGCTTAATCTTTAAATACGTTAACGCACAGTTGATTGAATCAGTTGGTGTATCGCAAGCATTTATATACTGGGGTTTAATTGTTACAGCTATGATTGTAATTGGTGCTTGTTTAATCCATCAAGCTGCAGATCAAGGAGCAGTTCATGAAACAAAAACTAAGGAATACACAACGAAAGAAATGTTAGGCACAAAACAAGTATACTTATTATTTATCATGTTATTTACATCATGTATGAGTGGCTTATACTTAATTGGTATGGTAAAAGACATTGGTGTTCAACTTGTAGGACTTAGCGCAGCAACAGCAGCTAATGCGGTGGCTATGGTTGCAATCTTCAATACATTAGGTCGTATCATTTTAGGACCGTTATCGGATAAAATTGGACGTTTAAAAATCGTTACTGGTACTTTTGTTGTTATGGCGAGTTCAGTCTTAGTTCTAAGTTTTGTAGATTTAAATTATGGTATTTACTTCGTATGTGTAGCAAGTGTAGCGTTTTGCTTTGGTGGAAATATCACTATTTTCCCAGCTATTGTTGGTGATTTCTTCGGTATGAAAAACCATAGTAAGAACTACGGAATTGTGTATCAAGGATTTGGGTTTGGGGCGCTTGCAGGTTCCTTTATCGGTGCACTTCTAGGTGGATTCAAACCAACGTTCATGGTGATCGGTGTATTATGTGTCGTGTCATTCATTATCGCAATTTTAATTCAAGCACCTAAACAGAAAAAAGAACAAGAAGAAGAGTATCGCAGCGTAGCATAAGTATACAAATCTTCTATAACACTATGATTACGAAAAAGCATCCTATTCTATTAATTAGGATGCTTTTTTTATGAGTTATTTTAACAAGGTTAAATTACTTTTGGGATTTTTATAGATGTAAAAGTGAGTGGAATACCCATTTGGAATATATTAGAATATAATGAATTGATACATCGTATTCGAAATATATATTAAATCTTAAATGATAAAGAAGACATTCATTAGTATTTGTAAGATATATTTTCAGAAAAATATTGAGAAAATATATACTTGAGTTTTTCATAAAGCATTGTAAATGAACGTATCTCTAGTTTATCTTCTTCAATTTTAAAAAGAGGAGTTTGAATTTTATTTATAATATAAGTACATTTAATGCGTTTAGGTATGATTTTATTAAGAAGCATTAAAATACTTTATCTGAAAAATAAAAAAAGATTGACAAGTCTATTGAGAAACATTATCATTTCGGTGTAAGATAGTAAATGAAAAACATTATCAATAAAACGGATTTTAAAGTAATGCGCACTTGACCAATTAGTTTAGTAAGTGTATTATTTTTTACAACACAACTGATAATGAAAATCAATATCATTGATGTTACTTAATGAAATTAATGTTTATGTGAAAGGATAGAGAAAATGAACTTAGGGGAATTTGATGGGCAAACAGTTTTAGTAACAGGTGCAGCACAAGGCATAGGCAGTGTTGTTGCCAAAATGTTTTTAGAAAGAGGAGCCACAGTTATTGCGGTTGATCAAAATGAAGAGGGGTTAAATGTACTCTTAAATCAAAATGAATTAAATAAAACACGTATGAAAACGTTTCGTTTAGATGTGAGTAATAGCGCTGCTGTTGAAGACATGGTAAATCATATTGCAAATGAAATAGCGCCAATAGATATTTTAATAAATGTTGCAGGGGTTTTACGTATGGGACCAATTCATTCGTTAAGTGATGAAGATTGGAATAAAACATTCTCTGTAAATACTACAGGGGTTTTCAATATGTCCCGAGCGGTAAGTAAAAATATGATGTTAAGAAAATCAGGGGCAATTGTTACAGTCGGTTCAAATGCGGCAAATACGCCGAGAATGGAGATGGCAGCGTATGCTGCGTCAAAGGCTGCAACGACGATGTTTATGAAATGTTTAGGACTAGAGCTTGCGGCATACAATATACGCTGCAACTTAGTTTCTCCAGGTTCTACTGAAACTGAGATGCAAAGATTACTATGGGCTGATGAGAATGGAGCTAAAAATATAATTACTGGTTCTCAAAATACATATAGACTCGGAATTCCATTACAAAAAATTGCACAACCTTCAGAAGTTGCTGAAGCAGTGTTATTTTTAGCCTCAGATAGAGCAAGTCATATTACAATGCACAATTTATGTGTCGATGGCGGTGCTACGTTAGGAGTTTAATAAAAATTCAGGAGGTTATTATATTATGAATGAACATATAGCTGTAAAAGAATTGTCAGAAAAACTTTTAGAAGATTATAAGACTGAATCTTCATTCTTTTTCGCTTCACCAACTCGAACTATATTAGCAGAAGGAGAGTTTACTACAGTAAAGCATCGTGAAATTGAAAATTTCCCAGAGCTTGTGCAAGCGACATTAAGTAATGCGAAACAAGCTGGAAATCCAAATCCTATCGTTGTGGGTGCTTTGCCATTCGATCGTAGAAAAGAAGTCCAACTTATCGTACCAGAATATAGTAGGATTTCTGAGCGTTTACAATTGGATACAACAAATCAGCTTGAAACAAATGAGAACGTAACATTTGAAATGACGCCAGTACCAGACCCTGAAGTTTATATGAATGGTGTGAAGCAAGGAATTAAAAAAATACAGGACGGTGATTTAAAGAAAATCGTTCTATCTAGATCGTTAGATGTTAAATCTTCGGAAAAGATTGATAAGCAAAAACTTCTGCGAGAATTAGCAGAACATAATAAGCATGGTTATACATTTGCTGTGAATTTACCGAAAGATGAAAAAGAGAACAGTAAGACGCTAATTGGAGCAAGTCCTGAATTACTTGTTTCACGTAATGGTATGCAAGTTATTTCTAATCCGTTAGCTGGTTCAAGGCCACGTAGTGAGGACCCAATAGAAGATAAAAGAAGAGCAGAGGAATTACTTTCTTCTCCAAAAGATTTACATGAACATGCGGTAGTAGTTGAAGCGGTTGCCGCTGCACTTCGTCCGTATTGTCATACATTACATGTTCCAGAAAAGCCATCAGTTATTCATAGTGAAGCGATGTGGCATTTGTCTACAGAAGTGAAAGGTGAACTGAAGGATCCAAATACTTCTTCTTTACAATTAGCAATTGCCCTTCATCCTACGCCAGCAGTTTGCGGAACTCCGATGGAAAAAGCAAGAGAGGCTATACAGCATATTGAGCCATTTGACCGCCAGTTCTTTACAGGAATGCTAGGATGGAGCGATTTAAATGGAGATGGAGAATGGATTGTTACAATTCGTTGTGCTGAAGTACAAGAAAATACACTGCGTTTATATGCAGGAGCTGGAGTTGTTGCTGAGTCAAAACCAGAAGATGAGTTAGCAGAAACATCAGCTAAGTTCCAAACAATGCTAAAAGCTTTAGGGTTAAGAGATAGTTCACTTAATGAAAAATAGGGGGAAGAAAGAATGCTAGTAGGTTATACAGAATGGCCAAAAGAATTTGCCGATCATTATCGAGAAGAAGGATGTTGGCTTGGTGAAACATTTGGAGGAGTGTTAAGAGAGCGGGCTGAGAAATATGGAGATCGAATCGCGGTTGTAAGTGGTAAGAAGCATATAACATATAGTGAACTTGATAAAAATGCAGATCGTTTAGCAGCAGGTTTACTGAATTTAGGAATAAAGAAAGAGGACAGAGTTGTAATCCAGTTACCTAACATTATCGAGTTTTTCGAAATATGTTTTGCACTATTTCGAATTGGAGCGCTTCCTGTCTTTGCACTACCTTCACATCGAAGCAGTGAAATTAGTTATTTTTGTGAGTTTGGCGAGGCGAGCGCTTACGTTATTTCAGATAAGGCTCTCGGTTTTGATTATCGAAAACTAGCAAGAGAAGTGAAAGAGAAAGTGCCAAATTTACAACATGTAATTGTAGTGGGAGAAGAAGAAGAGTTTGTGAACATAAATGATCTGTATATGGATCCCGTCTCATTACCAGAAGTTCAGCCAAGTGATGTTGCATTTCTCCAATTATCAGGAGGCACAACAGGTCTTTCTAAATTAATTCCTAGAACACATGATGACTATATTTATAGTTTACGTGTTAGCGCTGAAATTTGTAATTTGAATGCAGAAAGCGTCTATATGGCAGTTCTTCCAGTAGCACACAATTACCCAATGAGTTCTCCAGGGACATTTGGAACTTTCTATGCGGGTGGAAAAGTGGTATTGGCAACTGGTGGTAGTCCAGATGAGGCATTTGCTCTTATTGAAAAAGAAAAAGTTACAATTACAGCGCTCGTTCCGCCATTAGCAATGATTTGGCTTGATGCTGCATCTTCTCGTAATGTCGATTTATCGAGCTTAGAGGTTATTCAAGTAGGTGGTGCTAAGTTTAGCGCTGAGGTTGCAAGACGTATACGCCCTACATTTGGATGTACGTTACAGCAAGTATTCGGTATGGCGGAAGGATTAGTGAACTATACAAGATTAGACGATCCGGAAGAAATTATTATCCATACACAAGGTAGACCAATGTCTGCACTCGATGAAGTACGAGTTGTTGATGAAAATGACAACGATGTACAACCGGGCGAAGTAGGTAGTTTATTAACACGAGGTCCATATACAATTCGTGGTTACTATAAAGCCGAAGAGCATAATGCACGATCATTTACAAAGGATGGGTTTTATCGCACAGGTGATCTTGTAAAAGTAAATGAACAAGGATACATCATTGTAGAAGGAAGAGATAAAGATCAAATTAACCGTGGTGGTGAGAAAGTTGCTGCGGAAGAAGTTGAAAATCATCTATTAGCACACGATGCGATCCATGACGTAGCAATCGTATCTATGCCTGACGATTATTTAGGGGAACGCACCTGTGCTTTTGTTATAGCTCGCGGACAAGTTCCGGCAGTAAGTGAATTAAAAATGTTTTTAAGAGAACGTGGTATAGCGGCTTATAAAATTCCAGATCGAATTGAATTTATTGAATCATTCCCGCAAACAGGAGTCGGAAAAGTCAGCAAAAAAGAACTACGTAAAGTCATTGCTGAAAAACTTATTACAGTAAAACAATAATAAAAATCGGAAGGAAGTGATTAGATGGCTATCCCATCTATTTCAGTATATAAAATGCCAATTGAATCAGAACTACCAAAAAATAAAGTGAATTGGACACCAGATCCGAAACGTGCAGTACTTTTAATTCATGACATGCAAGAATACTTTCTTGATGCATATAGCGATAAAGAATCACCAAAAGTAGAACTTATTTCAAATATTAAAATGATAAGAGAAAAATGTAAGGAACTTGGTATACCAGTTGTTTATACAGCACAACCTGGTGGGCAAACGTTAGAACAACGAGGTTTATTACAAGACTTTTGGGGTGACGGTATACCTGCTGGACCAGATAAAAAGAAAATTGTTGATGAACTTACTCCTGATGAGGATGATATATTCCTAACAAAATGGAGATATAGTGCATTTAAAAAGACAAATCTATTAGAAATTTTAAATGAACAAGGAAGAGATCAACTCATTATTTGCGGTATTTATGCGCATATTGGCTGTCTTTTAACAGCTTGTGAAGCATTTATGGATGGTATAGAGCCGTTCTTTGTAGCAGATGCAGTTGCTGATTTTTCACTAGAGCATCATAAACAAGCATTGGAGTATGCATCTAATAGATGTGCAGTAACGACATCAACAAACCTACTGTTAAACGATTTACAAAGTGTAAAAGATGATGAGAGTGAAGGAATCACTATACAGGAAGTGCATGAACTAGTTGCACAACTACTTCGTGAGCCAGTAGAGAGTATTGATATTGATGAGGACTTATTAAATAGAGGGCTTGATTCGGTCAGAATTATGAGTTTAGTAGAGAAGTGGCGTCGTGAAGGGAAAGAAATCACTTTTGCAGATTTAGCAGAACATCCAACTGTTGCAGGTTGGTACAGTTTACTATCTTCACAAACAGCACAGGTGCTGTAACAAATAGACTACATAATAAAGGGGTAGTAAAGAATGCCTAACAGTCAAAAGATTCGTCATTCGTTATCATCTGCGCAGTCTGGTATGTGGTTTGCGCAACAATTAGATCCGCTTAATCCAATTTATAATACTGGGGAATATGTAGAAATAAACGGAAATATTCATCAAGACATTTTTGAATTAGCTGTACGTAAAGTTGTAATGGAAACAGAAGCACTTCATGTTCACTTCGAAGAGGATGAAATTGGCCCATGGCAAGTTATTGAAGAATCACAGTTTCATATGCATTTTATTGACGTTCGTAAAGAAGAAAATCCTGAAGAAGCTGCTAAAGTATGGATGAAAAATGATTTATCTATGCCAGTCGATTTGAAAAAAGATACTTTATTTACTGAAGCACTTATTCAAGTTGAAAATAATCGTTTCTTTTGGTATCAGCGCATCCATCACATTGTGATGGATGGCTATGGATTTTCACTTCTTAGCCAAAAGGTAGCGAATGAGTATACATCACTTATAGAAGAAACAAAAACGAATGAAAAGCCATTTGGTTCTCTTGCAAAAGTCGTGCAAGAAGATATTGAGTATCGTGAGTCTAAACAATTTCAGGAAGATCGTACTTTTTGGTTAGAAAAATTTGCGGATGAACCAGAAGTTGTAAGTTTGGCAGAGCGAGCACCGAGAACATCAAATGGATTTTCACGAGAAACAGCTTATTTATCTAGTTCTAGCACGAAAACTTTATTAGAAGATATCAATATTTCGTTAACAAGTTGGCCGGAATTCATTTTCGCTGTAACAAGTATTTATATGCATAAGTTAACAGGTGCAAATGATATTGTTTTAGGTTTACCGATGATGGGACGTCTAGGTTCGGTATCTATTCATACACCAAGTATGGTAATGAATTTAGTTCCACTTCGTATTACAGTAACTCCAAATATAACTCTTGCGGAATTATTGCAGCAAGTTTCTAAAGAAATCCGAGATGTACGTCGCCATTATAAATACCGTCATGAGGAATTAAGAAGAGATTTAAAGTTACTAGGTGAAAATCAAAGGTTGTTTGGACCGTTAGTGAATGTTATGCCTTTTGATTACGGGCTTAATTTTGCTGGAAATCGTGGTATTATGCATAACTTATCAGCAGGACCTGTAGATGATTTATCGATAAATGTATATAAACGTTTTGATCAAAATGAGCTAATGATTCATTTTGATGCGAATCCCGAAGTATATAATGGCGCAGAGCTAGCATTGCATAAAGAAAGATTTATGAATCTATTTGAATTAGTAATAAATAATTATGAGAAAAACGAGTCGATTGGAAAAATAAACATTACTCTGGCTGAAGAAAATCATAAAGTTTTATTGGAATGGAATGAAACGAAGGAAGACGATGAGTTAATCAGTTTACCTATATCATTTGAAAAACAAGTGCAAAAAAATCCAAATAAACTAGCGATTACTTGTGACGGTGTAATCCTTACGTATAAAGAGCTAAATGAACGAGCGAATGAACTAGCACATTATTTAGTAGAAGAAGGAATACGACCAAATCAGTTTGTAGCTTTAGTATTCCCTAGATCAATAGAAATGGTAGTTAGTATGCTAGCAGTCTTAAAGGCTGGTGCAGCGTATTTACCAATAGATCCAGAATACCCAGCAGAAAGAGTTAATTATATAGTAAATGATGCAAAACCAGTTTGTATCATAACACATTCATCTGTTTCATCTAAGTTAGTTATAGAAAAGGATATGAAAAAAATTGTATTAGATGACGAAGAAACGAAACTAGCGTTACATACATATTCTCGTATGAATATAGCATGTAAGAATGATGTATCACTTTTAAACCCAGCCTATACAATATATACTTCAGGCTCAACAGGAAACCCAAAAGGTGTAATTGTTCCTATGAGAGGTTTAAGTAACTTTTTAATGGCTATGCAGCAAAAGTTTTCATTAAATGAAAATGATCATTTATTAGCAGTTACAACGTTTGCGTTTGATATTTCTGCTCTAGAAATTTATTTACCTCTTATTAGTGGTGCAAGTTTAACAATTGCGCAAAAAGAAGTCATACAAGAGCCATCAGCATTAACGACACTTTTACAAGAAGAAAGAGTGACAATTATGCAGGCTACACCGACGCTTTGGCAGGCGTTAGTAACTGATTATCCAGAGAAGCTACAAGGGCTAAATATACTTGTTGGTGGTGAAGCTCTCCCAGCGCATTTAGCAAATAAATTAAAAGAATTAGGTTGTTCAATAACTAATTTATATGGACCAACTGAAACGACGATTTGGTCTACTTTCATGAACATTGATGAAGGTGAAAAGGGTATACCACCTATTGGAAAGCCAATTTGCAATACAGAAGTGTATGTATTGGATGCAGGGCTACAACCAGTTCCACCTGGAATTATTGGTGAATTATATATTGCAGGGGAAGGACTTGCGCGCGGATATTTAGGAAAACCTGAGTTAACAGCTGAACGGTTTGTTGCAAATCCTTATGGAGAATCAGGGAAGCGCATGTACCGTACAGGAGATCTTGTGAAATGGCGTAGTGATGGTGCGTTAGAGTACATTAGTCGCGCAGATCATCAAATTAAAATTCGTGGATTCCGAATTGAATTAGCTGAAATTGAAACGGTATTACAACGACATGAAAATATTCAACAAGCGGTAGTAATGGTACGAGAAGATCGTGCAAATGATAAACGCATCATTGCGTATATCGTTGCAGAAGAAAAGGAACCGATTAATCTTTCAGAAATTCGTTCTTATGTTTCAGAAAGTTTAGCGAATTATATGATACCATCGGCATTTGTTGTGCTAGAAGAATTACCATTAACGCCAAATGGTAAGGTTGACAGAAAGAAATTACCTGCTCCTAATTTTAATGGAATGAACAACGAGAGAGTTGCTAGAAATCCGAAAGAAGAAATATTATGTGATTTATTTGCAGAAGTACTTGGTGTTTCTCGAATTAGCATTGATGATAATTTCTTTGAAATGGGTGGACATTCACTTCTCGCATCTCGTTTAATGGCAAGAATTCGTGAAACGTTAAGTGTGGAATTAGGAATTGGGAAACTATTTGAATCACCAACTGTTGCCGAACTGGCGAAACAATTAAACCATGCAAAAAGCGCAAGACCAGCTATTCAGAAAGCAAGTAGGCCAAATGAAGTTCCACTTTCATTTGCACAGCGCAGGTTATGGTTCTTAAATTGTTTAGAAGGTCCAAGTCCTACTTATAATATTCCGCTAGTCATTCGTATGAATGGAATATTGAATCGGGAAGCATTACAAGGTGCTTTTTATGATGTAGTTGAGAAACATGAAACACTTAGAACAATTTTCCCTAACGTATTAGGTAGTTCCTATCAGAAAATTTTAGATATGGAAAATTTAAATCTAGAAATGGTTATAACTAATACATGTAAAGATGAATTAGAAAGTGTACTTTCAGAGGCGGTAAGATATAGCTTTAACCTCGATATTGAGCCGGCAGTTCGTTTGCAACTTTTTACAGTGAGTGAAAACGAACATGTATTATTAATTTTATTACATCATATTGTAGGTGATGGCTGGTCATTACAGCCGTTAACGAGAGATTTTACAGCGGCGTATAAAGCACGATGTCAAGGTGACAGAGTTCAGCTGGAGACACTACCAGTTCAATACGCAGATTATGCACTTTGGCAACAGCAATTGCTAGGTGATGAAACGACACCAGAGAGTCTTATTTCAACACAATTAGATTTTTGGAAAGAAGAACTTAAAGGTTTACCAGACCAAATGGAGTTACCTACAGATTTCCAGCGTCCAATTGAGACGAGTTACCGCGGGGAAACAATTCATTTTCATATAGATGAAGGTATGCATAGTAGGTTAGTAGAGCTTGCACGTAAAAATGGAGTTAGTTTGTTTATGGTATTGCAAGCAGGGCTTAGTGCACTATTTACAAGATTAGGTGCAGGCACTGATATACCAATTGGAAGTCCGATTGCTGGAAGAAATGATGATGTACTTTCAGATATCGTTGGTTTATTTGTAAATACATTAGTGTTACGTACAAATACGTCAGGAGATCCAAGTTTTAAAGAATTATTAAATAGAGTGAAGCAGGTAAATCTTGCAGCTTATGAAAATCAAGATGTTCCATTTGAAAGGCTTGTTGAAGTGTTAAATCCAGTACGTACTCGAAACAGCCACCCGTTGTTTCAAGTTATGTTAGCTTTTCAAAATACACCAGAAGCAACGTTTAATGCACCAGATTTAGAAGCGAGCCTTGAAATTCAAAGCGTTGGTTCTGCAAAATTTGATTTAACATTTGAAATTAGTGAGAGTAACGAGGTTGATGGTACTCCGAACGGTTTATATGGATTACTAGAGTTTAGTACCGATTTATATAAACGTGAAACGGTTCAAAAACTAATAGAACGATTCATTTTGTTATTAGATGATGCAGCTACAAATCCAGATCAATCAATTGGCAGATTAGAAATATTAACTGTAGCAGAGAAAAATACAGTGTTAGAAAAGTGGAATGGTGGTTTTCAAATTGCACCAGAAATGACATTGCCACAATTGTTTGAAAAGCAGGCTCATATAAATCCAAATTCTATAGCTGTTGTCTTTGAAAATAAGAAATTAACTTATGAAGAGTTAAATAGAAAAGCAAATAAAATAGCTCGATTCCTAATAGCAAAAGGGATTGGTCCTGATCAACTCGTTGCTTTAGCGATGCCAAGATCATTAAACATGGTTGTAAGCTTATTAGCTGTTCTTAAAGCTGGTGCCGGATACCTTCCGTTAGATCCAGATTACCCAGCAGACCGCATTTCATTTATGCTACACGATGCGAAACCATCATGTGTTTTAACGAATTCAGAAGTGGAAATTGAATGTGATGAGGCACTAAAAGTTTTAGTTGATGATGTGAAAGTAATAGCAGAAGTTGAGAAATATAGTGATGACAATATTGATGAAGTGGAACGAATTAAGCCATTATCTCCATCACATATTGCTTACGTTATTTATACGTCAGGCTCAACGGGTAGACCGAAAGGCGTTATGATACCTCATCAAAATGTAGTAAGACTTTTAGGAGCAACTGATCATTGGTTCCAGTTTGACGGAAACGATGTTTGGACGATGTTCCATTCATACGCTTTTGATTTCTCGGTTTGGGAAATTTGGGGACCTTTATTATACGGAGGGCGTTTAGTTGTAGTGCCACATACTGTAAGTCGCTCACCGAAAGAATTTTTACAGCTTCTTGTTAAAGAAAAGGTTACGGTTTTAAACCAAACTCCATCAGCGTTCTATCAATTGATGCAAGCAGATCGTGAAAATAAAGAGATTGGCCAAAAATTATCTTTACGATATGTTGTTTTTGGAGGAGAAGCACTTGAGCTAAGTCGCTTAGAAGATTGGTATAGTCGACATCCTCATAACGCACCAAAGCTTATTAATATGTACGGTATTACGGAGACGACAGTACATGTTAGTTATATTGAATTAGATGAAACTATCGTCTCTTTACGAGCAAATAGTTTAATTGGGTGCAGTATACCTGACCTTAAAGTGTATGTGTTAGACAACTATTTACAACCAGTGCCACCTGGAGTAGTTGGAGAAATGTATGTTGCAGGTGCAGGGCTTGCGCGTGGATATTTAGGAAGAGCAGGATTAACGACTGAACGCTTTATCGCAGATCCATTTGGAAAGCCAGGTACAAGAATGTATCGTACAGGAGACTTAGCTCGCTGGCGTAAAGATGGGACGCTAGATTATATAGGACGTGCAGATCATCAAATAAAAATTCGTGGATTCCGAATTGAATTAGGAGAAATAGAAGCAGTCATAATGAAGCACCCTAAAGTTGAGCAAGTAGCCGTTATTGTACGGGAAGATCAACCAGGGGATAAACGGTTAGTTTCTTATATCGTTGCATCAAATAATGAAGCGATTGATACGAATGAAATGCGTCAGTTTGCTAGTGGTAGTTTACCAGATTATATGGTTCCATACACTTTTGTAGTAGTAAATGAGTTACCTTTAACTCCAAACGGTAAATTAGATAGAAAGGCATTGCCAGCTCCAGAATTTATCGCATCATCTTCTAGTCGTGGTCCAAGAACACCGCAAGAAGAAATGTTATGTGACTTGTTTACAGAAGTGCTAAGTGTACCTCAAATTGGAATTGATGACGGATTCTTTGATCTTGGTGGCCATTCACTCCTTGCAGTACAGCTTATGAGCCGCATTAAAGAGGCGCTTGGAGTGGAACTAAACATTGGTACTTTATTTGCAGCACCGACTGTTGCAGGGTTAGCTGAAAGACTTGAGATGGGGAATGGTCAAAGTGCACTTGATGTGTTGCTTCCATTACGAGCAAGTGGGGATCAATTACCACTATTTTGTGTACATCCAGCAGGTGGATTAAGTTGGTGCTATGCAGGACTTATGAAATCTTTAGGAACAGATTATCCAATCTATGGTGTACAAGCACGTGGTATCGCTAAAAATGAAGAACTTCCAAAAAGTTTAGAGGAGATGGCGGCGGATTACTTGAAACACGTTCGTGAAGTACAGCCTCATGGACCATATCGTTTATTAGGTTGGTCGCTTGGAGGAAATGTTGTGCATGCAATGGCGGCGCAATTACAAAATGAAGGGGAAGAAGTAGAATTACTCGTTATGCTTGATTCTTATCCTGGACACTTCTTACCGAATACGGAAGCGCCTACTGAAGAGGAAGCGTTAATCGCATTACTTGCTTTAGGCGGATATGACCCAGATAACATGGATGGTAAACCACTTACAATGGAAAGTGCAGTTGAAATCCTTCGTAAAGATGGAAGTGCATTAGCAAGTCTTGAAGAAGAGACTATATTGAACTTGAAAGAAACATATGTAAATTCAGTAGGGTTGTTAGGGAAATATGTACCGAAAGTTTATAACGGAGATATCTTATTCTTTAGATCTACTGTTATACCAGACTGGTTTGATCCTATTTCTCCAAATACGTGGCTAAATTATTTAGATGGGCAAATTGTGCAGCACGATATTGATTGTAGACATAAAGATCTATGTCAGCCAGGTCCACTTACGGAAATTGGACAAGTATTAGCGAAATATTTGCAGAATAAGAAAGGGGTAAGTAGAGTATGACGAATCCATTTGAAAATGATAATTACACATATAAAGTATTAATAAATGAGGAGGGCCAGTATTCTCTCTGGCCTGCTTTTCTCGATGTACCTATTGGCTGGAGTGTCGTATATGAAGAAGCTAGTAGGCAGAGCTGCTTAGAATATGTTGAATATAACTGGAAAGATTTGAATCCAAAAAGTAATCAAGTTCGTGAAAAAACATTAGCAGGAAAACGATAATGAAAGCAAAACTAAATCCAAAAGTAGTCGTAAGTATCATTTATATAACTGCGATGTTTATGGCTGCGATGGACGCAACGATTGTAAATGTAGCACTACAAACGATAAGTAAAGAACTACAAGTACCTCCATCTGCAATGGGGACGGTTAATGTTGGGTATTTAGTTAGTTTAGCTGTTTTCCTTCCGATTTCTGGTTGGTTAGGAGATCGATTTGGTACGAAAAGAGTATTTTTAATTGCTCTTTTCGTATTTACAATTGCCTCTGCTTTATGCGGAATGGCTAACGATATTACTTCATTGAATATTTTCCGTATCATTCAAGGTGCTGGTGGAGGGCTTTTAACACCGGTCGGAATGGCGATGTTATTTCGAACATTTTCACCAGAGGAAAGACCGAAGATTTCTCGGTTCATTGTACTTCCAATTGCTGTAGCACCAGCAATTGGTCCTATCATCGGTGGTTTCTTTGTAGATCAAATGTCTTGGCGTGGGGCATTTTATATTAATCTACCGTTTGGAATCGTTGCATTGCTCTTTGGACTTCTATTTTTAGCAGAGCATGTTGAAAAATCAGCTGGTCGCTTTGATTCTCTCGGCTTTATTTTATCAGCACCAGGATTTGCGATGCTCATATATGCGCTCAGCCAGGGGCCATCAAAAGGGTGGATTTCTCCAGAAATTATGAGTACTGGGATAGCTGGGGGTGTATTCATTACATTGTTTATAATCGTAGAACTGAAAGTAAAGCAACCGATGTTAGATTTACGCTTATTAAAAGAACCAGTCTTTAGAAAGATGAGCCTTATATCATTATTTTCATCAGCTGGTTTACTAGGAATGTTATTTGTTTTTCCACTTATGTATCAAAATGTGATAGGAGTTTCCGCGCTGGAATCAGGACTTACGACATTTCCAGAGGCGATTGGATTAATGATTTCTTCACAAATTGTGCCATGGTCATATAAAAAGTTAGGAGCGCGAAAGGTAATTTCTATTGGATTAATTTGTACGGCGATTATCTTTGTTTTATTAAGTTTTGTAAATCACGATACGAATCCGTGGCAAATCCGCGCATTATTGTTTGGTATCGGTATTTTCTTAGGTCAATCTGTCGGTGCGGTTCAATTTTCTGCCTTTAACAATATCACGCCGCCTTCTATGGGGAGAGCTACTACTATATTCAATGTGCAAAATCGACTAGGTTCAGCAATAGGAGTAGCTGTTTTAGCTAGTATACTAGCTGGTTTTGGAAGTAATAACGCTCAATCCGATTTTTTACCATATCAAGCAGCACTAATTGGATCAGCAATATTTTTGCTCATAGCACTACTATTTTCTTTACGTATTTCCGATAAAGAGGTAATGTCAAAGAAGAAAGAAAAAACATTATCTGTATCAGAAAAAGAGAAAGTACTTGTCAATGAATAACAATATACGTATGCTTTTTTATGAAAATTGATATTCGTTGAATAAAGGAGAGTTTACATGATAGAAAGTAAAGTTGTAGATTCTGTTCCAACTTTGAATGAGAATGATTGTCAAATATGGTGGGCAAGAATTTCGGATTTACAATCATGGCATTACAATTTACTAAATGATATAGAGCGAGAGAAAGCAAATTCGTATCATCATTCGGCAGATCGAGCTCGTTTTATAATAGGTTGCGTAATAAGTAGATTAGTTCTCGGTAAGATACTTTCTATGTCACCAGTCCAAGTACCAATTGATCGAATGTGCTCAGTATGTAAATTGCAGCATGGGAGACCACAATTACCAGAAGGTATGCCGCAATTATCCGTTTCACATTCAGGTGAGTGGGTTGTCGTTGCTTTTACAAAATCTGCACCTGTTGGCATAGATGTAGAACAAATGAATCCAAATGTAGATGTTATGAAAATGGCAGAAGGTGTATTAACAGACATTGAAATAGCGCAAGTTATGAAACTGCCAAATGAACAGAAAATAGAAGGATTTTTAACATATTGGACTCGAAAAGAAGCGGTGCTGAAAGCGACAGGTGAAGGACTAATGATTCCGCCAGTACATATTACAGTATCAGCTCCAAATGATCCTCCAAACTTGTTGGTTTTTAAGGATAGACAAGAGTTAGCAAGTAATACAATGATGGAAGATGTAAGGCCTAGTTTAGATTATAGGGCCTCTGTTGCAATATTCAGTAAGGAAGTGACTGAAATTACGCAATTAGACGCGGCAGCACTTTTAAATCTTAAATAAAAAAATTATAGAAGAGGTGTTCCTCATGTTAGTAGCGGAAAATAGAAAGAATGAATTCACTTATAACGTACAAGCAATTAAAAATATTTTATTTTCTGGAGATACATCATCCATTCATGCTTTAGAAAAGCTTTTAAATGATACAGTTCAGTTTGATGTTCTTGAACAAGAGGCACTTGGTAGACAGTACATTCCGAAAGAAGCAAAGAATTTCTTTGATAAAGATGGAACATTTCTTTACCGTGTATCTAATGTTAGTTATAAAGGAAAGGTGTTATCTGAAAATCTAATTTTTGCAGACACTTCGTTTTTACCGGACGCAATAAAGAGTGAATTAGAGAGTGGAAATATTCCTGTTGAAAAGCTTATAGAAAAGATGGAAGTAAGAAGAAACGTATTATATGAAGGATATCAGCCATCTGGAAATATTATTGAATTGTTTGATGGATGTTCTGTTACAGCGAATGTGTATCCAACTAGAAAGTATCAAATTGTAAGTAACTGCAAATGTGTATTTTATATTTGTGAAGTGTATCATGCAGAGAATATAAAGCAATTGCTTAAATAAAAACGAGAAACCAGCCTATAAAATGGCTGGTTTCTTGTTTATTTAACAGCTTCTTTTAATTCTTTACCTGCTTTAAATGCAGGAACTTTACCAGCTGCGATTTGAATTTCTTCGCCAGTTTGCGGATTACGTCCTGTACGAGCAGATCTTTCGCGCACTTCAAAAGTTCCAAATCCGATTAATTGAACTTTATCGCCAGATTGTAATGCATTAGCAATTGTGTCAAATACGGATTGTACAGCTGCAGAAGCGTCCTTTTGAGAAATATCAGCTGATTGTGCTACGTTTTTAATTAATTCTGTTTTGTTCATGTTTTCACCTCATAAAAAAATTTTTGGAATGAATGTTTTAGTATAATAGATAGTAAAGATAAAGCTATCACTATGATTAGAAAGAATACTATATAATTATGTTAATTTCGTTGCAAGAGACTGAATCCCTTCTATTATTTAGGGATTAATTAAGAATCGATGCATATAAAAAGCTTTAATATGAGGATGAGGGGGAGTATATGAATGATTTTTCGTGAAAAAAATGAGAAGGAAAGTATATTAATTCGTCAACATGATCATGGTTTTTTAGCTGGAGAGATTGCAAAACATATAAAAGAACACTTTTTTGAAAGTAAAACATATTTAAAAGAAACAGTTGATGCAATATATGAGCATGACAGAGGATGGATAGAGCTTGATAAAGTACCAATTTTGAATGATGCTAAAAATATTCCATATACATTTATGGATTGTCCAAGCCCATTACGTTTTGTTTTTTATACGATTGGTTTGAATGAAATTGAAAATTCTAATCCATACGGGGCATTGCTTTGTAGTAAACATTTTTTATCATTTCCACTAAACGAGGAAGATGAAGAGATGATGTCATTTTATAAACATGAATTAGAACGACAAAAAAGAATCTTGAAAACGTTAACAAAGGAACAGTTTGCGATGTTCGATAAACATTATAGATTATTAAAGTTTTGTGATGAACTTTCTTTATACGTATGTATGAATAAGCCTGGTGTCAAAAAGAAAGATGAAATTGATTTATTTAAAGATGGTTTTGAAGGAACAGAAATGTTTAATAGTAAAGAGGAGAAACTTATTCAAGCTGAATGGGTGGATGAGGAAACAATTCGGATTACACCATTTCCATTTCAAACGGAATTTTATACGTATGTAAAATATAAAACGATAAATAAGCATGAAATGAAAGAAAAAGGGATTGCAAAGGCTGATAGAGAATCAGAAATGAAGAAACAAACCATTCGTTTCATACAATAAGGAGGTAAAATAAATTGAAAGATTATATATTAAAACAGTGTGATTATCATGCTTGGGCTAATACAAGATTATTCAATCGATTAAAAGAGTTACCAAACTATGAGACAATTTTTAAGGAGCAGATACAGAGTGTATTTCCATCCATTAAGGATACTTTTGTGCATATTTATATTACAGATCAAGTGTGGTTACATATATTGCATGGTAAAAGTATGAATGAAGCAATACAAGACCGAGAAGATTTACGAAAACAAATTGAAACTAAATCGTTACATGAATTAGAAAAAATGTTTGAAAACATGGCAAATCAATATAAAGATTTTTTAATTACAATACAAGATGTGAATGCTGTATTTGTTATTGAGAATCCATATGTAGGGAAATTAGAAACTTCGATTTTAGAATTAGTGCAACATGTCGTAAATCATGGTACATATCATAGAGGAAATATAACAGCGATGATCCGTCAACTTGGTCATTCGTCGACAATGATGGATTTTGTACTGTATTTACATATGGTTAAAAAGCAGGGAGAGTAATATAGTTTGTAAGAAGGAGAGGCTTTAATTATAGAAGTCTCTCCTTCTATTTTATTCCGCATTCATGGTAGATCGACTGATTAAAGTTTTCTTAAGAAGCTTTATTTTCTTGTAATTGCTTAGCGTATTGTACAGCCTTATATGCATTGACTCTACCGTTTTTCCAGTACGTACCTGTACCACTAATTTTATCAGAAGTTGACTCAATAATTTGGCGAATTTGTGTATTACTATATCCTTGATTTGCTAAAAGAGCAGCGACTCCTGCAACATGAGGTGTTGCCATAGATGTACCACTTAATGATTGATACGTGCTTCCTTTATATGTTGAATATATATTTGAACCTGGTGCTGCAACATCTACCCAGCTACCATAAGTAGAAAATGAAGATTTTCTATCTGATTGATCTGTAGAACCAACTGCAATTACTTCGCTGTAATAAGCAGGGTAATTAGCTTTTGTATTTCCAGCATTTCCAGCAGCTGCAACTATAACAGAGCCTTTATTCCATGCATATTGAACGGCTTGTTGTAATGCAGTACCACCATTTGGAGCTCCTAAACTTAAACTAATTACTTTTGCACCCGAATCAGCAGCTTCTCGAATACCTTGTGCTACAGCATCAAGAGTACCACTTCCTTGATTATCTAATACGCGGACAGCATAAATTGAAGTTTGTGGGGCAACACCAGCAATTCCGACACTGTTATTCGTAAGTGCTCCAGTAATTCCAGCGCAATGTGTACCATGACCATTACCATCATCAGATGTATTGTCGTTATCAACATAATCATGCCCGTAAATTACTTTCGAAGCCAAATCAGGATGTGAACCTTGAACTCCTGTATCAATAATAGCTACTTTTACACCAGGATCACTTCGTTGGCTATCCCAAGCTTGTGGAGCTTGAATCTTTTGTAATCCATATTGATTTTTAAAATATGGGTCGTTTGGAGTCCAAAAGGCGTGAACGTAATAATTCGGTTCTGCATATTCTACATCTGGATTATTTTTATAACTCTTTATTTTTTCTTTTACAGTACCCTTTGAAAATTGTACGACTTCAAAACCTAACTTATCATCTTTAGATAAGACATTAGCTCCGACAGATTTATGAAAAGATTGCACATTACTTAAAGATGCATTTTGCTTGAACTTAACGATTAATTGGTTAGGAACGTAATCAGTAGATGATGTTTCAGCGCTTGAAGTATTTGTGTTAAAGAAGAAACCACCAATAATAAATGATAAAACAGATAGGAAAACAATGATTTTGTTTTTCAAAAGATTTTTCCTCCCTTTTCTTGGATGAGTTTTTCAGCGACACTTTAATGTCGCATTCCTTTTCAACTATATAGTTAGACCATACGATTTATGACATTTATGTGAAAAACTTTTGGAGGAATAAAAAGGAGTAAACATTGATATAAATATATTTTTAATGATAGTAATTAAGTAAAAGAGGGGATGAAAAAAGGAATGCTCATCATGTATGAGTCATTCCTTTTTTCATAGATTAACTTGCCTGTTTTTTATTATTTTCTTTCAATTTCTCTGCTTGTAAAAAGCGATTCGTTTCAGCAACAACAATACTACTTAATCCAATTAGACCAATTAAGTTTGGAATGGCCATAAGTCCATTTGCAATATCAGCAAATGTCCATACGATTCCTAGCTTTAAATTAGCACCAATTGCAATCATGACGATAAAGATTGCTTTATAATATTTAACAGCACTTTCTCCGAATAAATAAGCTACACATTTTTCTCCATAATACGACCAGCCTAAAATAGTAGAGTAGGCAAATAAAATAATTGCGATACCGAGAATCATACTACCAGCAGTACCAAATACAGATTGGAATGCAAGTGTTGTAGCTTCAACGCCAGTTTTACCAGATTTCCAAGCACCTGTAGTAATTAATACTAGTCCTGTAATTGTACATACAATAAACGTATCTAGAAAAGTACCAGTCATTGAAACTAAAGCTTGTTTTGCAGGTGAATCAGTTTTTGCAGCCGCAGCAGCAATTGGTGCACTCCCTAAACCAGCTTCGTTCGCAAATACACCACGCGCCATTCCAATTTGAATAGCTGATGCAACTGTTGCCCCAATAAAACCACCAGCAGCTGCTGTACCATTAAATGCACCAGAAAAAATAAGTGAAAATGCTTCAGGAATTTGGTCGTAGTGATAGAAAATAATTATAAGACCAGCAATTATATAAAAGAAAGCTTTAATAGGAACGACATATCCCGTCACTTTCCCGATTTTTTTTACACCGCCTAAAATAACAATTGCGATTAAAAATGCCATTAGTATACCAGTTAAAGCAGGAGGGAAAGAGAAATTAATTCGCATTGCCTCTGCAACTGAATTAGATTGCACCATATTACCAATACCGAAAGAAGCAGTTGTACCGAATATAGCGAATAATACTGCTAGCCATTTCTTACCCAAACCACGTTCTAAATAATACATTGGCCCACCTGAATATTCACCATTTTCATTACTAACACGGTATTTCACTGCAAGTATTGCTTCAGCATACTTTGTTGCCATACCGAACAATGCGGTAATCCACATCCAAAATATTGCACCAGGTCCACCTATAGTAACAGCTGTTGCAACACCGGCTATATTTCCCATACCAATCGTTGCGGCCATAGCTGTCATAAGTGCTTGGAAGTGACTAATATCTCCAGAAGAAGAAGTATCTTCTGATTTTTTAAACGCTAGTTTGTGAGCGTATAATAGTTTACTAAACTGTAAACCTTTCAAACGCACTGTGAGAATGACACCAGTTCCAACGAGTAGCAGCAAAGTTGGTAATCCCCACACGTATTGATTTAGTTGTTCTAATACTTTACTTACTGTCTCCATCTTTATTCTCCTTTTTTAGAAAAAATAAAAACCACTTCAAGTAAATGAAATGGTCTCTGGAGAAACAAGGGATAGAAAAATAAACCGATACAATCGGCTTTTTCTTTCGCTTGTCTCTGTCCTTTTACCTGAGAGATTATCCGCTAAAGTAGCGGATTTGCTCCTTCGGTGCTCGTTTTCCTCCGCGCTCTATAAAAGCGAGAGGGAGTCTCTCCAGAGATTCGTCCCCATGCAGTTCTACTTGTAACCAAGACCTGAGAGTTTCAAAGTTGGTATAACAACTTTTTGCCCCGTCGGTAGATCAATAGACCTTCTCCTGAATGGTTCATCCGAATTATAAAATTTATAAACACATTGATTGTAAATCAATAAAAATATTATAGACATACAAATTGTGAATTGCAATCATTTTTTATTTTAAAATAGTAAATAGTTTTATTTTTTTGTAAGTCCTAATTTATCTTCAACTTCATTTAAAGTAGATAAAGCGATGACAATATGTTGATCCGCAAGTCCTAAAGCTTGTTTTGTTTTTTCAATAGTTTCATTGGTTGGAATAGAGTTATTTGTTCCGTCTATAATCAAATTTGCTGCATTTTTCATGAAATTTGATGCGGATTTAAACTGAGTTGTGAATTGAAGTAGTTGTTTTTGTATATCTATATCTGTGATGTTTTCTTCAATTTTAAGTGTGTCTATTTCGTTCATAATTGTTTCATACTGCTTGGAAACGGCATTCATTGTAACTAATAGTTTATTTCGATCTACTGAATCTCCATTCGTGTTAATCTCTTCCCAGGCAGGCAACCAATCTTTTTCAATGATTTCATTATAATTAGTAGTCAATTCATTAATTTTAGGTTGTAATTTCGTTTTGAAAGTTTTTGTATCCGCTGTTTCTACAGGTGCTTTTTCGTTGTTATTTTTAACATTAGTAACGTAGAAAATTGTACCGAAAATGATGAAAATAGAAATAATAACTGTCCATTTAGTAAAAAGTAATTTCTGCAATATGTAACGCCTCCAAAATTTAAAAACTTATAATTATAATATATAACAATAATGTTGTTTGGAGTAGAGAAAATAGGTTGGAAATGATTTAAATTATATCTTTTCTATACATAAATAATTAAAGTTAGTAAAATGATGAAAGTTATATGTGAGAAAAGAGGGTTTTTAGTGAAAATGAATAGAAGAAAACTAGTTTCAAGTATTTCAATGGCTATGTTATTAGTTGGTGTAATTGCATTCATATTTATGAATAAAGAATCTAAAATTAAAGGTTTTCCAGTACCAATGTCAGCAATTCATATTAACGATGATAAGGAAGAGGATTATCAATATATAAGTGTAATGCCAATTACAAAGGCGAGTGGATGGGAGAACTTAGGGGAAAACGGGCATACTGTTAGTTTTAAAAAGGGGGAGCGGAAGGTAACTGTATTACATTATCCAGGAGAAATTACGTATTATTTGTTTGAAAAATAATTGATGATAAAAGAGATAGGGAGTAGATGATAATGTAAGATTGTTTACTTTCTATCTTTTTTGGATTTTAATTCTGAATTGTTTGAATTAAAATTATTATGCGTATAGAATAAAATAATATGTTTTATTGAATGATATAGATAATAAGTAATACATAATAATGTTATGTAAACTATAAACGGGGGAAGAAAGCAAATCAAGAGATTTTAATTTTTATATTTTAGATGTATTTTTACACGGTAAGTATTCCAATAATCAACTTACAACATTTACGGAGGGCATCAAACTTTGAATAAGTAATGGAGTTGATAACAAAATAAATTAACGTTTGTGTATATGGAAAAATAGAAAGTATGGCGAGTGGGAAATGTATCGGATCATAAGGGGGAATTAAAAATGTTACTAAAAACAATCTACTGTAAGGTGGAAGAAGAGAAAAAGGAATTGTTTTCAAATGCGCAAGAAAAATGGCGTGATATACAGCACCTAGATGGTTTTCATGGACAATTTGGTGGATGGAATGAAGATGAGGCATGTGTATTTACTTTATGGGAAGATAGAAGTGTATATCAATCATTTATGAATGGTGCTCACGATACAATTTATTTAAATAGTAATCAAGAGGATACGTTTCTTTCATGTGAAATTGAATTATTTCAAACGTTGTATGATATAACTGATATGCATTTGAAAGACGTTGTAATAGAGGGGGCATTCGTAAGAGTTGCTATATGTGATGTAAAGTTGGAAAAGGAAAAGTATTTTTTACATAAGCAAGAAACAATTTGGAATAAAGGAATGGAAAAAGCAAAAGGAATGCTAGGTGGAGCAGTTGGGAAGTCTTTAAAAAATGAAAATCGTTACATAGTGTTAACGTATTGGAAAGATGAAATAGCGCACCAACATTATGTGGAAGAGATTTTCCCAGATTTATATAAATTAGCTAATATTCATGAAGATATAGAAAAGATACAAGGAAAACAAGCTGTATGTAAGGAAGAATGGCTTGTATATTAAACGCTGAAAAAGTGCATAAATGATTGTATAATAACGATATTTTCTTATAAACAAGTAATTAATAGAAGACGTTATATACCCTTTCATGTTAATATATTTAAGTTATAATAGGAGGCTTACCCTTTTGTATTGTACGGTAGAAGCAGTGTGAGCTTGAAATTTTTTTAGAAAAGGATGTGCCTAATTTGCGTATCAATAAATTTATTAGTGAAGCTGGAAAAGCGTCTCGACGTGGAGCGGATAAACTAATTAATGAGAGAAGAGTAATTATTAACGGTAAGGTAGCAAAAATTGGTGACCAAGTGAACCCAGGTGATGATGTACGAGTAAATGGAGAGCAGCTTCGAATTGCTCGAGATCACGTATATATCGCTTTAAATAAACCAGTAGGTATTACATGTACGAGTGAAAAAGCTGTAAAAGGTAATATTATCGATTTAGTGAACCATCCTTTACGAATTAGTCACATTGGACGTCTTGATAAAGACTCAGACGGTTTAATTTTATTAACGAATGATGGTGATATTGTTAATGAAATTTTACGTGCTGAAAACAAACATGAGAAAGAATATATCGTTTCAGTAGATAAGCCAATTACACCTGATTTCTTAGAGAAAATGGCAGCAGGTGTTAAAATTTTAGGAACAAAAACGCTTCCTTGTGAGGTTACACAGTTATCAAAATATGAGTTCCAAATTATTTTAACACAAGGGCTAAATCGTCAAATTCGCCGTATGTGTGAAGCTTTAGGTTATCAAGTATACACGTTAAAACGTACGAGAATTATGAATATCGAATTGAATAATTTACCAGTAGGGCAGTGGAGAGATTTAACGAAGAAAGAGAAAAGACGTCTATTTGCAGACTTGAATTACGAACCACAAGATTGGTAAAATTGTGAAGTGAAACCAAAAAAATTTGGTTTCACTTTTTTAATTAAATAAATAATTTTTTTAAACACTTGCAAAAATAAAATGAATAAGATATATTAAATAACAATAAATGGATGTTTTACAAAAAGCAAAGAAAAGGACACGAGTTATTTTACCCGGTTATACAGAGAAGGAAGGAAAGCTGAGAACTTCCTAACGCAGAAAAATAACTTACCACCTTAGAGCTGCACTAGGGAAATTAAGTATCTAGTGCCGTGTATGCGACGTTATCGCAAAAGAAGCCATTATGTTTTTTGTGATGGGAATCTGGGTGGAACCACGGATATAAGCATATTCGTCCCTATATTTAGGGATGAATATGCTTTTTTGCATTCAATTTCATAATAAGCGAAGAAAAGGACACGAGTTATTTTACCCGGTTATACAGAGAAGGAAGGAAAGCTGAGAACTTCCTAACGCAGAAAAATAACTTACCACCTTAGAGCTGCACTGGGGAAATTAAGTATCTAGTGCCGTATAAACGACGTTACCGTAAAAGAAGCCATTGCATTTTGTGATGGGAATCTGGGTGGAACCACGGGTATAAGCACGCTCGTCCCTATTTTAGGGATGAGTGTGCTTTTTATTATGAAATGGAGAGATGAAAAATGAAAGAACAGATGATTGAAATTAAATTTCCAGATGGTAGTGTTAAAGAATTTGTAAAAGGAGTTACTTTAGAAGAAATTGCGGGATCCATTAGCAGTAGTTTGAAAAAGAAAGCAGTCGCGGGGAAAGTAAATGATGGGTTATATGATTTACGCCGGAATATTGGAGAAAATGCGGAAGTAGAAATCATTACTATAGATTCAAATGAAGGTGTAGAAATTGCAAGACACTCTGCGGCACATATTTTAGCGCAAGCTGTAAAAAGATTGTATGGTGATATAAATCTTGGAGTAGGGCCTGTTATTGAAAATGGATTTTATTATGATATGGATCTTCCAAGTAGTGTAAACATAGAAGATTTACGGAAAATAGAAAAAGAAATGAAAAAGATTATAAATGAAAATATAAAGATAGAACGAGTTGAGGTTTCTCGAGAAGAAGCAGCTAAACCGTTTCAAGAAATGAACGATCTCTTGAAATTAGAACTTTTAGAAGCAATTCCTAGTGGGGAAAGTGTAACACTATATAAACAAGGGGAATTTGTAGATTTATGTAGAGGACCACATTTACCATCTACAGGTTATTTGAAAGCATTTCAATTAACTCACGTTTCCGGTGCATATTGGCGAGGTGATAGTAATAACCAAGTGCTTCAGCGCATATATGGTGTTGCATACTCTTCTCAAAAAGAATTAGAAGAGTATTTACATTTCGTTGAAGAAGCAGCAAAAAGAAATCATCGTAAGTTAGGCAGTGAGCTTGAGTTATTTATGTTTTCTGAAGAGGCTCCGGGAATGCCGTTTTATTTACCGAAAGGACAAATGATTCGTAACGAATTGGAATCATTTTTAAGAGAAATTCAAAAAGAGTACAATTATCAAGAAGTACGCACTCCGTTCATGATGAACCAAGAAGTATGGGAGAGATCAGGGCACTGGGGACATTATAAAGATAATATGTATTTCTCTGAAGTAGATAATAAAAGTTTTGCATTAAAACCGATGAACTGCCCAGGGCACATGCTTATGTTTAAAAATAAATTGCATTCTTATCGTGAATTACCGATTCGTATGTGTGAATTTGGTCAAGTACATCGTCATGAATTTAGTGGTGCGTTAAACGGATTATTAAGAGTACGTACTTTCTGCCAAGATGATGCACATTTATTTGTAACTCCAAAACAAATTGAAAATGAAATCAAATCCGTAATGGCGCAAATTGATTACGTATATAAAACTTTTGGATTCGAATATGAAGTAGAGCTTTCTACTCGTCCAGAAGATTCAATGGGTGACGATAAATTATGGGAGCAAGCAGAAGCAGCATTAGAAAATGTATTACAATCGCTAAATTATAAATATAGACTAAATGAAGGTGACGGTGCATTTTACGGGCCGAAAATTGATTTTCATATTAAAGATGCTTTAAATAGAAGTCACCAGTGCGGAACAGTCCAGCTTGATTTCCAAATGCCAGAGAAATTTGATTTAAATTATATAGATGAAAATAATGAAAAGAAAAGACCAGTTGTTATTCACAGGGCAGTTTTAGGGTCATTAGATCGCTTCTTAGCAATATTAATTGAGCACTTTGGAGGGGCGTTCCCGGCATGGGTGGCACCAGTTCAAGTGAAAGTAATTCCAGTTTCAAATGCAGTACATGAACAATATGCCAATGAGATTGCACATAAATTAGCACAAGCTGGAGTTCGTGTTGAACAGGATGCACGAGATGAAAAATTAGGATATAAAATAAGAGAAGCACAAATGCAAAAAGTACCGTATGTTCTTGTTATTGGGGATAAGGAAATGGAAAACGGAGCTGTAAATGTACGTAAATATGGAGAAGAGAAGTCAGAAGTTGTTGCGCTAGATGTATTTGTGGCAAGTATTGAAGAAGGAATAAAGAATAGAAAATATTGATTGTAAAGAAAGCACACTATTAGAAATTAGTGTGTTTTCTTTTTTATCTTACAAAAATGTAAGGTAAATGTAAGCGAAATCGAGGGAACGAGTTGTAGAAAAATGAGAATATGAAGTAGGAAATAGGTTCATGTTAAGGGTGTAACTCTTATTGGATGAATAATTAAAAAATTCTTAAGAATTTACATGACAAAATAATAAGAAATATGTGAGAAATTGATTTTATACAAAAGGGATGGAGTGAAAGAGATGTCAACAAATGTAGTTACTGTAGAAAGTGTAGAAAAAACGTATGGGAAAAGAAATGAGAATCAGTCAAAAGCATTAAGAGGCGTATCGTTAAGTATTAAAGAAGGAGAATTTGTTGGGATCATGGGGCCTTCTGGATCTGGAAAAACGACATTACTTAATGTGATAAGTACACTTGACCAGGCGACAGGTGGTAGTGTGACGATAGCTGGTACAAATATTACTTCTATGAAGGGCAATGCGTTATCTGATTTTCGCTCTCAAAAATTAGGTTTCATTTTTCAAGATTTTAATCTACTAGAAAACTTATCAATTTATGAAAATATAGCTTTACCACTTTCTTTGCAAGGCGTACCATCAAGTGAGATTACTGGAAAGGTAAATGACGTTGCGAAGAAATTAGGCATCACTGAAATTTTAACAAAATATCCGACGGCTGTTTCTGGGGGACAAAAGCAAAGAACAGCGGCGGCAAGAGCTTTAGTACATAATCCAGCAATTGTATTAGCAGATGAACCGACAGGAGCGCTTGATAGTAAAAATGCAAAAAGTTTATTAGAAGCGATGCAAGATTTACATGAAAATCATAATGTAAGTATTTTAATGGTTACACACGATGCATTTAGTGCAAGTTATTGTGAGCGTATTTTATTTATTCAAGATGGTCTTCTTTATAAAGAATTAAATCGTCAAGGCACTCGAGAGAATTTCTATCAAGACATTTTAGGTGTGCTCGCTCATATGGGCTCAGCTGCTGAGTCTAAGTAGGGGGCGAAACTATGTTATTTAAATTATCACGTCATAGTATGAAAAAGATGTTAAAAGATTATATGGTTTTACTTATTGGCCTCGTTATTAGTATTAGTATTTTCTACATGTTCCAAACGATGGCGATGAATAGTGAATTTACGAAAGATAATAGCCTAATTAGTAGTATTAGACTCGTCTTTTGGGTAGGTGCAATACTATTATCTTTCATTACTGTATTTTATATTATATATGCCAACTCTTTCTTACTCACGTTAAGAAGAAAAGAACTCGGTATGTACATGATGCTTGGTGCAAAAAAGAAAAAAGTAGCACAGTTATTATTTATTGAAACATTCGGTATGGGTATTGTCAGTATTATTATCGGTATTTTAGTAGGGATGTTACTTGCAAGTGTAGCAGGAAACTTTTTAATGAATGGAATGGAAATTTCAGCAAAAGGTAGTTATGCATCTGTATACACACCAGCAATTTTAGTTACAGCTATTTTCTTCTTAATACTATTTTTCATTACTGGCTTAATGAACAGTGTCCGATTGTTACGTAAAACTGAACTAGAGTTAATTCGTGAAGATGAAACACTAGACGAAGTGAAGAAAAGTAAAACTCGCATTATTATAATGACAGTACTTGGTGTATTACTAGTAAGTACAGGGTACTATTTTATGATCAATGTAAAAATATATGCTGAATTAGGTTTTATTATAGCAACCATCGTTACAACACTTGGAACATATTTTATCTTTAGTTCATTACTCCCATTTTTTGTGATGAAAATTAAGGGGAATAAAAAACGAAATGAAACTGGTCTAAATAGTTTTACATATGCACAGCTACGCTTTCGAGTAAATAGTTTATCGAGAGTATTAGGTACTGTAGCGATGTTAATTGCATTAGGCGCAGGTGCGATGACGGCAGGTATGGCGTTCCAAAAAAATGTAGGTATTATGACAGACTTTTCTCGTGTATATGATGTTGTAATTCATGATCCGAATGATCAAGACAAAGCTGCCTTGAAAGAAATGCAAATTATTGAAGAAAGCAAGTACAACTATAAAGTAGATGGAGAAGCGGTTTATTATTTACGTAACGACTTAACTGCGAAACCACCACTTGTTTCAGACCATTTTGATACAAAAACTTTAAAAGAGCCTGTTCGTAAACGTGTGACTGAACCTTTAACTGAACCTGTATATTCAGCTTTAGAGGCTCCTGAATTAGCAAAATTCCCTCATATGCCAAAGGATTGGGAAGACGCAGTTGTAAGAGAGATACAAATTACGCATAATCAATTTAGCGGAAAACCAGTAAGAATTGCAGACGAAGAGCATTATAAAGGAATTCAAGGAACAGAACACACTGTAACATTAGCAAAAGTAGATGATATGAAAAAATATAAACCGTTATTGATCGAAATAGACAAGAGACAAAAAGAACAAATTGAAAAAGCAACAGGTGAAAAGGTAGACTTATTTACGAAAATGACAATTTATCAGTTTATGAACAGCTTCATGAGCGGAACAATGTTTATGGGATTTTTCCTCGGAATTGCCTTTTTAGCAATGATGGCAAGTTCCCTTATGTTCAAAATATTAACAGGTGCTTCTAGTGACATACGACGTTATGAAATGTTACGAAAAATCGGCGTAAGACGTAGTATGTTAACGAAAAGTATATATAAAGAAATTTCATATTTATTTATCTTCCCAGCAATCATTGGCATCTCTCACGTTTTAGTTGGGCTTAACTTATTTAGCTTTATATTAGTTGACCCGTTTGTGAAAGTGTGGGTGCCAATAGGAATCTTCTTAGTCATTTATTTCATTTATTACTGGATAACTGTTCAACTTTATAAAGGTATGGTAATGCCGAAAGAAGAGGTAGCTAAATAGTTTATGAAAAGAGTCCTTGTTTAAAAACAAGGGCTCTTTTTTATTTGTTTTTATAAAAATGTGTATGTGAGATGTTTTTAATCTTTCTGTAATAAATATATAGAAAATTAAGAAAACGTTAAGGTTTTATGTAACGAAAAGTTAAGAAGTGTATGGGAGACTAATAATGTACAAACAAATTAATATTTTTATAAATTAAAAAGAAAGGAAATGTCTTATGAAGAAAATAAGAAAGTAATAAAACTTATTGGAGTCATCACTATACTATTACTAATTGTAGCACTAATATTTCCTAAATGGACCTCGCAAATAAAGGGAAACAACAGTACAAGTAGAGATAAATGGAAGTGATCATGAAATTATGATACGCGGCAAAGATAAGCGGAATCCAGTTATCATCTTTGTCCATGGTGGGCCAGGCTCTTCAGAAATACCATATGCTCAAAAATATCAGGATTTATTGGAAGAGAAATTCACGATTGTTAATTACGATCAAAGAGCAAGTGGGAAATCGTATCATTTCTTTGAAGATTATTCGAATCTTTCATCAGACTTACTCGTAGAGGATTTATTAGCAATGACAGATTATGTTTCAAAACGTCTCGGCAAAGAAAAGGTAATATTAATTGGCCATTCTTACGATACATATATTGGAATGCAAGCGGCCTATAAAGCTCCTGAAAAATATGAAGCATATGTTGGGATAGGACAAATGAGTGATACAGTAGAAAGTGAGATGGATAGTTTAAATTTTGTAATTGACCAAGCGAAAAATGCAGGAAATGAAGATGAAGTTTCCTATTTAAAAGGGCTAACTGAAAAAATCAAAAATGGTGATACATACACTCCGCGAAATTATGTTGCGAAATATGGTGGAACATCAAGAGTCATTAAAAATCCAGATAGTGATAATGTTGGTATGTTATTCATTAATGAATATAACTTGTTAGACGTAATTCGTTATAACGTTGGATTATCACATTCTCAAACTGTCTTATTAGAAAAGGATTTAAAAAATCCATTGCCTACTAAGGTGATTGAAATGAAGCTACCGTTTTATTTCCTTATGGGGAAATATGACTATAACACTTCATTGCATGCAGCAAAAACATATTTTGATACGATAGAAGCAGATCAAAAACAATTTATTACTTTTGAAAAATCAGCTCATTATCCACAATTTGAAGAGAAAGAAAAATTTTATAAGTGGATGTGCGATACATTCATAAAATAAAGTATATCCGAACTTTAGAGAACTAAAATAGTTAGCGAGATGTATAAAGATTTTTAGATGCATAGTATTAACTGAAGCGAAATTAAATAAAAAGACTCTTGATAAAAAATATGAGTCTTAAGTACAACATACTATGAATGACTTTTCTTTTTATAGAGAGATACAAAAATAAAAAAAGATAGCTGAAGACAAATTGTTTTCAGCTATCTTTTTTCGTTTAAAGTGGAGGTAAATCAATCTTACCTTCTTCAAATAATTCTTTTATCATATGCTTCGTATAACCAGCGGCTTGACCAAATGTGATTTTTGCTGGCATTGGTGCTTCGTTAGCATCTACAACTACATCAATAATACACGGTTTATTTTGTTTTACTGCACTTTCGAAAGCGGGAAGTAGTCCATCTAAATTCTCAACACGGTATCCAATACCTCCACACGCCTCTGCATATTTTGCAAAATCAGGGTTCGTTAAATCTGTTTCGAATTCGATATTACCCATAACTTCTTGCTCGAATTTAATCATCGCAATTTTATTATTGTTTAATACAACGACAACGATTGGTAGTTTATATTTTACAGCTGTTACGAAGTCATTCATCGTCATTCCAAATCCGCCATCACCACAAACTGCAAATACTTGTTTATCTGGGAATGCAATTTTTCCAGCAAGAGCACCAGGTAAACCGCAACCAAGTGTTGCGAGCCAGCTAGAAATGACAAATTGCTGGTTTGTCATACGGAAGTGCCTTGCGGTCCATACTGTTACATTTCCGACATCGACTGATAGAATTGCATCATCATGTGCTACTTGCTGCAGAGCATGCATAACGCGTTGTGGTTTAATTGGAATGGAAGAGTCTTCTTCTTGCTCGTGTAATTTTTCTTCCCACTTTTTCATCATTTCTTGATAATGTTCTAAGAAGGAATGGTCTGTGTGTTTTTCAACATTTTCAATTAACCATCGCAATGTTTTATCAGCATCACCAGCTAAACCAATATCTGTCGCGTAACGTTTCCCGATTTGGGCAGGATCTGTATCGATATGAATTGTTTTTGCTTTTTCAGGTAAGAAGCCGGTGAACGGATAAGAAGTACCGACCATAATTAAAGTATCTGCATGCTTCATTGCTTCATAAGAAGGTTTCGTTCCAATTAATCCTAATCCACCAATACAAAGAGGGTGTTCATCAGGAATAATTCCTTTAGCAGGTAATGTAAGTACGATTGGAGCACCAATATGTTCTGCCAATGCAAGTAAAGATTCTCTCGCATGTTTTGTTCCTTTTCCAGCTAAAATCACAGGCTTTTTCGCTTCATTTATTGCGAGTTTCGCTCCATCTAAATCTTCTTTTTGTGGAAACAACTCAGGCAAAGTAAAAGAAGTATTTGTAATACGAGCACCATTTTTCACTTCGAATTTCGGGACATCATCTGGAATTGTAAGAACGGATACACCTTTTTTCGTATAAGCCATTCGAATTGCTTGATTCACTACGGCAGGTAGTTGCTCTGCTGACATAATACGCTGGTTATAAACCGCAACATCATCAAACATTCTTTCTAAATTTACTTCTTGGAAAAAGTCCGTTCCAAGTAAATCGGTTTCTACTTGACCTGAAATTGCTAGAACAGGGGCTTTATCGAGTTTCGCATCATATAAACCATTTAATAAATGAATAGCACCAGGTCCTGCAATTGCCATACAAACGCCAAGTTTTCCTGTTAATTTTGCATAGGCAGCCGCTGCTAATGCACCAGCTTCTTCATGGCGAACTTGAATGAATTTAATTTTATCTTGTTTTTTTCTTAAAGCTTCAATGATAGAATTGATGGAATCTCCAGGCATACCGTATATGTGTTCTACTCCCCAGTCAATTAATAAATCAACTAATGCTTCACCGGCCGTTTTCCCAAACATAATTGTTCCTCCTTAAAAGTAGGTAGATAACATTATGTTTTGGAGAAAGAGGAAAAATATACAAATGATAAAATATATTAGTTTTAATGATGACCAGTAAATAGTGTAAATACTGTTATTAATAAAAATCCACTAGTTGCCCACATTAGAAATGTAAGGAAAGAGAGCTGTTTCTTAGCTTTCCAAAGCATTTCATGAATTGTGACATATCCAAGTGAACCAATAGCACTTCCCATAATGAGGCCTTGCAGGTGAAGAGCTTTTCCTTCCATCAAAATGCCAAAAACTGTGCCAGTACCAAGAATAAGAGAAAGTAATAAAGTCGTTAATAAAAAGGAAATATATTTATGCTTTGTAAAAAGAAATGGAATAATTAAAGCTAATCCTTCTGGAATATGGTGAACGACGATTGCTATTAAAAAGGGAATGGCAGAGTCATTATGATTTATAAAAGCTGTACCTAACGCAAATCCACTAGGTATATTATGAATAAATATAGCGAAAGAGAGAAAAAGGAAGGTTTGCCATGCTTGTTGATCTTTTTTATGTATCATTGGATGGTGACAATAGTTATCTAATAAGCTCATAACTAAAATACCGATGGCTATACCAAGTATAGGCCCAATCATTTCGTAGCTTGAAAATGTTTCAGGAATAATTTCAAGGGATAAAAGCCCAAGTAAAATTCCGCCACATAATGCGTATAAACGATGCATCTTTTCTTCAATAAGTTGGCGTGTTGCTACTCCAACAGCACCTCCTAATAGTAATCCACCGAACGAAAAAAATGTTACAATCATTGGGATCCATAAACGTTCCATAGTATCACACTCCGATTCTATTCCCTTATTTTTAGCTTACGAAAAGGAAAGTTAGATTAGTCCAAGTAATTGTGTTTGAGTATAGAGAAAAAAGTAGTGATTCGTTATAATTTATATATTAAATTTAAGTGAGAAAATGAAAAGGGGAATTGGTTATGCAACAAATTAAAAAAATAGGAAACTCATTTTGGTATATGACACCAGTTTCTGAAACAGATAGACCTATATTAGGAATGGTTGTTGGAAAAGAAAAAACTTTAATGATCGATGCAGGGAATTCAGAGGAACATGCACAATTATTTTTAGAAATGTTAAAAGAACAAAATGTATCAAATCCAGATTTCGTAGCACTAACCCATTGGCATTGGGATCATATTTTTGGATTATCCGTATTACAGAATGCATTAACTATTTCGCACGCTGAAACGAAAAAAGAAATGCAGGCAATAGTATCTTATGAATGGACAGATGAAGCTTTGGACGCACGCGTAAAAGAGGGTACTGAAATTGAATTTTGTGCGGATTGCATCAAGAAAGAGTTTGAAGAAAAAGCGAGAAATATTAATATTATTCCTCCGACCTTAACGTTCCAGAATCAACTTGAATTAGACCTTGGTGAAGTGACATGCATGTTAAAACATGTGGGTGGAGATCATGCACATGATTCAGTTGTTATGTATATAAAAGAAGAAAAGATATTGTTTTTAGGAGACTGTATATATGCAGATATTTTTTCCTCGAAGTGGAACTATACGACGAAAAGAACGTTTGCATTAATAGATGAATTAGAAAAATTTGATGCTGAGACATATATTCTCTCTCATGGGAAAGCGATAAATCGAGAGGAGTTTTTACAAGAGATTCGTATGTTAAAAACAGTAGGAACTTATACAGAAATTCATAAAGGCGATGAAGAGAAGATAAAGGCAGTGTATAAACAAGAACTAGATAGGGAATTAAATGAAGATGAGTTAGAAACAATAACTTATTTTGTCAATGGTTATGAAATGAATAATCAATAAGACACTACATTAATCCAATATAATTAAATTGCACAAAAAGAGTATTGAAATTTAATTCAATACTCTTTTCAATAGTTAAATATGTAGTTTCAACCAAATTCTAAATATGGGGGTTCATCGTCTGAAGTGATTTCAATCTATTTATTTTTCGTATAGATAGTGATTCAAGTAGAAGCTTTCTTTGCTAATTCAGTAATATACTCGAAGAAAGTATCATGTTTTACATCGTAAACGACATTTATAGGTCGTCCATCAGCAGTTTCCTCTGTACGTCCTTGGCTTGGTCCGTATGTATGAACGATACTATTAATTGTTTCAGTTTTTGCAAGGCTAGTGTTTCCGACAAGCGCGGTAGTTAGTACATCCCATAAATAGTAGGTAGAGTTCGTTGAGAAGTGAACGAGAGGGGGGACCATTGCATAGCATTGACCAAGGAAATCAACACCAATATACTTTCTCTCTTTTGCCCACTGTTCACGTATGTCTATAGTTAACGGAACTTGGTTTGTACTTTCTAGTGTCACTAAGTCGATTTTAATTTTTGTATCCCATACACGAGCTACTGCTTCAGGGTCCCAAAACGAATTCCACTCAGCTGTTCCATCATGCTCTGGTTCATGTACATTGCCTGCTGTAAGAAATGTACCACCCATCCAAACGAGACGTTCAATTTTATCTTCGATGATGGGAGCTTCATATAATGCACGAGCAAGGTCAGTTAGGGGCCCGGTAAATAATAAAGTTGTTTTTCCTTCCGTTTGTAGAAGTGTTTCTATTAAATGGTGATGTGCAGGCTTTGCTGCCATGGGTGTTACAACTTTTCCAGACTCATTTAAAATTGGTAAAGCATCTACATAAAATGCATGCATCCGCCAGTCTTTCGGAAACGGGTTTTGCCCGCGAGAGTTTGAAGCGGCTACTGCAATATTATCTTTGCTGAAGCGATCAATAATTTTACGACTTGCAGACATTGCGGGTTCTAAATAGCAGTCTGCTGGGATAACAGATACACCGGTAAGTTCAACGTTTTCCATTTGAAGTAATAAAAATAATGAAATTAAATCATCTACGCCGCCATCATGATTGAAGTACACTTTTTTCTTCATTGTAATCTCCATCCTATATGATTTAGTTAGAAATTAAATATGAATTGAGGAGAAGTCATATTTAATTTCCACCACTTCAATTTCTCCATTAATCAGTAGCTCAGGAAGCTCATTTCTAATATTTCCTTTCCAATACTCTCTAGCTTGTTCGATTTTTTGAGAAAAAGGAATACCATCTTCTTTCGGTAAAAGATTACCGTCACCTTCAAAAGAACTTCCGATTACTCGTAGTTTAACAATCTGTAAAACTTCTCGATTGTAAGAATCAAATAATGCTTTCCATTTTAAAGCATCTTCATAGCTTTTTGAAGCGTATAAACAAGATAACCTGGAAGGGTATTCAGGGAATTCTTGTAGTCTAACCATTTCTACAATTGTTTCTCTAACTGCTCTAATTGTTTGATCCATATAACTCATAACTACTTTAGCATTTTCATTATTTATATGTAATTCGTCATTTTTATAGTGATTATTTAAAATTTGTATGCCATCTTCACCATTAGCATTTAATTGTTCTCTTTCAAAAAAGAAGTGATATAGAGTATTGTGTTGATTTTTGTTAAAAGGAATCATTTGTCCGATATGCATTTTTTTCCTTGTTACGATGTGATATGCGTAAAATTCTGTTTCATTCATGGTTATCCTCCTAGTAATAATGTAATGCAATGTTAAATTTAGTAATTCAACATTGAAATATATAAAACCTTTATAAGTAAAAGTGAGAATTTGAGTTGAAAGTAAAGAAAATACATGAAAACGTTTTAAATTTGTTCACAAAATGTTCACTTACGAAGGGGGTTCCAATGTCGATATAATGACAAAGACTCAAAGAGAGAGGATGATGAAATTTGCCAACAACAAGAAAGGAAAACCTCCAATTTGGCATGATGATGTGCCTTGGAATGGTTATCGTAATGACGTTTTATAATTTACTAATGAATGAAACAGGAGGACCAATTTATATTAAAGAGATTGCATTAGAATTATTAATTGGCTTTATTATTGCGCTATTAATTGAAATATGTATCGTTGGACCTTGTGCGAAAAAAATTGTATTCATGTTACCGTTTGATAAATCTAAGAAAATAAATATTATCATTGCGATGGCAACGGCTATGGTAATCGGAATGGTGTTCTTTATGTCATTTTTCGGTATGGCTATGATGTATTTACATGGTGGACTACAAGGAGATTCATTTGTTTCAATTTATTTTTCGATTTTTATTAAAAATTTCATAATGGCATATCCATTACAATTAATTATTATGGGACCGCTTGTACGTTTCTTATTTACAAAGTTTGTTATGAAAAAGAAATCTTTTAATGTAGCGTAATTTTTATTTGTAAAACATTATATATAAATAATGAAAATAAACACATCTCGCATTTTTGAGGTGTGTTTTTTTTCATTCCAAGTTATTTTCATAGTGATGTGACATTTGTCCTTTTGCCATTATAGGATGATGGTTTTTAATTAAGTCAGAAATAAAGGATGAGGAGATGATTTTTTGAAAGGTATTCTATTTGCTGTTTTTGCGGGGATATTTATAACACTTCAAGGAACCTTTAATGCGAAACTTAGTTCACATATCGGTATATGGTCGACGAGTATTATAACCCATTTAATTGGATTCCTTATTGCAACAACTGTATTTTTGTTAAAGAAAGAAGAGAAAGTAACGGATTTAAAGAGTGTAAAAAAAATATATTTAGTAGCGGGTGCATTTGGTGGATTCATTATTTGTGCAGAAACTATGGCGATATATTCACTAGGAGTTACATTGACAGCTGGCACACTAATGGTTGCTCAATTGTTAACGGCAACAGTTATTGAAATGAAAGGACTGTTTCATATAAAAAAGATACAGATGGAGAGATATCATATTGTGGGAACAATAGTAATGATTATAGGTATTGTTGTATTTAATATGTAAATGAAAGGAGGAAATGAATATGGAGAATAGATCAGGTTTAATTACGCATTATTTGAAAATCAATAAAACGCTCGAGGTTTTTTCAGAAATAGATACAGCATATTTTCAATTAAATCATTTTGAAAAAGGCGAGCTTATTTGCAATATAGATGACGAAATGGATCGTTTATATTTTGTTGTTAAAGGTAAAGTAAAAGTTTATACGATCACACCTGAAGGGAAGAAACTAATCCTTCGCTTTATCAATCCACTCGCAATTGTTGGTGATATTGAATTAATTCAAAATAGCAAAGCACATAATGTCGTTGAAGCTTGTTCAGATGTTGTAGCAATTTCCATTTCTAATACGGTTATTAGAAACAAGTTATTACATGATCCTATATTTATGAAGTTCTTACTTGAAAACATTGCGAACACGTTAAAAATATCGACTCGTTTTACTGCTCTTAATTTACTTTATCCTGTAGAAGTACGTGTAGCTAGTTATTTACTTTCAATTTCAACAGATAGTAACGGAAATATGTACAAAGGGGATTTGGATACGACTTCGGTAACAAGTATTGCAGACTTTATAGGGGTAAGTTATAGGCACGTAATTCGGGTATTACAAAGATTTTATAATGAAAAATTAATTGAAAAAAGTAATGGAGTTATTGTCATTAAAGATTTTTCTAGAATGAAGGAAGTCGCTAAAGATAATATATATGAGCAATGAAAGGGAGAGGAAGATTTTGATTGGATTTAGTTTAGCTATATTAGCAGGAATATTAATTAGCTTACAATCTGTTTTTAATGCAAAAGTAAATGAAAATGTAGGACAGTGGTTAACGACTACATGTGTCCTTGGAATAGGTCTCATTAGTTCTATTCTATTTTATATCATTACAGAAAACAGTATTAGCATTAAAGTGTATACTGCAAATTATTTGTTTTATGTAAGTGGACTGTTTGGCATCGGGTTAATTATTTGTATAATGGGTGCAATAAAGAGTTTAGGTCCAGCATATACGGTGCTAATTAGTCTTATTACTCAATTGGTCGTTGCGTTATGTATTGATACATTTGGATTATTTGGAATGGAGAGCATTCCATTACAAATAAATAAATTAGTTGGTATAGGTTTATTAATTGTGGGAGTAGGAATTTTTAAAAATATCTTTTCTAACAAGAGAGCTATTAGAATAACCGAGGATGAGATTTAAAGGTTATAAGGATGTTGATAATCAGATTATAGATGTTTATGTAGTGGGAATACATTTCATATATGTCTCTGTTAGTGAAGGGTCTATATATATTCGATAAAAAACGTGAATTAGCTATTAGTGTAGTTGAAAAGAAGACGTCAATAAGTTGAGGTCTTCTTTATGTATTGTTCTGAAGTTATCAGAACTTAAGTATAAGGGAATGGGAAGTGGTTTAAGTTAAGAAGAATATACCCGAAAATAAAATATTACTTAACATATATAACTAATGAATACAATGTCTTTTTCAGTTATTAAGTTGTAAATCATTTTATGATAAAATCTTTTACATAATTTAATAAAGGGGTAGTATTTAATGGGTTATTTCTCAAATGGTTTATTAGTTTTGTTTGTGCTAATCGTATGCAGTTGTATATTTTTTGGTTGATAATATAATGAGAGTCTTATATAAAAGAAGTTATCTTAAGTGAGATAACTTCTTTTTATTTTATATTGAGAAGGAATTCTATCTTTCTTATTGAAGTTTGTTCTAGTTATTTTTACATCGATCAGATTTGTGTAAAGGGAATTTTATGAAATAAAAACAAGCCTGAGAATAGGGAGTATTGACATGGAAAATAGTATACGCTACACAAGTGAACATCCTACAGATTTTAATGGATTATTATTCTTATACGAATCTTTAGGATGGAATTCTCTTAAATTAACAGTTAATGAATTGGAACAAATGTGTAAACATAGTTGGTATGCAATATATGCATTTAAAGAGGAACAATTAATTGGGATGGGGCGTGTTATATCCGATGGAGTAATAACAGGCGTTATTTGTGGTGTATGTGTATTGCCAAAATATCAGTCCATTGGTATTGGGAAAGAAATAGTGGAACGATTAATCCAGCACTGTGAACAAAGCAAGGTTATTCCACAACTTATGTGTGTAGAAAAATTGCAATCTTACTATGAATGTATAGGGTTTGAGGCATTCTCTATTGGGATGACAAAACATATTATAAGATAGAGGCGCTTTATTCCGCTATTTGTCGGGCAGTAATGCCCCCACTGATTAAAGTTTCACTTTTTATTTTCAGTTTACTCGTACATATTTTCAAACTTCAACATAAAGGAGAATGGCTGTATGGAAATTGCTAAAGGGATAGAAATGTTACAACTTGAATTTCAAGAATTTGTTATTCATCCAATTCTTTTATGGGATGATGAAATGGCAGTATTAATAGATACGGGTTTCCCAGGACAAATTAAAGATATACAAGTAGAGATGGAAAAGGTTGGGGTATCATTTGATAAGTTAAAAGTCGTGATTTTGACGCATCAGGATATTGATCATATAGGTAGTCTTCCGGAGTTGTTGCAGCGCTGTCGAAGTAATATTAAAGTTTATGCGCACGAACTAGATAAGCCATATATCGAGGGGGATTTACCTTTATTGAAGGACGGAAATATAGAGAACCGACCAAAAGGAAAAGTGAGTGATACTGTGATTGACGGGCAAGAACTTCCGTATTGCGGTGGAATACTAATTCTTCATACTCCAGGGCATACTCCGGGTCATATTAGTTTATATTTGAAACAAAGTAAAATTCTTATTGCAGGAGACTCTATGTATAGTGTGAATGGGATGTTAGGAGGAATTCACGCCCCAACAACTATAAATATTAAGGAAGCACAGCAGTCTTTGAAGAAGTATTTAAATTTACATATTGAATCTGTAGTTTGTTACCATGGGGGATTTAGTAAGGGGAATATAAATGTTCAACTTCAAAATTTGTAAAAGTTAAAGTGAAATTTTTTGTTAAACAGCATTGAAGTATAATCTGATTATTAGTATATAAATAAATTATAAAAGAGCATGTTTGAAAAAATTCAAACATGCTCTTTTATTAAAGCAAATCAGTTTAATATGAATGACCTAATCCGTTCCAATAAAAAGAAACGATTTCTTGTGATAATTCATCTATATTTGCAAGAATAGGATTGTGATTTTCATCTTTAAAATTCCCAATTGATAATAAAGATACGAAAGCATGAGCCGCAAATTTAGCGTTTCCTTTCGGGATTTCTCCGATGTGCATCGCATTATCGAGTGCTTTTTCTAGTACTTCATACATATTATCTTCAGCATTTTTTAATTCTTTCAATTGTTCTTCAGATAACGACAGTTTTGCATCTTTCATAAAATTTTTCATATCAATATCCATCGTTGCGTGTAAGTAAACTTTGGCGAAGTCTAATAATCTTTCTTCTAACGTTTTGTTTGTAGAGAGTATTTGAGACATATTCTCACGTATACGTACCATCATTTGGATCATAGTAGCGGTAAATAAATCGGCTTTTGTTGAATAGTAATAGTAGACAGTTGCTTTCGTAACACCACAAACTTTTGCGACCTCATCCATAGAAACGACTTGATAATTTTGCGTAAGAAATAAGCGGGTTGCCACTTCTAAAATGGTTTCTTTTGTAGATTTTGTATTTTTATTTTGACGCGGCCTTCCGAGAGGACGTTGTTTTTGTTCCAAATACATTCGCTCCTGACATTTATGATTGAGATAATTATAACATAATTTTCAATCATTCTTGATTAATTAACCGACCAGTATATATAATTAATAATGGAGGAAAAAAGGAAGGTGGGTTTTTATGAAAAAGCATCCGTTACATATGTTAGGAAGGCTTGTAGCAGGGAGAAATACGCAATGGATCACTTTATCGGTGTGGGTTCTTATTACATTGTTACTTTCATTTACGTTACCACAAGTAAACAGTACGAAAGAACCGAATCCGAAAAATTTACCTGAAACAGCTATGTCGCAGCAAGCGGAAGCACTTATGAAAAAAGAGTTTCCGAATAATGCAGGGAATCCGTTGTTAGTAATATGGTATAGAGATGGTGGATTACGGTCACAGGATTATAAACTCATACAAGACGTTTATAAGGAGTTAAAAGCTAGTCCTTTAAAAGAACAATCCACGTTACCACCATTTGATACAATCCCAGAGCAAGTATTATCAAAAAGTGCGTCAAAAGATGGTACATCATTTGTCACACCGGTATTTTTTAATAAATCTGCTGGTACAGATATATTAAAAGAAAATCTTGAAGAGTTTAGAAAAATAGTGAATAGTAAGGTGGATGAAGATCCATTTAAACAAAAAATAAGTGAATCTGGTTTACATGTTCGATTATCAGGACCTGTAGGTATTCAAACGGATGCAGTTAGTTTATTTAGTCAAGCAGATGTGAAATTGTTAGTGGCTACTGTACTACTAGTGTTAGTTTTGTTAATTTTACTGTATCGCTCACCAATTTTAGCGATTTTACCTATACTTGTTGTTGGCTTTGCATACGGTATTATTAGTCCTACACTCGGTTTTTTAGCTGATCACGGATGGATTAAAGTAGATGCCCAAGCGATATCAATTATGACAGTATTATTGTTTGGCGCTGGAACGGACTATTGTCTATTTTTAATTTCGAGATATAGAGAGTACTTGTTAGAAGAAGAAAGTAAATATAAAGCATTGCAACTTGCGATTAAAGCATCTGGCGGTGCAATAATAATGAGTGCGTTAACTGTTGTACTTGGATTAGGAACATTACTACTTGCTCATTATGGTGCCTTTCATCGATTTGCAGTACCATTTAGTGTTGCTGTATTTATAATGGGAATCGCGGCTTTAACAATTTTACCAGCACTATTATTAATTTTCGGTAGAATTGCATTTTTCCCGTTTATACCGAGAACAACTTCAATGAATGAGGAGTTTGCAAGAAAGAAAAAGAGGGCTGTAAAAGTTAAAAAATCAAAAGGCTCCTTTAGTAAAAAACTTGGAGATATTGTAGTACGAAGACCGTGGACAATAATTATGCTAACTGTGTTTGTATTAGGTGGATTGGCTTCATTCGTACCACGTATTCAATACACATATGACCTATTAGAATCGTTTCCAAAGGATATGCCTTCTCGTGAAGGGTTTACGTTAATTAGTGATCATTTCTCAGCTGGTGAACTAGCACCAGTAAAAGTTGTTGTTGATACGAAAGGAAAAGAGCTTCCTATTAAACAAGAACTAGAGAAATTTTCTTTCGTAAATACAGTAAAAGAGCCAAAAGAGGGAAAAGAAAATAAGCAAATACAAATGTATGAAGTTTCTTTAGCGGAAAATCCATACTCAATTGAAGCGTTAGATCAAATCCCTAAATTGAAAAACAGTGTGGAAAAAGTATTAAAAGATGCTGGGATTAGTAATGCTGAAGAGCAATTGTGGATTGGTGGAGAAACAGCTTCATTATATGATACAAAGCAAATTACTGAACGTGATGAATCAGTAATTATTCCAGTAATGATTAGCATTATCGCTTTACTATTACTTGTCTATTTACAATCGGTTGTTGCAATGGTTTATTTAATTGTAACTGTTGTCTTATCATTCTTCTCAGCGTTAGGAGCAGGATGGATATTACTTCATTACGGTATGGGAGCGCCGGCCATTCAAGGTGCGATACCGTTGTACGCATTCGTATTTTTAGTTGCTTTAGGTGAAGATTATAATATCTTTATGGTTTCAGAAATATGGAAAAACAGAAAGACACAAAATCACTTGGATGCAGTAAAAAATGGTGTAATACAAACAGGTAGTGTTATTACATCGGCAGGTTTAATTTTAGCAGGAACTTTTGCAGTGTTAGGTACACTTCCAATTCAAGTATTAGTTCAATTTGGTATTGTAACTGCAATTGGAGTATTACTAGATACGTTTATCGTAAGACCGTTACTTGTACCCGCGATTACAGTAGTTTTAGGCCGATTTGCTTTTTGGCCAGGTAAACTTTCAAGAAAGAGTGAAGAAATACAAAAGGTGGATGCATAGTTAAAAAAGCCAAGGATATTTTCCTTGGCTTTTTTCAATGTAGTTAATTAATTTTTTGAAGTTAAATCATCAGCTGCAGCGTGATCAGCATCTTCAATTGTTGTTTCGGGCATTCCGTATAAGCCGTTCATTGCTTGTTCTTCGATAGTAAGATTTGCAGTATTATTATTTTGAATAGATGTAGTGTTTTCAGTAACATTTTCTTTTTTATTTATACTTTTGTCATTCATGTATGTATCCTCCAAATTTCATTTGATTTATCTATAGTATGTGGATGGATTTCCAGAAATATGTGAATTGATTCTTACATATGTTATATAATTAAATAAATAATTAGGGTCAAATGTAAACTGTTAGGAGTGAACAATTATGGTGAAAGCAAGGGAATTAGCCTTCTAAAATAAAAAGAAAATTTTAGGAGGCTATTAGAATGAAGTTTCATGTAATTGATAGAGAAGATTGGAATAGAGAGCAGCATTTTGAGCATTATTTAAAGTTGAAATGTACATTTAGTATGACTGTGAATGTTGATATCACGATGTTATTAGGGGAAGTATATCAAAAGAGAATAAAATTTTATCCCGTTTTTATATATTTAATTTCTAGAGTAGTAAATAATCATAAAAAATTTCGAACATGTTTTAACGATGAAGGAGTTTTAGGCTATTGGGAGGAAATGATACCGAGTTATACAATTTTTCATAAAGATGATAAGTCTTTTTCAAGTATATGGACGGATTATTCAAGTGATTTCCGCACTTTCTATAAAAAGTATGAAGACGATATGAGATACTATGCTAGTGTTCATGGTCTTTTCACGAAAGAAAATATTCCGCCTAATGTATTTCCGATTTCTAGCATACCTTGGACTAGTTTTACTGGATTTAATCTTAATATTAATAATGATGAAAATTTTCTATTGCCAATTATAACTTGTGGGAAATATTTTAACGAAGGAAACAAGGTTATGCTACCAGTTTCATTGCAAGTACATCATTCGGTTTGTGATGGATATGATGCGAGTAAATTTATAGAAGATTTACAGCAGTTAAGTAATACTTGCAACGAGTGGCTTAAGTAATATCTAATTTTTAATTATATAAAGTGAAACTTTAATCAGTGGGGGGGTTCAGCCCTCACCAATCGGGATTTTACGGGCAATTGATCCCCTACCTAACTTCTTTACTTTCGCTGAATTTTGAGGTGGGGGTCTTACTGCCCGGCAAATAGCGGGATAAAATTGAAAATGAATAAAAGAAGAGAACATGTTTATATGAAGTGACCCCTAAAAGTTAGACACGGTTATTTCATTAGGCAGCTTGATAAAAGTGAGTCCGGTATTGTACCGGGCTCATTTTTAATTTTGCCTTAATCCGTTTCGT